>CBDCYF010000005.1:3107500-3986945 GCA_965224065.1 Candidatus Multivoradales bacterium
ACCCTGCCGGCACAAGTAGCGATAAAGCAGGTGAGAACCCTGCTCGCCGTAAGTCTAAGGTTTCCTGAGCAAGGCCAATCCGCTCAGGGTCAGTCGGTCCCTAAGGCGAGGCTGAAAAGCGTAGTCGATGGGAAACAGGTTAATATTCCTGTACCGCTCTGATTTCGTTTGTACGATGGGGTGACGCAGGAGGATAGTCCGGCCTACCATTGGATGTGTAGGTTCAAGCGTGTAGAGGGAAGCGATAGGAAAATCCGTCGCTTCTTAACCTTGAGACGCGATGTCGAAGCCTTCGGGCAACAAAGCGGGTAATTCCATGCTGCCAAGAAAAACCTCTAAGGAGAGATCAGGGTGACCGTACCGCAAACGGACACACGTAGACGGGGAGAGGATCCCAAGGCGCTTGAGTGATCCCTTGTGAAGGAACTCGGCAAATTAACACCGTAACTTCGGGAGAAGGTGTGCCGCTGGGGGTGATGAGACTTGCTCTCTGAGCTCTTGGCGGTCGCAGTGACCAGGCCCAGGCGACTGTTTACTAAAAACACAGGACTCTGCAAAGTCGAAAACGACGTATAGGGTCTGACGCCTGCCCGGTGCCGGAAGGTTAAGAGGAAGGGTTAGCCCTCGGGCGAAGCTCTGAATCGAAGCCCCGGTAAACGGCGGCCGTAACTATGAAACCGTTGTAGTTACGTAAATAAATCTGGCTAAATGCTGGAACATCCGAGGATCCTCCGCTACTCGTCGTCGCAAGACGGCAGTGACAATGCGTGAGGTGCGGACAATCAGCAGGAAAGACTCGAGTGGATCTCGAGAATCCTCAGAGACTGTACGCCAGACTTCTCTAGTGAAATCCGTCTAGTAGAAGATGAGACAGTCCGACCTGCATGGCGACATGCAGAGCGTGGCAGAAATGACTGCGCCCGCCGCGCGAGCGGTGAGTAACAAATGCGAACGGTCCTAAGGTAGCGAAATTCCTTGTCGGGTAAGCAATTGCCCCGGTTGGGAGCGATCCCAGCCAGAAAACCGGCTCAAATCGGTGGAACCCTCCCGGCGCATGCAGGTGCGCCGCGGGCAATACCGAGGGTAAGATCGTCGGAACGACGATCCCCGTAACGACTCAGGGGTGAGATCCCTGGATGGGCGAAAGCCCATAACACGCCGGCCCTGGTCCTTGCCATGAGTATCAATTCATACATTTCCGGATTTGTAGATGGAGAAGGCTGCTTTTGCGTCTCGTTCCAACCGAGCGATCGACATCGCCTCGGTTGGGAGATTCGCCCCAGCTTCTCGGTCAGTCAGAACGCCGACCGAGCTCAGCTCCTCTACATCATCCAGGAGAAGTGGAACTGTGGTTCCATCCGTCCCGATCGATCTGACAACACCCTCAAATTCGAAGTGAGAAGCATCAGTGACTTAGTCGAAACTGTGCTCGCCCACTTCGATCGGTTTCCATTGCTGTCGTCGAAGCAAGCCGACGTAGAGCTCTTTAGTGAGATCTGCTCGGTGATCTACGCCGGAAAGCACCGAACACCCAGGGGGTTTGAGCAGGCGGTCGAAGCGGCAATGAAGATGAACTCATCAGGCAAGCGGAAGTACTCCGGCCACGAGATTCTCAGCTCGCTGGCGATCAGGTGAAGGTATAGTCTGCGCCGCGCGAAAGCGCGGAATCACGTGAAGTTCCGACCTGCACGAATGGCGTAACGATCTGGGCACTGTCTCCACAAGGGGCTCAGCGAATCTGTAGTACCGGTGAAGATGCCGGTTACCCGCATAAAGACGGAAAGACCCTGTGCACCTTTACTATAACTTGGCATTGAACCCCGGTGCGGTATGTGTAGGATAGGTGGGAGGCTTTGAAGCCGGAGCGCTAGCTTCGGTGGAGCCAATGGTGAAATACCACCCTTATCGTATTGGAGTTCTAACCTAGGCCCGTGAACCGGGTCGGGGACACTGTCAGGCGGGTAGTTTGACTGGGGCGGTCGCCTCCCAAAAAGTAACGGAGGCGCGCGAAGGTTCCCTCAGGCTGATTGGAAACCAGCCGTAGAGTGTAAGAGCAGAAGGGAGCTTGACTGCGAGACCTACAAGTCGAGCAGGTACGAAAGTAGGCTCTAGTGATCCGGTGGTTCCGTATGGAAGGGCCATCGCTAAACGGATAAAAGGTACGCCGGGGATAACAGGCTGATCGCGTCCAAGAGTTCACATCGACGACGCGGTTTGGCACCTCGATGTCGGCTCATCACATCCTGGGGCTGAAGCAGGTCCCAAGGGTTCGGCTGTTCGCCGATTAAAGTGGTACGTGAGCTGGGTTTAGAACGTCGTGAGACAGTTCGGTCCCTATCTTATGTGGGCGTAGGAGACTTGAAGGGATCTGTCCCTAGTACGAGAGGACCGGGATGGACGAACCTCTGGTGCACCAGTTGTCGCGCCAGCGGCACAGCTGGGTAGCTATGTTCGGAAAGGATAACCGCTGAAAGCATCTAAGCGGGAAGCCCCCCCTGAGATGAGGTCTCCCTGAAGGGCCCTGGAAGATCACCAGGTTGATAGGCGGGATGTGTAAGCGCTGCGAGGCGTTGAGCTAACCCGTACTAATAGCCCGTTTGGCTTGACCATTTATGATTTATTTTCGGCGGATTCTTTCGTCGATGACCCGATACAGTTGCAAAGACCGGTCTGAAAACCAGTTCTTTAACAGTTAGAATTTTTCCGGTGGCAATGGCGAGGGGGAAACACCCGTTCCCATTCCGAACACGGCAGTTAAGCCCCTCAGCGCCGATGGTACTGCACTGGCAACGGTGTGGGAGAGTAGGTCGCCGCCGGGAGTTATTCACCGACCCGCAATGCCGAAAGGCGTTGCGGGTTTTTTTGTCTGTGCGCGGCGGGCGGTGACGCCAGGCTCAGGAGAGCGCCGGCGTGACGGAGATCTGGTATTCGATCATCGAGTCGGTCGGAAGAATCACCGAGCGCTCGACTCTGAGACAAAAGGCCGCCGGTGTGAGAAAGACGATAAACGACTCGCTGGCGCCCAGTAGGGCGACCCGGGTGGGGGCGCAAACCCCCTCGCGGGGTCTTCCGATCGCGACTCTCAGCTCGGGGTTGTCGATCGGTTCGCCGGTGTCGGCGGCAACGGCCGAAATCTCTTCGAGCAAGACTTCGATGGTACCGCTCGAGGTGAGATCGAAATCGTGATCTTGCTCGCTCTCCTCGGCTGTCAGGCTGCCGGGGAAGATCAGCCGGGTGTCGCCACCCAAGAACTCCGGCCCGCCGTCGTCGCAGGCGAGAACAAAGAGAAGCGAGAAGAGAGCAAGGCGCCTCATGGGGAGGGCATTGTATGCCAAGTCACAGCGGGATGGGGCTCGGCTACGGATCGCCCGCAGACCGGCGGAACCGAACGCGGTAGACTCTCTCGGGGTCGCTTCGATGCCTGAGGAATCGCGACAAGTCCAAGAAAACCAATCAGTTCCGGCGGCCGACCCGGCCAAGCCGGGGACCGACCGTGAGTTCGGAGAACACGTCGATACGGGGCGTCAAGGACTCCTGCGTCGGTTCCTCGCCACCGGTCGTCACTTCAGCGCCTTGCTCCTCGGGGGGGCCGCGAAGGGGCTCTCGTCGTTGCCCGCGTCCGAGCGCCGGCGGCCGCGCAATCTACTGCTGCGAACGGTCGTCGCGCTGCTGGCCCTGCCGGTCAATCGCGGGCTCAAACGAAGCCCCTTCCCGGTCCAGCTTCGCCGCCGGCTGGAGATGTTGGGTCCGACCTATATCAAGCTGGGCCAGATTCTCTCGATGCGCGAGGACTTGCTGCCCAGGCCGGTCACCGACGAGCTCAAGAATCTGCTCGACCGGTTGCCGGCGGTTCCGTACCCGCGTTTCTACGAACTGGTGGCGCGCTACCTGGACCGGCCGGTCGACGATGTGTTTGCCCACATCTCGACGCGGCCGCTGGGGTCGGCGTCGATCGGTCAAACACACCTGGCGAGCCTTCACTCGGGCGAGCGAGTCATCCTCAAGGTGGTCAAGCCGGGGATCCGGGAGACCCTGCGCCGCGACACCATCTTGCTCAAGCTGCTCGGCGGCGTGGCTCAGCTCCTGGCGCCGCAGTATCAGCCCCGGCGAGTGATTCGGGAGTTCTGCGACTACACGCGGCGCGAGGCGGATCTGGCCCGCGAAGCCGACAATGCGGAAGCGTTTGCGTCGAGCTTCGCCGAACAACCGGACATCGTCTTCCCACGCATCTACCGCGAGTATTCCAACCGCGATCTGTTGTGTATGGAGTATCTTGAGGGAATCCAGCCGTCGGACGCGCGGGCGCGCGATCTCGAGCCCGAAGACCGGCGGCGGCTGGTGGACCTGGGCGCCGAGGCGATCATCTCGATGCTCTACCGGGACGGGTTCTTCCACGCCGACCTCCATCCGGCGAACCTGGTCATCCTGCCGGGCCCCAAGTGCGGTTTTATCGATCTGGGGATGGTGGGCCGCTTCGACACAGATCTCAAGCACACGCTGCTCTACTACTTCTTCAGCCTGGTGGCGGGCGAGCCCGAAAACGCCGCCAACTATCTTGCGCTGACCGCCGAGACCGGACCGGAATCCGACCCGGCGGCCTTCCGGCGGGATGTCGAGGAGGTTTGCCGGCACTGGGAGCACCGCGCCCGGTTCCATCAGTTCTCACTCGCACAGTTGATCCTGCAGTCGATCGCCAGGGGCGCCGAGCACCGTATGTACTTCCCCATGGAAATGGTGCTGATGGTCAAGGCCATCGTCACCTTCGAGGCGGTGGGGCGGTTGCTGCTGCCCGATTTCGACGTTGCCCAAGTCTCGAAAAAGCACGTCCACCGGCTGATCTTGGAACGGTTCGGGCCGCTCAAGCTGGCACAGGACAGCCTGACCGCTCTGCCCGAGTTGATGGACACGCTGGCCAAGACGCCGCGTCTCGTGTCGGAAGGGCTCCGGCTGGTAGAGCGGGCGGCCAGGCGACCACCGGAGAACCCCTTTGC
The DNA here is from genome assembly GCA_965224065.1 of Candidatus Multivoradales bacterium. Lineage (GTDB taxonomy): Bacteria > Acidobacteriota > Thermoanaerobaculia > Multivoradales > JAHEKO01 > JAOTZA01. The sequence continues at coordinate 3,112,492 of CBDCYF010000005.1, forward strand.
CGGCATGAGGGCCACGCTACTCGGGGGCTTTTGCTTGGTGGCCGGCGCGATCCTGGCCGGCGCCGGCGGGCCGTGGCCGATCTGGGCGGCGCTTCTGGGGTTGGGGATCTTGCTGCCGCTCAGGCGGGGTAGGTAAGACATCGCGCCGGCCGCTTCGAAAGCAGGAGCGGAGGGCGACCCCGCGGCGCTGGACTGCTGACGACATAGGCTAGGGCGTGCTCGAATCGACCCTCTACAACCCCGAGTTCTGGAAGCACCTTTCGATCCCGTTTGTCGCGGGACTGATCGGTTGGGTCACCAACTGGGTGGCGATCAAGCTGACCTTCCGGCCGCACGAGTTTGTCGGCATCCGACCGTTTCTGGGCTGGCAGGGGATCATCCCGTCCAAGGCGACCAAGATGGCGGAGATCTTTGTCGACAAGACCATGCACCGGCTGGGGACGTTGGATGAGCTCTTTCGTTCGATGGAGCCGGGCAAGATCGCCGAGCACATCAGCCACGTGATGGACCGCCGTCTGGACGCCTACACTGACGAGATTCTCTTCTACAGACACCCGAGGGTCTGGGGCCTGCTGCCGCAGGCGGTCAAACAGGGTGTCTTCCAGCGAGTCCGCGAGGAGATGCCACGTTTGGTCGAAGGGCTCGTGGTGGACGTCACCGAGTCGATCGAGGAGTTGATCGACTTCAAGCACATGCTGGTGACACGGCTCGAGAGCGACAAAAACCTCCTCAACCGCTTGTTTCTCGAAGCCGGCTCAAAGGAGTTCCGGTTTATCGTGCGGTCGGGCCTGTACTTTGGTTTTCTGTTCGGTCTCGGCCAGCTCGCGGTCTGGGTGTTTTACAAGGCCTGGTGGGTGTTGCCTTTCTTTGGCGTTCTGGTCGGCTATGCCACCAACTGGCTGGCGATCAACATGATCTTCCGTCCTCTGCGTCCGAGGCGGATCGGCCGATGGACGCTCCAGGGTCTTTTTCTGCGCCGTCAGCCGGAGGTCGCCGCGGTGTGGTGCCGGCTGGTCACCACCGAGATCGTCACCCTTCAGCACATCACCTACGAGATGCTCTATGGCGCCCGCGCCGAGCGCGCCCGCGAGATGATCAAGGGTCACATCCGTCCGGTCGCCGACCTGGTGATGGAGAGTTTTGCTCCGGCGTCGCAAGCGGTCGTGGGGGAGGAAACGCTCGGCGAGCTGCGAGAGTCGGTGGGCGACAAGGCCGTGGCGGTGTCGACCGACCCGTTCGACCACTGGCCGTTCAATCGGGAGCGCGCCGAGCGTGCCGAGGAGCTGCTGCGGGAGCGCATGGAGAGCTTGCCGCCGGCCGAGTTTCAGGATCTCCTGCGGCCCTGTTTTCAAGAGGACGAGATGAAGCTCATCCTGACCGGGGCGGTGCTCGGGTTTCTCGCCGGCCTGGGTCAGCTCGTCTTTGTGTTTGGTGGACTGGGCGGTTGATTTCGCAGTAGCCTTGCCGCTTCCCACCATGCCGCCCAAAGTCGCCGCCATCGTTCTCAACTACAACGGCAAGGACATCACGCTTCAGGCGATCCGCAGCCTGAGCGAGATGACTTACGAGAGCTTCGACATCGTGCACGTCGATAATGGCTCGACCGACGGCTCGACCGAGGCGATAGCCGAGGCCTTTCCGGATGTCGTCAACGTGCGGCTGGAGGAGAACGGCGGGCCGGTCGGTGGTCTCAACGCGGGGCTCGAGCGGGGCCTGGCGGGCGACTACGACTATCTGCTCTCGCTCAACAACGACATCGAGGTGGCGCCCGACATGCTCACCGAGATGGTCAAGGTGGCGGAGACGTCCTCCAGCATCGGTTGTGTCGGGCCCAAGAGCTACTACTACGAGGATCGCGACCGCCTGTGGTCGGCTGGAGGGATCCTGCAATTCAAGGAGTCGGCGACGCGTGAGCGGGGGATGGGAGAGATCGACCGTGGCCAGTACGACCGCGACGAGGAGGTGGGCTACATCAACGGCTGCGCGATTCTGCTGCGCCGCAGCGTGGTCGAGAAGGTGGGCTTCTGGGACCCGCTGCTCCAGTTCGCGGGTGAGGATGCGGACTTGTGTATGCGCCTCAAGCGGCTGGGCTACCGTTGTTTTTACGCCCACAAGGCGTTGTTGTGGCACATGGTCTCAGTGACAGCCGGTGCCTACGAGCCGCGGCGCACCTTTTTCACCGGCAGGAGCGCCGCCGTTTTTCTGCGCCGCTACGGAAAACTGCGCGACTGGCTGACGTTCTTCGTCTATATGACGGGTGGGTTGACGTTGGCCTTTTTCCGCGAGCTTCCCAAGGGCAACCACGGGGCTGTCTTTGCTAAGGTGCGGGGCGTCATCGACGGGCTGCGGACGCAGATGACGCCGCCGCCGACGATCGAGAGACCGGCGACCCGGGGCGCCGCCTGACGTCGTTCGCCAGCCCGTTTCGCCAAGTATTGCGAGGCGGAGGAGTCATGAAACGAGCGCTGACGTCTTTTGCGATCACCATCGTGCTGACGGCCGGTTTGGCGGCCGAGGTTCCGCCGACACCCGGTCCGCAAGACATCCCTCAGCCGGTGCCCGGGGACATGGGCCTCGCCGGCGAAGGACGGCCCGACATTACCCGCTTTCTGAACGTCCGCACGGCCTCGTCGCCGTCGCTATCGCCCGGTGGCGAAAGTGTCGCTTTTGCCACCGACATCACCGGCCGCAGGCAGCTCTGGGTCGTCGATTCAGTGGGCGGCTGGCCGCGTCAGCTCACCTTTGGCGACGACGGTATCCGGTTTCACCAGTGGTCGCCGCGCGGCGACTGGATTGTCTACGGCGCCGACCGCGGCGGTGACGAGCGGGAGGCGTTCTACTTGATCTCGCCGGACGGCTCGCGTGAGCGCGAGCTGTTGTCCCCGTCGCGGAAGTTCCGGGTGTTTGGCGGTTTTTCACCGGATGGCTCGCGAATAGCCTACGCCACCACCTCTGAGGGCGGCGCCTCGTTCGACATCCACATCGTCGAGGTCGATTCGGGGACGGATCGTCGCGCACTGGCCGGCCGGTTGGGCCTTTATGTCAGCTCCTGGAGCCCGGACGGCAAACGGCTGTTGCTGAGCGAGACACGGGGCGAAGACGCAAACGACCTCCACCTGCTCGATCTCGAGAGCGGGAAGCTCGAGACCCTCTTTCGTCCGCAGGAGGCGGCCGCCTACCAGAGCTTCGCGTGGATCCCGGACGGGAGCGGGTTTTATCTCGTCACCGACCAGGGGCGTGAGTTCGCGGCGCTTGCTCGCTACGATCTCGGGGCGCGCAAACTGTCCTTTGTGGAGACCCCGGAAAACGACGTCGAGTCGGTCTCACTCGACCGCGACGGGCGTCTGATGGTGTGGACCACCAATGAAGGCGGGTATTCCGCGCTGCGCGCCCGCGATCTGGTGACCGGCGATGTAGTGCCGGCGCCTCGGCTTCCGCTCGGGATCTATACCGTGGCGCGTGCGAAGCGCTCGGCCGAGGTGGCGGTGGCGGTCCGGGGTCCGCAGGTGCCGGGCGACGTCTGGCTGTGGGATCCCGCGGCGGCGGCAGGCCGGCGGCTCACCGCTTCGGCGCTTGCCGGGTTGACCGCTGAGAGCTTTGCGGTCCCGGTGCACCTGAGCTTTGCGGCTCGCGATGGAGTCGCGCTCCACGGTCTTCTCTATCTGCCGGCAGCGCGTCCCGGAACCACGGGCGACGAGCTGCCGCCGGTCTTGCTGGCCGTCCACGGCGGCCCGACCGGACAGGCGCGCCCGCGATTCAATGCCGCGCACCAGTATCTGCTGGCGCGTGGGATCGCGGTCTTCGATCTCAACTTCCGCGGCTCGACCGGATACGGCAAGACTTTCTCCCGACTCGACAACGGCCGGCTGCGCCCCAACGCGGTCCGCGACATGGCCGATGCCCTCGACTTTCTCGCCGCCGATGGCCGCGTCGATGCCCAACGCGCCGCGGTGATGGGGGGTTCCTACGGCGGGTACATGACCTTTGCCGCGGTCACCGAGCTGCCCGACCGGTTTGCGGCGGCGGTGTCGTTTGTCGGGGTCTCCAACTGGGTCACCGCGCTCGAGGGCGCGTCTCCCCAGCTCAAGGCGAGCGACCGCATCGAGTACGGCAACATCGACGACCCCGAGGACCGGGAGTTTTTTCGCCAGATCAGCCCCATCACCCATGTCGACCGCGTGGTGACACCGCTTATGGTGGTTCACGGGGCCAACGATCCGCGCGACCCGGTGACGGAGTCGGATCAGTTTGTGCGCGCCGTCCGCGAGCGCGGCGGGCGGGTCGAATACCTGCGATTCCCGGACGAGGGCCACAGCATCCGCAAGCTGTCCAACCGGATCATCACCTACCGTCGGGTGGCGGCGTTTCTGGAGCGCGAGCTGGGGGTGGCCGCTCCCGAGGTGACCCGGACGCTGCCCGGGCGCTGAGGCGAGGGTTCATCGGCCACCCCGCCGAACCCTGGCGGGGGCCCGCCGGGCCACAAGCCCGGGCTCGGCCCCGCAAGTCTCCCTTCGGCGCCGAATCCGTCTTTGTACATCTTGTGGACCCAGTCCACCCACGGCCGGGTCCACTCGCTGTTGTAATGGGAGGTCAAGCCCCGGGGCTGTCTGACGGCGCCGAAACGCTCGTCGGCCTGATGCAAGAGAGCGAGGCCACCCATGACCATGGACCAGTCGTTCTCGACGCGGCCCTTTTGGATCAGATCGGTTGCGGCATGAACCATCACCACAGGGCTCTTGGGATCGAGGGCGTAGGCTTTTTGTAGCTCGGCCTTCTCCAGGTCCTCGATCCGCTTCCGTTCCGCGTTGTCTCCGGCAAGCGTCGATGCGAGGCGATGGATGAGACTTTGCAGAGCGTGCAGGTCGGAGATTGGAGCGGCCAGGTCCTCGACGGCTCTTTCCCGTGCTCTGTCCAAGTGATTCTGCGCCCGCTCCAGTCTCCGCCGTCTGTCCTCTGGATGGCTCGTGGTGATCTGTGTGAGGAGGTAGGCCGCCCAGAAGTCCGGTAGCCATTCGATGGCGCTGCGCTCTCCCAGTTGACCCAATTCGTCGACGAGCCGGAGCTCGCCTCCGGCGTCCGGCGCTCCATTCTGATGACTCTCGACGGCGGCCACGAGCTCGCGGGACACGTCTTGGATCGACAGTCCGGCGCGTGGCACGGTGAGGGCGTTGACCACAAGGGCAAACGCGGTCAAGACCGATGGCGCACCTGGGTTCATCTCGGCTCCTGGACTCGGGATCGTATGGGTAGACCAACGCTGTCCCCTCACAGAGGAACAACGAGAGACCGGTGCCGGTAGTTTCGCGAGCGGGGATGAACCGTAGCTGAACGCTTCGGGTTCAGGTCCTGGGCTAACCGCCGGCAGTCTGGGCCGCCGCCAATCGTCGGCCCTTGGCGGCCTCGCGCGCCGCGTCGTCGCCCCGCCCTTGACGGCTATAGACATCGGCGAGCACAAAGTGGCCGAGCGGGGCGATGTCCGGCGCCGGCTGCTTCTCGAGCCCGGTGCGCGCCGCTTCGGCGGCCTCGTCGAGCTCGCCCAGGTCGAGAAGGGCCTTGGCCAGGTAAAGGTGGCCGGTCCCGAAATCGGGCTGTAGCTCGACGGCGCGGCGAAAAGACTCGACCGAGGCCGCCAGGTCGCCCCCGGCCAGGAGGAGCTTGGCCAGGTTGAACGAGGCGCGAAAGGCCTCCGGGTGTGTCGCGAGCTCGGCGCGATAGGCGTCGATTGCCGCGGCGGTCCGGCCCTGCTCCTCGAGCGCGAGCGCCAATGTGTACTGGCCGCGCTGAAGCGTGGGATTGGTCGCCAGCGCCTCCCGAAGACGCCGCTCCGCGTCAGCCGGCCGCTTCATCTCCAGATAGCACTCGCCCAGCTTGAGCAGAAACCGGGGCCGGTCCAGATCGGCCTCGAGAGCCGCCAGCAGCTCTTTCTCCGCCTCCGGCAGCCGCTTCTGACGCATCAGAACGTCGGCTTTCTGCCACATGACCTTGCCGTTCTTTGAGTCCAGAGCAGCGGCCCGTTCGAGCCCGGTGAGCGCTTCGTCGAGCCGGTCCATCTCCTTGTAGGCGAGCGCCAGGGCGTAGATTGCCTCCCGGTGCTCGGGGTCCAGCTCCAGGGCCTTGCGATAGGCGGTGACGGCGGTCTCGAACCGTTCCGCCTTGCGATGAAAGTTGCCCAGCAAGAAGTGGGCTTCCACGATCTCGGGATCCTCGGCCAGGGCCTGCTCGACGTGCTGGACTGCCTCGTCGAGCCGGCCGGCGGCCGAGGCGGCGGTGGCTTGCTTGAGCCGGTTGTAGAGGACGATCTTGTCCTTGGGGTCGCCTCGCGCGGGTCGTTCGAGGTTGCGCTCCGCGGCTCCGCCGAGATAGCCCAGAGCCTGGAGGCGGCGGGTGGTTTCTTCGTCCACCGGTTGCGGACCGGCGACGGCGTCCGGATTCGAGACCTCGGTCAGCAGCCGGTCGAGGGCGCGATCCATGGTCTCGACGCGCTCCGGGTTCCTCTCGGCCAGGTTGTCGAGCTCTCGCGGGTCGGTCGAAAGATCGAAGAGCTCGGGCCGGGGTGCGCGGATGAGCTTGAACCGGCCGTCCTGGATCGACAGCAGCTCGCTCCATCCGTAGTGGAAGCGCGGAAACCAGCTCTCCGAGTGCGCCAGGAGGCGTAGACGCTCACCCCGCATCAGCGGCGAAAGGTCCACTCCCTGGACGGCGGTTGGGGGCTCGATGCCGAGACGAGCCAGGACCGTCGGCATGACGTCGAGAATCCGGACCTGGTCCGGGACCACGCCGGCCGGGACTCCGGGCCCGGCGAGGATCAGGGGAATGCGCACCGCGGCGTCGTAGATAAAGAACCCGTGGGTCAGCTCGTCGTGCTCGCGCAGCATCTCGCCATGGTCGGCGAGGACGACCACCAGGGTCTCCTGCAGCCGGTGATCGGCCTCCAAGGCGGCGATCAAGCGGCCGAACAGGGCGTCGGTCCAGGCGATCTCCGCGTCGTAGGCGCCGGAAAGCGTGTCCGGAAAGCGCGACCGGTAGGGCTCCGGCGCGTCGTACGGCGTGTGTGGGTCATAGAGATGGACCCAGGCGAAAAACGGTCGCTCATCTTGGGCCTGGAGCCACTCGATGGCGTGGTCGACCACCACGGCGCCCGAGCGTTGGACCGCGTCCATCCCCGCCGCGTCGTCGAACTCGGTGAGGTCGAATTCATCGTAGAAGTGCTCGAATCCCTGGGCGATACCCCAGCGCGAGTCGAGCACAAAGGCGCCCACAAAGCCCCCGGTCCGATAGCCGGAGGCGGCCAGCACCTCGGCCAGCAGCGAGTGCTCGTCGCCGAGGTAGAAACCCCCGTTGTCGCGAACGCCGTGAAAGGCTGGGTAGGTGCCGGTGAAAAGGGAGGAGTGGGCGGGGAGGGTCAGTGGAGTCACCGTGGTGGCCTGCTCGAACCGCGTGCCGCGGCGAGCGAGAGCGTCGAGATGCGGTGTCCGGGCTTCGGAGCGGCCATAGCTTCCGAGATAGTCGGCGCGCAAAGTGTCGAGAGTGACCAGCAGGAGATGCCGCGCGGGTCGGCCTGCGCGCTCGCGAGCCACCTCACGACCACCACAGCCAGCGGTGATGGCGATGACGATGACGATGGCGATGGCGATGGCGATGGAAGCCAACCGCGACACGGCCACGAGACCCGGAACCGGAGGTCGGCCTCGCGCGCCGATCCAGGTCGGACGTCCCGAGGGATGAGCTCGCTCTAGGGTAGAGAGGGCGCGACGGTGGGCGGTTCGCTCGGGCATCGACTTCAATAATATGGGCTGGGAAGTTCAATGCGTTGGTTCAAGTCGTATACTGAGGCCACAGGAGGGAGTGGGTAATACCTTTTTTGAGGCGAGAGCGAGGACGCCTGCAAGTCTGGCACTGAACTTGCGCTGCGCCCTCGCGTGGGTTCCCACGACTCGTAGCAAACCACGAGGAGGCCAATGATGAAGCAAATCGACAGAATCGTGATGATGGCGCTCGCCGGAGCCGTCCTTCTGACATTCACCCCGGCCGCAGAGGCCCAGCGGGTGACCGGTCAGATCTCCGGTACGGTCAAGGACGGCAGCGGGGCGGTGCTCCCCGGAGTCGCCGTGACCCTGTCGGGCGAAAAGATCATGGGAAACCAGACCGCCGTGACCACGGCCAACGGGTTCTATCGATTCCGAGCCCTGCCTCCCGGTGAATACGATCTGAGCTTTGTGCTCGACGGGTTTTCCACCCAGAACCGCAGCAAGGTGCGGGTAGCGTTGGGGGCGACGACCGTCGAAGACGTCGAGATGACGGTTGGCGACTTGACCGAGGCCATCACGGTGGTCGGCGAGGCCCCGGTGATCGATACCGAATCCAACGAGGTCGGTGTCAACTACGGCCGGGACTGGGTCGAATCGGCCCCGGTGGCGCGGAGCAGTTTCAACGATCTGGTAGCGGCCGCTCCGGGATCGTTGCGTGCGGGCGATACTGGTTTTGCCGGTGCGCGGACGATGGTTTTTGGCTCGTCCTATGACGAGAACTCGTTTCAGATCGACGGCGCCGACGTCAACGACAACTTCTTCAACGAGCAGCTCGCCGAGCTCAACGTCGACACCATCGAAGAGATCGAGGTGCTGTCGCTGGGCGCGCCGGCGGAGTATGGCAACTTGACCGGGGCGGTCTACAACATCGTCACCCGTCAAGGCTCGAATACCTTCCATGGTGACATCAACGTTTTCAAGCAGACCGATTCGCTCACCGAATCGAACACGACCGCCGAGCAGGATGGCGGGTTCCCGTTCAAGCGGGACGATTTCACCGACTACTCGATCCAGATCGGCGGTCCCCTGGCGCAGGACAGGGCCTGGTTCTTTCTCTCCTATCAGCGTCAGGAAGATTCCTCCGCCGCGGTTGGCGTGGATCCCGTGATCGGTACGGATGTCGACGAGTTCGATCGGCTCTTCGGCAAGCTCAACTTCCAGATCAACCCGAGCCACAAGATCCAGATTTCGTACAACCTCGACGAGTCGGTGTCCGAGTTCGCGCCGAGTCTGAACACGTCGGCCAGCACCGCGGAGCTCCGGACCGGTAAGACCCCGACCCCGGCAATCGGCTATACGGGTGTCTTGACCGACGACACGTTGCTAGATGTTCGGTTTACGGGTTTTTATGGCGACGTCAGCTTTGGCCCGCGAGACCCCAACCAGCCCCGCGACTTGCCGCGCTTTTACGCCCTCGATACGGGCTTTATCTCTGGCGGCGCCTACTACTTCTACGAGCTCGAGCCCGAGCGCAGCACCCTGAACGCCAAGGTCTCGCATCTGGCCGACGACTTTCTCGGCGGCAGCCACGACTTCCGGTTTGGCGTCCAGTACAACGAATCCTCGGCCGGCGGGCTCTACGGATACAACGACCTCATCCTCACCTATGGGCCGGGCTACACCTATGGCTACGGTTACACGCGGGTGCCGTTCAGCTATAGCGGCAACACCGAGGCCATCGGGTTCTTTGTCGACGACACCGTTCGGGTCAACGAGCGTCTGACGCTCAACCTCGGGGTGCGCTACGACGACAACCGGGCATTCTCCGAACAGCAGGCCGAGCTGGATGAGAATCTACAGCCGACCGGGGTGACCTTCCCCGAGTTCGAGCACTACACCTGGGAGTATGTATCGCCGCGGCTGGGCTTCAACTACCAGCTCACCCAGGACGGCCGGACCCTGCTCAAGGGCCACGCCGGCCGCTATCACCGGGCGATCGCCACCGGCGAGTTCGCCAACGTCATCGGACCGTCGATCAAACCGATCTTTGGCGGTTTCTACGATTTGGAGACGGGCACCTTCGACGAGCTCTTCCAGCTCACCGACAACGCAAATCTAATGGTCGACCCCGACTACAAGAGTCCGCGCACCGATCAACTGATCCTGTCCCTCGAGCGCCAGATCGGCGACAACACCGCGCTGACCGTGAGTCTGGTCAACAAACGCGGCCGCGACTTTGCGGCCTGGCGCGACACCGGCGGCCTCTACGAAACGGTCACCTGGATCGATGGCGACTACGATCTGGATGGAGTCGTCGACCCGGGTGCAGATCCCAACGCCACGGGCAACCCGATCGAGTTACTGCGGCTCGTCGGCGGCGACCGTTTCTTTGTGATCACCAACCGGTCCGAGATGGACAATGACATCGACGCGGCCTCGATCAGCGTCAACCGGCGGATGGCCAACAACTGGTCGCTCAACGGATCGATCACCTATTTGAAATCCGAGGGACGGACGCCCGACAGCCTGGGTGGCTCGAGCCTACAGCAGCGTGGCGGGCTCCAGTTCCGCACCTTTGGGCGCAACCCGAACGATTTCGTCAACAGCGACGGGCGGCTGCGGGGCGACGTGCCGCTGCAGGCCAAGGCCCAGTTCATCTACCAGCTCCCCAAGGGTTTTCTAGTATCGTCCAACTTTGTCTATCGCGACGGCGCCAACCGAGTGCGGCGGGTGAACGTGCCGCGGGAGGTGACCAACCTCAGTACCCGGATCCCGGGTCAAAGACGCGGCACCTTTGGGCGGCTGCCGTCGGCGATGTTCTTGGATGCTCGTGTCCAGAAGGATTTCGACCTGAAGAACGACATGAGCGTGGCGATCTTCGCCGACATTTTCAACCTGCTCAATGATGACGCTCACCAGTCCGAGCTGAGCTCGATCGGAACCTCGAGCAGTTTCGGGCTTCCCGATGGATTTGTCCTGCCCCGCCGGGTCCAGTTGGGCGCCAAGTTCCGCTTCTAGGCGACGGGAAGACCGGATTTTGCAAGGCCGCGCCCTCGGGGGGCGCGGCCTTCTTTTTGGACCGGGCGAAGAAAACAGTCGAAAAAAGGGACTCTCCCCTTTTCCCGGTAGGGGCAGGGCCGGGGCAAGCCCGGCCCCTACAAAGGGGTTGCCGCTATCGGTGGGGGGTGCCTGTCCGGGTCGGCGGTGTTCGCCGGAACAAGGGGTTCACCGTTGATACGGGTGCGTCCGCCGGAATCGAAGATGTAGGGGCGGGGCTTGCCCCCGCCCGGTGTCGGCCGGCAGGGGCGCCGGTCCAAACGGCCGGCAGGGGCGCCAGCCGCTTCAGCGTAAGAGAGGCGATGGGCCCGGGTTGAAGCGCCTGGCGACTCTGCCAGCCGCATGGGTGACCGTTGAACTGTCGGTGGCGTTTGCCACGCAGGCCTAGTGTTCGGAATCGCCTTCTTTGGCCGCCGCCGCGTCTTCCGCCTTTTCTTCCGGCGGGCTCCAGAAATCGGGGTTGTTCGGAGCCGCCGCCGCGACCTCCGTCGAGAACAACGCCGCATTGAACAGGATACGGAAGGTGCCAAAGGGCTGGCCGCGCCATTGCGGCCGCATCCCGAGCAGAACAACCCGGCCGTCACCGTGTCGAACGTCGAGGGCCCCGGCATAGCCCTGCAAGTGCTCCTCGCCGAGTAGATAGCCGGAAAGCAGGGGGGACCCGGAGGCCGGGTACTTCGCCAGCACCGAGCCTTCGAACCCATCGGCCGGAGCAAACACCGGGCTGCGGCCGACAAAGACCTTGGCGCGCGACGGCATACCGCTCATCACCGGGTGGCTCGGGTCGACTTCCATCTCCACCAGCGAGCCGCCCAGAAAGAACTCGGTGCGCTCGAGGTCTTGGACCACGTTTTCGACCGGCAGGTGGAAGCTCTCGATGGCGAAGAGGCTGGCGCGGTTGAGGGTCACCAGCGTTCCTCCACCTCGTACAAAACTCTCCAGATGGCGTGCGCCGTTGCGGCCGATGCCACCGGCATAGCGGGGCGGCACCTTGCCCTTCTCGTAGCCTTCCAGAATGTGACGGGAGCTCATGTCGACGATCACGAGAACATCAAACCGTTCGCCGAGATCGCCGGCGCGAATATCGGTGTTGTAGACGTTCTCGAAGGAAAAGCCAAAGCGCTCGAGCAGCCAGCGGGTCCACCCTTCGTCCATGCTCGGTTGCCAAGGGCGGTAAAGACCGATTCTGGGGCGGCTCACACGACGTCCGCGGCGGCCGGTCCGCTCGGCGTCGAGGCGCAGATCTTCGATCAGCCGATCCGGATCCGAGAGACCCGTCACCAAGTAAGCTCCGCCCGATCCGCCCTCGCCGCCGCTCCCGGCGGTCCCCGGGAGAAACGAGACCGTGGCGCCCTCGGACCAGGCTCGGTTGACGGCGCGGAACGAGTTGTTTTGCGCCGGGTCGAGGAGCAAGCTCGCCCCGGACCCATGGCTCCGCCCCGCCGCCGGAGCGATGGCCGCCGCCACCGGGTGACTGTCGAAGCCGACGCCGAGTGGCGTGTCCCACGTGGAGGCATCCTCGGTGTCTTCGGCCCACCCGAGCGGTTTTGCGACCGCAGGCGTCAGTTGGCCGCGGACGGCCGACTCGAGCGGCGACTCGACCGCGATCACGCGCACGTCCATCTGGTAGGGAAGCGTCCAGCCGGCGACGTCGTAGGGCTGGTCGGGCGGTCCCTCCGGATACTCGCGGAGATCGGGGTAGTTCTGGATCGCAAAGAGCTGTCGCACAAAGTTGGCGAACGGCTGATCCATGGGGATCACCCAGCTTCCCGCCGGAAAATCGCGGCCCTCGATGAGGGTTTCTTGCGTCAGCCGGTGGATCTCGACGCCGTTGAACGCCAGCCGCCGAAGCAGCTCGGCGGCGGCCACCGGATCGCGCTGTTTTTGCGGCACCACGTAAGCAAACGGAGGGTTGTCTCGGTAGTGAGCCATCACGTCGCGCCCGGCCTGGTAGCGGTTGAACAGCAAGTCCTCTTTGAACTTGGCGGCGACGTCGAGCACCGAGATCGAAGCGGTCAGCATGTAGTCCACCGCGTCGCGCAGACGCCACCAGCCACCCTTCCAGGGGCTCGAATAGAGCGAACGGGGCCGAAGGTCCCTCTGCCGCTCGGGGAAATCCTCGATGGTGTAGAAGTGCGGTGTCGCAAACCGGTACAGCCCGGTCTCGGTCAGAAACGCCGCGATGTTGTGGAAATTGTTGGCGTGGTCGAGAAAGCCGGGGTACCAGTTGTCAAAGCCGGTGCCCATGTGCACCGCGCCACGCTGCCCGCGCTCCTCGAGCGCTTGGGCCATCGACATGCCGACCAGGTTGACGGTGCGCCACATGAGGGGATGGACGAATTCCGAGATCGGCTCGGCAAAAGGCGGGATCCAGATGCGCGCCGGGAAGGGCGCGGTCTGGTGGTGGTTGTAGAGGATCTGCGGCTCCCAGTGGCGGACCACGCGAGTCGTCACCCGCGACTCCAGGGTATTGAGCATGTAGCCGTCACGGTTGTTGTCGTGTCCGACGTACTTCTGGTAGAGCCGCGGCACCGGGGCGACCTCGTAGGGCGTGCCGAGGTTGGAGCGGTACCAATCCACGACGATGTTCTGCCCGTCGGGGTTGATCGATGGCCACAAAAGCAGCACGACGCTGTCGAGAATCGCCAGGATCTCGGGGTCGGAGTCTTCCGTCGCCAAGTCGTGGGCGAGCTGGATGGTGTGCTGGGCGTGTGCCACCTCGGTCGAATGCAGCCCGCCGTCGATGTGGACGACCGCGCGTCCCTCGGCCGCCAGTTTGCGGGCCTCCTCGTCGCTCAGGTTCTCGGGGTGGGCGAGTCGCTGCGAGATCTCGCGAATCCGCTCCAAGTTGGCGAGGTTCTCTGGCGAGGAGATGATTGCGAGAAACCAATCGCGGCCAAACGAGGTCTTGCCGATCTCGACCAGCTCGACCCGGTCGCTGGCAGCGGCAAGCTGCCGGAAGTAGTCGATCGATTCATCGTAGGTGGCGAGAAAAAAGTCGTCACCGACGCGATGGCCGAGCACCGACTCGGGACTCGGGACGGAGGCTTCGGCCGGGACGCTCAAGCTGGCGGCCAAGACGGTCGCCAGGGCGAAGCCGCGAACTCCGCAGCGGTTGAAGCGGTTGAGGTGGTCCTCCATTTCGATCCTCCGATTCGAGCCGGCGAGTGGGAGTGGCCGAGGTTAGCAGGCCTACCGCGCCGCGCCGATCTCGCGCAACCGCTCCCGGGCCGGATCGAATCGTGGCTCGAGCTCGAGTGTGCGCTCGAAGTAGGGTCTGGCCTCGGCGGGCCTGTCGAGCCGCAGCAGCGCGAGTCCCATGTTGTAGGCATAGCGGTGGTTCGAGGCATCGAGAGAGAGCGCGCGCGCAAAGGCACCTTCGGCCTCGGCCAGACGAGCGGCTCCACCCAGAGTCATGCCGAGAGCGTTCCAGTAGCCTGCCGTCTGGGGGTCGAGCGCGACGGCACGCTCGAGATACCCGATCGCTTCAGTCAGATCCCCTAGATCGCGTGTTGCCTCGCCGAGCGCGGCGTGCGCAAAGGCGTCGTCGGGCTCGAGCCGGATCGCGTCCCGGAGGGCGGCGGCGGCTTCCCGCGGGCGGCGGAGCAGGCGCAGGATCCGGCCTTCTTCGCGCGGAAGCGAGCCGTTTGCCGGCAACACGGCGCGGGCTTCCCGCAACACTTCGAGCGCCGACTCCGGGTCACCGAAGCGCGCGTGAGCGTCCGCCAGTCCCAGCCAGGCGCTGGCATACGATGGCGTGCGCTCGACCGCTTCCCGGTAGTGTCCGGCGGCCCGATCCAACCGGCCCGAGCCCGAAAGGGCCTTGCCGAGATAGAGATGGATCTCGGCGCTTTCAATCCCACGCTCGAGGATCTCCTCGAAGAGGCCGGCGCTCGCTGCAAAACGGCCCGCGTGCAGCGCATCGAGCCCGCGGCGCATCCGGTCGTTGGCAAACCGAAAATCCCCGATCTTGTCTTTTGGGTCGGCGCCCGGCGTCGGGGTCTCGGCGGGCGCGGCCCCGCCCAGATAGCCCAGGGCGCCGAGCTGCTCCAGCAGGTCCTCGGAAACCGAGCCGGAGGGGTTTTCTTGGATGGCCTGCCGCTCTTGGTCGAGAAATCCCTCGAGCGTGCGGCGCAGCTCGCGGGCCTCGGCGGGCCGCCCACGGGTCAGCAAGTTGTCGATCTCTCCCGGGTCGGTCTCGAGATCGTAGAGCTCGGGGCGGGGCGCCTGGATGTACTTCCACCGGCCCTGCCGGGCGACCCGAAGGTCACTCCAGCCAAAGTGGAGCAGGGCCACCAGGCTCTCGGCGTACAGTGGGCTCTCATCGGGCTCGGGGCCGCCCGCCAACGCCGGCGCCAGACTGACAGCGTCGGGCCGGTCGGTTGCGGGTACGGGAACCGCCATCAGGTCGAGCAGGGTGGGGAACAGATCGACCAGCCCGGTGACGCGCTCGATCTCGGTTCCCGGCTGTACCCCCGGGCCCGCGATCAGGAGCGGGACATGCAGAGTGGTCTCGTAGACAAAAAAACCGTGGAGCGTTTCGCCGTGATCTCCCAACCCCTCGCCGTGGTCGGACGTCACCGCGAGGAGGGTGTCTTCTTCCAAGCCGTGCGAAGACAGAGCAGCGTACAGACGGCCGACGAGCTCGTCGCTCCAGGCGACTTCGCCGGCATAGGGACGCTCCGCGTAGCGGGAGGCATAGGGCTCGGGCGGCTCGTAGGGGTCGTGGGGATCGTAGAGATGAAGCCACAGAAAGAAACGCTCGGCCGCGGTGCGCTCCCCGAGCCAACCGACAGCCTCGGCCAGGGTCCGGTCCCCGACCCGCTGCGCGCTTCCCAGAAAGGCCGCCGCCGCCGGATCGGTCGGGTCGGCCGGAAAGTCGTCCGAATAGACCTCAAAGCCCCGGTCAAGGCCGGAGACCGAGGACAGCACGACCGAGGAGACAAACGCCGCGGTGCGAAAGCCTGCACCCTGGAGCGTCTCGGCGAGCACCGGCATGTCGCCCACCACCGCCGGGGTGACGTTCTCCCGGATCCCGGTACGCGTGGGCAGCCGGCCGGTCATCATCGAGACGTGCGAGGGGCGGGTGAGGGGGCTGTGGGCCGAGGCGCGTTGAAACATCGCGCCCTCGCGCGCCAGCCGGTCGAGGTGCGGGGTCTCGACGTCGCCGCCGTAGACGCCGACGTGGTCGGCGCGCAGCGTGTCGATCGTCACGAGCACCAGGTGACTCGCCGCTCGTGGCGGCGGAGGTTCGGACGGACCGCAAGACACCAGCACGGAGGCCAGACCGGCGACCGGGCCGAGAGCCAGGGCCCATCGCAGCGCTCTTTCGAGTCGGCGCATCCGTCGAGGCGTCAACTCCCGAGATACCCTAGAGCTCGCAGTTGTTGCTCGAGTGAAGGATCCAACTCTCGCTGGTCGAGAGGGGTGTCCCCCTTGGTCCACGCTCCCGAGGTGAGCGCCTCGAGCTGCCGGGCGAGCTCGGCAGCCAGTTCGTGGCGTTCCCGCCTCAGATCGTTGAGCTCTCGGGGATCGGGACCCAGTTCGAAAAGCTCGTCGATGAAGGCGGTCGCGTCCGTGCCCGGTCCAACGGCGCGTGAGCGAATGAACTTGTGGCCACGCGTGCGGATCGCCTTGCTTTCCGTATTGCTCACGTTCAGTCCCTCCGCGAGAGCTTCGACGGGTGGAAGCATCTCACCCCGAAGAAGCGGCACCAGGCTGCGCCCCTGTGGACTCTTATCGACCGAGATCCCCAGCAAGTCGAGCAGTGTCGGGTAAACGTCGATCATCCGGACTTGCTGCTCGATGACGCCGACCCCCTCGATCCCGAGCGTTGCGCGCAAGCGAGACGGAAGATAGAGGATCAGCGGTACCAGAATTTGTTCGTCGTAGAGGTTCTGACCATGCCGCCAAGAACCGTGCTCCCAGAATTGCTCGCCGTGGTCCGAGGTCACGACCACGATCGTGTATTCCAGCGTGCCGCTTGCGTCCAGCTCCGCGAACAGTTCCCCAAGCCGCCGGTCGGTATAGGCAACGTCTCCGTCGTAGAGCGCTGCGATGTATCGACGCTCGTCGGCTGTAAGCGTTTTGCCGAAGTCGATCCACATCTGGTGGTCGAAGTAACCGTCGAGGCGGCCGGACGGTAGACTCGCCGCAAACTCGGTATGGATGTAGGGGTCGTGGGGCTCGTAGGTGTGAAGAAAGACGAACCGCTTGTGACTCCCGCCATGGGTGAGAGCCTCGACCAGACGGTTGGGGTGGCGGATCCAATCCTCGACTCGGTAGCTGTCGAACCCGCGGCCGAAACCCATACGAAAATCCACGGCTCCACCACCTGTCCAAGCCTCGGTGCGATAACCGGAGCGCCATAGAACGTCGGCAAGAGGCCGCGTGCTCCGGCCGGCTCGGGACGTCGGATAGAGACCCGTGAAGAGTGCCCGGTGAGCCGGCAGCGTCCAGGGAGCGGCGCTCACCGTCGTAGCAAAGCGGAAGGAATCAGCGGCGAGCCGGTCTAGAAACGGGCTCGTTGGACGGTCGTATCCATAGCAGCCGAGTCGGTCGGCGCGCAATGTGTCGAGGCTCACCAGAAGAACGTCTAGATCCCCCGGGGCGCGGGGTGGACGGTTTGAGAACGCGATCTCGGGCGACGACCATGCCGCCCAAGCCCCCGCGTCCTCGGCCGAGGACTCCAGCCGGAGTGCCACGATCTCGCCCGGCGATGCGGGCAACGGTACCGCGATGTCGATCCAGCCCGGTTCTCGAACCTCACGCTCGAAGACGACGCGTGACCGACCCGGACCCCCGACGCGGACGACAAAGCGGACGGGTCTATCGCTGGACACGCGTCCCGGAGAACCGATACCGAATCGGAGCGAGGCGGGACCGTCTAAAGTGACTTGGAAGCGAAAAACGGTGCCGGCAAGGCCGAATAGGGACTTGCGCTCTGATACGACACCTGTTTTCTCTTCGAGCGCGACGCGCGCGATATGGGGCCTCAGCGCACGGCGGACGATGCGGCTCGGCCTGGCCTGTTCGGGCCAGTCGTCCTTTTTGTCCTCAGGCGGCTGCACCCGGTTCGGGCGCAACTGTCGCAGGAGTTGGATGACTGGAGGAGCCGGTTCCTCCGAGCGAGTCGAGCGACCGCGGGCGGCTTCCGGATCCGAGGTGGAGCAGGCCAGCAGAACCAGCGCCGCCGAGTTGGCGAGCCATCCAGCCGTTTCTCTCATCCCTGCGAGCCTCCGCCTTGCCCCAGCCGTTTTCGCTGTGCTTTATGGAGGTCCGCCGGCAGAAGACGACGCACCGGCTCGACAAAGAGGTCTTCGAGAGTGTCTTTTTTTGGGTCCTTATGACGGATCGGACCGATGATACTCATCTGGGGCCAAGCCGGAATCCACTTGGTGGAGACCCGCGGGCGGATGTTCCAGAAAATCTCCCGCGCGGCGGTGTTGTGGCCGGTCGGCGTTCCGCTCGAATCCCATAGCCGATTGCGTCGCCAGGACTCGCCGACGTGGATGTTGGAGAACAAGTTTTCGTAGGCTGCCCCCCGGTGGTGGTCGAAATTGATGTCGACCCCCTTGCCGTTCGAAAAGACATTGCCGTTGGCCAGGTTGGACACCGACAGGTCGTGTTGCGAGACGTTCTCGAGGACAAAGTCGGTCACCCAGGAGTCTTGCGATGCGCCGAGGTTGATCCCGTAGTGTCCACCTCGGCCGGTCAGCCGAATACCGGCGGCGCTCGAGTAGCGGACATGCCAAAAAGAGATCGCAGTGTCGAAGTTTTCGATCACGACATTGCGCACCCAGGCATTGTGAACATCATTGAAGTAGACCGCGTTGTAACCAGGCTCGTTGTGGTGGCCGTTGTACTCGGTGGGTGGGAATTCGATCTTCAGATCCTCGACACCGATTTCCTCGACTGTGGGATGGAAGGGCAAGATTTCGGGCTGCCAGCTCATTCTGACGTCAACACGCAGCGGCCGGTCGAGGTGGACCTCGTTGCCCTCTACCCGGTCGATCCTAAATACCCAGTCGATCGAGCGAAACCCCGGGATATCGACCCAGCACCTTCCGTTGAGCGGCTGATTGTTGTGAAGATGGAGGGTGAGCGAGCCATCGCCCTCGCTTTGCGCTAAGCGCACCAACTGGCCGGGCGCGAGCTTCCGAGTCGAGGAGAGCCGCAGGCTGCGGTCGCCGCGGCGGGCCTCCGCGGAGATCTTCGCCAGAGCGGCCCCCTCCTTGAACTCGCCTCGAGCCCAGATGAAACCTCCGCCCCAGGCCCATCCGAACGGACCGCCGAAAGGACCTTTGCCGAGCACCTCATAGAGCGGCAAGTCAAAAAAGAGAACGGTTTCGTCGGAACCCGCCCCGCGCAGGACCAAACCGCTTCGATCGAGTTGGAGCACCCTACGCAGCCGGTAACGGCCCGCGGGGATGAGCACGGCGCCGTCGCGCGCCGCCGCGAGCGCCGCCGCGAAGGGGCGACTATCGTCGGTGACGCCATCGCCGGCGGCGCCAAAGTCTCGAACGTTGACGGCAACCGGGACCTCAGGCGGTGCGATTCCAGCCCCGTAGCCGGCTTGGGAGAAGTCCGGCAGCCGGCTTGTCGTAGCCCACAGCTCGCCCTTCGCGCCCCAGAGCGATGATTGGCGCCGGTGAGCGTCGGATACGCTTTTTCGGTCCGCGGATTGCCGGTCACCGCAGGCCAGTAGCGACCCCAAGACGCAGCCATAGATAGAGAGTCGGGCAACGAGCGCCGGGGGCATCGAGCCCGATTCTAGCCAGGCGAGTGCTAGGCCGCTATGGCGGTCCAGCCGAGACCCAGGAGCCCGGCAAGGGCAAGGAGCGGCAGGCCGACGACGAGAAACAGCACAAAGGCCAGAGGCAAAAAGACGAGCCCGAGAATCGCCACCGCCAGCCCGAGCACGGCGGCGACGATTCCCAGGACGATCTTCAGCAGGCCGAGCACGATCCACACCGGGATCAAGGCGACCTTGAAGACGATCTTGAAGAGAAAGCCCACAAGCGCAACGGCGCCGATGGCAAGCGCCGCAAGGGTCAGGAGAACGATCAGCTCGAGCATGGCAAACCTCCTCTTCATGATTATCTACGAAGAGCGGCCAGCGGAGTTTCGGTCTATAGGCGCGAGCCAGCGGCACGGCGCGCGCCCAGCGGGTTAGACTCCGATGAGGCTGCTAAATGCCCCGAATCACCAAGGTCTACACTCGTACCGGCGACCAAGGCGAGACCGCCCTCGCCGGCGGCCAGCGGCTGCCAAAGGACTCGGCGCGGATCGAGGCTTACGGAACGGTCGACGAGCTCAACTCGGTGCTGGGCGTGGTGGTCGCGGCCGGGATCGACGACGGGTTGGCCCGCGCGCTCAAACCGATCCGCAACGAGCTTTTCCACTTGGGGTCGGACCTGTGCGTCCTCGAGGAAGACAAACAGGCGTTGGCGGTGCCCCGGATCGAAGAACGCCACGTCGAAGCACTGGAGCGTCGGATCGACGAGCTCTCCGAAGAGCTCGGACCGCTCGAGAACTTCATTCTGCCCGGCGGCTCGCCGGCCGCTGCCCATCTGCACGTCGCGCGAACCGTCTGCCGCCGCGCCGAGCGTCGCGTGGTGACCCTGGTCCGAGAGGAGGCGGTCGGCGAGTTTGTGGTCCGCTACCTCAACCGGCTCTCGGATCTCTTGTTTGTCATGGCGCGGGCGGAGAACCGGCGCAAGGCTGTGGACGAGGTCCTTTGGGACAGCCGGGCGTAGCGTCGCGGGCGTGAAAGTGCCAGGGCGGGGCGGCTCGCGCCGCTCTCGGCGGAGTCCGTGTCCGAGCTAGCCGACCGTCTCGCGGATGACCTCGTCGATCGAGGTCACGCCCTCGCGGATCTTCTGGAGGCCGCTGCCACGCAGGCTGATCATGCCGTTCTCCAGCGCCTTGGCGCGGAGCTCATAGGCGCTGGCGCCCGAGAGGATCAGCTCGCGAACCTCCTCGTCGACCTCCATGACCTCATAGAGGCCGACCCGACCCTTGTAGCCGGTTCCACTGCACACGTCGCACCCGCGGCCCCGGAAGAGCTGCAACGACTTGACTTCATTTTTGTCGAAGCCGATGTTGGTCAGCGCCTGCCCCGGGACCTCGTAGGGCTCCTTGCAGTTCGAGCAGATCCGGCGGACCAGCCTTTGGGCGGCCACCAGATGGACCGAGCTGGCGACCAGAAAGGGCTCGATGCCCATGTTCATCAAACGGTTGATGGAGGACGGCGCATCGTTGGTGTGCAACGTCGAGAGCACCAAGTGCCCGGTCATGGCCGCCTTGATCGCCACCTCGGCGGTCTCGAAGTCGCGGATCTCTCCGACCAGCACGATGTTGGGGTCTTGGCGCAGGAACGATCTCAGGGTGGCGGCGAAGTTGAGACCGATCTGCTCCTTCATCTGGACCTGGTTGATCCCGGCGAGGTTGAACTCGACCGGGTCCTCGGCGGTCATGATGTTGACTTCCGGGGTGTTGATGCGCTGGAGCGCGGAATAGAGCGTATTGGTCTTGCCCGAGCCGGTCGGCCCGGTCACCAGGACCATGCCGTAGGGACGGAAGATGGCCTGCTCGAACCGGCGCAACGAATCTTCCTCGAAGCCCAGCCGCGTCATGTCGAGCATCAGGTTGTCTTTGTCGAGCAGACGCATGACGATCTTCTCGCCAAAGATCGCCGGCAGCACCGAGACGCGGAAATCGAGGTCCTTGATCTTGTTACCGAGCTTGGTCTTGATCTTGATGCGGCCGTCCTGGGGCAGGCGCTTCTCGGCGATGTCGAGCTTGGCCATGATCTTGATGCGGCTCGTGATCGCCTCTTTGAGCTTCAGGGGCGGCCGCATCATTTCGTAGAGCAGACCGTCGATGCGGTAGCGCACCCGGTACTCTTTTTCGTAGGGCTCGATGTGGATGTCCGAGGCGCCGCGCTTGATGGCGTCGGTCATGATGATGTTGACCAGGCGGACGACCGGCGCTTCCTCGGACTGCTGCTCGAGCTCGGCGAGATCGAGGTCTTCCTCTTCGTCCAGGACCTCGACGTCCTCGGCATCGGGCTCGGCGATGTCTTCCATCACCTTCTTGAGCTCGATCGAGTGGGTCGAGCCGTAGTACCGGTCGATCGCGTCGCGCAGCGCGGACTCCGACGTCACCACCGGCTCGACGTTGTAGCCGGTCATGAACTTGATGTCGTCCATCGCGAACACGTTGGTCGGATCGACCATGGCGATGGTGATCTTGGCGCCCGCCTTGGAGACCGGCAGGATGGTGTACTTGCGGGCCACGTCGGGCGGGATGATCTTGATGATCGACTCGTCGATCTCGATCTCGCTCAGGTTGATCGCGGGAACCCCGTACCGCTGAGAGAGAAACTCGACGAGCTCTTCGTCCTCCAGAAAGCCCTTGTTGACCAGATGGGTCCCGAGCCGGCCCCCCTCGCTTTGCTGGAGCGCCAGGGCCTCGTTGAGCTGGTCCTGGCTGATCTTGCCGGCCTGGACGAGCATCTCTCCGATTCGGTTTACGCTGGCCATGTTTTTTTCGACTCGACCGGATCTCACGCTGGTTCGCCGTTCGGCGGCCGCGATGCCGGGTACGGGTCGACGCGGATTATATGAGTTCCCCCGAATACCTGCTGTGAAGCGGCTCGCTCTGGGGTTTGCACTCAGGTCAGAAGCGCGATCGCCCGCGCCGCCACGGTCTCGGCGGGAATCTCCAGGAGACAGGCCTTGACCGAATCCAGCCGCTGGTGACAGAAGCTGCAGGGAAGCCGGTGGACCAAGGCTTTCTCGGGAGCCCCGTACGGGCCGTTGCGCTCCGGATCGGTCGGGCCCATGACCGCGAGCACCGGCGTTCCCAGCGCGTGGGCGAGGTGGACCGGGCCGGTGTCACCGCCGAGGACGAGATCGGCGCGCCGCAACCGCTCGACAAAATGGGGGAGCGGAAGGTCACCGAGCCGGTGGGCGTGGCCATCGCTCGAAGCGATCACGAGATCGGCCAGATGTGACTCGCCCGGACCGGCCGAGACCGCGGTCTCGTGGCCGGTCTCCTCGGCGATGCGGCGGACGACCTCACCCCAGCGCTCCGGCGGGTAGGTCTTGTTGGCCCAGCCGGTGCCGGGGTGGAGGACCACCGATCCGTCCGTCGGGCTGTTCGGTTCCTCGCGGCAACGGGAGCCCAGTCGTTCGCCACCGAAATCGGGCGGCTCGGAAGGCAGGCCCAACGATTCGGCCACCGACAGGGCGTGCTCGACGGCGTGCGGTCCGCGGGCCGCGACCCTTTCGTTCAGCCACACCGCGCTGGCGGGCTCGCGTCGCCACTCGCGGGCAAGGCCGATGCGGCGATCGCACATCGCGAGTGTGGCGATCAGGACGCCCTTGTAGTTGCCCATCAGGTCGAGAGCGATCTCGGCGCCAAAACGGTCGATCTCGGCCAGAGCTCGGCCCGCCCCGCGCCAGGTCCCGGCGGCGAACGGCCTCCGCCGCCAGCCCCGCATGTCGACGGGTAGCACTTGGTCCAGATCGGGATGGTCTTCGAGCAGCGGCGCAAAGGCCTTTTCGACCACCCAGCCGATGTGGGCTTTGGGAAGGTGACGGCGCAGGGCCATCAGGGACGGCAGCGCGTGCACGATGTCGCCCAGGGCGCTGGTACGGATCAGAAGAATGCGCGGCGCGTCCACCACGGCGTCATCCTAGACGACGAAGCTGCGAGGGCCCAGGGGTTGGAGAGCGACCCGCGGCCTGGCGTTTCTCAGCCAGTACGTCGGGAGGTCCCATTTGCGAGGCTTGGCCGGAGGCTCCATCAGGGCCGTTTGACCGAGCGCATTGCAAGGTGTCGGGAGTCCGAGTTCGATTCGGCGCGAGGGAAACCGAAGCGCGCGCCTCTAGGTTGCGGAGTCCGAGCTGCGCGCGGTCTTTCTTGAGGAGACTGCCCTGCGGAGACTCCGGCCGAGCCTCGCAAAGCGACGAGGTTGACCGGGCTGCGAATTACAGCTTCTTGATCTTCGCGATCAGTTCGCTGGTGGCGTGGTCTTTGGGGTCGCCGACCAGCACCGTGCGGCCGCCGTAGCCGCGAACCGTTTCGTACTCGGGCACTTTCTCCGGCGTTCCGTAGTCGGTGCCCTTGCAGTGCACGTGCGGCTTGAGCGTCGCGAGCAGCTCGGCGGGGGAGTCGCCTTCAAACACCACCACGTAGTCGACCGGTTCGAGCGCCGCCAGAAGCTCGGCGCGCTCGGTGGCCGGCACGATCGGCCGGCCGGCCCCCTTGAGACGCTCGACCGAGGCGTCGTCGTTGAGGGCGACGACCAGGAGATCCGCCTCTTCGGAAGCGGCCCGGAGATACCGCAGATGGCCGACGTGCAGCAGATCGAAGTGCCCATTGGCCAGCGCCACAGTCGAGCCCTGCCGCCGCTTCTCGTCGAGGCGCGCGGCAAGCTCGCGGTCGCTCAGAACCTGTCCCACGAGACCTCGTTGAGCGGCAGCGGGTCGCTCTCGACCGCGATCTTGAGCTCGGTCGCGTCGGTGGTGGCGGTACCCAGTTTGTGAACCACGATCCCACCGGCATAGTTGGCGAGCAGCGCGGCCTCCAGCGGTGTCCCGCCGGCGGCCAGGGCCAGGGCGAAGGTCCCGATGACCGTATCGCCGGCGCCGGTCACGTCGGCGACTTGGTCCGAACCGTGGGTCGGGATGTGGGCCGCGCGATCCGCTTCAAAGAGCGTCATGCCGCAACTCCCCCGGGTGATGAGGACAAACCCGGTGCGCATCGACTCGCGCAGGCGCCGGCCCGCCGCTAGCAGCCGATCGCGGCCGTCATCCAGCCGCTCACCGGCCAGGCTCTCCGCTTCCTCCTCGTTGGGCGTCGCCCCGTCGACGCCGGCAAAATCCGCCAGCCGGTAGCGGCTGTCGCAGAGCACGATACCGTCGCCGGCAAGCGCCTTGCGGAGCTCGCCGACCTGGGCGGGCCGGACGGCGCCGTAGCCATAGTCCGAGAGCACGGCGAGTCGGGCGCGTCCCTTCCAGGCTTCGAGAGCCGCAGAGTAGCGATCCGCGATCGCCTGGTCGAAGTCGAGTTGGTCTTCGATGTCAAAGCGGACGATTTGCTGCTTGATCGAGTGGCGGCCGCCGCCCAGGACGCGTGTCTTGGTCGGCGTGCGGTAGCCGTCGACCCGCGCGATGCCTTCTGTGGGCACACCACTTTCCTCCAGCCACTGCAAGAGCTGGGAACCACTGGCGTCGGTGCCAACCGCGCCGAGCGGCAACGGCCGGCCGCCGAGCGCGGCGACGTTGGCCACCGCGTTGGCCCCGCCGCCCGGCACCAGCTCATCCTGCTCGTGCTGCAGGATCAACACCGGCGCCTCGCGGCTGATGCGCTTGGGTGTGCCGGTAATGAACCGGTCGGCGACCAGGTCGGCGCACAGGATGACCGGTTGACCGGCCATCGAGTCGACGAGCTCGCAGAGTCGGCTCGACGTTGGAAGGGACTCCGCGAGCGCGGGTTGTGCCATTGACGCGATTCTAGCAGCGCGTGGTGGAAGTAGAGACAAGTGGACACGGTAGAGCCCGCGCGTCTCTATACTCGCCTGGTGACAAGAGCGGAGGGGAAGATCAAAGAGCGGATTCGCGCCGAGGGTCCCATCCCGTTTGCCGCTTTCATGGAGGATGCCCTCTACGGCGATGGCGGTTACTACAACCGCGAGAAGCTGGCGATCGGCGAGCGGGGCGACTACGTCACCGGCTCGACCCTCTCGCCGCTGTTTGCGCGCACGACCGCGCGGCTGATGGCGCGTTTGAATCAGGTGATCGACCCTGGTGAGGGCGCGTCGTATCTCGAGGCGGGGTATGGAACCGCCGGACACCTTGCCGCGGTTGTCGAGGCGGTGGGCGAACCCGTCAGCGGCCGGCTTCTGGCCTGGGATCGGATCCCCCGGCCCGTTCCGACCGGTGTTCACCGTCTCGACGGTCTGGAGCACGCCCGGCGGCGCGTGCGCGGTCTCGTTTTTTCCTACGAGCTCTTCGACGCCTTGCCGGTGCACCGGCTGATCCGGCGCGAAAACGGCCTGGGTGAGATGTGGGTCGGCTTGTCGTCGAGCGGCGATCTCGAATGGCAGGTCGGCGATCTCTCGAGCGGCGAGCTCGAAGCGCTGGTCGGAGGCGACGTCCAGAAGTTGGAAGTGGGCCAGGTCGCGGACTTGGCTCCGGGGTGGAGGCCGCTCTACCGGGAGCTCGCCGACACCCTCGAGCGAGGGCTTCTGGTGACCTTCGACTACGGTTTCGAGAACGAGCGCCTTCTGGACGCCCGGGTGCGGCGGCACGGGACCCTGGCGTGCTACCGGCGCCACCGGGTACACCGCAACCCCTTTGTCTCGATCGGCGAGCAGGATTTGACCGCCCACGTGGATTTCTCGGCCCTGATCGACGAGGGAGAAAGGGCCGGGCTGGAGACCGTCGTCCTGACGCGTCAGGCGGCTTGGCTGGTCGCCCTCGGGCTGCTGGGAGGGTTGGAGTCGGAGGCGCCGGCCGTGCGGGCCGAGGCCATGGCCCTTCTCGATCTCGAGGGGATGGGTGAGGAGATTCGTGTCCTGGTGCAGGCGCGCGACATCGAAGGCAGCCAGGTTCTGCCACCCGAGCTCATTTCTTGACACCCCCCTTGCCTTGAGTACAATTGCAGCGCCTCCGAGCAGGGTTTTTCGAGCATCGCGCAGCCTGCGATCCCAATGGTCAACTACGTACCGATCCTCGTCTTTGTGCTCGTTGCGATCGCTTTTCTGATCGTGACCCTGATGGCGGCGAAGCTTTTTCGCCACGGCGGCCGGGGGCGCACCAACGCGGACCCGTACGAGTGTGGCAACGAGGCCGATTCCTTGGCGCACGACCACCGCTTCTCGATCCGCTACTACCTGATCGCGGTGCTCTTTGTCATCTTCGACGTAGAGACCGTCTTTCTGTTCCCATGGGCGGTGATGTTCGACAAGCTCGCGCTGTTCGGTTTTATCGAGATGATGGTGTTTCTGGCCATCCTCGTCGTCGGCTACGTCTACGTGTGGAACCGGGGAGCCCTCGACTGGGCGTAGCCCTCCGGGTCTTGGGGATTACATGACGGCGAGCGATTCCATCAACGCCAACATCCTCACCACGACCTACGACAAGCTCTTCAACTGGGCGCGCCGCTCGGCCATCTGGCCGATGCAGTTCGGGCTGGCTTGCTGTGCCATCGAGATGATGGCGGTGCTCGACCCGCGGCACGACATGTCCCGGTTCGGGGCCGAGGTCTTCCGGGCGAGCCCGCGCCAGAGCGACCTGATGATCGTCGCCGGCACGGTGACCGAGAAGATGGCGCCGATCGTCCGCAGGCTCTGGGACCAGATGCCCGAGCCCAAGTGGGCGATCGCCATGGGCGCCTGCGCGACCTGTGGCGGCCCTTACCGAACGTATGCCGTCACCCAGGGAGTCGATCGAGTGATCCCGGTGGACGTCTATGTGCCCGGCTGCCCGCCGCGTCCCGAGGCGCTGCTCTGGGGTCTTTTGCATCTGCAACGCAAGATCGACCGGGCCTCTGTGATCGACGTAAAACGCGAGCGGCTGCTGGTGGGCCAGAGCGCATGAGCGACCAGGACGAACGGCAGCCTCCCGAAGGGAAGCCTCCAAAAGCGCCAGTAGGGGAGCCGGTAGAGGAGCCGGTAGAGGAGCCGGTAGAGGAGCCCTCCAAGCCCGCCCCCGGCGAGGACACGGGCCCAAGCGGCGAGGCTGACAGCGAGGCCGCCGAAAAAGCCACGGCCGAAGCGGCGGCGAAGGCCAAGGCGGAAGCCGCCGCCAAGGCCAAAGCTGCGGCCGAGGCCAAGGCGGCTGCGGAGGCGGCCAAGCCGCCGTGGGAACGGATGCCGGAGGCACCGGAAACGGTGGATGCGGACGACGACCCGCTGGCCCAGACGCTGGCAGAGACCCATCCGGACGCCGTGGATGCGGCCCGGCTGAGCGGCGGCGATCTCACCCTGGAGGTGAGCCGGGACCGGCTCCGCGCGCTGGCGAAGACGCTCAAGGACGAGCACAGTTTTACGCTTCTGGTCGACGTGTGCGGGGTCCACCTCCCCAAGCGCGAAGAGGCGCCCTTCGAGATCGTCTACCACGTCTACAGCCGGAAACAGAACCGGCGGATCCGGTTGAAGGTAAGCGCTGCGGAAGGCCAAGAGGTACCGAGCGTCGCCGATGTCTGGAAGGGCGCGGATTGGTGCGAGCGCGAGGCCTACGACATGTACGGGGTGCGCTTTGAGGGCCACCCGGACATGACCCGGATTCTGATGTGGGAAGGGTTCAACGGTTACCCGTTGCGCAAAGACTTTCCCGTCGAGGGAATCGACACCGGGGCGGCGATCTACCCCGAGTACTACGAAGATCAGGCGGGACCGGTGGCGGGGACCGGGACCGGTTGGAAGCCGCCGGAGCCCCCCGCGCCGGCGGAGCCATCTGAGCCAGCGGAGTCGGGCGGGCCGGAGGCCGACGCCGCCAGTGAGGCAAGCGAGGGCTAGCTGAGAAGCACACGATGACCGAGGCGATCGACACTCAGCACGACACGCTCTTCGACGTCGAGGAGATGGAGCTCAATTTTGGGCCCCAGCACCCCTCGACCCACGGCGTGCTGCGGTTGAAGCTCAAGGTCGACGGCGAGCGGATCGTCGACTGCTATCCGATCATCGGGTATCTGCACCGCGGCACGGAGAAGCTCTTCGAGCTTCACCCGTTTTTTCAGAACGTCCCGCACACCGACCGCATGGATTATGTCGCCGCGGCGACCAACAATCTGGCGTATGTGGGCGCGGTGGAGAAGTTGGTCGGGCTGGTGGTGCCGCCGCGTGCCCGCTACATCCGGACCATCCTGGCCGAGCTGCAGCGCATCTCGAGCCATCTTCTCTGGCTGGCGACCCACGCGATCGACATCGGCGCGATGACGCCGTTTTTCTACTGTTTTCGCGAGCGCGAGATCATTCTCGACTTGTTTGAGGAGTACTGCGGCGCGCGGCTGACCCTCAACTGTATGCGCCCGGGGGGACAGCCCTACGACCTCCCGGTCGGTTGGGCGGAACGCTGCTCCGAGTTTATCGACGACTTTCCCTCGAAGATCGACGAGTACGAGGGGCTGCTGACCAACAACCGGATCTGGAAAAAGCGTACGGTGGGCGTGGGTGTGCTGCCGCCGGAGGTGGCGGAGGACTACGGCGTCACCGGCCCGATGCTCCGCGCCAGCGGGGTGCAGTGGGATATCCGCAAGGCGATGCCCTACGAGGCCTATGACGAGGTGGAGTTCGACATCCCGGTCACCTACAACTGCGACACCTACGATCGCTATCTGGTGCGGATGGAGGAGATGCGCCAGTCGGTCCGCATCGTCCAGCAGTGTCTGGAGAAGCTCCCCGAAGGGCCTTTGATGGCCAAGAGCCCCCGGGTGCTCAAGGCGCCCAAAGACAGCGAGACCTACCACTCGATCGAGGGCCCCAAGGGCGAGATCGGTTTCTATCTGGTGGGGGACGGCACGCCCAACCCGCACCGCTGCCGCGTGCGGGCGCCTTCCTTTATGAACCTGCAGATCCTGCCGGTGCTCACCCAGGACCAGCTTCTGGCCGATCTGGTGGCGCTCATCGGCACCACCGACATCGTGCTCGGTGAGGTGGACCGCTGATGCAGGCCGTCCACGACTTTCTCGGGCCGACGCTGTTCCAGTACGCGTTTTCGCCGGCGGTCAAGATCGCGGTGCTGCTGTTTGCCGGCGTGCTACCGCTGATCAGCTACCTGGTGCTGGCCGAGCGCAAGATCCTCGGCTTTATCCAAGTCCGAACCGGCCCCAACCGCGTCGGCCCCTGGGGTCTCTTCCAGCCGATCGCCGACATCATGAAACTGCTGGTCAAGGAAGACGTCATCCCCAGCAAAGCGGTCAAATGGGCGTTTGTCCTCGCCCCCTGTCTGGTGGTCGGTCCGGCCTTTGTGATC
This sequence comes from Candidatus Multivoradales bacterium, assembly GCA_965224065.1. Taxonomy (GTDB): domain Bacteria; phylum Acidobacteriota; class Thermoanaerobaculia; order Multivoradales; family JAHEKO01; genus JAOTZA01. The sequence goes on from CBDCYF010000005.1 coordinate 3,142,286, forward strand.
TTTGCGGTCATCCCCTTCGGACCCTCGGCGGCAGAGACCGGGGGCAACCTCAACTGGTTCATCACCGACGTCAACATCGGCGTGCTATTTGTGGTCGCGCTGGCCACGATCGGGGTCTACGGCATCATCATCGGTGGCTGGTCGTCCAACTCGAAGTTCTCATTGCTCGGCGGGCTGCGCTCGGCGGCGCAGATGGTCTCCTACGAGGTGCCGCAGGGATTTTCTCTCGTCGTCCCACTGCTGATGGCGGGGACGATGTCGTTGCAAGGCATCGTGGGGGCGCAGCTCGAGCAGGGCCGGTGGTTTCTGTTTGCCTTCTTCCCGTTCGGTCTGATGGCCTTCATGATCTTTCTGATCGCCGGGGTGGCCGAATCGAATCGAAACCCGTTCGATCTTCCGGAGGCCGAGTCGGAGTTGGTGGCCGGATTTCATACCGAATACACCGGAATGCGTTTTGCGCTCTTTTTTCTCGGCGAGTACGCCAACATGATCGTCGTCTCGGCGCTGGCGGTGACGTTGTTCCTGGGCGGTTGGGCGCGACCGTTCCCCAACGTCGAGGCGCTCTCGTTTCTGGATTTGTCGTTCCTGCCCGCCGGACTGGTCGGAATCCTCTGGTTCTCGCTCAAGCTGGCGGTCTTTTTGTTTGTCTACATCTGGTTCCGGGGGACCTTTCCGCGCTACCGGTTCGACCAGCTGATGGATCTGGGCTGGAAGTGGCTGATTCCGCTGTCGCTGGTGACCCTGTTCGCGGTCGGGCTGTGGAAGGTGTTGTTGCTATGAGCGTCGTCCGACGGTTCTTCGACCGCATCCTGTTGCTCGATCTGTTCGCCGGGCTGGGGATCACCGGCAGGCATCTGGTCAAGAACCTGTTCTCGACCAAGGTCACGGTGCAGTACCCCGAAGAGCGGTGCGAGCCCGCTCACCGGTTCCGCGGCATGTTCCGGCTCGACGAGGATCGCTGCATCAAGTGCACGCTCTGCGCTCGCGATTGTCCGATCGACATCATCTATATCGACTGGCACCAGGAGCTCAACCCGGAGACCGAGAAAAAGGAAAAGGTCCTGGACCGGTTCGACATCGACGTCCAGCGCTGCATGTTTTGCGGCCTGTGCGAGGAAGCGTGCCCCACCGAGCCCAAATCGATCTGGCTGACCACCAAGACCTACGAGCTGGCCTCATATGACCGCTGGCAGAACTTGTATGTGGATATTGACGAGTTGCAGGAATGGAAAGTCCGCCCCGAGTACACCGACGAGGAGATTGCGTAATGCGCGCCGGTCGCACACCATCTCGTCCGGTCCTCGTGGACTCACGATCTGCGGTTGAAATGGAGCTGCGATGGAATTCCTGACCGCACACGGGCCGGCGCTGCTCTTCTACGTCTTTGCGCTCCTGGCACTGGTGTCCGCCCTCGGCGTCGTCGTGCTGCGCAACCCGATGTACGGCGCGCTCTCGCTCCTGGTGAGCTTCTTGAGCGTCGCGGTGCTCTTTTTTCTGCGCAATGCCGAGTTTGTGGCAGCGGTCCAGATCTTTGTCTACGCCGGCGGCATCATGGTCCTGTTTCTTTTTGTGATCATGCTGATCAACCTGCACCGGCTGCACGAGTCCCGCATGACCAGCTTGACGGCTCCGCTGGGAATTCTCGTCGGAGTCTTGTTGGTGGCGCTCTTTGTCTTCGCGTTTGTGGGCGTCGGGTTCGGACCGGCGCTCGAGTCGCCGGAGAACCTGGTCACGGTCGAGGGTCAGGCCATGGGCAACTCGGAGGCCGTGGCCTGGCTGCTCTACCGCGAGTACCTGTTGCCGTTCGAGATCGCATCCATCTTTTTGCTCGTGGCCATGGTGGGCGCGGTGATTCTGGGGCGCCGGCAATGATGGAAATCACCACTAACCACTATCTGGTGCTGAGCTTTCTGCTCTTCTCGATCGGTCTTATCGGGATCCTCACGCGGCGCAACATGATCACCGTCCTGATGTCGCTCGAGCTGATTCTGAACGCGGTCAACCTGAACTTGATCGCGTTTTCCTACCAGCATTCGCATCTGACCGGCCAGGTGTTTGTGGTCTTTACCATCGCGGTGGCGGCCGGTGAAGCGGCGGTGGGGCTGGGGATCCTGCTGGCTCTGTTCCGGTTGCGGCAGACCACCGAGGTGGATCGTGCTTCGGAGTTATCCGGATGATGGAGCTTGCCGGATGAGCGAGTGGATCTGGATCGTCCCGGTGCTGCCGTTTGTCGGCGCATTGCTGAACGGCGTCCTTTTCAAGGACCGGTTGAGCAAGCGCGCCGTCGGCTGGGTGGCCTGCGGCTCGGTCTTTTTGGCCTTTCTGGTGGGGATGGGCGCGGTCCTGGATTATTTGCGTGGGCCGGCGGCCGCCGCCCACCAGGCTTTCGAGAAAGTCCTCTACGTCTGGATTCCGGCGGGCGGCCTGCCGTTTGGCGGCGTTTCGGAGAAGCTTGCCGACTTGAACGTGGAGATGGGTTTTCTTCTGGACCCGTTGTCTTGCGTGATGCTGTTTGTGGTGACGTTCGTGGGGTTTCTGATCCACGTGTACTCGGTGGGCTACATGGCCCACGAGGAGGGCTACCAGCGCTACTTCACGTACCTGAACCTTTTCATGGGGGCGATGCTCCTTCTGGTTCTGGGCAACAACTACCTGGTGACCTTTGTGGGCTGGGAGGGGGTGGGTCTGTGCTCGTATCTTCTGATCGGCTTCTATTTCGATCAGGAGTTCCCCCCGTACGCAGGGCGCAAGGCCTTCATCGTCAACCGGATCGGGGACTTTGCGTTTCTGGTGGGTCTGTTTGCGCTGGTGTGGAAGTTCGGGACCTTGAACTACGGAGAGATCTTCGGGGCGGTGGCCTCGGACCCGCACGCGGTCGAGGGGACGTATCTGTTCGGACTGACCTTTGCGGGGTTCGTGACGCTGTGTCTCTTTATCGGGGCGATGGGCAAGAGTGCCCAGATTCCGCTCTATGTGTGGCTGCCGGACGCGATGGCGGGCCCGACACCGGTCTCGGCGCTGATCCACGCGGCGACGATGGTGACGGCCGGGGTCTACATGGTGGTGCGCTCGAACGCCCTGTACCAGCTTGCCGGCGGAACCTCGGCGCTGGTGGCGGGGGTGGGAGCGGCGACGGCGCTGTTTGCGGCGACGATCGCGCTGGCACAGACGGACATCAAGAAGGTGCTGGCGTACTCGACGGTCTCGCAGTTGGGGTACATGTTCCTGGCCTGCGGGGTGGGGGCGTACACGGCGGCGGTGTTTCACCTGGGGACCCACGCGTTTTTCAAGGCCCTGTTGTTCCTGGGCTCGGGGTCGGTGATCCACGCGATGGGCGGCGAGCAGGACCTGCGCAAGATGGGGGGCCTGAGAAAACACCTTCCGGTGACCTACCGAACGTTTTTGATCGCGACGCTGGCGATCGCGGGGATTCCGCCTCTGGCGGGGTTTTTCTCCAAGGACCAGATCCTGGCGTCGGCGTTTGTCGGGGGTCACAAGCTGTTGTGGGGGGTAGGTCTTCTGACCGCGGGTCTGACGGCGTTTTACATGTGGCGGTGTCTGGCGTTGACGTTTCACGGCGAGTTTCGGGGCACCGAGGAGCAACGCTCGCATCTGCACGAGTCGCCACGGGTGATGACGGTTCCGCTGATGATCCTGGCGGTGGGCTCGGTGGTGGCGGGCTGGGTGGGGATCCCGAAGCTGGGCTCGCTGGACATCAACTGGTTCAACGGCTTCCTGGAGCCGGTGCTGGCCAAGGTGGGGCACGCAGACCACGGCCACCACGCGGATCTGGTGACCGAGCTGGTGCTGATCGCGGCCTCGGTAGTGGTGGCGGTGGGGGGGATCCTCTACGCCCGGCGGGTGTACGGCACAAGGGACGACGCCTCGCTCGAGGGGGGCGAGCGCTGGGCCGAGCGCTCCCCGGCGCTTCACCGCACCCTGCTCAACAAGTACTGGGTCGACGAAATCTACGACGCCTCCGTCGTCAAGGGCACCTGGGCGACGGCGCGAGGCCTCTTTCGCTTCGACAAATGGGTGATCGACGGCTTTCTGGTCAATGGCTCGCGCCATGTGACCGTGGGGGTCGCGCTTCTATCCGGGTTCTTCGACAAATACGTCGTCGATGGACTGGTCAACCTCACCGGTTGGATCATGAAAGTCGGGTCGCGGTTCTTCCGCGGTCTGCAGTCCGGCCTGGTTTCGCAGTACGCCCTGGTACTCGCCGTCGGCGTGCTGGTGCTGACTTGTTTCTATTTGATTCTTCGCGTCGGTTGAGGAGAGATCCATGTTCGACTGGATTCAAAACATCCCGATTCTGAGCATCGTCTGCTACATCCCGTTGTTGGGGGCGATCCTGGTGCTCTTTATGAAAAAGGAGAGCAACGACGCGATCCGCCGTTTTGCCACTTGGGTGGCGGTGATCGACTTCGTAGTCTCCCTGCCGTTGTGGTTTGCCTTCGACCGCGGAGGGGAGCTGTTCCAGTTCCGCGAGAGCGCCACCTGGATCAAGACACTGGGCGTCGGGTACGAGTTCGGGATCGACGGGATCTCGCTTCTGCTGGTGCTGCTGACGACCTTTCTCGGCGTCCTGGCATTTCTCTCCTCATGGTCGGCGATCGAAGTCCGCGAGAAGGAGTACTACGTCTTCATGCTGCTCCTGCAGACGGGAATGCTTGGCGTCTTTATGGCGATGGACTTCTTTCTCTTCTATGTCTTCTGGGAAGTCATGCTGGTGCCGATGTACTTCCTGATCGGGATCTGGGGCGGACCCCGCAAGCTCTACGCCGCGATCAAGTTCTTTCTGTACACGCTGGTGGGCTCGGTCTTGATGCTGCTGGGCATCCTGGCGCTCTACTTCTACAACTCGAGCGGCCTGCTGGGGTACGACGGGCTCGGCAACGAGCGGACGTTCTTTATCCCGCAATTCCACGAGATCTCCGAATTGATACCGGGGAGTTTGCAGTTCTGGGTGTTTCTGGCGTTTTTTGTCGGCTTTGCCATCAAGGTGCCGATGTTCCCCTTTCACACCTGGCTGCCCGACGCCCACGTCGAGGCGCCCACCGCCGGATCGGTGATCCTGGCCGGCGTGCTCTTGAAGATGGGGACCTACGGGTTTGTGCGGTTCTCGCTTCCGATTCTCCCCGAGGCCACCTGGCGATTGCTGCCGTGGATGGCGCTGTTGTCGATCATCGGCATCATCTACGGCGCCCTGGTGGCGATGGCGCAAAAGGACATGAAAAAGCTGGTGGCCTATTCGTCGGTCAGCCACCTGGGCTTTGTCATGCTGGGGCTCTTTGCCCTCAACGGCCCAGGCCTGAACGGCAGCGTGCTCCAGATGATCAACCACGGTCTTTCGACCGGCGCCCTCTTTTTGCTCGTCGGGGTGATCTACGAGCGCCGGCACACCCGGATGATCGCCGAGTACGGCGGCATCTCCTCGGTGATGCCCAAGTTTGCGACCATCTTTCTGATCATCACCATGTCCTCGATCGGTCTGCCGACACTCAACGGGTTTGTTGGTGAGTTCACCATTCTGGTCGGCGCCTTCAACCGTGTCTGGTGGTGGGCGCTGATCGGCGCCATCGGCATCGTGCTGGGGGCCGCCTACATGTTGTGGATGTACCAGCGGGTTTTCTTTGGTCCGATCACCCACGATGAGAACAAGGGTCTCCAGGATCTCAACGGCCGCGAGCTCCTGTACTTGCTGCCGATCGTGGCGCTGTGTTTCTGGATCGGTCTCTACCCCAAACCGTTTTTCCGCGTTCTGGAAAAGCCCATCGACTACGTGGTCGAAAAGGTGGGCGAGCGCGAGATGGGAACCGGCATGACGCTGGTGCCGGGCCCGGCTGACGTTTCGGGAGACGGACACTAGTGACGCCGATTCCGGTCCAAGAATTCCTGCTGCTGGCACCCGAGATCTTTCTCGCGGTGGGCGGGATGGCGCTGCTCATCGGTGGCTCCTACGGGCGGGACAACGGCGGCAACGGTCACCGCGGGTGCTCGGTGTGCGCGGTAGTGGCGCTCGTGATCACCGGTGTGCTGGTGTGGTGGCTGCAAGGTGGCCGCGAGGTCCCCGAAGTGATCCTGGCCGGGATGTTCGTGCTCGACGGCTATGCGTTTTTCTGGAAGATCTTGCTGCTGATCGCGGCCCTGTTGACGGTCTTTCTCTCCGAGCGGTTTGTCGCCGAGGGCGGTTACCGCCCCGGTGAGTTCTACGCGCTCATTCTCTTTGCCACCACGGGAATGCTGCTGATGGTCAGCGGCTTCCATCTGCTCTCGATCTGGATCTCGCTCGAGCTGATGGCGCTGTCGAGCTACATCTTGACGGGGTATTTCAAGCACCAGCGCAAATCGACCGAGGCTGCTCTCAAATACTTTGTGTTGGGCGCGCTGTCGAGCGGCATCCTGCTCTATGGCATCTCGCTGCTCTACGGCGCCACCGGCACCCTCGAGCTCGCCGGCTTGAGCGACGCCTTGCGCTCCGCGGTAGCCGCCGGCGACGGCCAGTTGTTGGTGGCGCTGGGATGGCTGCTGCTGGCCATGGGTCTCTTTTTCAAGGTCGCGGTGGTTCCCTTTCACGTCTGGACGCCGGACGTCTACGTCGGGGCGCCGACGCCGATCACCAGCTATCTGGCAATCGCCTCGAAGGCGGCGTCGTTTGCCGTGCTGGTGCGGATCTTCTACCAGGGCCTGGCGTTTTTGACACCGGATTGGCAGTGGCTGACGGCGGCGCTGGCGATGATCACCATGATCTGGGGCAACCTGGCCGCCCTGACGCAAAAAAACGTCAAGCGAATGCTGGCCTACAGCTCGATCGCCCATGCCGGCTATGTGTTGATCGGGGTCCTGACCGCCACCGACGAAGGGCTGTGGGCGGTGTTGTTTTATCTGGTGGCCTACACCTTCATCACCGCCGGTGCCTTTGGCACGGTCATCCTGCTCGAGCGCCGCGAGTACGCCGGCGAAACCTACGAGGACTACGCCGGTTTGGCCCGGCGCGCGCCGTTTCTGGCGGCCTCGATGCTGGTGTTCTTGTTGGCGCTCACCGGGATTCCGCCCACGGGGGGCTTTGTCGGCAAGATCTATCTGTTCGCCGCTGCGGTGGAAGCGGGCTGGATCTGGGTGGCCGTGGTGGGGGTTCTCACTAGCGCGATCTCGCTCTACTACTACCTGGGCCTGGTGGTTCAGATGTACTTGAAGGACTCCGACGCCCAAACTCCCGAGCCGCTGTACGCGCCCGGGCTGCTCGCCACGGTAGGTCTCTGCGCGGCGGTCACGGTGTTGCTGGGTCTTTTGCCCGGTCCGTTGATCGAGCTTGCAAAAAGCAGTCTGCTACCCTTGCCTTAGCCTGACCTTGCAAAATCGCTGGGATCGCGCACGTACGGGCCGCTCGGGCACCGGCCCGCAATCCAAAACAATGGCACGCTTTGTGCGTAATCCGGAGCACGGGAGTCGTGTGTTGAACCAGGCGATCAAAAAACAGCAGGACCACGACGAGTTCGAAGCCGTGGCGATGCCCTTTGTGGACTCGCTCTACAACACCGCCTTGCGGATGACGCGCAACGCGGAAGATGCGGAGGACCTCGTTCAGGAGGCCTATCTCAAGGCCTACAAGTACTACGACAAGTTCCAGCCCGGCACGAACTTCAAGGCCTGGCTCTTCAAGATCCTCAAAAATACCTTTATCAACAGCTATAGAAAAAAGCAGAGGATCCCACCGCAAAGCGATTTTGCCGAGATCGAAGACGCGTTCGAGAATCAGGTCCGCGACGATGTCGCGCCGGCCGTCAAGAGTCCCGAACAGGAGCTTCTCGAGGGAGTGCTCGACGAGGACGTCCAGCGCGCCATCGACGAGCTCCCCGAGGACTACCGCATGGCGATCGTGCTGGCCGACTTGGAGGGCTTCTCGTACAAGGAGATCGCCGAGATCCTCGAGGTGCCGCTCGGTACGGTGATGAGCCGGCTCTACCGAGGCCGTAAGCTCCTCGAAGCGGCGATGCTGGGCTACGCCCGCGAGCACGGCTATCTGCGCTCGGGAGAACCGACACGAATGCGGTCCAGACGGGACGCAAGCGGCTAACCGCGAGGAATATCGGAGCCGGCCGAGCCGTTTACTTACTACGACCGATCGAAGAACGCGGAGTCAGCGCCCGAGGGTGCGCGTCAGGAAATCCGCGGCCGGGATCGGGGGACAAGGGAAATGAAGTGCCGAGAGGTCAAAGAGGTCGTTTTCCTCTACACCGACAACGAGATGGAGGACGATCTCCTGGTGCTTTTCCGCAGTCACGTGGCGAGCTGTCCGCGTTGTGCCGATCGCATCCTTCGGGCGCAGATGTTTCTCCGGGTGCTGCGGCAGCGCAGCCCGCGTTTGCCGGCGCCCGAGAGCTTGCGGGTACGCATTCGGACCAGCCTCCCGGGTCGCAGATCGCCAGGGAAATTCCGCCGTGCGTAGTTCGGCGAACCGCTTCGGCCGTTCATGGGCGACCGGCTTCCCGCTGATCGCGCTCCTGGCGTTCGTGCTTGCGAGCCCACCGCTTTTCGCGGCGAGCTCGGGTCTGACCACCCCCGATGGCGCGGAGCTCGAGAACGGAGCACTCGACCAGGGCACCGTGATCGCGGTCGTCTATGCTTCGTGGTCGCCGAGGTGCCGCAAGGTCGCGCCGCAGGTCGAGGAGATCCAGAAAAAGTGGGGCGACGAGGCACGGGTGCTGCTGGTGAGCTTTCAGGAGGGCGCCGACGATGTCGAGGCGTTTCTCGGCGACCGGCGCTGGCCCTTCGAAGTGGGGCTGGACCAGGACGGCTCGTTTTCGAAGCGCCATGCCATCACCTATCTGCCGGGGTTGCTGGTATTGCGTGAAGGCAAGACCGTCTTTAGCGGCAAGCTGCCGCCGCGCGACGTCGATTCGCTGCTCGAACAGATTCTGAACTGAACCGGCGGCGGAGGACCAAGCGGTCCGCCGTGTCGCTCTCGTGCTAGCATCTGCCGGTCTTTCGGGGGCGTGAGCGCCGCGCCCGGCGGCGTTTTGATCGTAGATTTCGGATCTACGGCACGTCGATCCGCGTATGCTGCTTCGACCGCTAATTCAAGTACCCGCGCTGGTGCGGCTGGGACTGCCCCTCCTGCTGGCCGGCGTGGCCGGCGTGATGGTCGATCGAACCGAACGGGCGAATCGTTATGTCGAGTCGCCACTTCCGGTCACCCGGGCGCCGGTCTATCACGCAGGGATGGTCAGCCCCGCCACCGCTCCCAGAAGCCTGGAAGGCGTCGCCGTGGCGTTTGTTTTTGAGCCCGGCGAAACGCTCGGGGGTGTCCTGGGCGAACTGGGGCTTGGTGGAATCGAGAGCGCGCAACTGGTCGAGGAGCTGGCAAAGTTCGCCGACCTGCGAAAGCTCCAGCCGGGTGATCAGTACGCGGCCCGATTTGCCGGCGCCGGGCTCTCGGGGTTCGACCTGGAGCTCGCCGGCAACGGCGTGGCCCAGGCCGTCCGCCGGGGAGCAAGGTGGAAAGCCGACTGGCGGCCCTTCGAGCGCACGGTCCGGCAAAATGTCCTCGCCGGCACCCTCGATGGAGCTCTCGAGACGTCGATCGAGGCAGCGGGGGGCGAGGCGGCGCTGTCGCTCGAGATGGCGGACGTGCTGCAGTGGGATCTGGATTTCACGCGCGATCTGCGCCGCGGGGACCGGTTCTGGGTGCTGTACGAGAAGGTCTATCTGGATGGGCGGTTCGAGTCGATCGGCGGGATCGTGGCGTTGGTCTACGAGAACCGCGGTTCGATTCTGGAGGCCTATCGCTTTGGCGAGGACGACGGCTACTACGACGCCGACGGCCGACCGCTTCGCAAGATGTTTCTGCGTTCGCCTCTGCGCTACTCTCGCATCACCTCGAGATTCAGCTACCGCCGATTCCACCCGATCCTAAAGCGTCACCGGCCGCACTACGGCGTCGACTACGGTGCCCCGACCGGTACACCGGTGCGCGCCACCGGCAGCGGCACGGTTGCGTATGTGGGCTGGGACCGGGGCGGGGGCAAAACGGTAAAGATCCGGCACCCCAACGACTTTCTCACCGCCTACCTGCACCTGTCGGGATACGCAAAAGGCATTCGCAGGGGGAAACGGGTGACGCAGGGGAGCGTAATCGGTTATGTGGGCTCGACCGGGCTGTCGACCGCCCCCCATCTGGACTACCGGGTGCAAAAGAACGGCCGGTGGATCGATCCGCTTTCGCTCAAGAGCGTGCCGACGGAACCGCTCGAGGAGACCAGGCTGCCGGAGTTCAAGAGCTGGCGCCGGCAGGCTCGCCGGAGCCTCGGCATCGACGGCTCACCCCGGCCCGGGCCGCAGGTCCTGGCCGCCGGGATCGGCGCCGCCTCCGGTTAGCGCGGCCCGATGCCGGTGGCGGGTAGCGGTGACCGTCCGATGAACGCGGTCCGTGGGGTGAGGGCTCGCGCCTGCTGCCGTGTGGATCTGGCGGGGGGGACGCTCGACATTTGGCCGCTCGGCGTCCTGCACCCGGGCGCCACGACGGTCAACGTGGCGATCGATGTCGAGGCCGAGGTGCAGATCGTGGCGCGCAGCGAGGGCTACCGGCTCGATATCGCGGGCGGGGAGGACCAGGGCCGAGAGATTCTGGAGTTCCCGGGGCTGGCCGAGGTCGCGAGCGACGATCGCACGGCGCTGTTCGGGCTGGTTGCCGCCGAGCTCGGGCTGCCACCGGTGGAGATCCGAGTGGGAAGTGGCTCGCCGCGGGGCGGTGGGCTGGGGGGAAGCTCGGCACTGGCGATCGCTTTGATCGCGGCCGCCGAGAACTTTTTGGGGCGGGTTGAATCGACACCGGATGAAAGAAGCGCCCTGGCGCGCGATCTGGAGGCGCGGCTCATGCAGCTTCCCACCGGCAGGCAAGATCACTACCCGGCCCTTCTCGGCGGTGTGCTCGAGATCCGTTACTCCCCGGGAGGGGAGTCGGTCCGCCGCCTCGAGGTCGATCTGGGAGAGCTCGGCCGGTGCATGACGGTCGCCTACAGCGGGATGACCCACTTCTCGGCCGACAACAACTGGCGCGTCATCCGGCGAAGGCTCGACGGGGACCACATATCGGCGGATCTTTTTGCCGGCATCGCCAAGACCGCGGCCGAGATGGTGCGACCCCTCGAGGCCGGGGACTATGCGGAAGTCGGCCGCTTGATGGGCGTGGAATGGGAGCATCGCCGCCAGCTCGACCCGGCGGTGACGACCGAGACGATCGAGGACTTGCTGCGGGTGGGAATGGCCGCAGGCGCATGGGGCGGAAAAGTGTGCGGCGCCGGTGGCGGCGGTTGTGTCGTACTGCTGTCGCCGGCCGACCGAACCGAAGCCGTTCGGCGGGCTCTCACGGCCGGGGGAGCGGAGGTCCTCGCCGCCGTCCCCAGCTCCCGGCCGGTGTCGGTGGAGGAGATAGGCTAGCTCGTACGGTCTGGCCGACCTCGGGAGAGGACGCCACCGGACAGGTTGTCCTGGCTGGTGGAGGCTCCGCGCATTTGCGCCTGTCGCCCGCGGCCATTTCGGGTGGTCCGGAACTTGCTGTAGCAACTTGCTGTAGACGGCCCTTGCAAAGGACCGGTGGCCGAACAAGCCGGGAGGAGACCTCATGATTCAGACGATTCTCAGAAGCCGAACTTCGTGGAGGCATCCGCTCCTGGGAGCCGCCTGCCTGACGCTCTTGGCAGGTTTGTTCCCTGCCGGCGCCGAAGCCCAGAGCTCCGGCCGGTCGCGCGACGGGCGGGCGTCCATCACACGCAGCGGCGATGCCCGGGTATCCGGCGATCGCACGACCGTCCGGAGGGGCAACTCCGCCCACCGATCCCGTGGACACCGTGGCCACCGAGGGCGCCACGGACACCGCGGCTACCGCGGCAGGTCCCACTCTATTGGCCTCCACCTCGGCTATGGCTACTTCGGCTACCCCTACTACTACGGCTACCCGTACTACCGCGGCTACTACCCGCACCACTACGGACCATATCGCTACGGTTACCCCTATGAGTACCGCGCGCGCCGTTCCTACGCTGCGCTGGGAGCCTTCGATCTCGACGTCAAGCCCAAAAAGACCGAGGTGTACCTGAACGGTCGGCTGATCGGAACGGCCGGAAAATTCGACGGTTACCCGGGGTACCTCTGGCTCCCCAAGGGAGAGCACCAACTGGTGTTCTACCGCCCCGGATTTCAAACCGAAGAGCGCCTTGTCGAGGCGTTACCGGACGTGCTGATCGATCTCGAGATCGACATGCAGCCCGGCGAGGCGACCCCGGTGGAAGAAGTTGCGATCGAGCCCGAGCAGACCGCTGGCGTCGAGCGTCGGGCGTACCGCGGTCCCCGTGGGGACCGACCGGACCGACCGGCGCCGCGGACCGAGGCCGAGGGCTCGTCAGACAGCCGGGCCCATGGCGAGACGGGTGAGACGGACATACTGGATGTCCGCGGAGAGCCCGGGCGAGTGGTTTTGCGCGTCGCGCCGGGTGACGCCTCGGTCTACCTCGACGGGCGTTTTCTCGGCACCGCGGACGAGCTCGAGCGCCTCCACGCCGGCTTGCTGGTCGACGGCGGCGATCACCTCCTCGAGGTGGTCCGCCCCGGCTTTCGCTCCGAGTCGATCGAGTTCACGCTCGAGGCGGGGGAGGAGGAAATAGTAGCCGTCGATCTCACCGAAAGCTAGCCGTATTGGCCGCGCTGGGGCCGTCTACGGCGTTGCCGCGCTTCGACGATGCACCACATCGCCTGCAGCGCGGCGCCTGGCATCCGACCCCATCGTAATAAGGGGACTGTCCCCGTATTACGATCGTCAGCCGGTCCGGCCGCGCTGCTCCATCTTGAGGAGCCAGATTTTTTTCTTGACGCCGGCCACGTAGCTCCCCGGCCCCGATTTGGCCGTCACCACGCGATGGCAGGGGATGACCAGCGGCAGTGGATTGGTCTGCAGCACAGCCAACACCTGCCGGTAGGCGTCGCCACGCCCGGCAGCGGCGGCGAGTTGCTGGTAGCTGCGAGTCTGGCCGTAAGGGATCTCGGTGGTCTTCTCGAGCACCCCGCGGACAAACTCGTCGGACTCGTCTCCCAGGTCGTAGTCCAGGGCGAGCCGTCGTCTGGCGCCGGCGAGATATTCCGAAAACCGGCCCAGAATTTCGTCCATCACATCGGTACGCTCTCGGCGTTTGAGCTCTGCAAAGGGCGTGAACAGCTTGCGCTCGCGGCCCTTGGGAACGATGACCACGCGCCGGACCCGGTCGTCCAGAAGCTCGATCCCCAGCGCTCCCAGGGCGCTGGGAATCAAGACCCGGTCGGGCTCGATCGGGATGGGAGGCGCCGAAATTTCGGTGCCTATTACAGACTCGGTCATCTCGCTCAGGGTATCAAAGTGTCCTCCGGCTCGGCGCGAGGGCCCGGAGATTCGATCGCCGCGGGGCGTACCCGGACCGCGGTGCGCTCCCACCGAGCGGTTGCTAGGGCCGTTCCGAGATCGGTCTCGCTTCCGTAGGCACGATCCGCGATTTGTCGCGACGGGACCTGGAACGTCGTCGCTCCGGCGAGCGGAAACGGGGACAGCTCGAGCGTACGGCCGCGGACCGAGAAGCTGTACTCGCCGATCCGGCCGTGCTCTTCCTCACCCTGGCATACGGCGAGCGAGAGACGATCGCAGAGCGCCAGGAAGGCATAGTCGCCCTTGACCGTGTCTTCGTCGGCGCGGATCGTCGCGGCCAACTCGGCCCGCCGGTCCTCCAGCTCGGCCAGAAACCCGGTCCAGTCGTCACCGGTTCTCGAGCGATGAAGCGCCAGCGCGTGAAATATCACCAAAAGGGCCGCGTACTGGCTTTCCCAGGCAAGGCGCTCGATTCCACGGCGCCAGATCTCGAACCGGGGGAGCCGTGGCAGCCGGCGGTAGTCGGCCGGTCGAGAGTCTGCGGGGTCCAGGCGCGGCGCCGAGTCGGCTTCCCGCCACCCGTTGTCGTGCTCGCGCACCGCCAGCAGCAACTCGTCGCGGCGAGGGTGCTCCGGCATCCCGTCGCGGCGCCACAGCGCCAGCAGATCGCCGGCAAACCGGGCGTGATCGGGCTGTGTGAACAGGCGGAGCGCTTTTGCTTCGCGAGCGACGATCACGGTCCCGCAGGGTATCGTTTTTGATACCCTGAAAACTCCGAAAGAGCCCGTAGGAGACCCAACAAGAGGGAGGTTATCGGATGAAACGTCGAATTCTGATCGCACTTTCCGTTGTACCGTTGCTGTGTGTCGCGCTCGCCGCGCAGCCGGCGGCGGCCGATGGGCTGCGTTACACGATCTCGGTTACGCAATTCGAAAATCGCGCCGGGTGGAACGCTCAGTGGAGCCTCGGAGACGCCTGGGGCACGGTCCTGACCGACCTGCTCAACAAAAGCGGTCGCTTTATCGTCCTGGGTGAGACCGATATGCGCGCCGAGGCGGGCGCCGAGCAGGATTTTGTGGCCAGCGGCCGCACCGCGCAGGGTGGAAAGATCGCGGTCACCGGCCAGATGACACCGGCGCAGATCCTGGTCAAAGGAGCGATTACTCACGCCCAGGCGACCACGTCCAAAGGTGGTGGCGGGATCCGCTACAAGGGGATCAAGCTCGGTGGCAACAAGGGCAAGGCCGAGATCAACGTCACGATCTACATGGTCGACACGACCACCGGGCAGGTTTTGGCCTCGGAGAGCGTTGTCGGCGAATCCAAGCGCAAGGGCGCCAGAATCGGCTACTGGGATCCGAAATGGAGCGCGGCGGTGGGGGGCGAAAAGAACGACAACGTCGGCCAGGCGATCGCGGACGCGGCGCAAAAGGCGGTTGATTACATGATCGGCCAGCTACCCGGGATTCCGTGGACCGGCACCGTGGCCTTGGTCAAAAACGGCCAGATCTACATCAACCGCGGCACCCGTGAGGGCGTGAGCACTGGACAGTCCTTTGTCGTCGGCACCGTGGATGTCATTCATGACCCCGACACAGGCGAAGTGCTGGATGAATCGATGAACGAGTTGGCGCGGTTGAGCTGTGGCACGGTCAAGGAGAAGCTGTCGATCTGCGACGTCTCCTCGGGTGGCAGTGTCGAGAGGGGGATGGCGGTCCACCTCCCGCAGTAGTCCACCGTGGCAGCCCCTAGGGCTTGAATTCGATGCTCAGGACGGCCCAGTCCGAGACCGGTGCCCCGTCTCGCGTCGCCGGCGTCCAACGGCTCGCCATGGCCGTCCGCACCGCGGCTTTCTCGAAGCCCAGACCGGCCGGAGGCGACAGGAGCTCGGTCTCCACCGGCCGTCCGGTCTCGTCCACCAGAACTCGGAGGCGCACGGTTGCCGCGCGCCCCAGGCGCTGGGCGACGCGCGGATACCGAGGTGGCGGTTGGTCGACCAACCGAGGCGGCGTAGCGGCGGCGACCACTCGGTCCTCGTCCTCTGCTGGATTGGCCAAGGAAGAGGTGGAGCCTACCGTGGGCTCTGCCAAAGGCTCGCGGCGGTTCGCTTCGACCGGCTCCGGCGTCTCGGGCATCTCGGGCATACCGGACATCTCGAGCGTCGCAGACGTCGGAGACATCGGAGACATCGGAGATCGACCGCCGGGCTCGGGTGGGGCCCCGCCGGATTCGGCCGATACAGTTGATAGCTCGACTCCTGGCGGATCGGCCGTGGCGACCGGGAGCTCACCGGCCTCCTCGTCTCGGGCGGGCTCGGAGTCGGCGATTTCGAGGCTGTCGCCGTGCGTTTCGACGCCGGTATCAAAACCGGGCTCGGTCGCGTCGGCTTGCGGCAACGGTGGGTTTTCGAGATCTTCGGTCGAGGCGTCGACCTCCGTGGGCGGCTCGATGGCCGATGGCTGGGTTTCGGGCGGCGTGCCGGCTGAAATCGTCGCGGGGCCGCCGGAAGACGAGGCTACGGGGACGGCCTCGGTAGTCGAAGCCACTGGAATCGACGGCTGCGACGGCCGGGCCTCGCGCCGGCTCGCCACGACGAGCCGCTCGCGCAGCTCGGCCAGACGTGGACCGTACTCGGCCTTGAGGTCGTCCTCGAGAGCGGCCGCCCGCGAGACAATCAAGGCCCGGGCTTGTTCGGACGTCTCCGCGGCGCGCGGCTCCGAGGCCGAACCCCGGGCGCCACTCGAGAGAAAGGCCACGGTGGCGATTGCCGCGATCATCAGGGAGGCTGCCAGCCCGACCAGAAAATGAACCGAGCCCTGTCGGTCCTCCGGGGTGGCCGGAGCCGGGGTACTCGACGATTCGGCCGGTGGCTCTTCGGACAACGCGTCCTCGGACAAAGAGATTTCGGCCGGCTCCTCGGTCGCCGGCTCCGATTCCGTGTCGTCCAGGACCTCCTCACCAACGTTTTCATCGTCCTCGACGCCGGTGGCGACCGTCCACCGACCGGCCCGCTCGTCCTGGGCCTCGCACCCCTCCTCTTCGAGCTCGCGGCGGAAAAGAGCGTGAAGAAAGAACGACAGTTGGAACTCGCTGGCTCGGCCCATCCCGTCGGCGATGACCTTCCGCAGTGTGTGGCGCCACCGAAGGACATCCGGTGCCCGCCGGTCCCGACGCGCCAGGCCTTGCTTGAGAAGCTCCTGCAGAGGGGCTGGAAGCGGTGCGGTGTCGCCGGCCAGGCTCGCCTGGTCCACTTGCGCGGCGTAGGAGCCGGTCGGCGACGGTGGCAATCCGGTGAGGGTCTCGAACAAGATGGCGGCCATCGAGAACACGTCGTCGGAGCTCGTCGTCGGCTCGCCGCCTCGGAGCTCGGGAGAGCAATAGCTCGAGTCGCTGTCCAGAACGCGAAGTCCTGGAGCGGTTTCGAACCCCAGGGTCTTGACCTCACCTCGCTGCGATAGGTGGATGAGCGCCGGGGTCAGGGCTCCGTGAAGCAGGATCGAGCCGTCAAAGCGTTTCTTTTGCGCCTCGACCAGAGCGGTCGCGGCTTGATCGACGATGGCGAGCGTCTGATCGAGCGACAGCGGCATCCGGAGCTCGCGTGAGCGAGCGAGGACGTCGTCGAGGGACCGTCCGACCAGATAGTCGTAGGCGGCAAAGGGGGTTCCCTCAAAGATGCCGAGCTCGACCCCACGGGCGAAGGGCGGATCGGTCAGAAGATCCTGCACACCGCCGCGGTCGCGAACCTGGCTCCAGAATCGATCGCGCGCCGAGGGTTGACGGTCGAAGACGTAGAGAAGCACCACGCGGTCCACCGCTCGCGCCTGGATCCTGCCGGCGCGATAGGTCGAAGCGACCGGTGTCTGCTTCAGCAGCTTGAAGAGATGGTAGTCGGAGAATCTGCGTTCAGAGGTCATCGGCCTCGGCGCAGACATCGTTGGCCGCTTCAGCCGATGTCTGGTCCCTCGCCGTCTAGTTGACCCCGCGCGCAGAGCGTCCGGCTATGGAGCCCGTCACTATTTACCTTCTCGCTTCCGGCCTTTCTCCTCCGCCCATTTCTCGCGCCAGTACCGACGCTGCCAGCGGTCGACGGCGCGATTGTGCTCGGCCAGGGTGCGGGAGAAGACATGGGTGCCGTCGTTACGGCTGACAAAGTAGAGATAGGGGACCTCGGCGGGCCGGGCGGCGGCCCGCAGGCTGGCCAGCCCCGGCGAGCAGATCGGCCCGGGGGGCAGCCCGGCATGGACATAGGTGTTGTAGGGGTGGTCGATCTGTAGGTCCGAGCGCCGGATGTTGCCGTCCCAAGTGCCGAGCCGTTTGAGCGCGAAGATCACGGTGGGGTCGGCGTAGAGCGCAATGCCGCGTTCCAATCGGTTGGCGTAGACGCCCGCGACCACCGGCCGCTCGTCTTCGACCAGCGTTTCTTTTTCGACGATCGAGGCCAGCGACACCAGCGCGCGAGGATTCTCGTCGCGGCGCTCCGGAGGCAGCAGGGGTCGCACGCCCTCGTCAAAGCGGCGTCGGAAGGTTTCGACCAGGGTCGCCACGATCTCGGCTTCGGGGGTGCCACGCGCAAAGGAATAGGTGTCGGGGAAGAGGTAGCCTTCGAGGTCGGTGGCTTCCGGGTCCAAGTCGCGGATCAGGGCGGGCGAGCGCATCGCCGTCAGAAACGCGTCGAGCGAGCCAAAGCCATCGGCGGCCAGGCTCTCGGCGCTCTCCTCGAGAGTCAGTCCTTCGAGCAGCGTCGTCTCGTGCAGCACCACGTCGCCGCGGGAGAGTTTGGCGAGAACCTCTCTCGCGCTGAGTTCGCCGGAGAACTCGTACTCACCGGCGTGAAGCGCGGGTGCGTCGAGGACAAAGCTGAAATAGAAGCGGGTGAGAGTGGGGTGTCGCAGCACGCCCTCCGCCGCCAACCGATCGAAAATCGCCCGCGCGCTCTGCCCGCTTTCGACCACGATCGTCTTCTGGGGCCCGCGATACCCCTTGTACGGTTGCTCGAGCTGCGACCGTCCCCAGACAAAGGCGGCCAGCGCGCAGATCGCCATAGCGACCAGCAGCAGGCCCGTGCAGCCCAGCAGCCGCCGCGCGCTCACGGCTCGAGTCCGCTGTCGAGGGCTTCTTGGAGGATGATCTGCGCGGCGAGCGCGTCGACTTTCCCGGGATGCCGCCGCGGGTCGATCCCCGCTTGCCGCAAACGCCGCTCGGCCTCGCGGCTGGTGAGCGATTCGTTGATCAGCACCGGTTTGAGCCCGGTGGCCTTCTCGAGCTTCTCCGCAAAGGCCCGCACCGCCTCGGCCGCTGTGCCCCGGGTCCCGTCCAGGTTGACCGGGTCGCCCAGCACCAGCTTGCCGATGCTCTCTTCGGTCACGATCTCCCGGAGTCGGCGGATGAGGGAACGGTCGTTTTTGCGCTCCAGAGTGGCCAGGGGCACGGCGATCTTGGCATCCGGATCGGATACCGCGAGACCGACATTACGGGTGCCGAAATCTACCGCCAGGACCTTCATCTCGGGGAATACTCTGGCGTTGGCCCGCCCCGGTGTCAACCGTCGCCGCCACGCTCTGACGGCGTTGGGATGCGATAGCATCGCCCGGCTGCGGCGATGGGCGCCGCGGGCCGCTCGCATGAAAGACGTCGTCATACTCGGCAGCGCGCGCACGCCGATCGGTGCTTTTCAGGGAGACCTCGGACCGGTCGAAGCGCCGCGGCTGGGAGCCCGCGCGCTGAGCGCGGCGATCGAGCGCTCGGGCCTCGAGCCCGAGGACATCGAGCAGGTCTACATGGGCGCGGTGCTGACCGCGGGTGTCGGTCAGGCGCCGGCGCGGCAGGCGGCGCTCGCCGCCGGATGCACGCCTTCGACCGGCGCGGTCACCGTCGGCAAGGTCTGTGGCTCCTCCATGCGGGCCATCATGACGGCCGCCAACGATTTACGCTGTGACGACTTCGAGGTCGTGGCCGCCGGTGGGATGGAGAGCATGAGTCGGGCGCCCTACCTGGCCACCGGTGCGCGGGACGGTCTTCGTCTGGGGCACGGCCGGCTCGTCGATTCGATGATCCACGACGGGCTGTGGGACCCCCACAACGATCTTCACATGGGCAACTGCGCGGAGAAGTGCGCGTCCAAGTACTCGTTTTCGCGCGCCGGTCAAGACGAATACGCGCTCGAGAGCTATCGCCGGGCACGCCAGGCGACCGACAACGGCGCCTTTGCCGCCGAGATCGTGCCGGTGGAGGTACCGCAGCGCAAGGGCGACCCCAAGCGGGTCGAGCGCGACGAGGAGCCCCATCGCGTGGACCTCGATCGTCTACGCCAGCTCCGGCCGGCCTTTGACAAAAACGGCAGCGTCACCGCGGCCAACTCGTCGAAGATCAACGACGGCGCCGCGGCCGTGGTGCTGACGACTTCCGACAAGGCCGCCGAGCTCGGGGTGCGTCCACGCGCCCGGATCCTCGGCCACGCGACGTTTGCGCAAGAGCCCGAGTGGTTCACGACCGCTCCCGTGGGCGCGGTCCGAAAGCTCCTGGAGCGCACCGGATCGGAGATCGACGACTTCGACCTCTGGGAGGTCAACGAGGCCTTTGCGGTCGTGGCGATGGCTTTTCTGGAAGAGCTCGGCCTCTCGCACGAGAAGGTCAACGTTCACGGCGGCGCGGTGGCGCTTGGTCACCCGATCGGCGCCTCCGGTGCCCGTATCGTCATCACCCTGCTCCACGCGTTGGAGCGGCACGGTCTGAAAAAGGGATGCGCCGCCATCTGTATCGGTGGTGGCGAAGCGACGGCAATCGCGATCGAGAGGCTTTAGCACAATGAAAATCCTGGTTGGTTTTTTGGGACGTCTCGCGATCGGGCTGTGGCTTGCCGCGTGGCTCAGCGTGGTTCCGGCGGTTGCGCAGGAGACGCTGCCGGAGGAGGTCGCCGGAGAGGGACTTTCGCTGGTCGAAGAAGAGGACGCCGGCGAGCTTTTCGACGCCGGAGCCGAAGACGGCTCCCCGCCCGGCCCCCCCGCTCCCGACCGGATCGTCTTTGATGTGCCGTTCCCCCAGGACCGGGGGGGCGGTTTTGCAAAGGGGAGCGCGGGGACGGTCGACTATCTGGGTGAGCATCAGATCGTCGCCGCCGGAGCGGTCGAGTTCAGCTATCAAAACACCAAGCTGCTGGCCGAGCGGGTGGAGGTAGATCTCGAGAAGAAGACCGTGGTCGCGGAAGGCAATGTGATCCTGGACGAAGGACCGAGCCGAATCACCGGCACGCGACTCGAATACGACCTCGAGACCCGCACCGGCACGGTCTTCGACGCCGAGGGGTTTGTCGATCCGGACATGTTTTTGACCGGTTCCGAGATCCGCAAGGAGGGGGAGCACGTCTACACCATTACCGACGGTGTCCTGACCGCTTGTTCCGAGGATCTCACTCCCGACTGGAGCTTCAAGCTCGGGCGTGGCCGGGTCAATATGGAGGGTTGGGCCAAGGTCCACAACACCACCATGCGGGTCAAGAAACTGCCGGTGCTCTACCTGCCGTACTTGATTTTCCCGGCGCGCCAGGACCGAACGTCGGGGTTTTTGTTCCCCAACATCGGCTACTCGAGCGAACGGGGTCAGCATCTCGGGCTGGCCTGGTACCAGACCCTGGGGCGCAGCTACGACGCGACTTTCTACGCCGACCTCTATGGCAGGGACTACTATGGTTTTGGCGGCGAATTCCGCTACCGGCCCAGCCACGGAACCGGCGGAACGATCCAAGCGCAACTGATTGACGATCCGACGGATCTGCTTTCGGATGGGACGCCGGCGGGCACTCGCTGGAAGGCCACCGTCAACCACACCAGCGAGGATCTCCCATGGGGTCTGCGTGGGGTCATCCGCTATATCGACTTCTCCGATTTCGAGTTCTTCAGGGATTTCGAGCGCGACTTCAACAACATCTCCATCCGTACCCTGTGGTCCTCGGCGTTTCTGGCCGGGAGCTGGGGCTCGCACTCGCTCAACCTGCTGGTGGACGACCGCGAGACCTTTATCCGTCGCGGCGTTACGGTCAACCAGCGCCAGCTTCCCGAGATCGAGTACCGCCTGAGACCCACGCAGATCGGCGACCTGCCGCTGTATCTCGAGCTGCTGAGCTCGGTCAACCTTTTCGAGGTCTCGCGTACCGATCTGCTCAAGGAGACCTACCATCGGGCCGATCTGGCCCCGCGGTTGACCGTGCCGATCTCGCCCGCCCCCTGGCTGTCGGTTTCTTTGGCGGCGGCCGCGCGCGCGACCAGCTACGGCAACAGCCTGACCCCCGACGGGACGGCCTTCAGTGGGGAGTCACTGACCCGCACCTTTCCGTCGGCCAGCGCGCAGATCATCGGTCCGTCTTTTTCGCGCATCTTTGACGCCAAGATCGGGCGCTTTGGCAAGTTCAAGCACATCATCGAACCACGGTTCGCGTACCTGTTTATCGACGAGTTCGAGGACCAGGAGCTGGTTCCCCTCTTCGACGAGGTGGACACGCTTCTCGATCAGGAGCTGTTCTCGGTTTCGCTGGTGAATCGGTTGCTGGCCAAACCGGCGGATGAAGAATCGCTCGAAGGTGCCCGCGAGATCATGTCGCTCGAGATCGGCCAGAGCTTTAGCCAACGCGACGACCGGCCGCTTCAGTTATCCAGTGGCGGCACGCTGGAGACCCGGGACGGACCGATCGCCGCCCGCCTGCGGTTCAACCCCAGCCTCTATACAAATTTTGAGCTGCGCACTCAGTACAACACACTCTTCAGCAAGATCGAGTCGGCCTCGCTTCTGGGGGGCACCCGTTTTGGGGATCATTCGGTGGGTCTGAGCTGGGTGGCGCGCATCAACCCGGAGTTCGAGCAGACGACGAGCCACCAGGCGCGGCTGTACACGGATCTGGCTCTGGTCCGCAACCGCCTGAGGTTGGGCTCGCAGATCAACTTCGATCTGCAGTTGAATTTCTTGCAGATGCAGCGTCATGTCGTCACCTACACCTCGCAGTGCTATGGGCTGCGGTTCGAGTGGCGGGAGCTGGCGCGGATTCTGTCCACCGGGGCCGAAGACACCACATCGGAGTATCGGGTGTCCATCTCGCTCAAGAACATCGGTACGTTCCTGGACCTCAACGGCGGCGACACCAACGGCTTTCGACCGTAGTTTGCGTCGGGCGGTGGAGCGGGCCGGCCGGCAGCGAGCGCGATGAGGGTACTGATCACCGGCGTCAGCGGCTTTCTCGGAGTGCCCATGGCGCGCCGGTTTGTCGCCGCCGGGCACCGGGTTTTTGGTACCTATGTCGGCGATCCGCCTTCCGTCGACGGGATCGACAGCGTTCGCGCCGATCTGCTGGACCCCACCGCGCTCCGGGACGCGGTCGATCGCGCCCGCCCCGACGTGGTCGTCCATCTCGCGGGGTTGAGCCACGTCGGCGAATCCTGGGACCGTGCGGAAGAGTACCGACGGATCAACGTCGACGGCACGGAGAGGTTGTTGAGCGCCGCCGAGGGTTGCAGGGTGGTGCTGGCGTCGAGCGCGCAGGTCTACGGTCCCGTGGCCCCCCGGAGCCAGCCGATCCGGGAGGAGATGCCCCTGAACCCCAGGAACCCGTACGCCGAGAGCAAGGCGGAGGCCGAGCGCTTGGTGCTGGCCGCGGGCGGTACGGGGATCCGGTTGTTCAACGTCGTGGGCCCGGGTCAGGCACCCAATTTTGCCCTGCCGTCCTTCGCCAGCCAGTTGGCGGCGCTTCGCGGGGTCGAGGATCCGGTTCTTCGAGTCGGCGATCTGTCGCCACGCCGTGATTTTCTGCCGCTGTCCGACGCGATCGAGGGCTATCTCACCGTGGTCGAGCACGGCGACCCGGGAGCGGTGTACAACCTGGGGAGCGGCGTCGCGGTATCGATCGCCGAAGCCTTGGAGGTGCTGATAGAGGTCTCCGGCGTGCGGCCGAGGGTCGAGGTGGAATCGAGCCGTTTGCGAGCGCAAGAGGTCCCGCTCCTCTATGCCGACATCCGTCGATTGGAGGCGCTGGGCTGGGCACCCCAGAGCGATCTGCGGCGCGCCCTCGAAGACCTCTGGTCGAGCCTCACCGACCCGTTCTGATCGCGCCGGCAAAACCGGAATTGCAAAGAGCCGGGCCCGAGCCCGCGCACGATGCGCGGGCTCGGAGCGTGGCACCTCGGGCTGCGACCCCCTTGGCGCTCTGGGCCCGGCGTGGCCTAGGATAGCAGAACCGGCAGAAAAAATCGGAGACCGTAATAAAAGTAAGGCTTTCCGAGGAAAAACAGCAGATTATGACTGCGAATCGAGGGCGGCAAAATTCTATGCTTTTTGTCTTGCGACCTCACCCAGCGTCTCGATCGCGCGGTCGAGCTGTTCATCGCTCAGATACGGGGCCGGCCCCAGCCGCAGGCTGTGATGCCGGCTGTCGCAGAAAACCCCTCGTTGTTTGAGGTTGTCGCAGATCTGGCCGGCCATGGGGGAGTCGAGGCACAGAAAGCCGCCCAAGGATTCGATCGGCACTGAGCGGTCGCGCCCCAGAACTTCCGGATCCAGATCGAGGGCGTCAAAACCACCCGCCAGCCGACCGACCTGGTGTTGGCTGATTCGGCGGAGCAGGTTGGGGGTGAGCCGATGTTGGTCGAAGAATCGAAAGACCTCGGCGGCGCGGTAGTGGCTGGTCGGATCGTAGGTAGCACCGGCAAAACGATTGTCGCCCGGGTGATAACCCACCGGCCCACCTTCTTGCGCCCCGCTGAGCTCGTCGAACTCGGCAAACCATCCGGTTGCGACCGGCCGTAGCTCCGAGTCGGCGGGGAAGCGCAGGATCGCGTTGCCCTCGCCGAGCTGACAGTACTTGTAGCCCGCGCTGACGACAAAGGCGTCCTCCAGTGCGCGCTCGCGGAGCGAGAAGGGGACCACGTTGAGCTGGTGATAGGTATCGAGAACCAGAATCGCGCCATGCCGCCGGCAGGCCTCGGCCGCGGGTGTGAGGTCCCCCGCGATGCGGGCGCTGGAGAAAAAAACCGTCGACGTGAACACCGCCGCCGTGTTGTCCGAGACTCGCGCGGCGAGCCGTTCGCCGACGGTCGCCGCCGGATGTGCCGCCACACGTGTCACCTCGATCCCTTCTTCCTCGAGACGGCGAAGCTGGCGCTCGAGCGCGTGGAACTCGCGGTCCGTGGCCACCAGGTGGCGCCGCGCCCGGCGATCGGCGCAATCCCACAGCGGGAGCGCGGACAGGAGCTTGATCAGCAGGTCGTGGGTGGCTGAAGCCAGCGAATAGTGCCCGGTGGGGTCGTCCAGGAGCCTGCGGTAACCCGCGCGCACCCGGCCGGCGGTGGCAAAGGCGCGATCCCACTTGTCGTCCACAAAGCGGGCGGCGTCAGTGAACGCTTTCTGCTGACCCTCGAATCC
Source organism: Candidatus Multivoradales bacterium (assembly GCA_965224065.1). Taxonomy (GTDB): domain Bacteria; phylum Acidobacteriota; class Thermoanaerobaculia; order Multivoradales; family JAHEKO01; genus JAOTZA01. The sequence continues at coordinate 3,167,079 of CBDCYF010000005.1, forward strand.
GCAGTCCGGCCACGCCTGGTGAGAGTGACCGCTCAGCAGAAGGCGCTCACCGACGGCGAACCGCCGGTAGTGCGAGGCCAGGATATTGGGGGTCTTGCGGAAGTCGGCCAGCGTGTGCGGCATGGCTAGAGCCGGTCGCGAATGCTCCAGAGGTCCGGGAAGAGGGGGTGAAAGAGTGTCCCCTTGAGGTATGCGGCACCGGCCGAGCCACCGGTCCCCGGTTTGGATCCGATCGTCCGCTCGACCATCTTGACGTGCCGGTACCGCCACTCCTGGAGCCCTTCGTCGAGATCCACCATGCGCTCGCACACTGTCTGGGCCAGGTGATCGTCGCGATAGGCCGCAAGCAAGACGGCTTGGACCTCGGCCGACTCGGGGACCGGCTTGGCGAGATCGCGCTCCAGGCTCTCGGCCGGTACGTCGAAGCCGCGCTGGGCGAGAAACCGCAAAAACGAGTCATAGAGTGTTCGTTCACCCATCAGCTCCAGCAGCCGGCGCCCCCCCGGGCTGTCGGCCGTGTGGTGCTCGAGCGCGCGGGGGTCCTTGTGGCCGAGGAGAAACTCGGTCTCGCGAAACTGGGCCGACTGAAAGCCACTCGCCGACTCCAGCCGCTTGCGGAACGAGCCAAAGGACATCGGCGTCATCGTCTCGAGAATGTCGACCTGGGCCACGAGGATCTTGAGGATGGTCAACACGCGCTTGAAGCCGGCCAGCGCGGTGGCGGCGTCCCCGTCCTCCAGGGAAGCCTGGAGCAGCCGGACCTCGTGGTTGATTTGCTTGAACCACAGCTCATAGACCTGGTGGATGATGATGAACAACAGCTCGTCGTGCTCGGGGCCGTCGGGTCCGCTGGACTTGGGCTGCTGGAGATCGAGCAGCTCGTCGATCTTCAGATAACTCGAATACGTCAGCGCTTTGCCGGGTTGTCGCGGGCCGGTCATCGAATCCGAGAATAGAGGAACGGCCACCGTGGGAGCAAGTCTTCAGCTTGCGGCTTTTTGGCCCTCCTTGAGGGAAATTGTGTTGAGTACCGTTGCTTGTGACGCACACGGGCATTGGGGGCGGTTTGAAAGGAATAGAACATTGTGATATAAATAAATAAATCAACCAGGCAAAGTGGAGCGCGTCCAGGTTTGACGATGAGGCGAGTTGGAGAAAGGAACGCTCAATGCGACGCTGTTCATTTGTGGTTGTTCTAGCGATTGTGTTGCTCAGCCCGCAAGAGCGAGTACTTGGCCAGTCGCCTTCTCATGGCGTCCGCGCTTGCTCGCCGTCGGAGTTCGAGCTCGTCAGGAGCACAGATCAGTCTGCACTTTTTGTGGTGCGTGGTCGAGCTTACGAGGTCTTGACGGGAAATCGGGCGTTTCAGCACTTGGCCTCGAAACGACTCCGCAACCCGCAGCGGTTTGTCGGAGCCGGGGCCGCTTTGGCAGCCAGAGGCTACCGGCCTACAGACACCGTCGTCGTTGAGCGAAGTCTTGGGCCCGCAAAACTGGCCATCCCGGGCTACCGTGGTCCGGCTTCTCCCCAGCCGAAGCAAGCCGGCACGACTTATAGCAACTGGCAGGGAGAGCAGATTTTTTGGTCTTGGGACGACGGCGATGACGGTACGTGGGAGGGGAGTCAGTACGTGGAGCGCACGGTAGACCCCGCTTGGGTTGCCTACGACGGCCAGATCGACGTGTCCAATACAAACGGTACTGCAATTTGGGGAGTAAAAACGGGTGGGGGCGGTCCCATATCCCGGCCGGGCGGGAGCGATCGGCTGGAGCCTCGCTTTGCTAGCTTTGCCCCTATCCACCACACCCTCGACCGAGATTTCAAGGAATGGGCGGTTTGCATCATGGGCGGATGCTTGGGGTGTGCGGGTGGCTGCGTTTTTACGGGACCGCTTTATCCCGGTTGCTATGGAGCTTGTTGTTTTGGCGTATCCATCGCCTGCGCGATCGAGTACTACTTCAGCGAGTGATGCTCTCGAAATGAAAAGAAACGGAAGAAACTCATGAAAAAGAACTCGGTTGGCATCGCCTACGGAGCGTTGCTGGCAAGTGGCTTTCTGCTCCTCATTCTCGGCTTGGATCGAGTCGTCGGCACCAGCGGGTTCGCCCTGTTGGTGGGAAGTTATCTGTTGTTGACCGGCTGGATGCCCTGGAGGAGACTGAGCCTGCGCTTGACGACTGTCGGGATGTACAGCGCCGGGCTGGCACTGGTGGCTCTGGGTGTGCTCGGTTTGACGCAGAACCGCGATTTGGTCTCGCTGCAGCCGTGGCTGTTGGTGCCGTTGCTTGTCGCTGTGCTGAGTGGCCCGATCCTGCTGTGGGCGGATCGAAACCGGCATCCCGCCGCGTGGAGTCGGTGGAAACGAGCTGTCGGCGAAGCCTCCCTGGGAGATCTTCTCCGCGGCCGGCACGTTCCGCGGGGATCATCAGTCCACTGACGGCTTCCGTAAGCCAGGTGGTGCGAGGGGCGGGTGCCGCGGTGATTCGGTAGCGCCCAAGGCGGGAGTCAACGCTCCGGCAACCGCGTTCGGTTTCCACTGGCGTCGTTTCGTTTTTGGACGCTGTCCGGAAGCCCGCTTGACAGGTCCCAGGGCCGACTCTAACGTTGCCGCGTGTTCCTGGAGGGAAAGACTGCGGTGATCACCGGGGCCGGCCGGGGGATAGGCGCAGCGGTGGCGAAGGATCTGGCAAGCCATGGCGCCGCGGTGGTCGTCAGTGCCAGAACGCAGAAAGAGATCGAGGCGATCGCCGACGAGATCGGAGAAGCAGCCACACCGGTCGAGTGCGATGTCTCGGATCCGGATCAGGTGACGGATCTCTACCGCCGCGCCAGCGAGGGCCACGGCGGTGTCGACATCCTGGTCAATAACGCCGGTATTGCCCGATCGGCACCGCTCGAGAAGATCCGTCTCGAGGAGTGGAACCGGATCATGGCCGTCAATGTCACCGGAACGTTTCTGTGCACACAGGCCTTTTTGCCCGCGATGGTCGAGCGGGGCTGGGGCCGGGTGATCAACATCGCATCTACGGCCGGCAAGACGGGTGGTGCCTACATCTCGGCTTACTCGGCGTCGAAGCACGCGGTGGTGGGGTTTACCCGGTCGATCGCGATGGAGGTGGCGTCCACGGGCGTTACCGTCAACGCGGTCTGTCCCGGCTATGTCGACACGGCGTTGGTGGATCGGGCGGTCGGCTCGATCGTCGAGCTGACGGGAACGGAAGAAGACGCGGTACGGCGGAAGCTGGCCGAGACCAGTCCGCAGAGTCGAATTTTCGAGCCGCAGGAGGTGGCGTTTCTGGTTAGCAGCCTGTGCGACGAGCGGGCGCGGGGGATTCACGGCCAGGCGCTGGCACTCGACGGCGGGGCGACACTGACGTGAGTGGCGGACCCGAGGGCCCGGTCCCGATCCATCCGCCGGGCTGGGCCCGGCCGAGCGGGTATTCGAACGGTGTGCTGACACCGGCAAATGGTCGGTTGTTGTTTGTCGCCGGTCAGATCGGCTGGGACGAGGATCAGCGGCTGGTGGGAGACTGCCTGGTGGAGCAGTTCGAGCAGGCCCTGGCAAACGTCGTGGCGGTGGTGGAGGCGGCGGGGGGACGGCCCGAGCAGATCTGCCGGCTGACGATTTATGTCGTGGATCGGGGGGCGTACACGGCGACTCGAGAGTCGCTCGGTGAGGCTTACCAGCGCGTCATGGGCCGGCACTATCCGGCCATGGCCCTGCTCGAGGTCAAGGGCCTGCTGGAGCCGCGAGCGCTGGTCGAGATCGAGGCGACGGCGGTTCTTCCAAACCAGAGTCGGGAAGCCGAGTCGTGAGCCTCCGGCCCGAGTCCTTTCTCTACAGCCACGACGCCGCCAGCGGGGTCGCCACGGTGACACTCAACCGGCCGGAGAGGCTCAACGCGCTCACCTTCGAGGTCTACCGCGAGCTGCTCGAGACGTTTGTGGCGCTCGACACCGAGCCGGGCGTGCGCTCCGTTCTGTTGACCGGTGCGGGGCGTGCGTTCTGCTCGGGTGGCGACGTCGAGGACATCATCGGTCCGCTGTTCGAGCGCGACGAGCAGGGGCTGCTCGAGTTCACCCGGATGACCGGCGACCTGATTCTGTCGATCGTACGTTGCCGCCGGCCGGTGATCGCGGCGCTCAACGGAACGGTGGCGGGCGCGGGCGCGGTGATCGCCTCGGCGTGCGATGTGCGAATCGCATCCGACACCGCCAAGATCGCTTTTCTATTCACCAAAGTCGGCTTGTCGGGCGCGGACATGGGCGCCTCCTGGCTGCTGCCGCGAATCGTCGGATATGGACGGGCGATGGAGCTGCTGATGACCGGCGACTTCATCGACGCCGTCGAGGCGTACCGCATCGGGCTCTACAACCGGGTCGTGGAGCCCGATGAGCTCGCGACCCAGGCGCGCGGTTGGGCCGAGCGGCTGGCGGCGGGTCCATCGTTTGCGCTCGAGGTGACCAAGCGGATGCTGGCGCGGGAGGCCGCCCTGGACCTCGAGTCGGCGATGGAGGCCGAGACCGAGATTCAGGCCGTGTGTATGAGGGAGAAGAACTTTCGCGAAGCCTATGAGGCCTTTGTCGCGAAGCGGAAGCCGGTTTTTGATTGAGCGGCGATTCTGACGACCCCAATGCCCGAGATCGACACGATCGAGCGCTTTTTGAAGCCCGAGCATTCGGGCCTGGCACGCGAGGTCGAAGGCTTCTGCGACGGTCTGGCGGACCTGTCGGTCGCTGAAGACGACGACCGGGCGCGGAAGCAGGCGCGGACGGTCCTTTCGCGTATCGCCGACGCGGGACTCGGCCGCTACGCGGTGCCGGCGGAAGATGGGCGTGTCGATGCGGTCTCGCTGTGTTTGATCCGTGAGGGCCTGGCCGCCGCCTCGCCGCTGGCGGACGCGGTGTTCGCGCTTCAGTGTCTCGGCTCGATGCCGATCGCGCTTGCCGGCAGAGCCGAGCAAAAAGAGCGGTGGCTGCCGGGAGTCGCGCGCGGCGAGCTCATGGCGGCTTTTGCCATGACCGAGCCGGCGGCCGGTTCCGACGTCCGGGCGATGGAGACGACCGCCCGGCGGGTGGCGGGCGGCTATGTACTGAACGGCCGCAAGTGGATGATCTCCAATGCCGGTTTGGCGGATTTCTATACCACTTTTGCGCGCGTGGAGCCGGAGGAGGGCGAGGCAAGGCGGATCGCGTGTTTTGTTGTCCCGGCCGACAACCCGGGGTTTCGCTTTGTCGGGGCGCAGGTGTTGAGCGCCCCGCACCCCCTGGGTGAGATCGCGCTCGAGGAGTGCCGGGTGGAAGACGGCGCGCTGCTGGGCGAAGAAGGAGGGGGCTTCAAGCTGGGGATGCAAACGCTCGACCGACTGCGGGTCACCGTGGCGGCTGCGGCTTGCGGCATGGCGTCGAGAGCGCTCGATGAAGCGCTCGAGCACGTAATAGAGCGACGTCAGTTTGGCCGCGCGCTTTCCGAGTTTCAGCTCATCCAGCAGAAGCTCGCGGTCATGGCAACCGAGCTCGCGGGCGCCCGGCTGTTGACGTATCGGGCGGCCTGGGAGGCGGTGCACGGTGACCGGCTGACGCTGCGCTCGGCGATGGCCAAGCTGGCCGCCACCGAGACCGCGCAACGGGTGGTGGATCAGGCGGTGCAGGTCCTCGGCGGCCGCGGCGTGCTGGCCTCGCACCCGGTGGACCGTCTCTACCGCTCGGTGCGGGCGCTCCGGATCTACGAGGGCACCAGCGAGATCCAGCAGATCGTGATCGCGCGCGAGCTGCTGGCGACCTGAACCCGTCTCGGCGGGGCGGCCAGGGGCCGGGTAGAGGCTCCGTCAGGGACGTCTGACCGAGCGCATGGCAAGAGCCGGTGAACGGCGCGCCTGATCCGGCGCGAGGGAAGCCGAGGCACGCGCCTCTAGATCACCGGAGTCCGAATAGCGCGTGCCGTGCCCTGCGGAGCCTCTACCCGGCCCCTGGCCACTGCGCGCACCGTCACTCCAGAAACGTGCTGACGTCCTTGAGCGGACGTTTCCGGATGTCGGGCACGACCGCGTCGTCGGCGGGATAGCCGACCACCAGGATCAGATACGGCTTTTCGTGTTTGGGCCGACCGAGGATGTCGTTGAGAAAGCGCATCGGGGCCGGTGTGTGGGTGAGGCAGGCGAGCCCGGCGTGGTGGAGTGCCGAGATCAGCATCCCGGTCGCGATTCCGACCGATTCGCTGACGTAATAGTGCTTGAACTTTGTGCCATCGGCCGTCTCCCCGCGGACCTGCGCGAAGATCGCAACCAGATAGGGCGCGATTTCGAGAAAGGGCTTGTGCTCGTCCGTGCCCAGCGGCGCCAGGGCCTCGAGCCATTCGTCGGGCGCCCGGCGGAGATAGAAATCCTCCTCTTCCTTCTCGGCCGCGGTGCGGATCTTGCTCTTGGTCGCGGGATCGCTCACCACAACGAAGTGCCATGGTTGCCGGTTGGCTCCGCTGGGCGCCGAATTGGCGATCCGCAGACAATCCTCGATCACTTCGCGGGGCACAACACGATCCGAGAAGTGACGCACGCTGCGGCGCCGTTTCATCTCGGCCAGGAAGTCGGCGGCCCGCCGCTTCATCTCCTGGGGTGTTCGCGGGCGGTACTCGGCGTACTTGCGGAAACCAGGCTTTTCCAAGGGGATCTCCGGTCCGGACTCGAAGCTCGATGACCGGCGGATTGTACCCGAGAGAAAGCGATCCAGCCGGTTTTTAGACGCACCTGTGGCGCTGAGGCAAGAAGATGACCCCGGCCAGAGAGGGGGGCCCCAGCCGGAGTCCGGCGCCCTTGTAGGTGAGCGCTAGTGTCGGGAAACGGCAAGCGAGGCTCCGGAACCGGTCCTCTGGTGGCCTTCTTGCCGGCAGCCGATTTTTGGAAACCCGAGCGTCGCCAACCGGAGTGCCGGCGTATTTCCCTTTTACCTACATATATGCCGCCCGAAGCCGGAATCTGACAGCGGAACGAAAAAAAAGGCAATTTCGTGAAAGCGGACGTAAAATCGTTGTGTTTTTTGTTGTTCTGATGCCCAAAACCGCTCGCAAGCCGCCGCGGCCGCCCCGAGACATGAGTCGGCCGGTGCAGGAATGGAGATTCGAAGTCGGGGCCCCTCACCACGGAGATCGGCTCGACGCGTTTCTCGGACGGCACCTCCGCTGGCGGTCGCGCAGTTCCATCCGCAAGTCGGTTCTGGCCGGCTGGCTTGAAGTGCGCCCGTTCAAGGATCCCCAGCAGGCGCCGGTGGCCCGATTGAGACCCGGGCTCAAGCTGAGGCGGGGTCAGGAGGTTGTGGTGAGGCTGCCGTCGGCCCCTGTCGAGGCAGGGAAGGAGGCGAAGGCGTGGAAGCCGGTCCTCGGTCCAGCGGTCTTCGAGGACGACCACCTCCTCGCGGTTTGCAAGCCACCGCACCTGAACGTCTACCCGAGCCGGCGGCACCGTGGCCCGTCGCTGGTCGAGCTCGTGCACCGGCGGCACCACGAGCTGTTTGGCGCGCCCGTGTACGCGCCGGCGCTCTGCCATCGTCTCGATCGGGAAACCAGCGGGCTGGTGGTGTTTGCCAAGAACCGGTCAGCCAGAGCCGCCCTGGGTCTGCAGTTCGAGGAACGGCGGGTGACCAAGACTTATCTGGCCGTGGTCACGGGTACGGTGGAAGAACGGGAAGGGGTCATCGACCTGCCGCTCGGTCCGGCCACCGGCTCGCGGGTCGAGACCAAGGTCGGTGTTTGCTCACCCCCCGCCGGCGCTCCGGCGCACACGCGCTGGCGGCGCATCCAACGGATGGGAGGGCGGACACTGGTCGAATTATCGCCTCGGACCGGGCGCCGCCATCAGCTCCGCGTACACATGGCCGCGATCGGCCATCCGATCGTCGGGGACAAGCTCTACTTGGGCGGGGACGAGATATTTCTTCGCTCGCTCGAGGGTCCGTTGACGCCTGCGGACCGAGCGCGCCTGGGCTTGGATCGCCAGGCGCTCCACGCTTGGCGTCTGGAGCTCACCCATCCCGGCGATGGCGATGGGCGGCTCCTGCAGCTGGAAGCTCCTCTTTGGCCGGATGTCGTGGCCTTGGCTGGGAGCTCGGCGGCGATCTGACCTCTTTTTCTTCCCCGATCTCCCCCTCAATCTCCCTCCGAACTTCCCCCTCAACTTCCCCAAGACTGCGCAGGAGCAGAAGGGCGCGCCGTTTCTGGATGGACTCGATCCAGAGGGGCACAAAGGTCTGGAGATCCAGAAAGCAGTCGGTGAGTCGACCCACCAGGGCCGAGATCCGTCCGGCCAGGACCGCGTGACTGGAGAAGAGCTGGTTGACGCATTCGTCGACGGCGCGCCGGTTGCTTTGCGCGTCTTCAAAGGCCCGGCTGGCGATCTCCATGGCGGAGGCGTGGAGCTCCATCAGGGTCTGGCATCTGGAGGGGATCTCGGAGGAGTAGCGATCGAGGACTTCCATCTCGTCGAAGCGGATGCCTCGCAGCGCCAGGGTCTCCTTGAGGTGGGTCGTCAGCCGGCCGCCGAGCTCGTCCAGGACCCTCGCCGTCGTTTGCCAGGCGTCCCGATCGGGAATCCCTCCCTTGAGGGTCAGCCGGTTTTTGAGGGTGGAGAGATGGTCCACGACCTCACCGCCGACCTCGCGCAGGTAGGCCGCGAGCTGGCACACCGAAGCGTGGAGCCATTCCGCTTCCTCGATGTCACGGGGAAAGCGTCTGGACAGAAAATAGTCGGCTTCGTGGAGGCTCCGTGGATCGGCGGCGATGATCTCGCAGAAGGAGTCCTGTACAAAGGCCTGGAGCTTGCCGATCGACACGCAGAGGAGTTTTCTCAGTTGTGGCAGATCGCGGCCTTCCGGCTCGGCCGGTAGCCGCTCGAACTCGCGCAAGGTCGTGCGAGAGATCACGTTGAACGCCAGCCGGGCTCGAACGAGCGCTGCCTCCAGCTCCGGGACTTGCGAGGCGTGCTCGAGCAGCGGCTCGAACTCCTGCCGCAGAACGTCGCAAACTTCGCGCCCCCGGCGCCAGATCTCCTGCAGACGTTGCGGCGAGCAATGAAGGATGGCGTAGTTTGAATCCAGGATCTCTTCCAGCAGCCGGCTGGCGAGCAGCAACGCGCGGATCCTGGGGTTTTGCCAGCGAACCCTTTCGAGCGCCCAGTCGGTGATCGAGACTCCCTCTGGAAGGGCTACCAACTGGTTGCCGGCGGGTATGAGCTGTGCGGTCAAAGCGACGAGATCCTTTCCACTCGCTAGTAGATCCGATGGGGCCCCGGGATGGAATTAAGCACATCACAGCGAGTGACTTTTTACCTTAAGGTTCTTTCGACTGACACACGCCCATGTGCGCGGGTGCGACTTGTTTGGTTGACAGCCGACCAAATCTGCGTATCCTTGTTTTTGAGATGGGACGCTTTACCCGGTTGATCGCCGTTCTCGCGGCGGCCTTGCTGCTTGCGACGCCCGCGGCCTGGGCGTGCGGAGAGCTGCTGGCGGCGATGGACTGCTGTGACGACATGGCTCCCATGCATCATGCGGACAAGCCCAAGTGCCACGTCGGCGGGGACGAGGAAATGACCTGTTGCGCCAAGGCGCCGGCGTCCGACCCGGTCGAGGCCACGGCCTTTCCGGGTGACCACCGAGTCGCCTTGGAGATCTCGGTTTCCCCGGTCGCCGAATCGCATCGCGTTGCGCAACCCCAGGCCGGCGGTCCCGCCGGCCCGCCGCGCGCCCAGGATCTGGCGCGCTACACGCTGTTTTCCGCACTGTTGCTCTGATTCTCCTCTGAGGAGAGTTGTGCCCGATCGTCCGCCGGCCGTACGGCGGGACGGTCCGAACGCCCGTGTGCTCGCGGGCTTCCTCGGAGGAGTGTCATGTTGTGGGAGAAAAATCGTATTGTGTTCGTGGCCCTGGCGGCTCTCGTCGCCGTGGGTGTGGGTCCGCCCGTCGCCGCCGGGTCGGAGGAGTCGTGGGAGGGCGGGGAGACGACGGCTCCGCCGAGTGAGTCCGCGACGGCTCGGGTTCTAGGCGCGCTCGAGGAGCCCTCGCTGCGCGAGCTGGCCGAGGAAGTGCTGTCCCGCAACCCCGGGCTGGCGGCGGCGGCGGCGCGGGTCCGGGCCGCCGCGGCGCGGGCCCCACAGGCCCGCGCGCTGCCCGACCCGGTGGCCGGTTTGACCGCCTTTCTGGCGACGCCCGAGACGCGCACCGGTCCACAGCGCATCTCGCTGGCCCTCTCCCAGGGTTTGCCGTGGTTTGGCAAGCTGGCCCTGCGAGAGAAAGCGGAGCTGTGGACCGCGGCGGCGCTCGAAGCCGAGCTCGAGGCCGAGCGGTTGCGCCGTCTCACCGAGACGCGCCGTCTTTACTACGAGATCGCCTTCCTCGATCGGTTTCGGCAGATTACCGAGGGGTTTCGTGGTCACCTCGAGCAGCACGAGGAGATCTCGAGGGCTCGATACTCGACCGGGGTGGGGCTGGGGCAGGCGGTCGTCAAGCTCCAGGCCGAGATCACCCGGGTCGAAAAGGAGCTGCTTGGCATCGGCATCCGCCGCGCGGTGCTGGTGTCACAGCTCAATGGAGCCCGGGACCAGCCGGCCGTGTCACCGTTGCCCGTGATCCGGCCGGAAGCGCTTCTCGGCGTCTCCGAGGTCGCTTTGGATCGGGAGACCCTGGTCGGTGCGGCGTTGGAGACCCGACCGGAGCTTCGGGCAGCGGACGCCAGGACCGAGCGGGCCGCGACGCTGGTGAAGCTGGCCGAGAAGGGCTACCGGCCCGACTTCAAAATCGGCCTCACGTACACGGTGGTCGACTCTCGAGACGACATGGCGGGAAGGCTCCAGCCTCCCGAAGGCAATGGCGACGACATTATCGGGATCCACGGCGGGATTACTCTGCCCATTCGGCGCGGAAAGCTTGCCGCCGCGGTCGACGGAAGAAACAACCAGCTCCTGGCCGAAAGAGAGGTCAAGCGCGAGGTTGCGGCGCGGATCGCAGCGTCGATCGGCGCCTTGACCCAGCGAGTCGACCTGGCTTGGCGGCAACTGCGGTTGGTCGAAGATCTTTTGATCGTACAGGCGGAGGAATCCCTGGAATCGGCCCAGGCCGGATACGTCGCCGGCAAGCTTGACGCTCTCGACCTGCTCGACGCCGAACACGTGCTCTTCGAAGCACGGACTGCGGTGGCGCGGGCAAGCGCCGACTATTTGATCGGCCTGGCCGATCTCGAAGGCGAGGTGGGCAGGCCGTTGGCGGACATGACCAAGACGGAGCAAAACGATGAATGAAGTGATCCACCAGACGAGAAGGCCTTTCTGGAGATGGCTCGCGCCGGTCCTGTGGGTCGGCGGCAGCTTTCTTCTCTTTGTTGTTCTCTTTTTCGACCCGCTGGATTTCCATCGGGCCGACGGCTGGCTCCAGGCCCGTCTGGGCGTCGGCTCCGGGGGCTCAGGGCCGGCAGAACAGGAACCGGCGGATGAGGTCGCGCTGTGGACCTGTCCGATGCATCCGCACGTCCTCACGGAAGAGCCGGGTGAGTGCCCCGTGTGCGGCATGGATCTGGTTCCCGCGGGCGGGCCCGGGGGCTCGGCTCCTCACGGGCATTCGCCCTCGGGGGAGGACGGAAGCTCGACCGAACCGGCGGGCGAGACCACCGTCTCGATCGACCCGGCGGTAGTCCAGAACATGAACGTCCAGAGCATTCCGGTGGCGAAGCGCGATCTCACCCATGAGATCCGCACCGTCGGCTATCTCGAGTACGACCAGGAGCGGATGGTCACCGTCACCACCAAGTACAGCGGTTGGGTGGAAAAGGTCTATGTCAACTATGTGGGCGAGCCGGTGCGAAAGGGACAGCCGCTCTTCGAGATCTACTCGCCGGACCTCATCCAGACCGAGCAGGAGCTGCTCTCGGCGATCGAATACGCCGGCAAGTTCCGTGGCGCCGCCGAGGACGCGCGGCGCCGGGCCGAGTCGCTGGTCGACGCGGCGCGTGCGCGGCTTTCTTACTGGGACATCGCGCCCGACCAGATCGCCCGGCTGGAAGAGACCGGCGAGATCTTCCGCACGCTCAAGGTGGTGGCCCCGTCGAGCGGGCTGGTGATGAAGCGGATGCCGGGTCTGGAGGGAATGGCCGTTCAACCGGGGATGGAGACCTACCACATCGCCAATCTCTCCTCGCTATGGCTTTCGGTCGAGATCTTCGAAGACCAGGTGGCGTGGATCCGGGAGCGATCCCCGGCGAGTGTGGCCTTTGCCTATTTCCCCGGCGAGACCTTTCGCGGCACGGTTCGCTTTATCGAGCCGGCGTTCTCGGAAAAGACGCGTACCTTGAAGGTCAAGCTCGAGATTCCCAACCCCGGTCGGAGATTGCGGGCCGGTATGTTCGCCACGGTGGTGTTCGAGCCGGTCGCGGTACACGAAGCGCTGACCGTGCCGTCGCTGGCGGTCCTGCGTACGGGGCAGCGCGACGTGGTGGTGGTGGATCTCGGGGCCGGACGTTTCGAGCCCCGGCCGGTGACTCTGGGGCATGAGGGGAACGGCCACACCGAGATCAAGAGTGGACTCGACGAGGGCGAGCGTGTCGTGACCTCGGCGCAGTTCCTGATCGACTCCGAAGCCAGCTTGCAGGAGGCGATCCAGAAAATGATCGCCCAGAGCAGAGGGCGGCCGGAGGACGGTGATTCGATGCCGTCGACGGGCCACGCGGGGCATTAGCAATGCTCAACAAATTGATCAAGTGGTCGCTGGAAAACCAGCTCCTGGTGACGGTGGGCCTGGTGCTCGCCATCCTTGCCGGCGTCTGGGCGGTCCGCGAGACCCGCATCGACGCGATCCCCGACCTCTCCGACGTCCAGGTCATCGTCTACACCGAGTTTCCGGGACAGGCGCCTCAGGTGATCGAGGATCAGGTGACCTACCCGATCACCACAAAGATGTTGGCGGTCCCCTACGCGAAGGTGGTGCGCGGCTATTCGTTCTTCGGTTTCTCGTTTGTCTACGTGATCTTCGAGGATGGGACCGACCTCTATTGGGCGCGCTCGCGGGTGCTGGAATATCTTTCGGGTTTGTCCCGTGACCTGCCGGCCGGGGTCTCGCCCCAACTCGGCCCGGACGCCACCGGAGTGGGTTGGGCGTTTATGTACGCGCTCAACTCCGAGAAGCGTTCGCTCGCGGATCTGCGCAGCTACCAGGACTGGTATCTCAAATACGGTCTGTCCTCGGTCGAAGGGGTGGCCGAGGTCGCCTCGATCGGCGGTTTTGTGCGCCAGTACCAGGTGGAGGTCGATCCGGTGCGTCTGCGCGCCTATGCTTTGCCCCTTCAAGTGGTGCGCCGGGCGATTCAGCGCTCGAATCTCGAAGTCGGCGGCCGGCTGGTAGAGATGTCGGAACGAGAGTTCATGGTGCGCGGCCGGGGCTATATCAAGGAGATCCGCGACTTGGAAGCCGTGGTGCTCGGCAGCGGCCCGGGTGGCGTGCCGATCCTGCTCAAGGACGTGGCCAACGTCACCATCGGTCCCGAGATTCGCCGCGGGCTGGCTGATTGGAACGGCGAGGGCGAGACCGTCGGTGGGGTGGTGGTGGTGCGATGGGGCGCCGACACTCTGTCAACCATCGCACGCGTCAAAGAACGGCTGGCCGAGCTCCAGGCGGGCCTGCCCGAGGACGTCGAGATCGAGGTGGCCTACGACCGCACCGGACTGATCGAGCGGTCGGTCGAGACGCTCACCCACACCCTGATCGAGGAATCGATCGTAGTCGCCCTGGTGTGCCTGATCTTTCTTTTTCACTTCCGCTCGGCCTTTGTGGCTATCGTGTCGATTCCGGTCTCGATCCTCCTGGCCCTCGTGATCATGAAGTTCCAGGGGCTCGGAGCCAACATCATGTCGCTCGGGGGCATCGCCATCTCCATCGGAGTGCTGGTGGACGCGGCGGTGATCATGGTGGAGAACGCTCACAAGCACTACGAGGAATGGCGCGGCAAGCGCTCGCACTTCGAGATCATTCTGCGCTCGGCCCAGGAGGTCGGGCCGACGCTGTTCTTCACCCTGCTTGTGATCACGGTGTCGTTTCTGCCGATCTTCACCCTCGAGGCGCAGGAGGGCCGGCTCTTCAAGCCTTTGGCCTTTACCAAGACCTACGCCATGGCGCTCTCGTCGGTCCTGGCGGTGACGGTGGTTCCCGTTCTGATGTTCTGGTTTGTCCGCGGTCGGATCTTCAGCGAAAAGCGTCATCCGGTATCGCGGGTGCTTCGTTTTCTGTATACGCCGGTCCTCAACTGGGCGCTGCGCTGGCGCTGGCTGGTGGTCGTGGCCACGGTGGGGATCCTCTTGGTGAGCCTGATCCCGCTCGGCGGGATGGGCTCGGAGTTCATGCCGCCGCTCTGGGAGGGCGATCTTCTGTATATGCCGACCACCTTTCCGGGTGTCTCGGTGACCAAGGCCCGGGAGATCCTCCAGCAGACCGACAAGATCATCCGTTCGTTTCCCGAGGTGGAGTCGGTTCTGGGCAAGGTCGGGAGGGCCGAGACCGCCACCGATCCGGCGCCGCTCTCGATGCTCGAGACCACCATCCTGCTGAAGGACCCCGAGCACTGGCGGCCGGGGTTGACCAAGGACGATCTGATCGCCGAGATGGACGCGGCGATCCAGTTTCCCGGCCTGACCAACGCCTGGACCATGCCGATCAAGACGCGGATCGACATGCTCTCGACCGGTATCAAGACACCGGTGGGGATCAAGGTCGCCGGCCCCGATCTCAACGAGCTCGAGCGCATCGCGCAGCAGGTCGAGGCGGTGGTCAAGCCCCTTCCCGGGACGCTCTCGGCCTACGCTGAGCGGGTGATGGGCGGCAGTTATCTGGATTTCGATATCGACCGCCAGGCCGCGGCCCGCTTTGGGCTCTCGGTGGGCGACGTCCAGGACGTCGTTCAATCGGCGGTGGGTGGGATGAACGTCTCATGGACGGTCGAGGGGCTGGAGCGGTATCCGATCAACGTGCGCTACCCGCGTGAGCTGCGTGACAACCCGGTTGCGCTGCGCGAGATTCTGGTGGCGTCACCGACCGGGGTCCAGGTGCCGCTGGGCCAGCTCGCCGATATCAGTCTGCGCCAGGGACCTCCCGGCATCAAGTCCGAGAACGCCCGGCCCAACGCGTGGGTCTATGTCGATCTGAGGGGAATCGACCTGGGCTCCTGGGTCGAGCGGGCGAGGCGGGAGGTGGCCGAGCGCGTCGAGCTGCCGGCGGGCTACACGATCTTCTGGTCCGGGCAGTACGAATACATGCAGCGGGCGAGAGCGCGTCTGTTGCTGATCGTGCCGCTGACGTTGGCGGTGATCTTCCTGATTCTCTACTTTCATTTGAAGTCGATCGTCAAGACCGCGATCGTTCTTTCGGCGATCCCTTTTTCACTGGTGGGCTCGATCTGGCTGCTCTCGATTCTCGACTACAACTGGTCGATCGCGGTGTGGGTAGGGGTGATCGCCTTGGCGGGTCTGGCGGCCGAGACCGGCGTCGTCATGCTGCTCTATCTCGACATCGCCTATGAGGACTGGAAGCGGCGGGGCCGGATGGCGACCTACGCCGATCTCGTCGAGGCGGTGGACCATGGAGCCGTCCAGAGGATCCGGCCCAAGATGATGACGGTGGCGGCCACTTTCTTTTCGTTGGTTCCGATCCTGTGGTCTACAGGAACCGGTGCCGACGTCATGCGCCGGATCGCCGCCCCGATGGTGGGAGGTGTCTTTACGTCCTTTGTGGCCGAGCTGTTGGTCTTTCCTGCGGTCTACTTTATCTGGCGAGCTCTCACGCTGGAGAAAGGCCCGTTGTTTCCAGAGCGGACATGAGCGAAATCCTGGCGCGCTTTACCTCGCTGCCCAACCTGCACCCCGCGCTGGTGCACTTCCCGATCGCACTGCTGCCGGTCGCAGTCGTCCTGGATGTCTTCCTCCTCGCGCTGCGCGGCCAGCGGGAGTGGCTCGATCGAGCGGCCTCGATGCTCTATCTGATCGCTGGGGTCGGGGCCTGGGCCGCGTACGAGACCGGCGAGACCGCGGCCGATTCCGTAGGCGTTGTCGCCCCAGCTGTTCAGCTTGCCCTCAACGAGCATTCTGACTGGGGTCACTACGCCTTCTGGATGCTCGGCTCGCTCGCCCTGGTACGCACCGCTATCAAGTTCTGGGACGCAGAGGTTCGCCGGCTCGTGCCGAGAGCCGCAGTTCTGGTCGTCGGGTTGGGAGCGGTCGCGCTGGTTTTCCGGACTGCGGATCTGGGTGGACGGCTGGTTTTCCGCCACGGCGTGGCGGTCTCGGCTGCCCAGATCCAGTCCGCTCGCGGACAGGATGCCGGAACGGCGGCATCGGCATCGACGCCACCAGCCATGGATGCCCGACTCGGCGCCGAGGAGCGCCTCGTTCGACACCCCGACGGCTCGCTCGAATGGGCGCTGAAGCCAGAGGATCGCGAGGCGCTGGGATCCGTACTCCTGCCGGTGCCGGGTTCGGAGGGCAGCGTGTCGTGGGTCGAGCCCGCCGGTGAGCCACGCGGTCTGGGGCTGGAAATCGACGGCGAAGCCCTCTTGCTTCTGCCGGGGAGCTACCGTGACGTAATCGTCGAGCTTGAGGCAACGGTCGCCGGGCTCGCCGGAGAGATCGGTGTCGTCCACCATGCACAAGACGCCGGCCGGTTTGGTTTTCTGACGCTCGATGTGCCAAAGGGAGAGGTCCGTCTCGGCTCGCGAGAAGACGGAGTGGAAAGAGATCTGGACCGGGCTTCGAGAACGGTCCCGTCCGGTACCGTGCGGCTCTCGGCGTCGGCCCTCGGCCGTCATCTCAGGGGGTTTCTGAGTGGGGAGACCATCGTTCACGGTCACGAACCGGCGCTGCCGGCAGGGGCTTGCGGGCTGCTGTTGCGAGGTCGGGGGACCGTGCGGGTCGTGTCGATGAAAGTGACGCCGGTCGACAAATGAGTCCCGACGCCGAGCCCTATCTTCCGGCCCTTCGCTATCGGTTTCTGACGCGTTTCTATGATCGCGTCGTCGGTACGCTTCTCAAGGAGAGACCGCTCAAGACTCGGCTCATCCGGCAGGCGGGAGCTCGCGCGGGGGAACGCGTGCTCGACTTGGGCTGCGGTACCGCGACGTTGACCGCGATGGTCCAGCGAGAGGCACCCCAGGCCTTTGTTCTCGGAGTCGATGGCGATCTCGAGACCCTCGCCCTGGCGCGCCGGAAATGTGCATCGGGCGCAGAGCCCGTACGGCTGTGCGCGGCTCTGGCGCAAGAGCTTCCGTTCGCGGCGGGCTCCTTTCACCGGGTCGTCTCCAGCCTCTTCTTCCATCACCTCGCACGACCCTCGAAACGGACGGTGTTCGCGGAGATCCGGCGAACCCTGCGACACGGGGGTGAGCTGCACATTCTGGATTGGGGGAAAGCGCAGGATCCGCTGGCCCGGGTGATGTTCCTGGGGATCCAGGCGCTGGACGGGTTCGCCACCACGAACGACAACGTGCGAGGTGTCCTACCGAGCCTCGCTCGCGAATCCGGCTTTACCGAAGCGAGGGTTACCCACAGCGAGAGATCACTCCTTGGAACGTTGTCGCTCTACCGGATGGCGGACGCCTCGCCACGGGTCGGCGCCCAAGGAACCGAAACCTCCCGAATGTAGGGGCGGGGCTTGCCCCCGCCCGAGACCGGCCGCCAGGGGCGCCGGCCGTTTCAGGGGAAACCGTCCGGAAGTAGGGGCGGGGCTTGCCCCCGCCCGAGACCGGCCGGCAGGGGCGCCGGCCGCTTCAGGGGAAACCGTCCCGAGGTAGGGGCGGGGCTTGCCCCCGCCCGAGACCGGCCGCCAGGGCGGCGGCCGCTGCAGGGGAGGTAACCGAATGTGCGACCCGGTCGCGCCCTTCTCCGGTGTTTGCCGGTGCTCGCTGGTTCTGTGTTAACCTGAGTTTACAAATCAACCGTTAATTACTTTCTTTCGGGCTTCTTCGAGGCGGTGTGTCTCGGTTTCGAGAGCCGCTGCGCGGGAGCCGTATCTGGAGGATCGATGAAAAAGGCTCGCCAACTTGTTTTTTCGATGTGGGTTCTCACCGCGTTGCTCGCGGCGGTGGGCAGCGCGCAAACCGTGATTATCAGCGAAATCGCCTGGATGGGGACGACGACGAGCACCTCGGACGAATGGATCGAACTGCACAATCCGGCCGGCACATCGGTCGACGTGACCGGATGGACGCTTTCGGCGGCCGACGGCACGCCGTCGATCACGCTCTCCGGGACGGTCGCCGCCTACGGCTACTTTGTGCTCGAGAGAACCGACGACAGCTCCGTCCCTGAAGTAACAGCCGACCAGATCTACTCGGGAGCCTTGGAGAACGGCGGGGAGGTCCTGGAGCTCCGCGATGCGGCCTCCAGCCTGATCGACAGCGTAGACGCCTGGCACGGTGGGGATAACGCCACCAAGGCCTCGATGAGTCGCATCTCGAGCCTCGGCTCGGGCACCGATCCCGCCAATTGGGAGTCTTCGACCATCGGCTATAGCGCCGGCCTGGGCACACCGGGCTCGTCCAACGGTGACGTCGTGATCAGCGAGATCGCTTGGATGGGCACGACCTACAGCACCAGTGACGAGTGGATCGAGCTACACAACCCGACCGCCAACGCCGTGACCCTGTCGGGGTGGACGCTGGCGGCCGTGGACGGCACGCCGACGATCCCGTTGAGCGGCTCGATCCCGGCCGGAGGCTACTTCTTGCTGGAGCGCACCGACGACACCTCGGTCCCGGGCGTCACCGCGGACCTGATCTACTCGGGCGCGCTCGAGAACGGCGGGGAAGTGCTTCAGCTCACCGATGGTGGCTCAACCATCATCGACGAGACCGACGCCTGGCATGCCGGTGACAACGGCTCGAAGGCCACGATGGAGCGTGTGGTCGTTACCGCGGCGGGCACGGACCCCGCGGCTTGGGGAACCGCGACGGCCGCATACGACGGCGGCCTGGGCACGCCGGCCACGGGAGTCCCCGGTGGAGGCGGTGGGGGCGTCGGGACCGGAAGCGACTGGTACGACGTGTTCTTCAGTGACCACACCAATACCGTTCTGCCCGGATCGGTCGGGCCCAGCGCCACCGCGCAGGCCCTGATCGCCGCGATCGATGGCGCCGCCACGACGATCGAGTTCGCGCTCTACGGGGTCGGCGGATCGCAGGGGGTCATCGACGCGTTGGCGGCGGCCTCGAACCGCGGTGTCGTTGTTCGGGGTGTGATGGACAACTACGCCTCGGGCTGGTTTCCCTACATCGACAGCCAGACGCTCATCGACGCGTTGCCTTCCGGCAGCGTCGTTCTGGACAACGACGACCGGATTATGCACAACAAATTTCTGGTCATCGACGATCAGTGGGTGTGGACCGGGTCCGGCAACGTCTCCGATACCGGGATCTACGTCGAGTACAACTCGAATTGGTCCATCCTCATCGACTCCGCCGACTTGGCCGCCGCCTACAAGACCGAGTTCGAGGAGATGTACGCGGGATCGTTTCACGACGCCAAGACCGACAACACCCCGCATACCTTTCCGCCGCTCGCCGACGGGACGACGATCGAAAGCTATTTCGGACCCTCGGACGACGCCAAGACCAACGCCATCATCCCGGCAATCGATGCCGCCACCTCCACCCTCGACGTCCGAATTTTCTATTTCACGGAGGCGGCCATTCGCGACGCAGTGATCGCCGCGCACAACCGGGGGGTGTCGGTGCGGGTGATCGTCGACGCTTCGTCGGCCGAGAATGAGTACAGCGTTCATCAGGATCTGCGCGACGCTGGCGTTCCGGTCAAGGTGGAGGACTGGGGCGGCAAGGAGCACATGAAGGCCCTGGCCGCCGACGGCACCACAGTGATCATCGGCTCGCAGAACTGGACGATCTCGGGCAACACCGACAGCGACGAGAACACCCTTCTGATCGCCAACACGGTGCTGGCCAACGCCTTTCACACCGATTTCGGCCTCCAGTGGAACTCCATCCCGGCGGCCTGGCTGACGGCCGATCCCGGAGCCGAGTCGGTTGATTCGTCGGGCTCGGTGGCCGACTTCATCGACAACGACCACGACGGCCTGACCGACGAAGGCGCCCCGGAAGCGCTCAACACGGTCAGCACTGCCCAGGGGGCCATCAACGTCTACTTCAACAAGAGCGCGCTCGAGAGCACGTCTCAGGGAAGCCTAGCCAACCACAGCGTCAATCTCGAGGACCGCCTGGTGGCCCGCATCGACGCCGCGACCTCGACGGTCGACATCGCGACCTACGAGCTCAACCTGCCCGGTATCGTCGATGCCCTTCTGGCTCAGGCATCAGCGGGCACGACCGTGCGGATGATCGCCGACGCCAAGGATTATCTCGAGGGCGAGAGCAGCAACTATGACCTCTTCGTGATGACGATGGAGCGGCTGGTCCGGGGCCTCGACGGCACCGTCGGAACCGGCGATGACGTCCTGCTCTTTGCCGACTCTCCGGTCTTTGCGGTCGAGGACACCGCCAAGCGGACCGCCGAGGGGCTGCCGGCGACACCTACCGGTTTCACCCAGCAGACGCTCACCGTGGGCTCGGGTCCGAGGACCGGTTACGTCATCGCGCTGGGTGAAAAGAAAAACTCGACCGACTACTACGCTCCCGGGCCGCAGATGCACAACAAGTTCGTCGTGCTCGACGGCACCTGGATCTGGACCGGGAGCTGGAACTTCACCATGAACGGGCTCTACGGGGCCGATGAGAATCGAGCTCTCGGCATCTTGGGCGGCAACAGCAACCACGGCATCGAGATCAACGCGCCGCAGCTCGCCGACATCTACATCGACGAGTTCGAGGAGATGTGGGGATCGTCCGGCAGCACGCCGGACCCGGACGCCGCGGCGTTCCACGGCCGAAAAACCGACAACACGCTGCATGTGGTCACGGTCGGCAACAGTACGGTCGAGGTCTATTTCTCGCCCGGGGACGACGCGCTGAGCTACGTGCGGGATCTGGTGGACACGACCGCGGATCTTCGCGCCGATTTCTGCGCGTTTACCTGGAGCGATCAGGGCCTGGTGGATTCGCTCAAACTGCTCTACGAGGGCTCGACCGAGGATCTCGTCGGAACACCCACCGGATTCTCGGTGCAGGGTGTGTTCGACTCGCTGGCCTGGAACCAGTGGTGGTCGGCGTCGGTGGACATGACCGGCAGGACCGCATCCCAGTCGAGCCAGAACAACCCGAACACGCGCTGGGCCAACCCCGCGCCGGTGTTAAAGGACGACGAGGACACCGTGCTGCACCACAAGTATCTGGTGATCGACGGTCACACTACCAGCGATCCGGCCGTGGTCGCGGGCTCGACCAACTGGAGCCAGAACGGCAATACCATCAACGACGAAAACTTGCTGATCATCCACGACGCCGACATCGCCGATCAGTTTCTGCAGGAGTTTCACGCCCGCTACTACCAGGCGGGAGGAGCGCTGCCATAAGATCGCCGCGTGCGAGGCGCAGGGGCTCTTTCGGCTGACCGCGTTGCTGATGCCGATGACGGAGGCACTCGAAGTGATCGTGCCGACGCGGCGGTCGACAATGACGTGAGCGCGGCCGTGCACGGAGCTCTGGGCTTCACAGATGTCGGGCTCGTACGTTGTTTCCGCAAAGACCTGTAGGCCGCGGGTTCCTCAGAACGGCTTGTAGAGCGCCAAGTAGCCGGCGATCGCACCCAGGATCGGCAGCAGGACCAGCAGCGCCTTGCCCCACTCCGGCTTGCGGTAGGGCAGCAGCGCCAGTATGCCGATGACAAACCAGAGGGCGATCTTGGCGACGACCCAGCCCGAGAACCCCACGCCGAGCTTGGCCAGCATCCCAAAGCCGCTGACCAGCGCCACCACCAGGCCCAGACCGTGCAGCGCGCCGATCAAGCCGCGAACCTTATTGTCCGCCTTGGTTCCGCCGTTGGCCGCGTAGAGCGCCACGCCTCCTCCGACGGTGAGCAAGAAAAGAACAGCCAGGACGTGCAGGACCTTATAGAACAACAGAGACATCGGACTTCCTCCAAAAACCGCGTTACTGCGACTCCGGCCGCCGGGGCGCCGGGCTTAACGGCCGGCAGGGGCGCCGGCCGCTTCAACAAAGATCTCAGACCCCGGCCCAATTGTTGCCGGGCCTCTATTCTGTCACCGCGCTTTCGGGAATCTCTATCCTTTTTTTGTCGCAGTCGATGCGGACACGGATCCCCACCGGCAGCACCATCATCGGATCGGTGTGGCCGAAATCCATCCGGGTGACGATCGGTAGGGAGTGCAGCCCCGTCTCCTCGCTCACCACGCGGATCAAGGCTCGGTCGTAGGCCTCAAACTCGTCCGGTGGCACGCCGCCTCCGGGCCGGCCAAAGAGAATTCCGGACAGCCGATCGAGGAGACCCATGGCGGCGTAGCTCCGCAGCGCCTGTTCCAGAACGGCCGGCGGCGGGGCTTCCTCCGAGGTCTCGAGAAACAGGACCGCGCCGTCCCAGAGATCCGGACCCGGCCACACGGCCGTGCCACGTAGAAACTCCACCACTTCCAGGCAGCCGCCGATCGATCGTCCAGAGTGGACCCCCTCGCCTTGCAGGAACCGCCAGGGCTCGGACGGCTCGAGCTTGCGCTTGACGCTCTGGTTCTCGGGGTCGGCCCAGTCCAGATATTCGACGGTCCAACCGTCGGTGTTGGGCTCCAGTCGACCGACGGGCTTGGTGGAGCACAAGGTGCGTTGCACCGACCGGGCCATATAGGGAAAGACACCGCCGTTCTCGCCAAAGCCGGCCATGATCGACGGACCGTAGAAGGAAACCAAGCCGGCCTTCAGACAGGCGAAATGAAGAACGGTGGTGTCGGAGTAGCCCAGCAGGATTTTGGGGTGGGATCGCAAAACGTCGAGGTCGAGATGAGAGAGAAGGCGAATGGAGTCCTCGCCGCCGATGGTCGAAACGACGGCATCGATCGACTCGTCGGCAAAGGCGTCCATCAAGTCGCGGGCGCGGGCCTCGGGGTGTTCGGCGAGCCAGGCCGGGTCGGCCAGGGTATGGGGCATCTCGACCACCTCCACCCCCAGCAGGTCCTCGAGCTGACGCTTGCCGGCCCGGTAGCGGTGTGGAAACTGGCCCGGACCGCCCCAGGAAAGGGTGACGGCCGCAACGCGGGCACCCTTTTCGAGCTGCTTTGGCTTGATCAGACCCACGGCCGGCAGGATACACGGGCGGCACGGCTCCTTCATGGAGGATGCTGAGGGCACCGTCGCGGGATCGGCCCTGGCAGCGAGCTTGCAGCGGCAGATGCGAGGTTCGCCTCGTAGGAAGAGGAGAGGTATGCAGACAGCTAGGAAGGCCATCGTGCCGTCGAACCGCCGTCCGGTGCTTGGGACGGCCGCCGCCTTTTCAGGACCGATTCTCGCGCTGGCGCTCGGCGCGGCGGCCCAGGAAGCGCCCGGGCCGGGAACCATCGAGCCGGCCGCGCCACGGCTTTTGGTCGAGGGCGCGCGTACGGTCGACTGGGCGCCAAAAGGCGACTGGATTGCCTACGACCGGCTCGATCACCGAGGTTTTTCGCAGCTCTACGTCGCCCGCCCCGACGGCTCGACCGAGCGCTGTCTGACGTGTGACCACTACCCGTTGCGCAAGCACCATGCCGCCAGCCCGGCGTGGCACCCCTCGGGCCGGTACATCGTGTTTGTGCTCGAGAGGCCGGTCAACCTCGGCGGTGAGCCGCTACCGTTCCGATCGGTGCCGGGTGGCAACCGCGGTTCCGACCTGTGGGTGATTACACTCGACGGCAAGGTCTATTGGAACCTTACCAACCGGGCCGACCGGGGCGGACGGGTGCTCTCGCCCCACTTCTCGCACGAGGGGGATCGGCTGGTCTGGAGCGAGCGGCTCGCGGCCGGCGGAGGCGCCTGGGGCCGCTGGAGCCTCCAGGTTGCCGAGTTCGGCGTCAAAAGGGGCGTGCCGCGGTTGCGCAAGGCGCGTTCGTTTCGCCCGGGGGAGCGACCGAGGTTTTGCGAGGCCAGCGGTTTTACCCCCGACGATCGAGGGCTGCTCTTTTCCGCCAACCCGGACCCCGGCCAAAACGAGGCGACACTCGATCTTTTTGTATTGCGTCTCGAGACCGGGGAGATCGCGCGGCTCACCGACTCGACCGATCTCGATGTTGCCGCGCGCTGGGCACCCGACGGCCGCCATCTGGTGTGGGCATCGAACCGGGATCTTCGGATACGCAAATCAATATACGAGCGCAGCGACCGGCAAACCGCGACCCCCCTCGATCTCTGGCGGATGCGCACCGACGGAACCGGTAAGGAGCGCCTGACGTGGTTCAACGACGCGACCTCGCCCGGGTACTACGGCCGGGTGATGGTCGGCGCGCCCGTTTGGAGCCGGGAAGGCGACCGAATGATCGTGCCGGTCGTGCCGGTCGACGGTGGCTCGGGTGGGGGGCTTTTTCTGCTCGAGCCGGCCCCAACGGGCCCGCGCAGCGGTCCG
Source organism: Candidatus Multivoradales bacterium (assembly GCA_965224065.1). GTDB lineage: Bacteria > Acidobacteriota > Thermoanaerobaculia > Multivoradales > JAHEKO01 > JAOTZA01. Next base: position 3,191,597 of record CBDCYF010000005.1, read on the forward strand.
CCCACCGGGGTGGAGTGAGATGAAGCTCGCTCCCACCCCGAGGCACGCCCCGAGTGTGTGCCTCGCCCTGCTGACTCTGGTGGCGGCTTGGGGCGTCGCGCAGCAGGCTCCGTTCACCGAAGAAGAGCAAGTGACCGCGGTCGACGTGCTGATCGATCGGAAAGCGGTGCGGCCGGATGGCAAAGTTCGTGAGCTGCCAAAAGAGATCGACGGGGCAGAGCTTGAGGTTCAGGTGGATGGCGTGTCCCGGCCGATCGTCGGCTTTCTGGACCCGGCACGGGAGGACGTGGCACACGGCGAGCCCTGGACACTGGTGCTCTACTTCGATCTTGCTTCCTCGGCAACCAGCTCGGCGCGTTGGGCGGCCGGCGTGCTGGGCCAACTCGTGCCCGAGTTGACGTCTCTGGGGAGCGTCGAGATCGTGGTGGCCGATCCCTGGCCACGGCGCCGGCTGGCGCCGACTCGCGACTCGGGTTTGCTCGCCGAGACCCTTTCCGGGCTGATGTTGGACCCGTCGGGAACCACCGAGATCCTCGCCAACCGCGCCACGTTTCTGGAGGCCTTGCCCGCCGGCTCCGGGCTCTCGGCGACCGAGTTGGTCGGCGGACTAACCGGAGAGGAGATCCGACTGGCAACGCGTGGCCTCGACGGCTTGCAGACCGCGCTGGCGGAGAAGGGGGACGCGGCTTCCGGACGCGTGGTCTTCTGGGTGAGCGACGGTTTCGACCTGGAGCCCGCCGGGTTCTACCGGCGCCACCTGGGGTTGGCGTCGGATTCGCCGGCCGACCCGAGGCTGGGTGAGCGTACGCGGGAAGCGGCTGAGACGGTGGCTGGCTACGGCTGGGTCGTCGTCCCGGTGGTGGCCCCGGCACGCGATCCGGGCCTGGTCACGGGGCTGCGGATCGGGAAGTGGCGTTTCACCAGCTTTGTTCCGCCTCCAGGCACAGGCGTCGGAGGCACGCTCGTCCGCGAGCACCAGCGGGAGCCTGAGACCGCCGAAGCGTTTTTGGAGCTCGGCCAGGTGAGGCTCGAGGCCGGGGAAGCCGAGGCCGCCGAGGAGGCTTTCGAGCGGGCGCTCTACCATTTTGCTGGCGATCCTCGCACCGCGGTGAAGCAGGCCGTGGCGAAAGTGGGGCTGGGAAGCTCCCTTCTGGCCCAGGACAAGCGAGAGCAAGCGCGGGAGGCCTTTGAGGACGCGGTGGCGCTCGATGGAAAATGGGCCGATCAGTATCCCGGCGCGCGGGCCGCCTTTGCGCAACCGGTCGCGCCCCTCGAGGTACTGGCGGAGGAGACCGCCGGGGCGGTGGTCCGCGACCTCGAAACGCTGAAAGAAGCGGTCGACGGGCTGGGTCGCCGCCTACGGCTCACGTATCAGATCGAGGGAGTCCCCCGTGGGGTCAACCTGCCGCTCGAGGTCAAGCTCGCCGAAAGCGACCTGCGATTGCGGTTCCCGCGCTGGACTCGTTCGGGGACCCCCGACACGATGGCGGCCGCGCGCGCCCGGCGTGTGTTGGGTGGAGACTGGCTCGAGGGCGACTTCGAGCTGTGGGTCGAGCTGGTCTCGGAGACCAGTCCCGGAGAGCCAGCCGAGCTCGTCCTCGAGCTGGATCTGTCATCCCAGCCGCTGTTGCGAGAGGACTTGCCGCGCTCGTTTCGCCTCACGGTTGGTCAGGGCGGCCCGGAGAAGCAGACGGTTCGCCACCAGAGGCTAGATCTCGACCTCGGCCCGGGAGAGACGACGTGGATGTACCGGCTCCCCGCTTCCGATCTCGGAGAAGACGACTGGGTCGCCGTCGTGGTCGAGGATCTGGGATCGGGCGTGTGGAGCGCGGGGTGGCTCGAAGGCAGCTGACCGCTAGCCGCTCCTACCAGGCCACCCCGTAGTCTTCACCAAAGTCGCTGGCGCCGCCCCACATGGTCCCGTGCTCGCGGTCGAAGACGATCGCGGTGATGGGGCCCGAGGTGCGCTGGCGCGTTTCGACGCGATAGCCCATCGCTCGCAGCTTGCGCCTGACCCAATCCGGCACGTCATCGCGCAGCCGCAGTCTCCCCGGCTCGGCCTTGTGGGCGCCAAACGAGCTCTGCATCTGGTAGCTGGTGATGTTGGCGGCCTCGGCGGCCTCCTGGGCGTTCATTCCGAACTCGACCACATTCAAGAAAAACTGCAAAAGGTTCTGGTCCTGGGTATCGCCGCCCTGGACCGCAAAGGAAGAATGCGGTTTACCGTCCTCAAGTGCGATCCCGGGTGTGAGGGTCGCCCGTGGCCGCTTGCCGGGCTCGGGGAGGTTGTAGGGGTTGAGCCGTTCATCCAGCACAAAGCTCTGCATCCGCTGCGAGAGACCGATACCGGTACGGCCGGCGATGACCGCGGGGATCCAGCCGCCGCTCGGGGTCACCGAGACCACCCAGCCGTCGGCGTCGGCCGCCTGGATCGAGGTCGTACCGGCGACGAAGGCCTCCTCGTCGGTCATTTGAAACGACTGCTGGAAGCCCGCCTCGCCTTCCGCGCGTGCGGCCGGCGGAATCGGGGTCCACTTTTCGAGCAAGTCGAGAAACGGGTTGTCGCCGTCCTGAAAACGGTAGGGATCACCGGGCTTGGTGTCGGCGTTGTTGCGCTCCCAATCGATGGTCTCGAAACGGCTGCGGGCGTACTCTTTCGACAGCAGACCGGCGATCGGCTCTTCGGGTGGGTAATACGGGTCGCCATAGTAGAAATCGCGGTCCGCGAAGGCCAGGTTCATGGCCTGGTAAAGCGCGTGGATATAGGCCGCGGAGTTGTAGCCTAGCTTCCGGAGGTCCAGGTTCTCGAGGATGTTGAGCGCCTGGAGCATCACCGGGCCCTGGACCCAATGGGTGAGCTTGAAGACGTCGATCCCGCGATAGGTGGTCTTGACCGGCTCTTCGAGCCGGACTCGCCAAGCGTCCAAATCCTCGAGGGTGATCAGGCCGCCCTGCTCCTGGACGCTGCGGACCAGCTCGCCGGCGATGTCGCCCCGGTAAAAACGATCGTAGGCTGCCTGGATCGCCTGCTTGCGGTCCTTCCCGGCGGCGAGCGCCTCGGCCTCGGCCGCGACCAGCTTGCGGAGCGTCGCCGCTAAATCCGGCTGCCGAAAGATCTCACCCGGGTGGGGTGCGGCTCGCTGTGTGGGATGGTCCTCGTCGAGATGGGGTAGAAAGACCTTCTTCGAGTACGGCCACTGGGCCAGCATTTCCCGCCGCCGCTCCATGTTGTCGGCCTGCGATTTTTCAATCGGATAGCCGTCCGCCATCTGAATGGCGGGCTCGAGGACCTCGGCGAGGCTCATAGTTCCGAACTCGGCCAGCATCACCATCAGCCCGCCGGGGGTCCCCGGCGTGACCGCGGCGAGTGGCCCGAACTCGGGTGGGTAGAGAAAGCCGCGCTGGCGAAAAAACTCCACCGTCGCCCCGGTGGGGGCGACCCCGAGGGCGTTGACGCCGATGACTTTTTGGGTCTTTGGGTTGTAGATTAGCGCCTGGGTCTCGCCACCCCAGCCCAGGGTGTCCCACATCGTCGAGGTCGCGGCCAGCATGGCGCAGGTGGCGTCGACGGCGTTGCCGCCGCGCGCGAAGATCGTGGCCCCGGCGGTTGCCGCCAGGGGCTTGCCGGTGATTGCCATCCAGTGCTTGCCGTGGAGTGCCGGCTTGTTGGTCGTCCTCTGGGCGCGAGTTGGGACGACCGCTAAAAGGCTTGCCACCAGGGCGGTCGCTGTCAGTCGGGCTGCTTGACGGTACATTGTGTTCTCCTAGCGGGCTGGACCGCCGGCGATCCGGTTCCGGTACTCGATGGCCTTGGCCCGGACCGTGGCGGGGTGCAAGGTGAGGATCTGTCTCTCCTCGACCACCATCCGGCCGGCGACCAGCACGGTGCGCACGTTGGAAGCCTTGGTCGAGTACACCAGCAGCGAGTAGGGGTCGTAGTGCGGCGTCTGGTGGGGGGCGTCGGTCTCGACGATGATGAGGTCGGCGGCCTTGCCCGGCTCGATCGAGCCGATCTCGTCCTCCAGCCCCAGAGCGCGGGCGCCCTCGATTGTGGCCATGCGGAGTGCGGTGCGCGCGTCGATCACCGTCGGGTCGCCGGTCGTGACCTTGTGGAGCTTGGCGGCGGTGTCGATCTCCTCCCAGAGGTCGAGATCGTTGTTGGAAGCGGCGCCGTCGGTTCCGAGACCGACGGCGACCCCGGCGGTGAGCAATTGAGGAACCGGCGCGACTCCGGCGGCGATTTTCATATTGGACTGAGGGCAGTGGGCGACCCCGACACCGTTTTTAGCCAGGAGCTCGATCTCGCCCGGACTGGGCCAGACTACGTGTGCCGCCAGCATTCGAGAGTCCAGCAGCTCCAGTTTGGCGAGATAGTCGATCGAGCGCATTCCGGTCTTGGCTTGGACCCGTTCGAGCTCGCCCCGGTCTTCGGCGAGGTGGATGAGAAGCGGCGCGTCGAGCTCTTTGGCGAGCTGGTGCGCCGCGATCAGATGTTCTTCGGAGACCGTGTAGGCCGAGTGGGGGGCCACCGCCGCGGTGATCCGCGGGTGGCCGCGCCAGCGCTCGACAAACCGGCGGGCGTACTGGACCGCGTCCTCCCAGGTTTTGTTGTCCGGCGCCGGGAAGTCGATCAAGGTGGAGCCTGCGACGGCCCGCATCCCGCAGCGATCGGCCTCCTCGGCGATCGCATCTTCGAAGTAGTACATGTCGGCGAAGGTGGTTACTCCGCCGGTGAGCATCTCGAGACACGCCAGCCGGGTTCCCCAGCGCACAAACTCCTCGTCGACGTGCTCGGCCTCGGCGGGGAAGATGTGTTTCTCGAGCCAGTCCATCAACTCGAGATCGTCGGCCAGTCCACGGAACAGCACCATCGGGACGTGAGTGTGAGCATTGACCAGCCCGGGCAGGACGATCCGGCCCCGGGCGTCCACCTTGCGCAGGCCGGCGTACTTGTTCTCGAGCTCTGACCGGGGGCCCACCTCGACAATGCGGCCGTCGCGCACGGCCACCGCGCCGTCGTGGATCACGGTGTCCGAGTCGTCGAGGGTCAGGATCGTACCGCCGGCGACCAGGACGGACGATTCGTTGCCCTTTTGCGAAAGGGGGTGAGACCGGGCCACGCTATTGCCGAGCGCCACGGTGGCCAGGAGCCCGAGAAGTCCCCCGGTGAGACTCCTCGCCAAACGAGCCCGGCGCCCATGCATCTGCCAAGGCTAGCATCGTCTCCGGACTAGAGACGGCCCCACATCCGGGTCAGATCCTCGTGCGAAGATGTCCCGGTGCCGGGCGCCGATTCAGATCTCAAGCTGACGATCCAGAGCCGGGTCGAAGAGCTCGACCGCGTCGACGAGGCGGCCGAGGCCTGGCTCGGCGAGCAGGGTATGGGCGACGAGCGGCGTGACCGGCTGGTCCTGGCGCTGCGGGAAGCGGCGGCCAACGCCGTGGTTCACGGCAATTGTGGCGAGCCGGACGGCACGGTCGAGATCGAGCTCGCTCGCCGAAACTCTGGAGTGCTGATTCGCGTAAGGGACAGTGGAGAGGGATTTGATCCGGCGGCACTTCCGGACCCTCTTCTTCCAGAGAATTTGATGCGGCAAACCGGTCGGGGAATCTTGTTGATGAGAGCGTACGCGGACGAAGTCGAGTTTGAGTTCGACGGCGGAACCGTAGCGACCCTGCGTTGTGCCCTGGACGATGCCGACGACCCTTCAGGAGGTGGAGAAGAATGAAAATCGAGACACGCGACCGGGACAACGTGACCATCATCGAGCCCCGTGGCAAGATCACTATCGGTGCCGGAGACGTGGCGCTACGCGACGCCGTCGACGCGGCGCTCCAAGCCGGCGGTCAGAATCTGCTGATCAACTTCAAAAAGGTCTCCCGCTTGGACTCCTCGGGACTCGGCGAGCTGGTTTCGGCGCACCAGCGGGTGGCCGGCTCGGGCGGCCGGATCAAGCTGTTCAACCTGCCGAGAAGCGTCGGCGATGTGCTCGAGGTGACCCAGATCCACACCGTCTTTGACGTCTTCCCGGACGAGGAGCAAGCGATCGCTTCGTTCCACTGAGCGAGGACAATAAAAAGGGCGGGGGAGAACCCCCGCCCTCTTAATTCGGGGACAGTCCCCCTTTCTAATACCGGTAGTGCTCGGGCTTGTAGGGCCCCTCGACCGGCACGCCGATGTAGTCGGCCTGCTCCTGGCTGAGCTCGGTGAGCTTGACGCCAAGATGGTCGAGGTGGAGCCGGGCGACTTCCTCGTCGAGCTTCTTGGGCAGCATGTAGACCTTGTTCTCATAGGAGTCGCGGTTGGCCCACAGCTCGATCTGCGCCAGCACTTGGTTGGTGAACGACGCCGACATCACAAAGGAAGGATGGCCGGTGGCGTTGCCGAGATTGAGCAGCCGCCCCTCGGAGAGAACCAGGATCGAGCGGCCGTCGGCAAACCGCCACTCGTCGTACTGCGGCTTGATGTTGACGTGCTCGATGCCCTCGGTCTTCTTCAGACCCGCCATGTCGATCTCGTTGTCGAAGTGGCCGATGTTGCCGACGATCGCCTTGTCCTTCATCTTGCGCATGTGCTCGGCGGTGATGATGTCCTTATTGCCGGTCGTGGTGATGAAGATGTCGGCCGTCTCGACGACGTCGTCCAGCGTGGTGACTTCGTAGCCCTGCATCGCCGCCTGGAGGGCGCAGATGGGGTCGATCTCGGTCACCAGGACTCGCGCGCCCTGGCCGCGGAGGGACTCGGCGCAGCCCTTACCGACCTCGCCAAAGCCGCAGACTACGGCGACCTTGCCGCCGATCATCACGTCGGTGGCGCGGTTCAGGCCGTCGATCAGCGAGTGGCGGCAGCCGTACACGTTGTCGAACTTGGATTTGGTCACCGAGTCGTTGACGTTGATGGCGGGGAAGAGCAGCGTGCCCTCCTCGGCCCGCTGATACAGCCGGTGGACGCCGGTGGTCGTCTCTTCCGAGACGCCCGAGACATTGCCAGCGATCTGGGTCCAGCGGCCCGGGTGGGCGGCGAGCTCGCTCCGCAGAGTGTCGAGGATGACCCCCCACTCCTCCGGATCGTTCTCGGCGTCGAACTCGGGCATCTTGCCGGCGCGCTCGTACTCGTTGGCCAGATGGATGAAGAGAGTGGCGTCACCTCCGTCGTCGACGATCAGGTCCGGGCCCCAGCCGTCGGGCCAGGTGAGCGCTTCCTTGGTGCACCACCAGTACTCGGGAAGCGTCTCGCCCTTCCAGGCAAAGACCGGTATGCCCTTGGGGTCTTCGGGGGTGCCGCCGGTCTCGGGGCGCCCGACCACCACCGCGGCGGCGGCGTGGTCTTGGGTCGAGAAGATGTTGCACGAGACCCAGCGCACATCGGCGCCGAGATCCGCCAGGGTCTCGATCAGCACCGCGGTCTGGACGGTCATATGGAGCGAGCCCATGATGCGGGCGCCCTGGAGCGGCTTGGTGTCCGCGTACTGAGAGCGCAGCGCCATCAGGCCGGGCATCTCGTGCTCGGCGAGGCGAATCTCTTTGCGGCCCGACTCGGCGAGACCCAGGTCGGCGACCTTGAAATCGGGCCGGCCGTCGGGCGCGGTGGTCTGGGGGTGAGTGGCTTTTTCGGTAGCGACGGTCATTTGGTGAATCTCCTTTGCGTGTGCTTCTCCGGCGCGTCCGGGTTATTGCACGACGCGCTGCTTGGATTTGGTTTCGGTCGGGAACGCGAGTCGGTGGATCGCGGGCTTTCGGGCAGTGGCGCAGAACAAGCCGGGCCCCTTGGCCTGGGCATCGGGCGCCAGCGGATGGATGCGGATGCTCCCCAGTCCGGCCTGCTCCAGGTAGTCCCGGAGCTCTTCGAGCGCGAAGCCGAGCCACACATGCCCCATCTCGCGCCTGTACTCTTCGCGCTCGTGCGGCAACATGTCGACGACGAGGAGCTTGCCCCCGGGCTTGAGCGCGCGGGCGGCTTCGGCCAGCACTTTTTCGGGCTCGGGGAGATGGTGGAGGACCAGAACCAGAGTCACCGCGTCGAGCGAGCCGTCCTCGATCGGCAAATCCTCCAGCCGACCGTGCCGGAGCTCGACATTGCCGACCCCTTCGAGCCGCTTGGCCGCGGCGTCGAGCATCGCCGGCGAGTCGTCCACTGCGATGACCCGGGCAACATGGGGCGCCAGCGTGTGGGCGAGCTGCCCGGTCCCCGCTCCCAGGTCGCCGAGAACCCACTCATCGTCGAGCAGACCGAGGAGGCCTTCGAGATCGAAGCGCTGTCCGAACAACTCTTGCCGCAGCTCGGCCCAGCGCGTCGCACTGGCGGTGAAGAACTCCTTGGAGCGGCTGCGGCGATGGGCGAGCACGCTCTCGAGCCGCCGGGCATCCTCTCGAGCCGTCGAGGTCTCGGATTGTTCCTCCCGGACCAGCTCCCAGAGGCGGCCGGCACCGGAGTCCTCGTGCAGAGGATGGATCGAATACCGTCGGCTGGTGCCGTCCCGCCGCGCCCCGATCCAGCCGTCGCTCGACAGGACTTTGAGATGCCGGCTGACGGTGGACTGGGGGAGCTGAAGAACCGTGCAAACCTCCGAAACGGTCAACTCATGGCGCTCCAAAAGCAGTAGAATTCGGGCCCGAATGGGGTCACCGAGAACCGACATCCGCTCCAGGATGCTGCCTTCGGGGGCGCTCGAATTTTCCATTAATCTCTTCATCCGGATGAAAGGATATATAAGGACTCACAGAAAGTCAAGCCGGCTGGGGACGGGCGGTCGGAGACGGCGATCATGAGCTTCGGCCGGCTGGCGTACGTCACCCAGCGGGTGGGGAGGAACCTCCTACCGGACCGCGCGGCGGCGATGGCTCGGCGGCTTCTGGGGGACATCGCCGGCGGCGAGTCCTACGATCCGGATTTTTTTGCCCGCCACTACGTCAAGAGCTTGGCAAAAGCGGGTCACTCCTTCGACGGGGTCTCCGTCCTGATCTTTGGTCAGGGACCCTCGCTCGGGTTTGCCTGCCATCTGCTGAAAGCCGGTGCGCGCCACATCCACCTCTTCGACCCATACGCGCCGCCCGAGGACCGCGCCAACCGGCGGTGGCTCGAGCGCTTTCCCCAATATCTCGAGTCCACCGCCGAGGGGATCCGGCCCCGGCCGGAGTGGATGTCACTGTTGGCCGGTCAGACCCCCTCCGAAACGGGAGTCCTAGCCGACATCGTGATCAGCACCTCGGTGTTCGAGCATCTGCCCGACATCGAGCGCTGGGCCGCCGAGATGGCTCGGGTCACGGCGCCCGACGGCGTCAACCTGCACATGATCGACCTGCGCGATCACTTTTTTCACATGCCGTTCGAGATGCTCAAGTACTCGGCCGGCACCTGGAATCGGTGGCTCAACCCGCGCCAACATCTCAACCGGAAAAGGTATGCCGAATTCGAGACCGCTTTTCGGAATCACTTCCGCGAGGTCTCGGTCGAGGTCCTGGCGCGCGACCCCGTGGCCTTTGCGGAAGCGCGCCCCAAGATCCGCGCCGAGTTCCTGACCGGCGACGAAGAGATCGACGCCGTGACCGAGATCCAGATCACGGCGTCGGGGCCGGTTGTCCTGGTCTGAAATCGACGGCTCTTGAGCAGTCGCTAGCCAGCCTTGGCGAGCACTTCGACCTGGGCGGTCAGCGAATCGCCCAACCGGTCTTTCTCCACTTCAAGATCGAAACGCGTTTGCAGATTCAACCAGAAGCGATCGCTGGTGCCAAAAAAACGGGAGAGACGAAGGGCGGTGTCCGCGGTCACGGCACGTTTGCCGTGCACGATCTCGTTGATCCGCCGTGGTGAAACACTGATGCCCTTGGCGAGCCGGTACTGACTGAGGCCCAGAGGCTTCAGAAAATCCTCCAACAGGATCTCACCCGGGTGGATTGGATCAAGGATCTTCTTCGTCATCAGAAGCTCCTAGTGGTAGTCGACGATCTCGACGCTGCCGGCACCGGCGTTTTTCCACGAGAAACAGATCCGATATCGGTTGTTGATGCGAATGCTGTGCTGGCCAGCACGATCACCCTTTAGTTTTTCCAACCGATTTCCCGGCGGTACCCGCAGATCCTCGAGACGCTCCGCCGCGTCCAAAATCAACAGTTTGCGAAGCGCTGTCTTTCTCAAGCTCCCAGGAACGGCGCGACTCCTTTCTCTGTGAAAGAGCTTCTCGCTTTCCTTGTCGCGGAAGCCCCGGATCACGCCCCGATAGTAACGCGTTGCGATATTAACGTCAAGCGTTATGCTTGTCTGCGGTCTGAGACGCGGCCCGTCTCTCGTTAAACTGGCGAGGTGCAGGTTCGTGCCCTACGGAATTACCGTACCGTCTCCGGCGTGGCCGTCTGCTCCGCTCTCCTGAGCGGAGCCTGTGTGGCGCCGGCCGAGGAGCCGCCGGCAGGTGTCGAACCGGTCGCGGTCGCTGAGCCCTCGCTTGCCGCGTTCGCCGAACCGGCGCCAGTCCTCGGCGACGGCTTTGTAGTCTGGGAGTCGGCGCGCGACGGGACGTGGGGGATCTGGACCCGAGATCTGGACACGATCGGTGAGGGAGGATCGGGTGCAGCGGGTGGCGGACCGCGGCGTCTTTCTCCCGAGGAGAGCGGACGCGCGCACTGCTGTCCGCACATCTCACCGGATGGCCGCTGGATCGCCTATTTGAGCCTGCCGCCCGGGGGAGAGAAGTACCTTCCCGAGAAGAGCACCGGCCCGCTGCACGTGATTCGCCCGGACGGCACCGGCGACCGGGTGGTAGCCGAGGCGGCCCGAACCTATTTCGAGAACCGGGGCGCGGTTTGGCGCAGCTCGGAAGAGTTGATCTTCATCGACGGTCGAGGGCGCGCTCGCCTGCTCGACCTGGAAAGCGGCAAAAGCAAAAAGCTCATCGATCAGCCGCGAGACACTTTTGGCTACCTGATCGATCCGACGTTGAGCTGGGCCACGACCGGACAGCCGAGCTTCTCGCCCTTCCAGCCCGAACAGTGGGCCGTCGCCGAACGCTCGGCGCGCGGTGGCTGCCAGCCGTATTTTTCGGGCGACGGCCGGTGGGGCTATTGGGTGGCGGGTGCGGGCGGGCCGATCAACCGGCTGGCGCTTGAGTCGGGAGCGGTGTCGACGATCCTGCGCAAACGCGACGAGCGGCTGCACTCCGATTTCGCCTACCTCTACTTTCCGATGTTCTCCCGCGATGGCAGTCTTTTTGTTTTTGGGGCCTCTCCGGGAGAGCACGACCATCTCAAGGGAAACTACGAGATCTTTGCCGCCGAGAGCGATCCCGAAACGCTCGAGATGGTCGGGCCGGTGGTGCGTGTCACCGATCATCCGGGCTCGGACCGCTTCCCAGACGTCTTTGTGCACCCGCTGGCGCTCGGCCGCCACACCGGTGAGGCGCCGTTTCGGGCCGAGCTCGAGCCGCCGGGGGCCGCCGGGGCGTGGAGCTGGTCGTATGGGGACGGAAGCACGGGGGACGGCGTCACCGGGTCGCACCTCTACCGCGAGCCCGGAAGCTATCGTGTCGAGGCCCGACGCGGAGAGGAGACGGTGGCGGGTTGGGTGCGGGTTCGTCCTGCGCGGCCGCCCCGAGTCGTGAGCGTCGAGCTCGTCGATGGCGCAAGGGAGGTGCGGGTGGCGTTCGACGAGCCGGTGAGTACCGGTCGAGCCGAGCTCGCCTTCGAGTCCGGTTTGGAGAAGGCTTCTCATTCGCTGACGCCCGACGGCCGTGTCCTCAAGATCCGGCTGGCCGAGCCCATCACCCGCGGGGACCGGCTGCGGCTGGCGGGCATCACCGACCGAGCGGAGGAGCCCAACCGGATTGCCGCTGTCACCGTTGATGTCGAGCCGCCGCTCTGGCCGTCGCGCCGCGACGGGCTTCTCTTTGTGTGGCAGACCGGAGACTCGGCCAACCTCATCTTCGATCCGCAGATCGGCGCCGATCGCGCTTCGGTTTTGGAGCCCTCGGGCACAGCCCGGTTCGATCGTGATTATTTGATGGCCTTTGGGCGGCTGGCCTTCGGACGGGAGTCCAGCGGGGTGACGGCGCTCCCCGGAGGCCTTTTCTCGGCGTCTGAAGAACAGTCCAATGCGCTGCGCTGGGCGCTTCAGGCCACCAATGAGTTGACGCTGGAAGCCGTGGTCACCGCCACCGGATCGGGCGAGCCGCCGGTTCCCGCGATCCACTTCGGAGAGCATGGCCGGGGCAACAACTTCGCGCTGATCCAGCGTGGAACGAAGTGGTTTCTGAGCCTTCGTACCTCCAACCGGCCACCCACCAACCGGGAGATCCGGCTGGCTCCGGTCACGCCGGGTACAGGGCAGCATCTGGCGATCGGCTACTCGCCGGGGCGGCTGACGCTCGACCTCGATGGCGAGCGCGTGCTCGAGACCGACGAGGTCCAGGGCGATTTTTTTCACTGGCGGACCTGGCGGTTTACGGTGGGAGGAGCCTGGGGCAGCCAAGTCGGTTGGGAAGGACGGCTCGAGGGGCTCGCTGTCTACGACCGGGTTCTGGACCCAGAGCAAGCGCGTGAGAACTTCCTACGGTATCGACGCCAGATCGAGCGCCGCTCCCGGCCCGACCGGGTGGTGGTCGAGGTGCGTTTCGAAGAAAGCACCCCCGTCCCGACGCTGGACGAGATCCGACCGTACCGCCAGGCTTTGGTTGTCGACCGCTACTCACTCGTGCGAACGGTCGAAGGCACGCCACCGGACGACGAGCCCCTACTCGTCGCCCGGTGGGGCTTGCTGGACGGCATCCGGGTCCCCCCCGTCGCAAGACCCGGCGAGACCGCCGTACTGAGGCTCGAGCCGCTGGCCTCCCAGCCACAACTCGAGAGCGTCTACCGAGCCAACGCGTTCGACGGCGTGCCGGCCTATTTTGCGCCGCTCGAGTAGCCCACGACCCCCAGCTCTCGCAGGCTCGGCCGCATGTCGTCGGTCAAGGGGCGTTTCTTGGGCGAAGCCACGGTGGTCCAGCGCAGGCTCGCCAGCTCGTCGGCGAGCCGTTCGAGGAGCTCGGGCTCGCTCGATCCCAAGTCGTGGGCGGCGCGCGGATCGTGGTCGAGGCGGAACAGCTCACGAAGCGTGGGGTCGAGGCCTCGCAGCTTGAAGGAGAGACAGCGCGGGTCGTCGCTCAACTCGAGCTGGCGCGGTGAGTCGCAGCCGTCGGTTGAGAAATCGAGACGGTAGCGGGTCCGATCTGAGGGCAGCGGAAGGGCCACTTGGGTCCAACCGGGGCCGGCCTCGAATATATGCAGCTCGTCGCCCTCGAGTGTCACGCGCACCCTGCGCGGCCGGTGAAATGAGGCGACTGACAGGTCCACGTCAGGGGACGAGGTTTCGAAACCGGCGGACCGGGTGACCCAGACGCCGTCGCGCTCGGCGAGGAGCGACGTGGCGACAACCTGATGGATGGCTCGGTCCTCGTTCGAGACCAATGTTCGCTGGACAAACCGCTCTCGGGATTCGGCGTAGGCCCAGGTTCGATTTTCGCTTCGTCCCGAGAACCGAGGAGTAAGGCTTTCGCCGGAGAGATCGGAGGGAACTGGGATGCCGGCCAAGTCGTAGAGGGTCGGTGCCACGTCGATCAGCTCGACCAGCCCGTCGATGCGTCCGCCGGTTTCGATCGCGGGCGAGAGAACCAGCAACGGCACGTGCAGGACCTCGGGATAGACCTGCGTGTGCCCGAGACGGCGGTGCTCGAAAAACTCCTCGCCGTGGTCGGCCGTGATGACGATCGTGGTCTCGTCGAGAAGCTCGAGCTCCTCGAGCTCGGTGAAGAACCGCTCCAGCGTGGCGTCGAGATACCGCAGACCAGCGTCATAGCGTGCCTTTGCCGACTCGATCTGGCCGGGCTCGGGCGAGGCAAACCCAGCGTTGACGGCGCGCCAGTCGAGATCCCCGATGTCCGATGCCTGGGTGCCGGAGCCGAGAAAGAGCGATGCGTACCCTGACGGGGGCGCATAGGGCGCATGGGCCGAGTACGAGTGCAGAAACAGAAAAAAGCGCTGCCGGGGGGCGAGGCCTCGAAGAAATGCGAGGCCGCTCTCCAAGGTGTTCTCGATCTCGCGCCCGCTGCCGCCAAAGGAGTCGCTGAACTCGTCGAAGCCACGGTGAAACCCGTATTCGCGAGAAAGCAAGCCACCTTCCGTGTGGCCCGCGGTGACAAACCCGTAGTGCGAGAATCTCTCCGGGAGCCAGTCAATCTCGGGCGACAGACTCTGTCGAGGACCCGTGACGCCGTGCTGCGGAGGGTAGAGGCCGGTCAGCATCGAAAGATGGGAGATCAGTGTCGAGGGAGATTGCGCCAGTGCCGTCTCGAAGAGGAGGCCGCGCTGGGCGAGACGGTCAAAAAACGGCGTGGTGTCGCGGCCGTAGCCATAGGCGCCGAGATGCCCGGCGGCGACCGAGTCGAGCGAGATCAGAATGTAGCCGCGGGTCGGTGCCGGTTGGGTCGGGTCGTCCGCCGGAGCGTTTTGCGGGCCGCAGCCGGCCGCCAGCGTAGCGGCGAGAAGGACCACTGAGAAATGAGGGGACAGTCCCTTCTTTTTGCGAGGTTGGCTCAATGGGCCGGCCGGGTGAGCGAGAAGGTGACGTCTTCCGTCCCGGCGCCGCGAAACGCGAGGCTCAGCCGGTAGAGATGGACGTTCCGCCAGGTCCACCAGGTGGGGTGCACGGCGCGCCGGCGGCCGAGGCGCAACACAAACGTCGTACCCTCGCCAGGGGCGGTTGAAACCTGCTCCCCGTTGACTTCCGGCGCAGCCATGATGGCGTCGTCGATTCTCAGCAAGATCTCGTCCAGCGGCTCGTCGCTTCCCACGAGGAGCCGCGCGGTTGTGCCGCCTGCGAGTGCCCAGCCTCCGGAACTCTTGTGGATCTCGGGACTCAAGGGCCGGATCCACAAATCGTCCAGCCGAAGGTCGCCGCTCCCCGAGGGCGAAAGGTCGCGCTGGGTGGTCTCAAAGGGCAGCACGCGTTGGGCGACGGCGGACCGAAACCGGTAGGTGCCGTCGGGCCGGAGAAGATATTCGTCCGGCTGGGTCCAGAGTGGCCACAAGAAGAGCCCCGAAAGCACGGTAACGGCAGCCAGCCAGCGAATCTTCAAAGGCCCACCGGCGAGAAACCAGAAGGCGGGGTAGATGGGCAGAAAGTGCCGGTTGGCAATCGCCGCGCCACCGCCAAAGAAGTTGAACGGCCGCAGATAGAACACACCGGCGATCGCGGCGACCACCGCCACGGCCAGCGCCCATCGAGGGCTGTCTTTGGGTCCACCGGCCAGCCCGAGAAAAAGAGGCAGAAAGTAGACCAGGACGCCGACGTGCTGTCCGACCAGAAAGTAGAACCCGTTCCACAGCCACAGCGGGACGCTCAACCGTCCGTGTGGGCGAACGGCGTCGGTCCGCCATGCGAGATTCCCCCAGCGGTGGACAAAACCGTCCCACTCGACTCTCGGAAAGTCCACTTCCGGATAACCGGTCTCGTCAGTGAAGGCCGCACGCTCGCCGTCGTAGCTGGTCCAGGAGTCGCCCAGTGTCTGGTGAACGGCGAGCGATCCACCGATCAGGAGCAGCGCGCCAGCCCAGAATGCGGTCAGGCGGGGGAGCCGAGGGCGAGGCGCGCAGAACGCCGCCGGAATCAGGAGAGGCGCGTAAAACGGGCGGCTGAAGGCGACTGCCGCGAGCAGGGCGCCGCCGATCAGCCATTTGAGAAGCCCGAGCCGCGACGGCTGACCTTCGGGGTCGGTAAAGACCAGCGAGAGCGAGATGGCGGTGAGCGACAGCAGAAAAAGGTCGGCCTGGGCCCAGTAGGCGTAGCCGAACGCGGCCGAAGCGAAGAGAAAAACCGCCACCCACAGCGGAGCGCCGGACCCGATCCAGCGCCGCAGCGTACGGGCCGAGAGCACCGCGGCCACGGCGAGGAGTAGGACGTTGGCAATGAGCGGTCCGCGGTGCGGCGCCACTCGGACAAACGGCGCGATAAAGGCCGGGTAGAAGAACGGCTTGCTGAAGGTCATGTGGGCGCCGTGATCTGCGCTCAGCAGGACGAGACCGGCGGGTGTGCGGCCCCAGCGCTCCAAAAACCGGTCGTAGTCCCGCCGTTCGTAGCGCAGATCGAAATCCCTCGCCAGGCTCTCGGCGGCCATCAGATACGTTGACTCGTCGCCGACAAAGGTCGGCCAGCTCGATCGATCTCGAGTGGCGACGGCCAGGAGCAGGGCTGTCAGCAGTACGCCCAGAATCAGCCAGGAGCCGGTGCGCAAGCCGACCGGGAATGTCCGTTCGGAAGTTTGGCTCGTGTCGCTCACGCAGCGAGGAGGCGGTGCGCGCCATGAGCAGCGCCGGCTGCTGGCAGAGGAAGTTGTCTAGGACGAAGGGGTAAGTGCGACCGTGACTTCGAGTCGGAGTGTCGGTGCGCCGCGCTCGGAGAATCGGCTGAGCCCCTCGCGAACCGCATCCAGTTCCAGTATATAGGCGCCCTCTTGTGCGGGTGCCCGGACCTCAACCACAGCCTGAGTCCAGGATCGCGGAGTCACGCGCCGCTCGAGAGGGGTCAGGTCGCCCACCTCGATCTCACGCCCCGATGCGTCGAGCCAGCGGTGGGCAATCTTGACCGGCAGCGAACCGGTGACGGGCCAGGTCTCGCCGCTCAGGTTCTGGAGCGCGGTGGTGACGCTAAAGCGCTCGCCGGCGGTGACTACCGGCAGCGGGTCGGTCTCCGCCCACGCCAATCGAAACCGGGCCTTGCGCGTCAGTTGCTCGCGTGATCCCAGATAGGTGAGCTGGCCGCCGACGTAGAACTGCGGCTGGATCACCTCGCCGTCCGACCGGCGCGGGTTGCGTCCGGTGCGGCTCGAGACCACCAGGCGATAGCCGTGGATCTTCTTGTCGTACTGGTACCAGAGCTTGCTTTCCGAGCGGGGACGAAACTCGACCAGCTCTCTGTCGGCACTCTCAGTTTCCGGCTCGTCGAACTCGATCCGGTGCCTCTCGCCCCCAAGCTCGAGATCGATCCGGTTCTGGGGCGACGGACTGGTGACGTCGAAGACCAGGCTCGTAAGCGGCTGTGCAGAGGTGGCCCAGATCTCGGTGGAGGCCGCGCCCCGTACCCACATCGACCCGCTGCCGGTATCCGGAACCTCGACAAGGTCCTTACGCGCCCGGAAGGTCACGCCATGGGCCGTCATGCCCTCATACCCCGGCAGGTGGTGACGCAGCGACAGCTCGACTGGGAAGCGCTCGAAAAGGGAGCTGCGAGCGTGAAACTGCAGCGTCGGGTCGGGCACCGGTGCGCCATAGGGCGTGAACAGGATCGGAGCCAGAAACAGCCCGGCGGCCACGGCACCCGCCGCGATCAGCCCGGCCGGTCGGATCCTGCCGACCAGAAACAAAAAGGCCGGGTAGACGCTGGCGTAATACCGGTTGCCGACAAAGCCGGAGCCGCCGTGCCAGTTGTAGTGAATCCAGATGAGAAAGAAAAACGCCACTCCGGCCAACGCTGCGACCAGCAGCCAGCGGTCCACCGAGCGTCGATCGTTGATCAGAAAAAATAGCACCGCGACGAGTGCAAACGGCATATAGAGCAACAATCCGGTGTGCCGGCCCCACAAAAAATACCCGAGATTCTCCTTGAGCAGGCTGGGGAAGAGCTTGGGGATGCGGAAGAGCCATGAGTAGGAAGCGGGTGGCAGATCCTCGCGCTGCTCGGCGCGATACGTCCTGCGCGCCAGCGGAGCGATCAGCTCGTCGAACCGCTCCGGGTCGTCGATCTTGATACCGGCCCGGGCGCTGCCCAGATAAGCAGAAGGCTTGCCCGTCCACGCGATCGACAAGCCGGCAATGGCGCCCATCGCGACCACCGCGGCCAGCACCCAGGCAGTCGCAGCTTTCCAGCTCCTGCGGCGCCACAGATGCCAAAGAACCGGGATCCCCAAGATTGCGAACATTGGTTTGTTGTAGACCGCGAGAGCCAGGGCGGCCGCTGACCAGACGGGCCTTGCGGTTTCCCCAAACAGGGCTCGGATCACCCTGGACCCGCGTAGCCGCGACTCGTCTTCCCCGGCCGGGCTACCATTGGAATGGCTAAATCCCAGGTAAAGGCACGCGGCGATGCCGAACATGTTGAGGATCTCGGGTTGGATCCAGAAGACATAGACAAAGACCGGGCTGAGAAAGAAAAACAGCGCCGAGAAAACCGCGGCGAGCCACTCGTCGTTGCGGCGTCTGAGGTGCGAATACCCCATCCACACCATGGCGAGGAGCAACGCCATATTGAAGGCCACCATCCCGCGGGCGCCAAACATCCCGGCCATCGGGGCCGCCAGCAGCGAGTAGAGATAGGGTTTGCCGAAGTGAACGGTCTTCCAGCCGTCGTCGGACTTGAGGATCAGGTTCTCGACCGGCAGGTGCGGGTAGGCGTCAAAGAGCCGGCGCAGATCGCCTCGGTCGCAGACGAGGTCGCCGTCCTTCACCAGGCTCATCGCCATCAGGTAGTAGGCGGGCTCGTCCGCCTTGAGCGTGGGTGGCATCCCCGGCCGGGGAACCGCGAGCGGGAAGAGCAGAAAAAAGCAGGCGAGGCTGAGAAAAACCAGGCGGACCGGGCGGCTCACGGTCGTCGGAGTCTATGCGATGAGCGGGTCTTCCCCAACGCGCGATCGAGATGCCCAAGCGCCGCTCGGGTACGACGCGGATAGGATCGCGCTTGCGACCATGCCGCCCAAGACCAGCGTCATCATTCCCAATCTGGACAGCCCGCTGGTCGGGCACACGATCGACGGCGTGCGTTCGCAAGAAGGGGCCGGGGACGTCGAGATCCTCGTCGTCGGGCGCGACGGGCCACGAGCCGTCCCCAGGGACGGATCGGTTCGTTTTCTGGAGACCGAGTCAAAGCTCAGCCCGGCGGCGGCCCGCAACCTCGGTGTCGCCGAGGCGACGGGCGAGCTTCTTCTGTTTACCGACGCCGATTGCGTGCCCCACGCCGGGTGGCTCGCCCGGCTGGTCGGGGCGCTCGAGCGAAGCCCAGTCGTGGGCGGCGCGGTCACCTTCGACCTCGACGCCAACCCCTGGGCGGTGGCCGACAACATCGCCTCGTTTCACGATCTCCTGACCGACCGGCCCGCCGAGACCGACACCACCCGCCCGGTGGGCACGCTCAACCTGGCCACGACCCGCGGGGCCTGGGAGGCAGTGGGTCCCTTTGACGAGTCGCTGATTACCAGCGAGGACTTCGATTGGTTTCTGCGTGCCCGAGCCGCCGGCATCGCCGTTGCGTTCGAGCCCCGTGCGGTGATCGAGCACGCCACGGTTCGCAATACCCGCGAAGAGCTCGAAGGCCACGCCGCCTGGTACGGTCGGCATTTTCCGGCCTTCCGCCGCCGTCACCCGGGCGTTTTCGATCGCGGACCGACCTGGAAGTATCGCTGGCTGTTTCGCGCCGCAGCACCGCTCAAGGCCCGCGCTTCGGCGCGCGCGATCTTCCGGCGCCATCCCATGCTCGCCGGGGCCACCGACGCGTTCCCGGGCGTGGTGCTCTTTCGGCGGGCCTGGTACCGGGCGGTCGCCGAGGCCTGGGGCTCCTTGTAGGTATTCAGCTAGCGTTCGGCCAATAGGGCGTCGGCCGCCTGTTTGCCGCTGCGCATCGAGTGGTCCATGTTGAAGTACTGCCACTCGCCAAAGCGACCAGCAGTAAAGATACCGTTCTCGCGCAGCCAGTCGCGGATGATGCCGACGTTTTTGGCGTGGTCGAGATCGTAGATCACATACGCCGGGTGGATCTCCTCGGTGTGCACCAGCTCGATCGTGTCGTCGTCGGTGATGAGCTGGGCCGCCTTGAGGCCTGCGATCGTCTTGTCGACGGCGCCGTCGCGATCGAGCGGCCGGATGTCGGAGAACGCGACTTCGGTGGAGATCGAGCTCTTGCCCGCCGGCACCGTGTCGGGGCTGAAGTTGGCGGGGAGCGACAGCCGGTGAAAGGGAAATTCGTCCTCGTAGAAGTAGATCCAGTGCTTGTCCGAGATGGCCTCCCGGTCGATGCCGAGATTGACGCAGTGGATCCCTTGGTAGCGCAGGCCCTGGCAGGCGCGCTCCACCTCGGGAGGGACGTTGGTGGCGATCTGGACTACAAAGGGAAGCGGCAGTGTGTAGATCAAGTTCTCGAACGGAACGGATTCGCCATCGGCGAACACCAGGCGCTTCTCTGGCAATTCGATGCTCACCGCGGTTTTCTCGAGGTGGATGTTTTCGACCCGAGCGGCGAGCGCCGCCGGCAACGGCTCGATACCGCCACGCTTGGTGTACCAAAAGTGTGATGTGGCTCCGACCTGGTCCACGTCGTCGGTCAGCGCGCCGCGCACGATCCTCTCGACGTCGGGCGTCGGCACGCGGCGACCGATCCATGAGAAGTCCATGGTCGAAGGCTCGACCGTCCAGATCTTTTTGGCGTAAGGAATCATCAGGTGATCGGCGATGCCGTCGCCAAAAAACCCTCGCATCCACTGTTCGTAGTTCTCGGGCTCGAACTCGCCGCGCGCCTGGCCCTCGACCGCCTCGACCAGGCCCACCAAACAGTCGCGGACGATCGGAATGGGCAGCCCGAAAAGATGGGCCTGAAACGGGAACTGCGTGTAGAGGTCGTGCGCCCTGTGGTAGATGTAGGCGCGGCGCTCCTGAGCGTGGAAGTTCTCGCCCAACAAATCCCGGATCAGCTCCTCCATCTCCTTGTCGATGGTGAAGAGGATGTGCGGCCCGAAATCGAACCGGTAGCCGTCGACCTCGACGGTGCGGGCCAGCCCGCCGGGCCGCTCCTCGCGCTCGAAGATCTGCCAGTGGCTCTCGCCTGCGAGTTGCAGGTGGTAGGCGGCCGACAGACCGGCCAGACCTCCACCTAGGATGACGTCTTGTCGTTCGGGCATACGGGCGTGGCGGTCGGGAGTGAGGGCGGAGCCTAGCCGGCCGTGGGAAGGGTCAGTATTCCGTAGCCCCCCAAGACAAGTCAAACCGCAAGCGCGGAAACCAGATCAGTTTTTGCGAAGTCGTCGCCGACAAAAAGCAACGGCTGGTTCGCCACCTTAGCCACCGCGTAAGTCAGGCAATCCCCGAAATTGAGGTTCGCGGCGTGACGGCCGCGGCCGTAGCGTGCGAAGGCTTCGCGCGCGGCGCGAGCGTGGACGGCCTCGAACGGCAGGACGGCCAAATCCATCTGCTCGACGAGGAGAGCCAGGGTCGCCCGTGCGTCACCACCGATCCGCGCCGACAGGACGATGCCGGTCTCCGCGAGCGTCGGTGCGCCGATACCGATCCATGGCGCCTCCGCCACGGCTTCCAGGATCCTGCGGTGCCCCGGCTCGCGAAAGACCAGGGCGAGGATCGCCGAGCTGTCTACGATCAAGCGCCGTCCTTGCCGAGCCCGAGGATCTCCTCGCGTTCGTGTTTTCCGATACCTTTGCCAATCAGCTCGGCCGGCACCCGCGGCCAGACATCGGTCTCAAGGAGCCGCTCAAGAGCCTCCCGCTTCACTTCCGTTGCCGGTTTGCTCAAAGCCACGTCGTAGCTTGCGGCCGTCTCGCGGACCTCGGCATCTGTTCCCGCAGAGGTAAAAGACCCCGGTCCAGATCTCGGCCCGAAGGGAGCGAGCCTTGCGACGGGGCGGCCATGCCGGGTCAAGACGATCGTCCGACCTTGTTCGGCGAATCGGATGCACTCGGCAAAACGCGCTTTGGCAACACCGATGGGAAGACTTTGCTCTTGCGAACTCACGGGATCATTTTGACCGAAAAGGTCAGAAAGGTCAAATAACCGTACAGCGTGGAACCATCGAGCGAGGAGTCGCTTGCTTGCCGGCCAGAGTCTAGGAGCTCGAGTACTGTTCCCGGATCCAGTCTTCGTAGCTTCGATCCATCACGTCGCGCCACCAGGGTTCGTTGTCGAGATACCACTCGACGGTCCGGCGCAGACCGGTGGCCAGGTCGACTCGGGGTCGGTAGTCGAGCTCGTCGCCGGCGCGCCCCGCGTCGATCGCGTACCGGCGGTCGTGGCCGGGCCGGTCGGTGACAAAGGTGATCGCCTCGGCCGAGGAGCCGCCGCCGCCCACCGGGGCGTTCGGGTACCGCTCGGCAAAGTCGGCGCGCTCGGCGAAGGCCTGATCGAGGACCCCGCAGAGCTCCCGAATCAAGCCGAGGTTGTCGCGCTCACTGTTGCCGCCCAGGTTGTAGGTGCGGCCGGGCTTGCCGTTGTCGAGCGCACGCTCGATCCCGGCACAGTGATCCTCGACGTGGATCCAGTCGCGCACGTTGCTACCGTCGCCATAGACCGGGATGTCCTTGCCTTGGAGCAGGTTGACGATACACAGTGGGATGAGCTTCTCGGGGTATTGGTACGGTCCATAGTTGTTCGAGCAGTTGCTGATCACCGTCTCCAGGCCATAGGTCCGGTGATACGCCCGGACGAGATGATCGGCGGCGGCCTTGCTGGCGGCGTACGGGGAGTTGGGACGGAAGGGCGTCTCCTCGGTAAACGCCGCCTCCTCGGGTCCCAGGTCGCCGTAAACCTCGTCGGTCGAGACGTGATGGAACCGGTGCCGCGCCGGCCGGTCGGCCGAGTCGAGCCAGACCGCGCGCGCCGCCTTGAGCAGTTGATGGGTCCCGATCACGTTGACGTCGAGAAACACGTCGGGAGAAGAGATGGACCGGTCGACATGCGACTCGGCCGCGAAGTGCACGATGGTGTCGAGCTTTTCTTCCGACAGCAGAGAGACAATGAGGTCGTGGTCGCGGATGTCGCCGTGCACAAATCGAAAGCCGGGCTCGTCGGCGACGGGTTCGAGGCTCGAGCGATTGCCGGCGTAGGTCAGGGCGTCGAGCGCGACCAGCCGATCGCCGGGATGCCGCCCGATCCAGAACTGGACAAAGTTCGAGCCGATAAAGCCGGCCGCCCCGGTGACCAGTAGCCTAGCCATTGGCCCCGCTCCCGCCCCGCTCGTCGACCAGCATGTCCCGCAGCGCCTGGCGCCAATGGACGGGCTCGATACCGAGCGCCTTCCAGGTGGCGGTCTTGTCGAGCACACTGAAGGACGGCCGCCGGGCCGGGGTGGGGAAGGCCTCGGTCCGCACCGGCCGGATGTCGACCGGCCGATCGAGCGTTCCCAGCTCGAGCGCTTCCTCCTGGATCGCCACTGCAAAGTCGTACCAGGAGGCGACCCCAGCGTCTGTCCAGTGGTGGGTGCCGGTAACACCCGGGTCGGCCGCCGTCCTCCACAGGGCGCGCGCCAACCGGCGGGCCCACGTGGGCGTGCCGATCTGATCCTCGACGACCTCCAGCGGCTCGCCGAGACGCATCTTGCCGAGCACGGTGGTGACGAAATTGCGGCCGTGACGCGAGTACAGCCAGGCGGTGCGTAGGACCAAGGCCCGACCGTTGGTGGCGGCGGCAACGAGCTGCTCGCCTTCCAGCTTGCTGGAGCCGTAGACGCCCAGCGGGGCCGGCGAATCACCGGGCGCCCACGGGCGCCCATGGCCCTCGCCAAAGACAAAGTCGGTCGAGACATGGATCATCCGCGCGCCGGCTTGGGTGGCCGCCGCGGCCAGCCGTCCGGCGGCCCCGGCATTGACGGCGAAGGCCTGCTCGCTCTCCGACTCGGCGGCGTCGACCGAGGTGTAGGCGGCGGCGTTGATGACCACTTCCGGCGCGTGGGTGCGAAGCGCTCTCTCGACGGCTTCCGGCTCGACCAAATCGAGCTCGGCCCGGGACAGCGCGACGACCTCGTAGCCGTTGGGGACCGTCTCGTTCAACTCGCGCCCGAGCTGCCCGCTCGCCCCGGTGACCAGGACCTTCATTCGAAGTGCTCGGCAGCGGAGAAGGCGGTCCCGTCCGCGTCTCGGGGGGAAACGACCGGGCTCGTTCCGGCCTCGAGCGGCCAGTCGATCGCCAGGGTCGGGTCGTCCCAGCGAATCGTTCGCTCCTCTTCCGGGACGTAGTAGTCGGTGCACTTGTAGACAAAGGTCGCCGTCTCGCTGGCGACGTAGAAGCCGTGGGCGAAACCCTTGGGGATCCAGATCATCCGCGCCGTCTCGTCGTCGAGCCAGACACCGACCCAGCGGCCAAAGCTGGGAGAGCTGCGGCGCAGATCGACCGCAACGTCCCACACGCACCCGGCGGCGACCCGGACCAGCTTCCCCTGCGGCCGTCCGACTTGGTAGTGAAGACCCCGGATCGTGCCGCGGTGCGAGTAGGAGTGGTTGTCCTGCACAAAGGCGAGGTCGAGACCGGCGTCGGCAAAGGTGCGCGCATTCCAGCTCTCGAAAAACGAGCCGCGGTCGTCTCCAAAGACCCGCGGCTCGATCACCACAACGTCGGGGATCTCGGTCGGCTGGATCTTCAAAGCGGCTCCGCGTCGGCACGGGAGATGAGGTCTCGCAAATACCGTCCATAGCTCGACTCGCCGCAGGCCTGGGACAGACGGACGAGCTGGCCTTCATCGATAAAGCCCATCCGGTACGCGATCTCCTCCGGGCAGGCGATCTTGAGACCCTGTCGGTGCTCGATCACCTGGACAAAGTTGGCCGCGTCCAGCAGCGAATCGTGGGTCCCGGTGTCGAGCCAGGCGGTGCCCCGGCTCAGGAGCTCTACCTCGAGCTCGCCACGCTCGAGATAGGCGCGGTTGACGTCGGTGATCTCGAGCTCGCCGCGCTCGGAGGGCTCGAGGGAGGCGGCGATCTCCACGACCTTCGAGTCGTAGAAATAGAGACCGGTCACGGCATAGTTGGAGCGCGGCTTGGCGGGCTTTTCCTCGATGTCGATCACGGTCCCTGCGTCGTCAAAGGTCACCACGCCGTAACGCTCCGGATCGTGGACGTAGTAGCCAAAGACCGTGGCGCCGCTGCTGCGCCGGGTGACCTCCTGGAGCTTTCTCGACAGCCCCTCGGCGTAAAAGATGTTGTCGCCGAGGACCAGCGCGACCGGACCGCCGTCGATAAAGTCCGCACCGATCAGAAAGGCCTGGGCGATGCCCTCGGGGCGCTCCTGCGCAGCGTAGTCGAGCCGGATTCCCCAATGCGAGCCGTCGCCGAGAAATGTCCGATAAGTTTCCAGGTCGCTGGGCGTCGTGATCAACAGAATCTCGCGGATGCCGGCGAGCATCAGCGTCGACAGCGGGTAATAGATCATCGGCTTGTCGTAGACCGGCAAGAGCTGCTTGCTCAGCCCGGCGGTCAGCGGCTGCAGACGGGTGCCCAGCCCCCCGGCCAGAATGATCCCCTTGTATGCCATCTTGACGACTCTGTCGTTGTGGGTGGAAAACGGACGCAATGACCGGTTTCGCGCTCGAGATCATATCGCGGGCGCGCGGTCCGGCTGCGCCGCTTTGATAGGGTTTGCCGGCACGCCGATGAGCCTTCTGAGAACCGCAAAAGCCCTCAAACATGGGCTCTCCAGGTCGCTCGATGTCAAGAACCGCAACCTGCGGGTGGTGGGGTTGATGGCCACCGACCGCTGCAGCTCGCGGTGCAAGCATTGCTTTATCTGGAACAAGAAGGAGAACTTCGATCTCGACGTCGACGTGGTCGCCCGGATGCTCGAAGACGACGTCGTAACGCCCAAGACCTACTTCGAGCTCACCGGTGGCGAGTTCTTGGAGCACCCGCAGTGGCGCGACATCGTGGCGCTGCTCTCGAAGTCGCCCAACGACTACATGGTGCTGTCAAACGGGATGCTCCCCGACGAGCTGATCGAGGCGGTGCGTGAGTTCAAGATCCCCGCGGTCTACATGTCGCTCGACGGTCTCGGCGAGACCTACAAGCGGGTGCGCGGCGTCGATTGGGTCGACAACATCCTTCGGATCATCGACGCGGTCAAGGACCATACGCGCATCCACTTGGGCTACACCATCACGCCCTGGAATGCGGTCGAGGATCTGGAGCGGGTACGAGCGCTGGCCGAGGAAAAGGGCGTCGAGATGTCGGTCGGCGCCTACCAGAATCCCGAGTTCTTCGACACCGTCCGGCCCGGCGGAAAGATCTCCGAGGAGCACGAGCCGTATCTGGATGACTTTATGCGGCTCAACAACGCCTGGATGGATAAGAAGCTCTCGGTCCCGTGCTGGAATATCCGCACCAAGTGCTATGTGCTGGGCAACGGCGACGTCTATCTGTGTCAGCAAAAGAGCGTCATCCTCGGCAACCTCTATGAGAAGTCGTTTGGAGAGATCTGGAACTCGGCCGAAGCGATCGATATCCATGAGAAGTACAGCTCGTGCAACGATTGCTGGCTGGCTTGCAACCGGCCGCTCGACGCGCAGCTCGCTTACGCCGGCCGTCTGGTGTTCTCCCGCGAGAGGATGAACAAGATGTTCGGCGAGCACTCCTGGGACCTGGTCTACGAGACTTACCGCGCCAACGGTCGCCGCTGACCGAAGGTCGGGCTAGCGCCGACTCAGCAACCTATGCCCGTTACGGCAGCAGAGACCGGTACGGTCGAGAGCTTGCGCCGGCCGGTTCTCGAGTATCTGGCCGAGCGGCGAGAGCAGGGCGAGTTTCGGGTCATCGACGTGGGCGGCCGGTACAACCCCTGGGCCGACGAGTCGACCGATGCCTATGTCGACCTCTATCCGACCGAGTCGGAGGGCAAACAGATTTTTGTCGGCAATATCTGCGAGCCTGAGGTCTGGGAGACGATTCGCGCCAGTGGTCCCTTCGACTTCAGCATCTGTACCCACGTGCTCGAGGACATTCGCGACCCCTTTTTTGTTGCCGCGCGGTTGGCGACCATCTCCAAGGCCGGCTACGTGTCGGTGCCCACCAAGCACAGCGAGCTCTCCAACGTCGAGTCGCGTTTTTATCTCGGCTACTGTCATCATCGTTGGATCTTCAGCGTACGCGGGCAGGGCGAGAACCTGGAAGCCGTGGCGCTGGCCAAGTTCCCGGTGGTCCAGTACTTCAACAACAAGCTGAGGCCGTTTTTCAAGCTCGTCCACGCACTCGGCCGCTGGGAGATCATGGCCAAGGTCGAGCGCCGGCTCGGCATTTTCCCGGGGGGTGGCGGCATCGATTGGATCGATCGCAGTCTGGTCGGACACCACACCGAGCTGGGGATCTGGTGGGAGCGTGACCTTCCCATTCGTGCCCTGATGGACGACTACTCGGGCGAGAGCTGTCTCGAAGCGGCGGATCTCTACCGCCATCATCTGCGGGACGGAATCTGAGAGCGGGCGAGGGCGGACCCGCCTGTTAGGCTGAGTGCGGCGAACGGCACGAGCGCCCCATGGTCTTTAGCTCGCATCTCTTCGTCTACTACTTTTTGCCCCTGGTCCTGGTGGTGTACTACGCGCTGCCGAGACGGTTCAAGCACGCGGCGCTGGCGCTACTGAGCTACGGCTTCTACGGCTGGGCCAACCCGGCCTTTATGGGGCTGATGCTGG
The DNA here is from genome assembly GCA_965224065.1 of Candidatus Multivoradales bacterium. Classification (GTDB taxonomy): domain Bacteria; phylum Acidobacteriota; class Thermoanaerobaculia; order Multivoradales; family JAHEKO01; genus JAOTZA01. The sequence goes on from CBDCYF010000005.1 coordinate 3,218,997, forward strand.
CGTCGACCGTGGTCGACTATCTGTGCGGGCGTGGCATCGCCGGCGATGGCGATGGCGATGGCGGCGACCGGATAGAGCAGCTGGCGCCCGGCGGGCCCCGCACCGCACGCCAGCGCCGGCTGGTGGCGCTCTCGGTGATCGCCAACCTGTCGCTTCTGGGGTTTTTCAAGTACTTCAACTTCGCGGTCGACAATTACAACGCCCTGCTCGCCTGGCTCGGGCTCGAGGCGCTGGCGAGCGAGTCGGTGATGAGAGTGGTTCTGCCCCTGGGGATCAGCTTCTACACCTTTCAGTCGATGAGCTACACCATTGATGTCTACCGGGGACACGCGCGGGCGCTTTCGAACTTTGTGGACTTCGCCTGTTATGTGTCGCTTTTTCCGCAACTGGTGGCCGGGCCGATCATCCGATTTTCCGAGATCGAAGAGCAATTGCGCGAGCGTCGGCACACGCTGGAGAAGTTCGCTCGGGGCGTCGCCTTTTTGAGTGTCGGGATGGCCAAGAAGGTCCTGCTCGCCAATCCTTGCGGCAAGGTGGCCGACACGGTTTTTGACGCCGGCTCGGCGGCGGCGCTCGATGCCTGGTTCGGAACCCTGGCCTACGCGTTTCAGATCTATTTCGATTTCAGCGGCTACTCCGACATGGCGATCGGCCTGGGTCTGATGCTGGGCTTTGTCTTCCCGAAGAACTTCGACTCGCCCTACCGAGCGGAGTCGATCACCGACTTCTGGCGACGCTGGCACGTCTCGCTGTCGAGCTGGCTACGCGACTATCTGTATAAACCGCTGGGCGGCAACCGCAAGGGGCGGAGGAGGACCTTTATCAACCTGGCCCTGGTCATGTTGCTCGGCGGGCTGTGGCACGGGGCGGCATGGAACTTTGTCGTCTGGGGCGCTTTCCACGGGCTGCTGCTGGCGCTCGAGCGGCTGCGGGGGCGGCGCAGCCTGTTTTACCCCTTGCCGGCCGCGCTGAGACGGGCCGGGACGTTCTTTCTGGTGCTCTTGTCCTGGGTGTTGTTCCGCTCCGAAAGCCTCGGTCTGGCGGTGGACCGATTCTCTGAGATGGCGGGGCTCGCCACCGGCGCGCCGGCTTCGGCCCTGGTCGCGGGGGTCATCTACCAGCCGTACTACCTGTTGACGCTGGCGGCAGCCGCGGGGATCACCTGGCTGGCGCCACAGACCTGGGATTGGACGCGGAGCTTGCCGGGGTGGAAAGCCGCGGCGTGCGCCGCGCTCCTCGCGGCCGCGCTCCTGGTCCTCAACACCCAGTCCTTCAACCCGTTTATCTACTTCATTTTCTAGACCGGCCTAAAGCAGCAGAATGAGCACGCAGCATCAAGAGAAACGCAAGGAGCAGGCCCGGCTCGAGGTCGGGCGGACCCAGATCGCGCGGCCGGTGGCCGCCGGGCTTGTCGTTCTGTTTCTGCTGATGATCGCCACACCGCCGCTGGCGGAGCTGGGGGTCGACTTGCGGGCCGGGAACCGCCCGACGGCGTTGGGAGCCGCGGTCGGGGGCCTGAGCGACGGGCTCCGGGAAGCGGTCACGAGGATCTCCGGGGAAAAGCTCGCCGCTGCCAACGACGCTCTCAGCGACGCGATCGAGCGAGCCGAGGAGGAGTTGGAAGACGATTCGCTTTTGCGCCGCACCCTGCTCGAACCGGTTCAGCGGTTCCTGACCCGGTTTCTGAAGATCGGCAACGAGCAAGCGTACGTCGGCCACGACGGATGGCTCTTTTTCCGGCCCGACTACGATTACTCGATCGGGCGTGGCTTCTTGGACCCCGTTGAGATGGAGCGCCGGCGCCGCGATCCCGACGCATCGCCGCAGTTGCAGCCCGATCCGATCGTGGCGCTCGAGCACTTTGCCCGGACTCTGGCGGCGACAGATGTACGACTGCTGGTGCTGCCGGTGCCGGGGAAGTCGGTCATTCATCCGGAGCTTGTGGCGCCGGCTCGGCGGGCCGTCCGTCCGCCGGTCCACAATCCTTCGTTTCCCGAATTTCTCCGCCGGCTCCAGGGCGGCGGGATCGCGGTTTACGATCCGACGCCTGATCTACTGACGATCCGGGAGGAAGGCGCGGCGGCCTTTTTGCGCACCGACAGCCACTGGACCCCGCTGGCCGTCGAGCGGGTCGCCGCCGGGATTGCCGGTCGGTTGAGCGGGCCGGACCTGGGCGGGTTTCCGGCTGTGGACCGCAGTCTCGTCAGCCGCAAGGTGAGACTCTCGGGCCGGGGGGATCTGCCGGCTCTCCTTGACCTCGATGAGGGATCTCCGTTCTTTGGCGAGGAGCAGATCGAGGCCAACCGGGTGCTGACGCTCGACGGCCGCTCCTGGCGCCCGACGAGCCCGGCACCGCTGCTGCTCCTGGGGGACAGCTTCAGCAACGTCTTCTCCGATCCGTCGCTCGGCTGGGGGACCGGCGCCGGTCTGGCCGAGCAGATCGCGCTCGGGACCGGCTGGGCCGTCGACCGGATCGCCCGCAACGCCGGCGGCGCCAGCGCCTCGCGCGAAGAGCTGGCTCGCGAGCTCGCCGCCGGGAGCGACCGGCTTTCCGAGACCCGTGTAGTGATCTACCAGTTCGCGGCCCGCGAGCTGGTCTCCGGTGACTGGCGGCTAGTCGACTTCGGCGGAGCCACCGGCAGTTGACGGAAAGGGGACAGTCCCCTTTTTTTCGATATCGAGTGATACCCGGTGCGTGGCTCCGCCGCGCTCGGAGAACCAGGCGACATGCTCGCGCACGGCGTCGAGCACCAGGGTGTATCGTCCGGGCCGGTCGGGGGCGCGCACGGTCATGGTGGCGTCGATGACCTCGCCGGGCTCGACCACGCCTCGAAAGCTGGTGCGCCGGCCGGCGGGCGGCACACGCTCGCCGTGCTGGTCGACCCAGTGGTATCCAAGCCGGACTGGCAGCGGTCCGCTCGAGCTCACCGCCGCGTAGCAGCGGTTGCGAGCCCGAACCCGGACTTCGAACAATTTGTCGGTCTGGACGTCCCGGTCCAACTCGGCGCTCAACCATTCGAGCCGGTAGTGCTGCGGCGCGCCCACCTGGTCTCGACGTCCGAGGTAGCGGAGCTGGACGCCGACGTAGAAGATCTGGCTCGGGTCTTTGTGGTCGATGATGCGCTGGCCGTTTTCGACCTCGATCTCCAGGTTGTATACATAGGTCGGTTTCCCAGCGTCATAGGTTCGCCTATCGATCCGCCTGGGTGTTAGCTCGACGGTTTGGTTGCGTTGCCGGTTCCTGACGGCGCCGGCGAACTCGATGGCCTTCTCATCGCCGGCGAGCTTGAAAGTCACCTTGTTGTCTGGCGCCCAGGTGCGAACTTCGAAGAAGGCGGAGTCGAGAGGGGTCTCGGAGAGAACGAGAATCGGCGTCTTGACCGCGCCGTGGATCCAGGTTACTCCTTGCGCCGGCTGGTGGCTCTTGAAGAGATCCCCTCTGCCGATAAGGCTGATCCCCGGGAAGCTCACCGTCGTGTAGCCGGGGACCGCCTGCCGGATGGAAAGCTCGAGCGGGAAGTACTTGTAGGGGGCCGAGCGGGCGTGAGCCTGGAGCCCGGGGCGCGGCACCGACGCGCCAAACGGGGTAAAGACGATGGGGCCCAAAAAGAGTCCGCCGACCGCGTAGGCGAGTGCCACCGTCCAGCGCGGCCGGACTGCGGTGACCAGAAACAGAAACACCGGATAGGCGTTGATGAAGTAGCGGTTGCCCACAAAGCCGCCACCGCCGTGCCAGTTGATCGGGATCTTGACGATAAAAAAGAGCGCCAGGGCGAACGCCGACGCGAGGATCCACCAGCCGGTAACCGACCTGCGGTTGTGGACGAGAAAAAGCGCCAGCGCCAGCACCGCCAGTGGCAGATAGAGCAGAAAGCCGGTGTGCCGGCCCCAGAAGAAGTACGACAGATCTTCAAAAAAATCCGGCCAGTCGAACGGCGGGCCGTCGAACATCCAGGACCAGGAGTTGGCGGTGGTGGACCGCTCCTCGAGCTGTTCTTCCACATGGGAGATGACCTCGGGCATCGCCCGCCAGTCCTCCACTTTGACGCCGCTGCGGGCGACCCCCAGATAAGCGGTCGGGTGCCCCGTCAGGAGCGTCGAGACGCCGGCGAACACGCCCAGGGCCAGAAGCGAGGCGGCGCACCACTGGACGACGGACTTGAGGCCGCGCCGCCGCCAAAGCGAATAGAGCAGCGGGAGGGCCAGCACACCGAGAACCGGCTTGTTGTAGGCACCGAAGGCGAGCAGGGCACCCGACCAGGCCGGCCGGGTCGTCTCGTTGAAGAGCCGCCGCCAGATCCGGGCGGCGGGTCCCCCCGCGTCTCCGGGAAGCTCGAACCGGTGTAGCGCCACAAAAAAAGACGCCATCACGGAGGCCATGTTGAAGATCTCCGGCTGGAGCCAGAAGACGTAGGCGAATGTGGGGCTCAGAAAAAAGAAACCGAGCGAAAAGAGGAGCGCCAGCCGGGAGGAGTTGAACCGCTCGAGATAGACCGCGCCCATCCAGATCATCGCGACAAACAACAGAGCGTTGAGCGCGATCAGGCCGTTGGCGCCAAAAAACACCGCCAACGGCGCGGCGAGAAGCGGGTAGAGATAGGGCTTGCCGAAAAGAACCGTCTTCCACCCGTCGTCCGACATCAGGATCAGGTTCTCGACCGGCAGCCACGGGTAGGTGTGCTCGAGCCGGCGGTAGTCCTGGTCTTCGCAAATCAGGTCTCCGTCGTGCGCCAGGCTGAGCGCCGACAGAAAGTAGGCGGGCTCGTCGGCCTTCAAGGTCGGCGGCATACCGGGCTTGAAAACCGTCACGCTCAGCGTGAACAGAAACAACGCCAGGCAAATGACCGAAAAACGTGTCTTCGACTCGCTCATTGCGAAGGCGAAAGTCTACTAAAGGTAGGGCAGGTGGCCACGCGGGGTGTGAGAGAATGGCTTCATCAAGCCATCGGTCAAAAAAGGGGGGAGCTATGTTAGTGTTGTCCGAGCAATCTCGTCGATTTCTAATCGCGTTCGCGGTGACGACTCTGCTGGGCTCGTTTTCGGCGGTCGAGGCGGCGATCATTACCTCCGTCGAGCCGGGTAAAGCGGACGGAACCCTGCTCGTCCGAGGGACCCGTTTTGGAAAAGACGCGGGCGAGGTCTTTCTCGGCACCAACCCGCTCTCGGTTCTGTCGTGGAAAAAACGGAGGGTGAAGGTCGTTTTGCCGGAAGACCTGGGTGATGGAACCTATCTTCTGGTGCTTCACACCGCGGATGGCGAGTTGGGGTTGATGGACGTGACGCTCGGCGGGGTCGGCGAGCCGGGGCCGCCGGGCCCGAAAGGGGATCCAGGGCCCCCGGGCGCACCGGGAGACCCCGGGCCGCCGGGACCGAAAGGTGATCCGGGGCCGCCAGGGCCCAAGGGTGACCCGGGTCCGCCCGGGCCTCCTACGCCGGGGGTGAGTTTCTACATCGTCGAAGGTCCCAGGAAGCTTGTGCTAAGTAGAGCTACAGACATCGAGCGTTTGACCTGCAGAGTCGGAGATGCTGTAACCGGATGGACGACGGAGGGGGAGGGCAATAGGGGCAGCTCAACCAGCTTTGGATCACGCAGTATCGTTCCCATCGCTGTCGATGGCATGCCGACGGGAATCACTTTTCACTATCTCTGCCAAAATGACCCCAACTGTGCCATCACCAACCGCATCATCTGCGCCGACCTGACGCCGTAAAATTGCCACAGCCGGGTCTCGACGAGCCGCGCCGCTGGGTGGCGCCCTCGGCTTGGCGGCCTGCTTGATCTGACCCCCGGTTCCACATAGCCTCTTTCAATCCGCCAAGGGGGACGCGCTGAGCTTCGCGCAACCCGGCGGATACGCTATGAGCTCGCCCTCGGTCGCAGCGGTCGTCCTGAACTACCAGGCCAAGGAGCTGACGCTCGAGACGCTGGCCAGCCTGGCCAAGCTCAAGTACGACAACCTGGAAGTGATCGTGGTCGACAACGCTTCGGGCGACGACAGCCACGAGGCCGTGATGCGGGAGTTCCCCGAGGTCGAAGCGATCCAGACCGAGGTCAACCTGGGGGTCGCGGGTGGGCTCAACGTCGGGATCCGCCGGGCCCTGGAGAAGAGCCCCGACTACGTGCTGGTGCTCAACAACGACATCGACGTCGATCCCTGGATGCTCGAAGAGTTGATCAAGGTCGCCGAAGCCGACCCGGGGATCGCCTGCGTCGGCCCCAAGTCTTACTACTACTGGGACCGCCAGCGTCTATGGTCGACCGGTGGGGTGCTGCGCTTCAAGGAGTCGATCACTCGCGAGCGCGGCAACGGCCAGCTCGACGAAGGTCAGTTCGACCGCGACGAAGAAGTCGAGTACGTCAACGGCTGCGCCATGCTGGTGCGCGCGTCCGTGGTGCGCGAGGTCGGACTGTGCGATCCGATCTACTTTTTGGCGCTCGAGGACGCAGACTGGTGTGTGCGGATGCGCCGCAAGGGCTATCGGTGCTACTTTGCCCACCGGGCGGTGCTCTGGCACATGGTCTCGCAGTCCACCGGGGTCTACAAACCGTTCCGCACCTACCAGACCGGTCGCTCGACGGCGATCTTTGTTCGACGGTACGCCAACTTCGGCCAGTGGGCGTCGTTTCTCTTTTTTATGTGTCTGGCGATCCCGGCCGCCTTTGTCCGCGAGCTGGCGCGGGGCAATCAAGCTGCGGCGGTCTCGAAGCTGCGCGGGGTGCTGGCCGGGCTCCGGGTGCCGATGACGCAGCCGCCACCGGCGCCCGGCGGTTGATCCCGCCGGGCCGGTCGCGGTTTCGGTCTTGGTCGGGCGACGGGCCTACGAGGGCTCGATGCCGAGTTCTTCGCAGACCTGGTCGAGCAGGGCCCAGTAGGCGTCTAGCGCCTCACCGGTCGCCTGGAGAGCGTCGTCACCCGAGGCGCCGTTCTCCAGACACCGTCCCAGCGCCGCGCGCTCGCCCTCGCGATGCCGGACGTCGGCCTCGGCGTGGACCTCGAAATACCCCAGCGTCTTGGCGTCTTCGACGCCGTAGAACCTGCGCAGGCCTTCGGCCTTGAGAGTGGCCACTTCCGGCTGCTGCGATTCGTAGGCGTAGAGCGCGGCGATGGCGCCGGCCGTCGACGAGCGGGTGAGCCGGTCAAAGGTCTTGACGGTGCCCAGCTCGCGGTCGCCAGCCGCTTCGACCTCGTCGCGATCCAGCCCGAGGCCCTCGGCGAAGTCGAGCCACAGCTCATTGTGCGGCTTGGGCTCGCTCAACTCCTCTCTCAGGTTGTCCTCCAGCTCGGCGCGGACCTCGGGATCCGAAGCCGACTCGATGGCCGACTGCAGATAGGCCGGGAAAGCGGCAACGTGGGGATAGTAGGTGCGCGCATAGCCCTGTAGCTGCTCCCGGGTCAGCTCGCCCTTATTCCAGGCGACGTAAAAGGGGTGCTCGAGGATCGATTGTGAGCGGATCTGCTCGTCGAGCCGCGCGAGGATGTCGTTGGATTCCATTTTCTTCGCTTCCTTTTTGGTTGTTTTGACGCCGGTGGCGTCTGACGCCGCCGATCGAGCGGCGATTCTATCGTCTATCCGCCCGCCGGCACCCGCTGAACTTCGGGAATGGCGACGAATAGCTCGCCGCCCCAATCCGCGACGCCGGCCAGTGCTTGGGCGATCTCCTGGACCAGGTTCCAAGGCAGGATGAGAACCGTGTCGGGGCGGCGCTCGAAGAGCTTCTCGGGCGGGTGGATCGGGATGCGGCTTCCGGGCAGAAACCGGCCCTGTTTGTGAGGGCTGCGATCCACCGTGAAGTCGATCGTCTCGGATCCGATGCCGCAGTAGTTGAGCAGCGTGTTGCCCTTGGCCGGTGCGCCATAGGCGGCAACCGATTTGCCCTGTCTCTTGCGCTCCCGGAGGAACTCGAGCAGCCCGTCCCGGGTCTGCCGCGCGCTGCGGTCGAAGTCCAGGTAGGTCTCGAGCGAGCTCATGCCGGCGCTGCGCTCCCGGGCCGCCAGATCCTCGACGGCGGGCGCCGTTTCATGGACCCCGCTGTCACGGTGCTGGGCGAAAATCCGCAGCGACCCGCCGTGCGTGGGGATCTCCTGAACGTCAAAGACCTCGAGCGCGTTGGCCGCCAGAACGGCTCGCGCGGTTTTGAACGAGAAGTAGGAGAAATGTTCGTGGTAGATGGTGTCGAATTGGTTGCCATCCATCAGGCGCAGCAAGTGAGGAAACTCGAGAGTCATGACCCCGGCAGGCTTGAGGACCAGCGGTATCCCGGCAATAAAATCCATCAGGTCGGGCACATGCGCCACCACGTTGTTGCCCAGCAGAAGATCGGCCCGGATCCCCTCGGTGGCCAACGCGGCGGCGGTGTCGCGGCCAAAAAACTCCACCCGGGTCGTGACCCCGGCGGCCTCAGCGGCTTTGGCCACGTTGGCCGCCGGCTCGATCCCGAGCACCGGGATGCCGCGGGCGACAAAGTTCTTGAGCAGATATCCGTCGTTCGATGCCACCTCGACCACCTGGCTTTTGCCATCGAGCGCAAAGCGGTCGACGACCAGGTCGCAATAGACCTTGGCGTGGGCGAGCCAGGAGTCGGAGTAAGAGGAAAAGTAGGCGTAGTCGTTAAAGATCGCCTCGGCGCTCTCGAGCTCGGGGAGCTGGACCAGAAGACATTCCCCACAGATCATGACTTTGAGCGGAAATACCGGTTCCGGGTCTTCGAGCTGGTGCGGCTCGAGATAGGAGTTGGCGAGCGGGGTCTCCCCCAGATCCGCAAAAACGTGCTCGAGTGTCGTGCCGCAGAAACGGCAGCCGGGCGGATTCACTGTTGGCACGGAAGAGCTCGCGGGCGATGGCTGTGGAGACGGAGCCCCGGAACGGAGCGGCCGGATCATATCAACGGCGGCGGCATCGACTCGCCCCTGTGCTATCGTCTTTTTCTGAGGAGAGCCCCTGGAAATGCCTGTAGATCCCGAGCTTCTGGAGATTCTCGTCTGCCCCAAGACAAAGGGCGAGCTCGAGCTGGTCCCGCTTCCCGAAGACACACGTCGCGAGCTGGTGGAGAAATACCGCGAGCATTTCCGCGATGAAGAGCCGGTGGTCGAGGAAGGCCTCTACTGCGCCGATTCGAGCCTCGTCTATCCCATCGTCTCCGACATCCCCATCATGCTGGCCGATGAGGCGCTTCCAGCGGAAGTCATCGGTCGTTAGTGTCCCGTGCGGCAAGTTCATCGCCCAGCTCGCCGGTTCTTCGCGCGGCTGGCGGCGTTGCGTCTCCTCGACATAAAGCTCGTTATGCTTGCGTCGACGCGCCTGGCCAGCCACGCGAAGCCCACACCGATCTAGGCAATGAACTTGCCGCACGAGACACCCGTAGACTGAGTTAGATGGAGGCAAAAGCTCGCCTGGCGGGCTGGTCCGGGCGTTTCTACGCGCTGCACCTCTGGTCGGTCGTCGCGCTTTTTTTCTCCAATCTGTTCCTCGCCCTGGCGGTGCTGGCCGACCTGTGGGACCGGCGCACGCCACCCCGGGCCGCGAGCGCCTGGGGGAAGACGCCCCACGTTCGCGTGCCTTTTTTTCTCTATATCGCGATCCTGGTGCTGTCGATTGCCGCATCCTACGATCCGCGCTGGAGTCTTCGCGAGGCCGGCGAGCTGTTCAGCCTGGCGACGCTGCCACTGGCCTTTGTGCTCGTCCGTAGCCGTCGCCAGATTCGGTTACTGATCGACGGATTTTGTGCCGTTGCCTCGGTGGGCGCGTTGTGGGGGATCAGCCAGTTGTTGACCGGCTATGGCGACTTGCATCACCGGATCCGAGGGCCGTTCTCGCACTACATGACGTTTGCAGGCGTGCTGCTGATCGCCGACGTGCTGTTGATCTCGAATCTGGTCTCGCGGCCGCTCTCCTGGAAGAACTGGCGCTGGCCGGCGCTTGTGCTGGTCAACCTCGGGCTGGTCGGCAGCCTCACCCGCAGTGCCTGGGTGGCGCTGGTGGTGACGCTGCTGGTGCTGGCACTGATGAGGGCGCCCAAGTCGCTTTTGGTCTTTATTCCGCTCGGTGTCTTGCTGATCGCGCTGGCGCCTCCCACGATCAAGGGCCGCGTGCTGTCGATCGGCGACCTGCGCAACGTCACCAACTACGACCGGTTGTGCATGACCGAGGCCGGGCTCCACATGATCCGCGAGCGACCCCTCTTTGGTCTCGGTCCCAAGATGGTCCGCGAGCGCTACCCGATCTACCGGCCACCGAGCTCTCCGCGCGAGACGGTCCAGCATCTCCACAACACCTATCTGCAGCTTGCCGCCGAGCGCGGGCTGCCGGCTCTCGGGGTCTATCTCTGGCTGATCCTGGCGGCGATGGTTGCGGCCTATCGTGGCTATCGACACGAGCGCCGGCGAGAGCGCGACGACGACGAAGAAAACGGCAATCGGGGAAACACGGCGGGCCTCTACCTGGGAGTGTTTCTCTCCCTGCTCGCCTTCAGCCTGGCCGGACTCTTCGAGGCCAACTGGGCCGACACCGAGATCCAGCGCATCGTGCTCTTTTTGCTGGCCGTGCCCTATTTGCTGCGGGAGACGGAGACCTCAACAGGGGCCGGTTGAGAACGACCGGCGGCGCCGGTTCGAAAGGCTGAAGCGGCTGGCGTCCCTGCCAGCCGTTGGTCGAAGCGGCGCCTACGGTCGGCCGGCAGAGGCGCCGGCCGCTTCAACGGGCAAAATCGCCCGGTCCTCCGAAAGGTGTGACCACGGGAAGCGATGCGGAAAGAGGCATCTTTCTTTGGCGGGGACAACCAGCAAAAAACGACCGTTTCGGCGAGGGAGCTAGGCCGCGGGAGTTGGTCCCGGCTGGAAGCTGCACCCGGGACGTTTGACCGAGCGCGTGGCAACTGCCGTGGGAAGCCAGCGTAGGTCCGGCGCGAGGGAAACCGAGGCGCGCGCCCGGCCACCGGAATCCGAGTAGCGCGCGCCGTGCCCGGGGCGGCTCCGGCCGGGACCAACTAGGATCGGCTCCGCCGGGCACGGGCGCTGCATGAGAAACTTACGACGTGGCGCCGACCAGCGAGAGACTCGACCAATACCTGTTCCGCCAGGGCATTTTCCCGAGCCGCGAGAAAGCCCGCCGCGCGGTGATGGCGGGGATCGTCCTGGTGGATGGACAGCGAATCGATAAGCCGGGACGAGCGGTGGCGCGGGGCGCCAGCGTCCACGTGCTCGAGCCCAAGGAGCCGTATGTCTCGCGGGGTGGCCGCAAACTGGCGGCGGCGCTCGATCACTACCAGCTCGACCCCACCGGCTGGGTGTGCCTCGACGTGGGGGCATCCACGGGCGGCTTTACCGACTGTCTGCTCGAGCGTGGGGCCGAGCGCGTGTACGCGCTCGACGTCGGTTACGGCCAGCTCGACCACAAGCTTCGCCAGGACCCCCGAGTGGTGGTTCTCGAGCGGCAGAACGCCCGCCATCTCAAACCGGACGCGCTGGGCGAGGCCTACGACCTGGCCACGTTCGATCTGTCGTTTATCTCGCTCTCCAAAGTCGTCCCCGCGATCCTGCCCCACGTATCCGCCGGCGGCCGGTTGCTGCCGCTCATCAAGCCCCAGTTCGAAGCGGGCCGCTCGCAGGTCGGCAAGGGCGGCATCGTGCGCGATGCGGAGCTGCGAGAGGCGGTCGTCGAGGGCTGCGTCGCTAACCTCGCAACGCTGGGCCTCGAATGTCTGGGCCGGTTCGACTCGCCGATCCATGGCGCCAAGGGCAATCGCGAGACCTTCGCCCTGTTTCGATTTGCCGAGGGTCGATGAGCGAGCCGATGCAAAGCGTGGCGATCGTCGCCAAGCTCTCCAGCCGCGACGCCGAGCGCGCGGCGATCGAGCTGGCGGAGTGGCTGGGGCGCCGGGGTCTGTCGGTCGACGTGGACGAGCGTTTGACGCTCGACGCCGGGAAGCCGGCCGGCGTCGATCGATTCGATCCTACAAAGGCCTACGACCTGGTGGTGGTGTTGGGTGGAGACGGGACCCTGCTGTCGGTCGCCCGCTCGCTGACCCACGGAGTCCCGGTGCTGGGCGTCAACCTCGGAAGCCTCGGGTTTCTGACCGAGATCAGCCGCGACCAGCTCTATCCGACCCTGGTCGAAGTGCTGGCAGGCAACTTCGAGCTCGAAGAGCGCTCACTCATGAAGGTAGAGCTCCAGCCTGTCGAGGGCGAGCCCAAGACCTACCGGGTATTCAACGACGCCGTGATCGCCAAGAGCGCTCTTTCTCGCATTGTCGAGCTGACGCTGCGCGTGGACGGCCGGTTGGTGACCACCTACCGTTCCGACGGCCTCATCATCTCGACACCCACGGGGTCTACGGCGTACAACCTGTCGGCGGGAGGGCCGATCGTCAACCCACTCCTTCCGGTCGCGGTTCTGACCCCGATCTGCCCGCACACTTTTTCGTTGCGGCCCATCGTGGTGCCCAATGAGAGCGTGGTCGAGGTCACGCTCGAGACACGCCAGGCAGAGGTTTATCTGACGCTCGACGGACAAGAGGGCACGAGCCTGTCGTTTCGCGACGCCGTGAGGCTGACCCGCAGCGACCACGTGGTTCGGTTGGTCAAAACCAGTGGGCGGACTTTCTACTACAGTCTGCGCGGCAAGCTCCGCTGGGGAGATTGACCGCTCTTCGAGAAGAAGAACGGCGGCGGCCCGGACGGTTTCGCCGCCGAGTCGTGAGACCGGCGGCCTGGGGGCTGGTGGCTCTCGGCGTCGCATTTTTTGCGGTCTATCTCTATCTCGGTAGCCGCGGTTTTTCCGAGCGGCTGCGTCGCGGCGCCGAGGAACGGCTCGGGGAGGCGCTCGATCGCGAGGTCCGCATCGGCTCGCTGCGTCTGGATCTGCTGCCGCTGGCGGTCGAGGTCGAGGGACTAGAGATCGCCGGAGCATCGGCCGGCACGGAACCCTTGGCGAGCGTGGAGAGGGCGGTTCTCGAAGCCCGGGTCGCGCTGTTCCTCAAGCCGGGGATCTATCTGGACGATCTGTTGTTGGAGAATCCTCGCTTCCGGATGAGCTACGACGAGGAGGGCCGCCACGACCTTCCCCGGATGGCGGCTCGCCGTCGCGGTGGCGGTGGCGGCGGTCTGCCGGTCGAGCTCGAGATCGGGCGGGTGCAGATCGTCGGCGGCGAGCTCGAGATCGACCACCGGCGCATTCCACTCGAGCTCGATGCCAGAAATCTCCGGGCTCGCTTCGCGGGAACCGGAGACGATCTCGAGCTGCGGGGCTCGGCCACGGCCGAGGAAGTTTCGCTCGAGCTGCGCGGCTCCAAACCCTATCTGGGAAGTGTCGAGGTCGAAGGCCTCGTCCGCAGCCACCGGTTCGACTTCGAGCGTCTGCAGATCGAGGGTCCGGATCTCGACGCCCGGGGGGATGGTTTTGTGCGCTGGCGGGGAGATCGGGAGGTGCTGCTCCGGCTCGACGCCTCCGGAGACCTGCGAGTCTTCGAACGGTTGGGTTTTCTGGAGGGTCAGACGGCGGGCGCATTCGAGTTCTCGGGCTCGATGACCCGGAAACCGGGCGTCTTACTGCTCGAGGGCGACGTCATCTCTCCGCGGGCGCGGCTGTTTGGGAGGACTCTGAGAAACCTTCGGGCGAGAGTCGAGGGTGATCGCAACACGGTGCAGATCGAGGCCAAGGACGCTCGCTACGGCTCGGGCTCGGTGGGGGCTCTCGTGCGGTTGGGTCTGGCGGTGGATCGGGGGCGCGTCGACCTCGACTTGAACCTCGACCGCGTGCCGCTCGACCAGTTGCTCGCCGACCAGAACATTCTCATCGAGGGACTCGGTGGGGCGGTCTCCGGTGCATTCAACTACCAATTCGAGACCAGGGACGCGCGGGGTGGCAACGGCTGGGCCGATCTGGTGATCTCGGACGAGGTCGCACCCGATCCGGGGGATCTCCCACTCGCCGGCACGGCTCCTCTGGTCATCGGCAACGGCGTGATTCGCTCTGAGGCACTGCGCCTGACCTCTTCGGCCCAGCAGCTCACTGCCAGCGGGTTCTACGATCTGAGGTCTTCCCGCGGCAGCTATGACGTCGAGCTCTCGAGCGATCGTGTCTCGGAGATCCTGGCGCTGGTCCCGGGATCCGCCGAGCCCGGCCCGGGCACGGCCTGGCGGCCCTCGGATGGACGCGGGCACCTAGAGGGCACGCTCACTCTGGACGGGCCGCGGACCCGGTTCGAGACCCGGTTGGATCTCGAGGATCTGGTGGCGACGGGCTACCGGGCCGAGCGAATGTTGGGAAACGTGGCACTGGACCGAGCCGGGGTCCGCGACCTGAGACTGGAGCTTGCCCGCGGGGACGCTGCCTTGATCGTCTCGGGAACGCTGCCGTTTGACGAGGAGTCTCAGGACTCACCCCCGCCTCCTCTCGAGCTGGCCCTCGACGCCGCCGGTTGGCCGCTCGACGAGGCCGACGCCTGGCTGCCTTTCGAGCTGCCGATCCGTGGCCGCTACACCGGCGGGCTCGAGCTCGAGGGCAGCTTGGCGTCACCGGACGCGCGGCTCGCGGGCCGGGTTGCACCGGTTAGATTTCGCGACCTCGAGGCGCCGTCGCTCGGTATCGAGACGCATCTGTCCGGCGAGCGGGTGGAGGTCGAGCGCTCCGTTCTCGCGGTCTCGGGCGGCACGGTCGAGGCGAGTGGTTTTCTGGACCGGTCAAGTGGTGAGCTGTCGTTCGAGATCGGTTCGACTCCGCTCGATCTCCACCAGGGACAGATCGCCGCGGCCGTGGGCGCCGATATTGGCGGGCGGCTGCAGCTCGAGGGCCGGGTCCTGGGAACGCTCGAGCAGCCCGAGGTCGAGGCGCAATTGCTGTGGAGCGATGTCGAGATCGCCGGTCAGCCTCTTCCGCAAGACGAGCGGCCTCAAATCGAGCTCACGTGGAGCGGCTCCGAGCTGGGGGCCCGCGGATCGGTCCTGGGTCTCGTCGACGTGGAGGGCGGTGGCCAAGCCACCACCGAGCGAGTCGACTTCAAGCTCGAGCTCACCGGCGGCCGCCTGGACCGCGTGGCCCGCCTGGTGGGTGGCGAGCCGTTCGCCGAGATCGCGGGCTCCTTTGCCGGAGAATTGGCCGTCGGCGCGGAGGCCGGAGACTCGGGCTCCGTCGCCCTTGAGGACCTGAGCGTCGGGTTGCGCCTCGACCGTCTGGTCGCCGAGCGAGGCGAGATTCGCCTGGCGAATCTGGAACCGGTCGAAGCCGAGCTCGACGCCGGCCGGCTGCGGATCCGATCGCTCTATCTGGGCGACGAGGAGGCCGCCAGCGAGCTGTTTGTCGGGGGCGAGGCGGTCCTGGGCGACGACCCGGGGCTCGACTTCCACCTGCAAGCGAGCCTGGCCACCGAGTGGCTCGAGCCTTTGCTGCGGCGGCAGTGGTCGAGCGCCCGGCTCAGCCGGGGGGTTTTCGAGGGGATCGGGTCGCTGACCGGCAGTTTGGCGAGTCCTCGCTTTAACGGTGTCGGCGAGATTGTCGATGGACAAGTCACGGCGGACGAGCTCCCCACCTCGCTCGACCGTGTCTCGGCGACGCTCCTCTTCTACCCGGACCAGGTCGTCGTCGAGGACTCGCGCGCGACGCTTGCCGGCGGCGACCTGCGGGCCGGGGGATCGATCGATCTGTCCGACCCGGGCGAGGCCGTGCCCTACCAGTTCCAGATTCGCGGCGAGCACCTCAGCTATCGGCTGCCCCAGGGCTTTCTCATCCGCGGGGACTTCGACCTGTCCCTGAGCTCCACCGCGGACGGAAGACAGTTGTCCGGGCTGGCGAAGCTGGACCGCGTCTACTATCTCGACGACGTCAAAGTGGGTCTCGAGCAGGCGCTGGCGACGCTTTTTACCCGCCAGCGGCTGGAAGCCGGGCCGACGGACGAGCTGCGCTCGACCACGGTTCTAAACCTGCAGGTCGAAGGCGAAAACAGCCTGAGAGTGAGAAACAACCTGGCGGATCTGCGGGGCGGTGTCGACCTCTTGCTGCGGGGAACCCTGGCGCGGCCGGTCGTGTTTGGCACCGTCGAGATCGAGCGCGGTGGAAGCCTGGTGTACAGCGGCAACGACTACGAGGTCGAGCTCGGCACCCTCACTTTCAACAACCCGCACCGTATCGAGCCGGTGATCGATCTGCTGGCGCGCAGCCGGCAGCGCGAGTACGAGATCACCCTCGGTCTCTCGGGCACCCTCGATCGACTGACCATCGATCTGGCGTCCAACCCACCGCTCGCGGATCTCGAGGTTCTGGCGTTGCTCACCGGGTCGAGTGCCACGGCTTCGACCGGTTCGGGCACCGGGCGCGATAGCGGGGACGTGGGGGCCGAGGGCTTTCTCTATGGGCAGGCGACCTCGTTGGTGGCGCAGCGGTTCAACCGTTTGTTCGGTCTGGACGAGCTCCGCATCGACCCGCTCACCAGCTCGACCGGGAGCTTGTCCTCGGCGCGCGTGACCGTGGGAAAACAGCTTTCGCGCGACCTGGCCGCGACCTATTCGTGGGATCCCTCGCAGACCGGAGACGAGATCCTCGAGCTCGAGTGGAGCGTCAGCCGATCGCTGGTCCTGGTGCTGACCCAGAACGGAGACGGTACCTACGCGCTCGACGCCCGCTGGGAAAAACGGTTGTGAGACGAACGAGTCGAACCGCATCGACGGACGCCTGGCGGCTTTGGCTCTTTCTGCCGGCGCTTGTGATCCCGCTGCCGGTGCAAGCGCGAACCGTCGACACAACCGCTCCCATCGTCCGCGCCATCGAGATCCGCGCGGCCACGGTCCTCGACCTCGACCAGCGTGGTGAGCTGGGGGAGATTCTGACCACCGAAGTGGGGCTACCGCTCGATCGCGCGGAAGTGAGACGTTCGCTGCGCAATCTTCAGGCCTCCGGTCTGGCCAGCGAGGTCGAAGCGAGAACGCTGCCCGATGGCGACGGGGTCAAACTGTTTTATCTCCTAGGTCGCCGGGTTCGCGTCGCCTCGGTCGAACTCGTGGGCGAGCTGGGCTTGCGGCGCTCTGAGCTCGAGCCGGCGGTGCTCCAACAAGAGGCCGCGCCGCTCTCCGAAAGCCGCATCGTGCGGGGTGTCTACGCGCTGCAGGACCTGCTCGTCGACCGGGGGTTCTCGAGCGCGGACGTGCGGGTGGATGTGGTGCTGGGCGAAGGCGGGGAGGACGCCGAGGTCACGTATCGCATCGACGCCGGAGTCAGAACCCGGGTGCGCCATCTGCGTCTGGAGGGCTCGCTGGGCACGCTCACTCGTGAGGAGCTGATCGAACGGCTGCGGATGAGCCCCGGTGAGGTGCTGCGTGAATCACGGCTGGAAGAGGATCTCGAGCGGCTCGAGAAGGTGTTTCTCGACGCCGGGTATCGAGCCGCGGAGATCGACGGCCCGAGGCGGGAGGGCGAGCTCGGCGCGACTCAGGTGGATTTGATCTATCAAGTGGAGGCGGGACCCCATTTCGAGATTTCCGCGCAAGGTGCGGAGATCGAGCAGCTTCGCCGCCGCCGGCTGCTGGCGGATCTCGAGAACCAACGGTACGACGAGGCGCTGCTCTTGCAGACGGTTCGCAACATCCGCCGCGACTTTCAGGAACGCGGCCACTACCGGGCGCAGGTGGAGTCCGAGGTCGAGACAACCGACGATCAAACAAGAATCCTGTTCATCGTCCAGCCCGGGCCTCTCTACGAGCTCGACGAGGTCAAGCTCGAGGGCAATAGCACATTGACCCAAGCCCAGCTCCTCCCGCGGATGGTGACGGCGGCCGATCGGGGCCTTTTCTCGGGAGCTCCCCGCTTGGTCGACGGCCTTTTGCAGGAGGACATCGCCAACCTGGCTTCCTACTATGTACTGCAGGGCTTTCACCAGGCCGAAGTGGGGCCGGAGCGGGTCGAAGAGCGGGGCTCTCGCCTCGCGGTCACGATTCCGATCGTGGAAGGGCCCCGGCAGAGGGTGGTCGAGGTCGGCATCGACGGCGTCGACCGGCGCGGGCTCGGTATCGAGCTCGAGAGCCTGGCCGTCCGGCCCGGGGGGCCTTTCCACCCCCGTCTGGTCGAGGAATCGACCGAGGAGCTGTTGGCGCGTCTCGAGGACCGGGGATATCTGTTCGCGCAGGTGCAGCCGCGGCTCGAATGGAACCGCGAGCAAACTCTGGTGACAGTGGTGTTCGAGGTGCTCGCCGGGCCGTTGGTGACGGTCGACCGGGTCGTGATCCGAGGCGGACGCCGGACCGATCCGCGGCTGATCCGGCGCACGCTCGACCTGCACTCGGGTGAGCCGCTCAGCCGCCGCTCGTTGCTCGAAGCCCAGCGGCGTCTGTATCGCTTGGGGATCTTCTCGCGCGCCCGTGTGCAGATGGCGCCGGCGCCGCCCTTCTCCCAGCGGCGCGACGTGCTGGTCAGTATTTCCGAAGGCAGCGAGCGTCGGTTGACTTATGGCATTGGCTACGACACGGAAGACGAGCTGCGGGGACTCTTTGGGTACTCGCACGTCAACCTGTTTGGCCGCGGTGTGGCGGCACGATTCGATCTGCGGTACAGCGGCCGCGAACAGCAGGCTCGCGCCCTGCTGCGGCAGCCGATGGTCGGCCGGTGGGCGATCCCGGTGACCTATTCGCTCTTTGGAGTAGAAGAAGAGCAAAAGAGCTTTGATTCGATCCGGCGTGGTTTTCAGGTGGAGGCGGAGCGCCGCGGCAAGACCTCGCAGGCAGCGTTGCTCTACACCTTCAAGGTCGTGGAGGTCGAAAACGCCGATCCGATCCTGCAGCCCATCGAGATCGATCGGGATCTGGCCGAAGTGGAGATCTCGAGCCTGACGCCGAGCTGGTTTGTCGACCGGCGCGACGATCTCCTCCTGCCTCAGCGGGGGTGGACGTTGCGGCTGCAGAGCGAGTACGCCTTCCCGCTCTTTGGCGCCGATACCGAGTTCGTCAAGCTCTTTACCCAGCAGACCTCATACGTGCCGCTCGGCGGCTTTGGCACCCTGGCCTCGAGCGTTCGTGTGGGCGCGATCGAGCCGGTGGGGAGCACCGGTGTCGAGGACCCCACGCTTCCGGAGAGCTTGACATCGAGGCTCATCCCCATCTCCGAGCGGTTTTTTGCCGGTGGCCGCACCACACACCGCGCCTACCGGCGCGACCGGCTCGGGATCACCGGCACGAGCCTGCTCGAGGTCGACGACCCGGACAACCCGGGGACCCTTCGCCAGGTGTCCGTCGGTGGCAACGGGTTGTTGCTGGTCAACCTCGAGTACCGGTTTCCGATCGCTGGAGCGCTGGGGGGGACGGCCTTCTTCGACGCCGGCAACGTCTGGGGGGACTGGCGCGACGTCGATCTCTCGGAGGTCAAGAAGGGAGCCGGTGTGGGCCTGCGGTATCTGTCGCCGATCGGGCCGCTGAGACTCGAGGTGGGTTGGAAGCTCGACCGCGAGACCGGCGAAGATCCGGCGGTGATCTTTCTGAGCTTTGGGAACCCGTTTTAAGGCCGGCATCACCTACCCCCCACGAGCGTGGTGGAGCGTGGGCGATAATCCGAGTGTGACGCATGGATCGGAGCGAATCGACTCGGAGCCAATCGGCCGGCGGGGAACCGTTCGGTTTCCACTATGGCTGGTGGCTCTGGTCTGGCTATGCGGTCCGGGGCTCGTAGCCCAGAATGGTCCGGCCGCCCTCAACGGTCCGGTTTTTGTCGACCGGGCCGTCGATTGGGGACTCGAATTCAGCCACTTCAACGGCATGTCCGGCGAGTTCTACTTTCCCGAGATGACCGGCCAGGGCGGCGCGCTCGTGGACTACGACAACGACGGCGACCTCGACGTCTATCTGGTCCAGGGAGGCATGTTGGGTCCGGGCAAAACCCTGGCGGACGCCCTGTCGCCGCCGCCCCCGGGGACCCCGCTCGGCGACCGGCTTTTCCGCAATGATTTAGCAGCCGGTTCCGCCGGAACTTTGACGCCGCGTTTTGTCGACGTGACAGGGTCGAGCGGCATCGACGCCCTGGGTTACGGCATGGGTGTGGCGTCCGGTGACATCGACAACGACGGTTGGGTAGACCTCTATGTAACGAATTACGGGGCCAACCAGTTGTGGCGCAACCGCGGCGACGGCACCTTTGAAGAGTCGGCGCGCGAGCGGGGCGTCGAAGACGACGCCTGGAGCACCAGCGCGGCCTTTTTTGACTATGATGCCGACGGTTGGCTCGATCTCTATGTCGTCAACTATGTCGAGTTCGATTTGGGCCGCAACCCGGCCTGTTTTGCGACCTCGACACGGCGCGACTATTGCGGCCCATCGGCCTTCCCGCCGCAGGCCGACCGCCTGTTTCGCAACCGTGGCGACGGCACGTTCGAGGACGTCACGCGTCGAGAGCTGCGGGGATACCGTCAGGGGCCGGGCCTCGGCGTTTCGACCGGCGACTTCAACGGCGACGGGCGGCTCGATCTCTATGTCGCCAATGACGGCAGCGAGAACCAGCTCTGGATCGCCCGGGAGCGGGGCGGGTTTGACGACGAAGCGCTGTTTTCGGGAGCGGCGGTGAATCGCGATGGCAAACCCGAGGCCAGCATGGGAGTGGCGGTGGGGGACTTCGACCGCGATGGCGACGAGGATCTCTTTCTCACCCACCTGATGGGCGAGACCAACACCCTCTATGTCAACGACGGGTCGGCGGTGTTCGAGGACCGTACTCTGGCCGTCGGGCTCTCAGCGCCGAGCTTGCGCTACACGTCGTTTGGCACCGGCTGGCTGGACTACGACAACGACGGCTGGTCCGACTTGGTGATCTTGAACGGCGCCGTCAAGATCCTCGAGTCGCAGGCCGCGGCGGGGGAGCGCTTTCCGCTCCGCCAGCCCAACCAGCTCTTCCGCAACGATCGCGGCCGGTTTGTCGACCGAACCGCGCAGGCGGGCGAGCCTTTGGCGGCCTCGGAGGTCAGTCGCGGGGCCGCCTTTGGCGACATCGACAACGACGGCGATGTCGATGCCCTGTTGTTCAACAACAACGGCCCGGCCAGGCTGCTGGTCAATCAGGTGGGGGCCGCCGCCGGCTGGTTGGGAGTCGGCGTGAGACCGGGGCCGGCCCGGCCGGGGCTCGGGCGAACCGCTTTGGGGTCAAAGATCTCAGTGGCGACCCGGGCTGGAAGTCGGACCGGCCGGTTTCGCACCGACGGGAGCTATTGCTCGGCCAACGACCCGCGGGTTGTGGCCGGTCTGGGGGCCGAAGCGAGTTCCGATCGCCTGCGGGTCGAGTGGTTGGACGGGGGGATCACTGACTGGAGGTCCCCGCCGGCCAAGAGATATGTCGAGCTGTATGCCGAGGCGGGCCGCCCGTAGGCGGCCTGCCTCGGAGTGTTGATCTGACCCTCCTCCTTAGGGAATCGGCACCGTTGCGACAGTCGCGCTGCTCCCGGCGTCCCGGAGGGTAACGGTTATCACTCCGGTCGCATTGTCGACCCACAGGACGGCAATTTCGTCGGCGATCGTGTCGTATGCGTCGGCAGCGACGGCCAGGCCGAGCGGCGATGAGTCGATCCCCACGCCCAACGCCATGAGCTGAGTGGCTGTTTGTGCGTCACGGACTCGCACCGCCGCGCGGGTACCGGTCAAACGGTAGAGCGCGGCTATCTCGTCCGCCGAAGCGTCGGCGAAATGGGGGACCATTCGCAACCCGGCCGGCTCCGCGCCGACCGCAAATGTTGCATCGCTAACCAAACCGGCGCTGTCGGCGTCGATCGTGCGCACGCGCACGCGATCGAGATTCTGATCCCATGCCAGAGTCGCCAGCTCGTCTGCAGCCGCGCCGCAACAGTTGGAAACGGCTTCGAGAGCGGCCGGGCTCCGCGTCGACGGCAGATTGTGGAGCCGGAGGAACGCCCCGCTGCTCAGCTCCTTTATCTGGATCCGCCGCGCGCCGTTTGCGGTGTTGACCGCCAGGGTCGCCAACTCAGCACCGGGATCGCCGGAGAAGTTCGGGACCGTCGCCAGGTCGATGGGCCACAATGCGAGAGCGATCGGGATAGTCCCCATGTCGGAGGCGTCCGCCGCGTTGCGTTTGAACACAAAGGACTGGCCGGTGGCGTTGTTGCGCGCCGCAATCGCCAGGACCGTATTGCCAAAGCCATCATCGGCGACGACGGTCATTGCCAGCGCCTCGTGCCCCGCGGGGAGGGTCGGATTGGCGATTGCCTTGCCCGTCAGCCCGTCGCGCACGCGGACAAAGGCATTGCCGCTAGTCTGGCTACGTGCCACCACGGCCAGTTCCTCGGTTCCGTTGCCGTTGAGATCGGGCGTCTTGTCGAACGCCACCAATGTGAAGTCCGGTGGCAGCACCTGCTCGTTCTGCAGAACCGCTCCGGACTCGACGTCCTTGACCAGCACCTGGATCGAGCCCGGCAGGGTCACGGCTACTTCGGGGAAACCGTTGCCGTTGAGATCGTCGAGCATCGCAAAGCCAAAGAACGGCAGGACCGTTGTCGAGACCATGGCGTCGTTGTTGCCGGCGTCGGGGTCGCTGACCGCTGATGAGACCGTGGCGACGTTGGCCACCGGGTCCGGGGCGTCGGGGTCGATCCGCACTCGGATAAAGACCGCCGCGCTCTCGCCCGACGCCAGATCGCCCAGATCGCAGGTCACCACACCTCCCGCCTCCACACAGGCGGCTGCGGGATCCGCCACCACAAACGTCGACTCGGCCGGTACCACGTCAACCAACTCGACATCGGTTGCGGTCGAGGGGCCGAGGTTGGTAACGACCAGGGGATAAATCTGGTGACCGCCGGCGGTCGCCGGCTCGGACACCCCTGCCTTGATCACCTCCAGGTCCGCCAGCGGATCGACCGTCAGCGTGTCGGTCGCCGCGCCACTGTTGCCCAGCGATGACGTGAGGTCGCCGGTGGTGTTGACAAACACGCCGTCGAGCGGTGCGGTGACATCGACACTCACGGTGCAGGTGGCTCCGGCGGCTACCGTGCCCCCTGTGTAGGTGATGCTCGTGGCGCCGGCCGCGGCCGTCAGAGTTCCACCCGTGCAGGTGGTGGTTGCGCTCGGGGGCGCGGCAACTTCGAGGCCCGCCGGCAAAGAATCAGTGAAGTCGAGGGCGGTGGCATCGAGACTCGAGCCCGTGTTGTCGACGGTGAACGTCAAGGTGGTGACCTCGAGCGCCAGGATGGGATTGGGCGAAAATTCCTTGGTGAACCGCGGCACCAGCGGCGTAGTGTGGGTCGCGCTGTCGTTGCTGGTTTCGGGGTCGGTCTCGTTGCCGGACACGGTGGCGGTGTTGGTGATCTCGGAGGTCTGCCCTGCGTCCACCAGCGCGACAAATGTCAGGACCACGCTGTCGCCGGCGGCGACGGCTCCAAAGGGACAGGTCACGGTGCCGGCGGCCTCGGTGCACCCGGAAGCCGAGGACACAAAGCTCAGTCCTGCCGGCAAGACGTCGCTGACCGTGCCGCCGCTGGAATCGGAGGGGCCGTTGTTGGTCACCGTCAATGTGTACGTGAGGTTGTCGCCCGGCGTGACGGCAACGACGCCGTCGTTCTTGTCGAGCGAGAGATCCGCTTCGGGCACGAGCACGGTGTCGGCGTCGGTCGAGCTGTTGTTGCCGCCGTTCGGGTCGGTCACCGAGGCGATGACAGTGGCGGTGTTCGAGAGGGTGCCGGTGGCGCTGGAGTCAATGTCGCAGGTCACGGTGTAGGTGACCGAGCTTCCGGCCGGCATGGACAGGGTCTCGGCCAGATTGCCCGATCCGGCCGCGGTGTTCCCCGTAGCTCCGCCGGCCGCCACGCTGGTGTAGGTGCAGGTCAGGCTCGCCGGGAAGGTGTCCGTGAGGCTCGCCGAGGGATCATCGCTCGGACCGGCGTTGGCGGCCACGATGGTGTAGACCAGGGTGGTTTGGCCCGGCACGGCCGAGGTAACACCGTCGGTCTTGGTCACCGAGAGGTCGGCTTCGGGCACGAGCACGGTGTCGGCGTCGGTGGCGCTGTTGTTGCCGCCGTCCGGATCGGTCACCGAGGCGGTCACTGTGACGGTATTGGAAAGCGTGCCCGTGGCGCTCGAGTCGATGTCACAGGTAACCGTGTAGGTGACCGAGCTTCCGGCCGGCATGGACAGGGTCTCGGCCAAATCGCCCGCGCCCATCGCGGTGTTGCCGCTAGCGCCACCGGCCGCCGCGCTGGTATAGGTACAGGCCAGGACCGCCGGGAAGGTGTCGGTGAGCGAAACGGACGGATCGTCACTCGGGCCCGCATTCGAGACCTCGATGGTGTAGGTCACCGATTCACCCGGCACCGCCGAGGTGACCCCATCGTCCTTGGTCACGGACAGATCGGCTTCAGGCACGAGCACGGTGTCGGCGTCGGTGGCGCTGTCGTTGCCGCCGTCCGGGTCGGTCACCGAGCCCGAGGCCGTTGCGGTGTTGGACAGTGTGCCGGTGGCGTCGGAGTCGATGTCGCAGGTGACCGTGTAAGTAACCGAGCTTCCGGCCGGCATGGACAGGGTCTCGGCCAGATCTCCCGAGCCGGCCGCGGTGTTCCCCGTAGCCCCACCGGCCGCCCCGCTGGTGTAGGTGCAGGTCAGGACCGCCGGAAAGGTGTCGGTGAGCGAGACCGACGGATCGTCGCTCGGACCGGTGTTCGAGACCTCGATGGTGTAGGTCACCGATTCACCCGGCACTGCCGAGGTCACCCCGTCGTCCTTGGTCACGGACAGATCGGCTTCGGGCACGAGCACGGTGTCGCTGTCAGTCGCGCTGTTGTTGCTGCTGTCCGGGTCGGTCACCGAGCCCGAGGCCGTGGCTGTGTTGGACAGTGTGCCGGTGGCGTCGGAGTCGATGTCGCAGGTCACCGTGTAAGTAACCGAGCTTCCGGCCGGCATGGACAGGGTCTCGGCCAAGTCGCCCGATCCGGCCGCCGTGTTGCCGGTGGCTCCACCCGCTGCCACGCTGGTGTAGCTGCAGGTCAGCGGCGGAGCCGGGAAGGTGTCGGTGAGCGAGACCGAAGGATCGTCGCTCGGGCCGGTGTTCGAGACCACGATGGTGTAGGTCACCGAGTCTCCCGGCGCCGCCGAGGTCACCCCGTCGTCCTTGGTGACCGCGATGTCGGCTTCGGGTACGAGCACCGTGTCGGAGTCGGTGGCGCTGTTGTTGCCGGGCACGGTGTCGGTGACCGAAGACGTGACCGTCGCGGTGTTGGAAAGCGTTCCGGTGGCGTCGGAGTCGATGGCGCAGATGGCGGTGTAGGTAACCGAGCTTCCTGCCGGCATGGACAGGGTCTCGGCCAGATCGCCCGAGCCGGCGGCTGTGTTGCCGGTGGCTCCACCCGCCGCCACACTGGTGTAGGTACAGGTCAGCGGCGGCGTGGGAAACGCGTCGCTCAAGGTCACTGAAGGATCGGCGCTGGGGCCGGCGTTCGAGACCACGATAGTGTAGGTCACCGATCCGCCCGGCGTCGCCGAGGTCACACCGTCGGTCTTGGTCACCGAGAGGTCCGCGGCCGGGCTGACGGTCAGGGTGTCGCTCGCCGTTCCGCTGTTGCCCGAAGACGAGGTCAGATCGCCCGTCGTGTTGACGTGCATCCCCGCCGTCGTGCTGGTGACGTCGACGTCGATGGTGCAGGCGGCACCCGCGGCCACCGCGCCACCGGTGAGCGCGATGGAGGTCGCGCCCGCCGTCGCGGTGAGGGTCCCGCCACAGGTGTTGTTGGTCACCGAGGGAGTCGCCACCGCAACCCCGGCCGGCAGGTTGTCGGTGAAATCGAGGCCGGCGGCCGCCAGTGTGCTGGCCGAGTTGTCGATCGTGAACGTAAGAGTCGAGACCCCTCCGGCCAGGATGGTGTCGGGGGCGAACACCTTGGCGAAGTTCGGCGCCGGCTCGATGGTCAGATCGGCGGTGGCCGGGTCGGAGACCTTGAGGCCGCCCTGTTGCAGATCGCTGGTGGTGTTGGGGAACGTGCCGGCGGTCGCCGTGACCGGCACCAGCACATCGACATCGAACGAGCACATGCCGCCGGACGGCGGCAGCTCGCCGCCGGAGAACACCAGGAATGAGATACCGGTAATCGAAGAGCCGGCGCCGCAGGGAACCGCCGGCAGGCTGGTGGCGATCAGCCCGGGGATCACCGCGTCCAGATCGTCGGTAAAGCCGATTCCGGTGGCGGTGTTCGGGCCGGGGTTGGTGATAGTGAACGTGAGGGTGGCCGACCCGGTGGCGGTGGTGGGTCCGTCGAAAGACTTGCTGAACGTCAGGAGCTGGAGGACCTCGAGGTCGTCGCTGGCGGCGTCTCCGTTGACCGCGAGGCCACCGATGGTGCCGGTGACGCTGCTGGTGGTGTTGGTATAGACGCCCGCTGCCGCAGCGCCGGGAACGGTCAGGGAGACCCGCAGGGTGCACGAACTACCCGCGGCGAGGGAGACGCCGGAGACGGTGATCATGTCAGTACCGGTCCCTGAGACTGTGCCGAGACAGTCGTCGAACAAAACGCTATCGAAGGTCAGCCCGGTGAGCGCCGCGCCCAAGTCGTCCGAGAACCCGACGCCCGAGGCGGCCTGCGAAGCGTCGAGGTTGGTGAGGACGAACTCGAGAGTGACGGTGTCCCCTGGCGCCACCGGGTCGTCGAGAAACTCCTTGGTGACCTGGAGCAGGTTGGAGGAAACGGTCAACGTGTCGTCGGCCGGGTCGATCACGACCGTCCCACCGCTCTGCGTGGCAGTGAGAGAGCTGGTGAGGTTGAGATAGTCGCCATCGGCGGCCCCGGCGGGCACCAGCACCGAGATCTCAATCGTGCAGGTGAAACCGGCCGTCAAACTGCCGCCCGAATAGGAAAAGGTGCTACCGATCAACCCGGGAGTTCCACCGCAGGTGTCGGTCGTCGGAGGAAGGCTGGTGGAGAGGTCCGGGGTCCCCGGCAGGACGGCGGCGAGATTGTCGGTAAACAACGTGAGCGTGGCGTTGTCGGTCGGGTGGATGTTCTCGATGGTGAAGCGCAGGGTGATGGTGTCGCCGGGAATCACCGGGTCGCCAAGAAACTCCTTGGTGAAGACCAGCCCGGCGATCTCGAGATCGTCACTGGCTGCGGCCGAAGTCGCGGCCAGCCCGCCGACCGTCGCCGCCACGCCGCTGGTGGTGTTGGTGTGGCTCCCGGGGGCGGCGCCGGCCGGCACGTCGAGGGTGACGCTAAAGGTGCAGCTCTCCCCCGGCATCAGAGTCCCGCCCATCAGGGTCAGCAGCGTGTCCCCCGCGGAGCCGGTCAGGGACGAGCCGGCGCCACAGGGGGGATCGGGAGACGGTGGCAAGTTGGCCGTCAGACCGGCGAGAAATGTCAGGTCGTCGGTGAACGAGATCCCAGTCGCGTCGGCGGTCGCGTTGCCGGAGTAGTTGAGTGTGAACTCCAGGGTGACCGTGTCCCCCGGCGCCACCGGGTCGTCGGTGAAACTCTTGGTCAGAGTGGGCGCGGCGATCACTGTGAGCGTGTCGCTCGCCGGCTCGCCGGTGCGGGTCGCGCCGTCGACGGTGGCGGTGATCTCCTCGGTGGTGTTGAGATACAGACCGGGCGGGAAGTCGGTGGGGATCGTTATGGTGACGTCGAACGCGCACGAGTCGCCCGGCATTCCCACCGCGGCCAGCGAGCCGCCCGTCAGCGACAGCCCCTGCCGTCCGGTGCCGAGGCTGATGAGCGCGAGCGACGAGCCCGCGCCGCAGGGAGGATTGGGGACCGGCGGCAGGGTCACCGGCACTGGGAAGGGCAGAAAGCCCGTGCCCGGGCCGTTATCGGTCAGCTCGTCGATAAACGCGATGTCGGTAGCGCCCGAAGTGGTGCTGGTGTTGGTGATCGTAAACCGCAGGATGACGTCGTCGCCGGGGCCGACCACCGGGTCGGGCGCCAGGGTGCCGTCCTCCAGGAACTCCTTGGTCAGAAGCGGCACCGGCTCGACAAACAGGTCGTCCGCTGCCATGTTCCCCACCACCGGGGAGCCGTCGACGGTGCCGGTGACGGCGCCGGTGGTGTTGGTGTAGGCCCCGGGGGTCGCTCCGGCCGGTACCGACAGGCTGACGCGGAGGGTACACGAGGCCTCGGGAGCCAGGGTCGCGCCGGTCAGTCCGATGGTGGTTCCGCCGACGCCCGAGACCATCCCGCCGCAGTCGCTCGACAGCAGGCTCGAGAAGGTCAGGCCGGCGAGGGCCGGAACCAGCGTCGTCAAGTCATCGGTGAGGGCGACGCCGGTCGCCGGGAAGTTGCGGTCGAAGTTGGTGATCGTGAATTCGAGAGTGACCGTTCCGCCCGGTGGCACCGGATCGTCGGTGAAGGCCTTGGTCAAGGCCAGCGGGGTGACGGTGACCTCCAAGGTGTCGCTGGACTTGCCGCTGGACACGGTCGTGAGTCCGCTGAACGACGTCAGCTCCCCGGTTACGTTGTCGAGCATCCCGACACCGGTCGAGACCACATCGACGGTCACCGTGCAGGTCGCCCCCGCCGCGACCGAGGCGTCGCCAGAAAAGACGGGGCCGTAGGACACAGAACTCGAGCCGGCGCCTGCGGTGAGAACGCCCCCGGTGCAAGTGGTCGCGGCATTGGCCGGATTGGCGACGACCATCCCGATCGGCAGATTGTCGGTGAACGTCAAGTTGAAGGCCGTCGAGCCATTGGCCGTGTTGTCGATCGTAAAGGTCACGGTGCTCTTGCTGCCGAGGGAGACCGAGCTCGGGGAGAAGCTCTTGCTAAACCCCGGCCTGTCTATGGCTACCGTGAGGTCGACGGCGAGGCTCATGCTGCTGCCGGCGCTCGAGCTGAGCGTGACCGCCGGGTTGGTGTGCATTCCGGGAGTGCTGGCGGTGACGTCGACGGTGACGGTGCAGGACTGCGAACCGCCGATCTGAGCGCCGCTCAGGCTGATCGTGGATCCGCCGTCGGGGGCGCTCAAGCTTCCGCCGGCGCCGAGGTCGCAGTCGGTCGAAGCGTTGGCGGGATCGGCGATGGTGACCGCCGCCGGCAGGGTGTCGCTGAACGCGAGACCGGTTACCGGCGACCCGCTGTTGTTGGTGATGGTAAAGGTAATCGTCGAAACACTACCCGGACCGATGGTCGACGGGGTGAAGACCTTGGTGAAGGTCGGCTGGGCGCCGGCTGCGGTGGCAAACAATCCACCGACGCCGACCAATCCGGCGAGCACGGCGACACGCAAGAGTCTGCTCGATTTGCGAATCAGGAAATATTTCAAAGGCGCCCCCTGCCTGGACTGAGTCTCTCCGGGCCGTTTGGCAAGCCCTGGCCTCGACCCGAGGGACTGCCTGACTCGGATGTGTTTGCAAAACGTTGGCTCGACCGGACCTATTCTAGCAAGAATTTGGTTAATACTCCGGGGCGGGATGTTGTTTTGCAAGAGAGACCCGAAGAACGGCTGCTGATAGCCTCCGGAGCGCCCGAGTTCCTTAGGATCGCCATGATTTCAACCGCGCACACCAGATTTTGGACGGTCCTCCTCGCCTCAGTGGCCCTCGTCTGTGGGGCTCCCTGCGCGCTGTTTGGCCAGGACGTCGCCGAGCTGCCCTTGGTCGACTTGGACGCCCTCGAGCCTTCGGTAGCTGAGCAGCTCGGGTCTCTGAGATCGCACACCCAGTCGGTGTTGGCCGGGGAAGTCACCGCCGGGAAGAAGGGCGAAGCGGTGGGCGAGCTCGGTCGCCACTTTCACGCCTATGAGCTGGTGGAGCCGGCCGAAGCCTGCTACCGGGCCGCGGCGTCGCTCGCGCCGCGCGATTTCCGCTGGCGCTACCATCTGGGCTATCTGTTACAAAACGCCGGGCGTCTGGAGGAAGCGGCTTCCGAGTACGAGCGGGCGTTGGGGCTTCACGCCAACGTGCCCCCGGCACTGGTGCGGCTGGGCCAGGTGTACTTGGCGCTCGGCCAGATCGAGGCCGCCGAAGATGTGCTCGGGAGGGCTCTCCAGCTCGATCCGGCCTCGACAAGCGCCTACGCGGTTCTGGGCGAAGTCTATCTGGCGCAACAGCGCCACTCCGAGGCCGTGGCAGGGCTCGAGAGGGCTCTCGACTACACCCCGGAGGCGACCCGGCTCTATTACCCGCTGGCGCTGGCCTATCGCGGGCTGGGAGAGGAAGACCGGGCGCGCGAGCTGATGGCCCAACGTGGTGACGTGGGCGTTCGCCCTGCCGATCCGCTGATCGATGGCCTGGCGGGTCTGGTGACCGGGGAGCGGGTGCACATCCTGCGCGGGCGGGCGGCCTTTGGGGTCGGTCGCTTTGCCGAGGCATCGGAGGAGTTCGCCGCCGCGGTCGCCGCCAACCCCCGGAGCATCCCGGCGAGAGTCAACCTGGGGTCGGCGCTCGGTCAGCTCGGAAAAGCCGAGGAGGCGATAGAGCACTACCGCGCGGCGATCGAGCTCGGTCCCGGCAACGTCTCGGCGCGGTTCAACCTGGGAGTTCTGTTGGCCGACGAAGGGCGGTATGAAGAAGCCGTCACCGAATTGCGTGGCGCCGTCCAGTACGGACCCAAGGACGCCCAGGCCCACTACCAGCTCGCCCGCGCGCTTCGCCGGCTGGGGCGGCTCGAGGACGCTCTGACCCATTTCGTTCTGTCGAGCGAGCTCGGCCCCCCGGGGGAGCTGGCGCGGCTCGGCCAAGGCGCTACGCTCGTCGACCTGGGTCGGTACGCGGAGGCTCGCGGCATTCTCGAGGGGGCGCTGGAGGTCATCCCGACGAGCGCTCGGCTCACTTTTGCGCTCGCCCACCTGCTGGCAGCTTGCCCCGACCCGGCTCAGCGCGACGGCAACCGAGCGCTCGTGCTCGCCGACAAGATGTACACCGCGCGCGGCAGTGTCGCCGACGCCCTGCTGGTGGCGGCGGCCCTGGCCGAGATCGGGCGCTGCCCGGACGCCGCCGAGTGGCAGAGCCAGGCCCTGGCCACGCTCGAGACGACGGCCCCTCCGCAGCCGGCGGCGGCCATCGCCGGCGTCCGCGAGCGACTCGATCACTACCAAAGCGGTCCTCCCTGCCGCCCCCCGGCGGCCACCGAGCCCCCCGCGACCCATTAGCTCGAGATTTCGCGCCGAAGACGGAACGTCTTCTTACGAGGAAGCCGCCAGAAGCCTCGGCCCGGGGCATTGTTAAGGTGCGGCAAGTTCCGATTCTCAAGATAAAAACCGGCTGTTGACTGATTTTTTGCGGACTTTTTCCCGAAAATGACTTGACAAAATATCTTACGCGTTAGTAGGCTCTCTGCCCTAGGGGACCAACACAAAAAGTAATTGGGGGCGGCCCGGGAGGGAGAACCGACGAGATGCTTTGTCTTCGAGAAGGTTGCAAGCAAGCCGATCGCAAGCGTGTTTCGCCCGAAAACCGATTCGCCCAAGATCCATTCGCTGATACCGCGGCGCGTCTCGGATGTAACTACGAGACGCTTTAAACAGGGGAGGATGACCAGAATGATGAAGAGAGCACTTCCGACGACTATCGCAACACTTACATTGGTTCTGGTCTCCTCGTTGGCCGCTCCGGGAGCGGCTCAGACCCAGGTGCCGACATTTGACAAGGCCTTCAACCCATCGACGATCGGACCCGGCAGCGCTTCTACCCTGGTCTTCGACATCGTCAATCCGAGTGCGACGGTCGGGGTCAATGGGATCGATTTCACCGACAACCTCCCCGCCGGTGTGGTCATCGCGACCCCCGCGGGGGAGAGCTCGAGCTGTGGCGGCACGCTGTCCGCTCCCGCGGGGGGTACCGGCATCAGCCTGACCGGCGGCCAAGTGGGCGCGGCGAGCTCCTGCTCGATCAGCGTCAATGTCACCAGCGCCACGTCTGGGACCCATACCAACGTTTCGGGCGACCTGACCTCGAGCGCCGGCAACAGCGGCACCGCGACCGCGGACCTGACGGTCGCCACCGATCGTCCCGGCTTCAGCAAGAGCTTTTCGCCGAGCGCGGTTGGCTTTGGCGGCCGAACGACCCTGACCTTTTTGATCGACAACAGTGCCAACACCGCGGGCGCGGCCAACATGAATTTCACCGACAACCTGCCTCCAGGCATCACCGTGGCCAGCCCCGCGAACGCCGCCACGACCTGCACCGGCGGCACGATCTCGGCCGTAGCCGGGGGGAGCGTCATCAGCTACTCCCCAGCGTTTCCGGGCGACGCTTCGGTGGCCGCCGGCTCGACCTGTACGGTCAGCGTCGAGGTGATCGGCGGCTCGATCGGCGTATTGGCGAACGTCAGTGGCGAGCTGACCTCGACGCCGCTCATCAGTGGCGTTTCCCGTTCGAGCGGCAAGGCCACGGCGGCGCTCACGGTGACAGCCAACCTGATCACCCTGACCAAGGAGTTCACCGACGACCCGGTCATTCCGGGGGGCACGGTGACGCTCGAGTTTGAGGTTCTCAACCGGAGCCGGTCCGACGCCGCGTCCAACATCGCGTTCTCGGACGACCTGGACGCGGTTCTCTCCGGGCTGGCCGCTACCGGACTGCCGGCTTCGGTCTGCGGCGGTACGGTCAGCGGTACCAGCACCATCGACTTCAGCGGCGGTAGCCTGGCCGCCGGGACAAGCTGCACCATCAGTGTGTCCCTGCAGGTGCCCGCGGGGGCGGCCGCCGGCGCGTACACCAACACCACCAGCTCGATCACCGCCGACGTCGGCGGTGCGACCAGCGGCGACCCGGCTTCCGACGTCCTGTTTGTGGCGGCGGCGCCGACTCTCACCAAGACCTTTCTCTCCGAGTCGGTGGCGTCCGGCAGCTCGATCGATCTCGAGTTCACCATCGTCAACACGGATCCCGGCTCCTCGATCAGCAGCGTCGCTTTTATCGACGAGTTGACGACCTTTATGGGTTTCCCGGTTTCGGTGACCCTCCCGGCCGCCGGCTTTTGCGGCGCCGGCTCTTCGATGTCGCTCATCAGCTTGGGAACCGAGCGCCAGGGTCTGTCGATGACCGGCGGGAGCCTCGCGGCGGCGGGCAGTGCAGGCGACTCCTGCACCTTCTCGGTCACCATCGATATCCCGATCGACCAGCCGCCCGCGACCTACACCAATCTCTCCGAGTCGATCACCGCGGTGATCGACTCGTCCGGGGACACGGTGACCGGCGCTCCGGCCACCGACAGCTTCCAGGTGGTCGCGCCCCCGGTCTTCTTCAAGGAGTTCATCGACGACCCGGTGGCGCCGGGCGGCACGGCGACCCTCCGGTTCACCCTCACCTACGACACCGATGAGGACGGGGTCAACGACTTCGACTTCCTCGGATCGGCGGCCGACATTGCCTTTACCGACGACCTCGGAGCGGTTCTGGCCGGGCTGACGGCCATCGGCTTGCCCGCCAACGACGTCTGCGGCACCGGCTCGGTGCTGAGCGGCACCACGACGCTCTCGTTTACCGGCGGCAGCCTCGACCCGTCCCAGGCCCTCTCGTGCTCCTTCACGGTCAGCGTGCAGGTGCCGGCGGGCGCCAGCGCGGGCAGCTACAACAACACCACTTCCAACCTGACCGCGACCGTGGCGGGCGAGAGCGTGATCGGTGAATCCGCCTCGGACGACCTGCGCATCTCGGGTTTGAGCATCAGCAAGGAGTTCACCGACGATCCGGTGATCGCGGGCGGCACGGTCAACCTGCGGTTCACTATCCAGAACGACAGTCCGACCGAGGACGCCACCGACATCACGTTTACCGACAACCTCGACAACGTGGTCGACAACCTGGCGGCCACCGGAGTGCCGCTCAATGACGTCTGTGGCACCGGCTCCTCGTTGACAGGCCTGTCCGGCAACACGCTGTTGGTGTTCGTGGGCGGTAGCCTCAGCGCGGGCTCGTCGTGCACCTTCGACGTCGCTCTCGCCGTGCCGGCGGGAGTCGCCTCCGATACCTACAGCAACATCACTTCGAACCTCACCGCGACGGTCGACGGCACCCCCAATGTGGCGTTCGACCCGGCGGACGATCTGCTGGTCATCGCCTCCGATTTCCTTGCGTTGACCAAGGAGTTCACCGACGACCCGGTGATCCCGGGCGGCACGGTCAACCTTCAGTTCTCCCTGACCAACTTGGACAGCGCGAACCCGGCCAGCGGCATCGCGTTCACCGATGACCTGGACGCCGTGGTGACCGGGCTGGTGGCGACCGGCCTGCCGATTGCGGCTTGCGGCGGCACGGTCAGCGGCACCAGCACTATCGATTTCAGCGGCGGCAGCCTGGCCGCGGGCGCGTCGTGCAGCTTTGACGTCTCGCTCTCTGTTCCCGCTACAGCCGGCATCGGGACCAGCCCCACCAATACGACCAGCACGGTCACCGGCACCATCGCCGGGCTGGCGGTCAACGGAGATCCGGCGAGCGACGATCTCGAAATCGACGCCGTCGAGTTCAGCAAGGCGTTTAGCGGCCCGGTGGAGCACGGCTCCGACGTGACGCTGACCTTCACGCTCACGAATCTGAACGGCAGCGCGCCGGTCGACGAGCTCAACTTCTTCGACGACCTCGAAGCCGTGGTGACCGGTCTGGCGCCCAGCGCGGCGCTGCCGAGCGATCCCTGCGGTGTCGGCTCCTCGCTGAGCTTTGCCGCGGGCGTTCTGTCCTTGAGCGACGGCGTCCTGCCGCCGGGCGGCTCGTGTTCCTTTGACGTGGTGCTGGGTGTGCCGGCGTCGACCCCGGTGGGCGACTATCCGAACGTCACCAGCAGCCTCCGCCGCGGCACTGCGATCGCGGCGCCCCCGGCGAGCGATACCCTGACCGTCACCGGCTGTGTCTCGGACGCTGAGTGCCAGGACGGCCTGTTCTGCAACGGGGTGGAGACCTGTGACGTGCCGACCGGCTTCTGCCAGGCGGGCACGCCGGTCGACCCCGACGACGGTGTCGGTTGCACCGACGATAGTTGCGACGAGGTCAATGACATCGTCGTCAATACACCCAACGACGCCAACTGCGACAACGGCCTGTTCTGCGACGGCGCCGAGACCTGCGACGCGGTTCTCGACTGCCAGGCGGGCACGCCGCCCGACGTCGACGACGGTGTCGGCTGCACCGACGACAGTTGCGACGAGGTCAACGACGTCATCGTCAACACGCCCAACGACGCCAACTGCGACAACGGTCTGTTCTGCGACGGCACCGAAGTCTGCGATCCGGTCAACGATTGCCAGGACGCGCCCGATCCCTGTGATCCGGTCACCGAGGTCTGCGACGAAGACGCGGACATCTGCGAGCCGGCCGACGAGGACGGCGACGGCGTTCTGGACATCGACGACGTCTGCCCCGGTACCGTGATCCCGGAATCGGTTCCTCAGAGTGGGAGCTTCAAGAACAACCGGTACGCGTTGACCGGCCACCTCTTGCCCAACGACCCGGCCGATCCGTATACGACCTTCGAGGACACCAGCAACAACGGTCCGGTGCTGACGACCGAGGACACGGGCGGCTGCTCGTGCGAGCAGATCGTCGCCGAGCTCGGCCTCGGTCAGCCGCAGCTAAATTTCGGCTGCACGCAGAGCAATATGCAGACCTGGATCGACCTCATCAGTGGTGGGTCCCTGAATAACGGCAGGAGCTCGGCGACCCCGTCTGTCTCCGAGCCCGAGAGCTTCGCCGGCCCCAAGAGCGGTCTCTTCATCGAGGTCCTCGGAGAGGGTGGGGCGGTCTCTTCCAGCCCGGTCGAGCTGCCGGACGGGCGCACGATGCGCGGCTTGAGTTGCAGCGAGTCTTGCGGCAAGCGGTTCCCGGCGGGTGAGGAGATCCGGCTGTTTGCGCGGCCCGACGGCGAGCACTTCGAGTTTGTCGGTTGGGACGGTGATTGCCAGGGAACCGACCAGATCCTTACCGTCACCCTCCGCGACAGCCGGCAGGCGATTCGCTGCACCGCCACCTTCCGGAAGAAGGCCGGTAAGTAACCGATAGCCATGTGGCTATTACGAAGAGTGTGAGTTTCGTGAGATAATTCGTTGATTCCGATGATAGAAAGGAGAAAAGTGTGAGAGCAAACCTGTTTCGAAACGTCGTCTTGCCGGCCGTGATGTTGGCCATGACGGCGTTGGTGGTGGCTCCGGGGCCGGCGGTTGCCTCCGACTTGGCCTCGGCGGTGACCCACGCCGGGGGAGTCGACATCCTGCCCAGCGTGGCCTATCGGGGAGCGGTCCTCACTCTCTCGGGCAACGGGATGACCGTCAGCCGGAAGTTCGACGCCGGCGAGCGGCTGTCGGTCGGGCTCTTTGACTCCAACGGTTATCTGCTGCCCGACGGCAGCTATAAGTGGCGCTTGGCGCTCCTCCCGAGCGAGGCCGTTGCAAAGAGCTTGCGCGACGGCGCGTCCGCCCAAGGCTGGCAAGCGATGACCGGCAGCTTCACCCTCGCCCAGGGGAGGGTGGCCGACCCGGCACTGACCGAGGCCAGCGAGGCGGCTTATTCAGCCGTCCAGAAAGCTGCGGTTACCAGGACGGAGTTGGGAGCGGCACGGTCGTCCGTCGCGCCGCCCAATCACCGTTCCGACAGCGCCGTGGCCTCGGGGCAGGCGTGCGAAAAGCGGGGGGTGCTGTCCGAGGCAGGGGGTGCGAGCTCGACGAGGGCCCTGACCTCGGGTCTCGCGCAACCCGCCCGGGGCGCGCTTCACGATGGGGACGAGGCCGTTCTCGCGGGCGTCTCTGCCGAGAGCGCACCACAACTATCTCAAAACGCGTCCTCGAAGGCGGTCGCCGCCACGAGGGCTCTTCGACCCCAACCGGTGTCCGATGGCTCGAACGGCAGGACGCCCGGTGCACGGCCCGACAACTAGACAGGACCGAAGGAGAAAACCATGAAATCGATCAAAAACATCCTGTGGACCGCGGCCGGCCTGGTGGCCCTGGCCGCCCTGCCCTTGGCGCCGGCGGCCCAAGCCGACATAGTTCACTGCGACGACGTCATCATCAACTGCGGCTCGCTGTGTGTCGGTTTTGACTGTGTCAACGGCGAGACCTTTGGTTTCGACACCATCCGGATGAAGGAGAACAACGTACGGCTCCACTTCTTGGATACCTCGACCACCGCGAGTTTTCCGCAAAACGACTGGCGGTTGATCGCCAACGACTCCGCGAACGGTGGGGCCAACTATCTCGGGATCGAGGACTCGACCGCGGGGCGGATCCCGTTTCGGGTGGAAGCAGGAGCCCCAAGCCACTCGCTCTATGTCGACGACGGCGGCCGTATCGGGTTCGGTACTGCAACGCCCGTGGTCGATCTCCACGTCGTGAGCGGAAACACCCCGACCCTGCGTCTGGAGCAGGACGGCTCCTCGGGCTTTACCCCCCAGACCTGGGACGTGGCGGGCAACGAGACCAACTTCTTCGTTCGCGACGCCACCAGCGGCTCGACCCTGCCGTTCCGGATCCGCCCCGGAGGCGCACCGACGAGCTCGCTCGATATCCAAGGCGATGGCGACATCGGCATCGGGACCAGCTCACCCGATGCCGCATCGGATGTCCACCTGCGGCGCACGAGCGGCGACGCCGATCTGCGGCTGGAGGCGACCGCCGGGACCCCGAGACTCCGCCTTCAAAGGGGTTCCGACCTGTGGAACACGAGCGTGGGCTCTGATCTGGACTATGAGATCAACTCCAACGACGGTTCGGGCATCGAATTCCAGCTCGAGCACGCCTCGGGCGACCTGACGATCGAAGGAAGTATCAACACAACGGACTGCTCGCCGTGCGTCTCGGACTATGTCTTCGAGCCGGGCCACGAGATGTTGACGCTCGCCGAGTTGGAAGAGTTCGTCTGGAGAGAGAAGCACTTGCCCAATGTGCCGTCGCAAAATGACGTCGACAACAGAGGCAAGCTCAACATGACCGAGATGCAGATGAGGATTCTCGAAAAGGTCGAGGAGCTGGTCCTCTACACGATCGACCAGCAAAAACTCATCGATCAACTGACGGATCGTCTACGAGCTCTCGAGCCCGCTGAGCAGGCCGAGGAAACCGAGGGGTAAGAGGAAGTCAACGCTACTCCATAGCCCGGCCGCCTTGGCGGCCGGGTTTTTTTGTGCGCGCAGTGCTCGAGGCTACCGCCGAGCGAGTTGCATCCGGGGAGCATCCGGATAAAATCGATCGATACCCGAGAGTTGGATTGAAGCGCCGCGCGAGGGCCGGGCGCGGCGGCATTGGTTTTGAAACCTCGCCGGCCCCGAAGAAAGGAGTCCCGATGGAGACCTTACGAACAACGGGGACGGCGGTGCTCTGCCTCGGATTCTGTCTCGGTTTGGCGGGCGCCGCCGTGGCCGAGCCGGCCGAGAGGATCGCCACGGTCGAGGCCACGCCCGAAGGCCTCAAATGGCACCCGGCACGAGCCGACCGGCATCTGGTGCTCACGGTTTCCGGACCAAAAACCCGTATCGAACGGAAGTTCGAAGCGGGAAACGCGCCGTGGCTGGCGGTTCGCGACGAGAAGCGGGGCTCGCTGCCGGAAGGAAGCTATAGCTGGGAGCTCAGAGCCGAGCCAAAGCTCGACAAAAAATCACGCGAGTACATGGCCCGGGCCCGAGAGGCCCGAGACCAGGGGCGGGACGTCGACCTCGAAGAGATCGCGAAGCTTCTGGAAGGCCCCTTTGTCCAGAGCGGGGCTTTCTCGGTCGCCGACGGGCGGCTCGTGGGATCCGGCGAGCCGGAACCCGAGCCGGAGCGGGAGTCGGAGGGCGACTTGCAGGTCGCCGGCAATCTCGAGGTGCGCGGCAAGAAAGCCTTCGCGGCAGTCGATCCGTCGTCTGCATCCACGATCGTCTACGTGGCCCTCGAAGGGCCCGAGGCCGGGACGTACTTTCGAGGTACCGCCGAGACCCAAAGAGGCGAGGCCGTGATCGAGCTGCCGGGTCATTTCGCGCAAGTCACCGAGAAGGAAGGACTGACAGTTCAGCTCACGCCACGTGGCCGCTGGAGCCGCTTGTACGTCGCCCGGGTGACTCCGGAGCGGCTTGTCGTCCGAGATGCCGGAGAAGGCACAGTCGAGTTCAACTTTCTTGTTCAGGGCGTGCGCAGAGGCCACGCGGACCACCGGGTCGAACGGGCGCCGGACCTGGACGAATAAAGGAGGGAAACGGTTATGAAACGAATTCAGATCACTCGGTGGCTCTTTGTGGCCCTGGCCGCGCTTCTCCTGCCGGCCTCCTCGCGGGCCGATTTTGTGATCCTGGACGATCTCATCGTCGACGGCTCTGCCTGTGTCGGTTTTGATTGTGTCAACGGCGAGCCGTTTAGTTTTGACACCATCCGGCTCAAGGAACACAACCTGCGGATCAAGTTCGACGATACGTCTGTGGCTGCGAGCTTCCCCCGCAACGACTGGCAGCTCACGGCCAACGCCTCGGCCAATGGCGGCGCGAGCAAATTCTCGATCGACGACATCAGCAACAACCGAACGCCGTTTACGGTCGAGGCCAACGCTCGGTCGCATTCGCTCTATGTCGACGACGGTGGCCGGATCGGCATCCGCACGTCGACCCCCTCGACCGAGATTCACGTGATCGACGGCGACACTCCCACGCTGAGGCTCCAGCAAGACGGCTCGTCCGGGTTTGCCCCCCAGACCTGGGACGTCGCCGGCAACGAGACCAACTTCTTTATCCGCGACGTGACCAATGGATCGACCCTGCCGCTTCGGATTCGACCAGGGGCGCCCTCCAACTCCATCTTTGTCCACGGGGAAGAGGGGGACCTGGGAATCGGGACGGCCTCGCCAAATACCGACGTTCACGTCCGTCGCTCCAGCGGCGACGCCGACTTGCGCCTGGAGGCCACATCGGGCACGTCGCGGCTGCGATTGCAGAACGGTGGCGACATCTGGAACACGACCCACAACAGCGGCGACAACGACTACGAAATCAACTCGAGCGACGGCGCCGGGGTCGAGTTCCAATTGGATTTCAACTCGGGCGACCTGACGCTCGAAGGCGATGTCATCACCAGCAACTGCCCGGCGGGCTGCGGACCGGCCGACTTTGTGTTCGATCCGGACTATGAGTTGATGCCGCTGGCGGAGCTGGCGGCGTTCGTTCGGAAGGAGAAGCACCTGCCCAACATTCCTTCCGCAAAGGAGCTGGAGGCCGGTGTCAAGCTGACCTGGATGCAGATGCGGCTGCTCGAGAAGATCGAGGAGCTTGCGCTCTACACGATCGCGCAGCAGGAGCCCATCGACGCCCTGAACCTGCGGATCCTGGAGCAGCAACGGCACATCGACGCGCTCACCGAGCGTCTCGCGGCGCTGGAGGACCGCTAGGCATAAAGCGGCCCCGACCGCGCACGGCGGTCGGGGCCGCTTGGTTTGAAGAGGAGGGCCGTTTTACTTCGAGGCCAGACTCTCGACCATGGCCCGCAGCTCGGCCACTTGGCGGCTCAACTGGTCGATCTGCTGGTTCTTCTCTTCCACGATCTCGTTGAGACCCTGGACCGCCAGCAGGGTGACGCCGGCCAGATCGCGGGGCGCAAGCCTGTCTTTGCCACCCCCCAGTCCGAAGGCGTCGTAGAAATCCTCGGCCATCGGGCCGATGTGGCGCACTGGTTGGTCCTTGTAGCTCCATTCCAAGACATCCAAGTCGCTAACCCGCGTGAGAACTTCGCGGCCGTCGAGCGGCGAAAATCCCTCTTTGGCTTTTCGACTGGAGTTTTCCATGAGGCTTCCGTCGATCGTCAGATTGCCGGTGGGACTCAGATCGAACACCGTGGCGGGCCCGGGGCCGATCTGGACGCGGCCGGTCTTTCGGATCACGACCTCGGTCCCAAAGGTGCCGGACAGGCTGATCGTGAAGTCGCCAACCATCGTGGGTTGGAGTCCCCAGATCGTACCGCTGGACGTGTCCTCGTAGAACACAAAGGGGGCGCCGTTGTTGGTGAAGCGAGCCATGGTCTGGGCTCCGGCGGTGGTTGACACGACATGGAGGGGGAACGCGGGGTTGGGGGTACCGATCCCCACCTTGTCGTCCTTGACGAACAGAACACCCTGGGCGCTCGCCAAAGCGGGCAGCACCAGCAGTGCCGCTAGGCCACAGGCGGTGGTCAGGGCGAGTTTTTTCTTGAGCTTCATCTCAATCTCCTTCTCTTGTCTATTGGTCGGGGTTGCTATGTGCTTTCGGAATCTTCCTGGTTGCCGGCGGAAAC
Organism: Candidatus Multivoradales bacterium; assembly: GCA_965224065.1. Taxonomy (GTDB): domain Bacteria; phylum Acidobacteriota; class Thermoanaerobaculia; order Multivoradales; family JAHEKO01; genus JAOTZA01. The sequence goes on from CBDCYF010000005.1 coordinate 3,260,084, forward strand.
GATTTCGATCTTGAAGCTGGCACCCGAGGCGACGGTGAAGCCGTCCCCCAGAGCCACCGTGTCGCCGGCGCGGAACGCCACTTCGCTGCCGCTTTCCACGGTGACATCAGTTGCCGTGATCGACTCGGCCGCATCGAGCACTTGTGTGCCTTCGAGGTTCTCGGTAGACAGGACGCGGTTGTCACCGACACTGCCGCCCGGACTTTGGGTGAAAGAACCGCGAAAGGTGAACGCGAGAACGCTGACCAGGGCCAGGCTGGCGGCGATCGCGAGCCGTCGGTGGCCTTGTCCGCCGAAAGGCGAACGACCATGGAATCTCTTCACCGATCCGTGCCGGCTCCGGGCCCGCGCCACGGCTTCCTCGGTGAGCGAGAGCTGCTGCCGGCAGTCCGGGCACGTCTCTAGATGCTTGCGCAACGAGGGATCCTCCGCCGCGATCGAGGTCTCGGTCTCGACGGCCTCCCGGGCGAGCTGCTCGGCCGGCGGGTGCCCGGGATCGCTGTGCAAAACGGCGGCAAAAAGCCGGTAATCGTCCACCCAGCGACGGCATTCCTCACAGGATTCGATATGCCCTTGCAGTTCGTCCAACTGGCTTTCCGCCAGCTCTCCGGAAAGGTAGTACGGCAGTTGTTCGATGGCGTCTCGGTGGTCCATGGACTCGGTCCTGGTCTTGGGCTCTGTGCCGGCCCTCGAATACCAAGATCGGACCAATGCCGTTTCGTTACGCTTAGCGGCCGATTTTTCGGAATTTTTTGTCTGGGGATCCCGCTCCCAGGCCCTTCGGAGAGGGAAGTCAAGCGCTAACCGGCTAGACTTCCGAATCGGCCTTGAGCGGGCGGTGAGAGTCGCCGAGGTCCGGCGTCGGAGGCTGCTCGAACGCACGCGACGCGGGCTCCAGGCGTTTCAGACGCTCCTCGGCCAATCGCCTCGCGATGGCGTTGAGGCCGGCCTGGCGAATCAGAAGCACCGCCACAACCTCTACGGCCAGAAAGCCCAGCCCCAACCGAACGTTGCCGCTGGCCGCGACGATCAGGGCCATGAGGCAAAACCCCAGAACCAATCCGTACAGGCTGAGCAGGACCGCGGGGCGGTGGCCGTGTGCTTCGAGCAACAAGTGGTGAAGATGTTTGCGATCCCCACGGAAGACTCGAGCGAGGCGGTTCATCTTCGGGTGGCCTTGAAGAAATCGATACCAGATGACCATGACGGTATCGATAATCGGTAAGCCGAGCGCGAGAAGCGGGACCAGGATGGCGATCGCCGCGGAGGCTTTGACCCCGGTGCGCAGGGAAATGGCCGCGAGAATGAACCCGAGCGTAAGAGACCCGGAATCCCCCATGAAGATCTTGGCCGGACGCCAGTTGTGGCGTAGAAAACCGACGCAGGCGCCGACAATGCAACTGGTGGCAATGACGGTTTCCGGGTTACGCTGGAAAATGGCGAAAAACAGCAGACTGCTGGCGATAATGGCGACGATCCCGGCCGCCAATCCGTCGAGCCCATCGATGAAATTGATCGCGTTGGTCACCCCAACGATCCACAAGATCGACAGGATCGGTCCGACCGCCGCGACGGAGAGCTTTGCCTCCCAGGGCAGTCTGAGCGTGGTGAACTGCCAGCCGATGGCCACGATGATGGATGCCGCCAGCGTCTGAAATAGGAGCTTTGGTATCGGTCCGATTGGCTTGATGTCGTCGACTACGCCCAGGGCGAAGACGATCAAGGTGGCGAGGAGAAACCAGAGAAGCTCGTCGGCCGAGGGGCCCACTGCGGAGTTGCCACCGAGGAGCAACAGGGCCGGGATCAGGGAGAAAATGATGCCGGCGGTAATCGCCACGCCGCCCAAACGAGGTGTGATTGCGGCATGTCGTTTCCTCCCTTTTGGCACGTCCACCGCCCGCAACCGCCACGCCACGCGTACTACCAGGGGTGTGAGCAGCATGGTGACAACCGCGGCCGCCAGGCCGGGCAACAGGGCTCGCCATAGGTCCATTGGAGGTATCGTAGCAAGACATCACACGCCCGGCTACCAAACCGGTTACCCGGCTACGAACAAACAGGATCGGTCCCGGGAGCCGACTAAGTGGCCGGCTTTGGGCTGCCGGGAGAGCCGTCTCGGGTTCGTGCTCGCTGCATTACACCGATTCCGAAAAGTTGACCCCAGAGCAGCCCCAGAAGCGCGCCGGTAGGAAACAACCGCCAGACATTCAAGCCTACGAAAAACGCTGCCACGATAAGGACAAAAAAATCGATGGCCGGACTGACGCCTCTGTTCAAAGACGTCAAAAAGACAGCGAGGAGCAGCGCCAGGCCGACCAACCCGAAACTCGCAGTGATCTCGAGATAGCCCGAATGAGCGTTGCCCACTTGGTTTTCGGCGGTCTCGCTGCCGAGCAGTTTGGCGGTCGAGGAAGATGAGAGCCCTACGCCGTAACCAAAAATCACGTCTGCGGGCGTTTTGAAGTTGGAGATTGCATCCTCGGCAATCGTCAGACGATTTTCGTTTGAGACTTTCGCCTGGTGGCGTGAGAGCGTCGGTCGAGAAACGATGAAGAAGAAGGCCACGACCAAGAGCGGCGCGGTGCCGAGCAGAATTTTCTTTGTGCGCGAATCCAGCCGGTTGTTAAAGCTCAGCAGAAAAGTCGCCATGGTGAGGGTCATCGCCATTCTCGAGCCCGTCGCAAAGCTCAGCACGATGCATATGACCAGCCAGAGGCCGTAGCGGGTTCTCTCGCGGTTGTCATTTCGCATGAGGTGAGCGCATAGAAACCACAAGGAACAGGCCACAAGTGTCGCGCCGTAGGCTGTTGCATTCGGGAACAGACCCGAGTATCTGATGATTATGGGTTTGTCGCTGGCGAAACGGATCACGATACGGATGACGTTGTCGAGAGCCAGCAGCGCGACATACCAGCGCAGCAGCGCGGCGAACTTGAACAGCGGCGTTTTAGAGGATCTTGTGACGAGGAAATAGCCGGCAAAAAAGAACGGAGCCGACTGGAAGAATTTGAGACCCAGCAGAGCAACCCCAGTGGGCACTCCCTTGAACATGATGCTGTAGAGGACACAAGTCAACGCCCACAATGTGATCAGTCCGGCCATACGAACGGTCCCGGCGGTGAGCCGGGAGCGGTCCGAAGGCGTTACGAAGACAAGGCCCACGTAGAGTGCCATGACCAGAAAAATCGTCTCTCGCAGAGCTCGCGACAGGAAGTAGATCTGATTGGAGTCGCCCAGAAGGGGGAAGTTGACGAGCGTCGCCACGCAGACGAAGCAAAGGGCGATACCGAGCAAATTCTTCGAGTAGGTGTCTAGCGTCTCCATGCGAAGACATGCCCCTCCAGATGTCTTTGTGCCGGCACCGTGGCAAGATCCGCGCTCTTGATCCTGGACGGCAACACTCTCTTCGAAACCGTGGTTCTGAATCCACGTTGACGCAGGAAGTTCCGCGTACTTCGGTTGGTCGGTTGGTCGGTTTCGAGTGTCCGCGCGTATCCCGCGAGAAAGACGCGTTTGGTGCGTTGCGCGGTCTGCTCCATGCCCTGGAGCACCTGGAGCTCGACTCCGTTGACGGTGATCTCCGCGTAGTCGATCTCCGCGACCTCGAACTCGGCAAGGATGTTGTCCACCGTATCGACATCGATCTCCATGGCGGAATCGAAGTCCTCCCGCATCATGGTCACGCCGGTTCCGTCGAGACGATTGAAAGTCGGCGACGTGCCGGCGTTCATGATCTGCTTCCCTTTTCGGTTGAAGGCTCCCTTATTTACTATGGTGAGATTTTCGAACCCTCGTTCGGCAGCGTAGGCTGTCAGAGTGGAGGCAACCCCGGGGTCGGCCTCGATGAGGATGACGCGGCCGCCCGGCCCGGCGCACCGCGAGAGCCGCGCCAGGTTCTCTTTTCTCCACATCCCAACCTGCAGAACCGTGTCGCCTCGGCGGATCATGAGCTCCCGCGGCAGCGCGTTTCTGTGACGCAACAGCCATGCCCGAGCTGCGTTCTTCCAGTCGGATTCCGGAAGAGCTGCGTTCAGCAGACGCAGAGGGGCGAGAATGGCGGCTCGGATCCAAGTCGGCATCAGGACGGCTTACCCTCTCCCGCGCCTTTGCGCGTACCTGAGGATAGCAACCAGGGTGGCCGCGATCGCCAGCTGGCCCGGATACTCTCGCGGTAGGTCGGCAGCATGAGCAGGCCGTAGACGGCGCTCATGGTCACCCCGGCGTAGACCAGCGCGGCCCACGGCGAGAGCCGCTCTCGGGGAACAAGGACCAATGGGATCAACGGCACCAGCGCGAGCAGGCCGGCTCGTGTCGCCGGCCCAAGGGTCGAGGCAACCCTGCGCCAGGGGAGCTCGAGCATCCTGATTCCAACCGAGAGGGTCGTGACCGCCCACACGGCCAACGCCGCTGAAACGCACGCGGCAATGCCGTTGATGCCAAGATGAATCCCGACGGTCGCTGCCAGCGTGACGAAAACGGCGAATCGAAGCGCCAAAAGCCACAGCCGCAGCCGCGGGCGTCCGATGGCCAGGAGCGCGGCCTCCGCGACTCGCGGGATCAAGAAAAGCCCGCCGAGCCCGAGAATCCGAAGAGAGACGATCGAGTCACTCCATTTGGCTCCGTAAACGGCCTCGAGCAGCCACGGTCCCAACACCACGATGGACAGTACAACCGGCAGTGCGATGTTAAAGAGGTGGCGCGTGCCTTCTACTACGCCGCTGGCAAGACGTCGTGGCGCATCCTGAACCTCGGAGAACGCGGAAAACGTAACCCGTCTCGTCAGTCCCACTAGCCTGTCGAGCGGCACCATAGCGAGCTGGTACGCCAACGAGTAGTAGCCCAGCTCTTCGGTACCGATAAATCGGCCGATCACAAAGTAGTCGACGTTAACCAGGGCTCTCTCCAAGAGAGTGCCTCCCATCATGGGGCCGCCGAATCGGACGAGTCGCCGCAGCGCGGAGAAATCGACCGACAGAGCGGGTCGCCACCGTACGCTCGTCCAGAGAATCAACGTGTTGACTGTGCGCTGCGCGATGACCGCGGCGCCCAAGCTCCAAAAGCCATAACCAAGCGCCGCCATGCTCAAGCCGACCGTCGCAAAAGCCACTTCACCTGCGAGTTGTGCTACGGATATCTGCCGGAAGCGCATATTCTTGATCAGTACGGCTCTCGGCACGACCGCCAGGGCGTTGATCAGAAAGACGGTTGAAAGCAGTCGCAACAACGGGGCGGCCGAGGTGTCTCCCAGAAACGAGGTGATGGGCCGCGCCCAGAGGAAGGTCGCGGCTCCGAGCAGGACGTGAATCGTCAGGTTCAGCCAGAAAGCGCTGTTCAAGTCGTCCGCCCCGGGCTCCCTCTGTTGCACCAGAGCGGATACCATGCCGAGCTCGCCGATGCCTTCGGCCAGGAGCACAAACATGAAGGCCAGAGCCAAAAGCCCGAAATCGGAAGGTGGAAGCAGCCACCCGAGTGCCAAGATCGTCACCAGGCGCACGGCGCTGGCGCCGTAGTTGCCGACCCCCGACCAGAGAAGTCCGACGAATGTCCGGTGTCGAAGTGACTGGGTCGGAGTCGTCATGCAAGCGGCCTGCTGCCCATATATCACCCTACTACGGCATACTCTTTGGGCTCAAAGGCCTGGGGTCCGCTTCCGGTCCCGGCCACAAGCGAGGTATGGGATGAGAGTCGGACCGATCGCCCAAAGGGTCGCCAAGAGAGTGACGCGCTGGATAGGCGTCCACTGGGGGGAGACTTTCCCCTTCTACTACGTTTCAGAGCACCCCAAGTCGGGCGGTAGCTGGCTCGCCAAGATGGTCAGCGACTACCTGCAGCTACCGTTCCCGCAGTTCACGCGGCTTCCCATCGGCTTTAGTTGTGTGATCCTCAATCATTGGCGGTACGACCCCCGCATGAGGCGGGCGTTCTACCTCTACCGCGATGGGCGGGACGTCATGGTGTCGCTGTATTTCCATCACCTGCACATGGGGCGTCATTCACAAAACCCGGTGCCGCGGAGAATTACACGGACCTACGAGAAGTTGTTCGGCAAGAGCTTCGATCCCGGCGACATCGTTCGAAACCTGCCCCGCTTTATCGAGCACGAGTTCACCAATCCCGGCCGCGGTACGACGCTCAACTGGCGCCAGCACGTGGAAGATTGGCTTCGCGCCCAAGGAACCGGGAATGTGACATACCTCAGCTATGAAGGGCTGCGGGAGGATTGCGAAGCAACACTCGGTCGAGCCCTCGAAGATCTGATCGATGAAGAAATCGATCCATGGCGACTCTCGACAACAGTCGAGAAGATGTCCATGAAGCGGCAAACGGGGCGCGACCCGGGCGGGGGCGACCGGACTCAACATACCCGTAAGGGGATCGTCGGGGATTGGAAAAACTACTTCTGCCGCGAGGCCGCAGAGATTTTCAACGAGCACGCGGGTGACACCCTGGTGCGGCTCGGGTACGAAGGGGATTTGCGGTGGGTCGACCGCTATTCCTACCCGACGGTGTGAGTCGCGCTGCAGGGCGGGCGTTAGAATCGAATGCCATGCTGGCGTCCGACCGAAGTGCTCGTTTCCGCGCGCGCACGTTGGCCCGCCACATGGCGCTGTCGGCCCTCTCCTGGCAGGGCAGGGTGACGGGTTCTACGGTCTCGGGCCTACGCCGAAAGCGGGTTCATTTTCTCTATCTGCACAGTGTGTTTCCAGGTCAGGAAGAAGGGTTCCGTACATTGCTCGAGCGCCTGGCGCAAGATCATCGCTTTGTTTCTTACTCAGACGCGGTGCGCCGGATCTCCGTGGGAGAGATCGACGCTTCGTACGCCACCTTTAGTTTTGACGATGGTTTCCTTAGTTGCCTGCGTGCCGCCGAGATCCTCGACGAGTTTGGCGCATCCGCGGCTTTTTTTATCTGCCCCAAGTTGGTTGGGCACAGCCGTGCCAGCGACGTGCGTCGCGTGTTCGGCGCCGAAGTTGGCGACGGTGTCGAGCCGACGATGAGCTGGGACGAGATCGAAACGCTCATGACGGCCGGACACGAAGTCGGCAGCCACACGCTGTCGCATGTCAACCTGGCCAACGCGAGCCGCGATCGAATAGACGAAGAAATCGGTGGGTCCTTCGAAGTGTTGACCGCGAGAATTGGGAGTGTAGAGCACTTTGCCTGGCCGTTTGGGCGTTTCCGGCATTTTGGCCCTGAAGCTGCCGCCCGGGTGTTCGAGGCCGGGTTCGAGACTTGCGCCTCCGCCGAGCGCGGTTGTCACACCCACAACCTGACGGGTAGTCCTCGGCAGCTCTGTCTCCGGCGCGAGAACGTCGAGCCGAGCCAGCCGGTCGCTCACCATCTTTTTTCCATCGGTCGAAGCAGCCGTCGCGCGGATGCGGCAAGCAACCTGTGGCCGGCCGCGTGGAGACCACAGATTTGACGGCTACCCGCGCGGGCCGCACGGCGGCGTGCCGACAAAAGGCTCCGAGTCGATGAGATTGCCTGATTTTCTCATCGTTGGGGCGGCGAGGTCCGGCACGACGACGCTCTATCGCGACTTGATGACCCATCCCTCTATTTTTTTCCCCATCGACAAAGAGCCGGGCAATCTTGTAAGCGATGAAGTCCTGACCGATGCCGGGCGTCGGGCGTACTCGCGCCTTTTCGATAAAGCCGGCACCGGTCAGCTGTGCGGCGAAGCTACGACGCGTTATACGCATCGACCCGACGTCGAGGGTGTGCCGGGTCGAGCGCTGCGTGTGCTCGGCAAGGACCTGAAATGTCTCTATATCGTCCGCAACCCCGTCGACAAGATCATCAGCACCCACCACCTGTATGTTTCCCGGGGCTGGGTCTCGCCGGACATCAATATCGCCGTGCGTGAGCACGCACCGCTTCTGAACCACGCCCGGTATGCGATGCAGATCGAGCCATGGTTGGACGAGTTCGGGCCGGACCGGGTCCGAGTCGTGAGATTCGAGACCTTTGTCGAGAACCGGCAGCGGATCGTCGGCGAGCTCGAGGAGTTTCTCGGCCTCGAGCCCAAGCCGGACCTGGTGAGAGCCGATCGGGCTTTCAACCAGAGCAGCAAGGAAACCACGCCCGCCGGTCCGTTTGCGGGGATCATACGGAATCCTCTCTACCGCCGCCTGCTCCGGCCGATCTTGTCGCCGGATGTTCGCGCGTGGGCCCGCCGCCGCTTCCTCCCGCGCATGCCGGGGCGCCCCCAGCCGCCGACCCAAGAGACGGTCGGTTACATACTGGATAGCCTGGCGACAGACATGGAACGGCTACCGGCCCTGTTCGGCAGGCGGGAGGCCTTCTGGGACTTCTGAGCTGGACTAGATTTCCGTCGGGGTAGTGGTTTTTGACGAGCGCGGAACCTCGGGCAGGACACTCTCGTGCAGTCGACTGCCGGGAGCGATCACTGCCACTGCGGTAAGCAACAGGAGCTTGAGATCGAGAGACGTGTTTTGGTTCTCGATGTACCAAGCCTCCAGCTCGCCCTTTCGTGGCGCGATTTCCAGCCGGTAGCAATCGAGTGGCGGGAGGCGGCTCTCCGCCAGCACGCGCTCTTCGTCGCGAAACACGATCGAGCCCAGACCGGTAAGACCGGGCTGTACCTCGACCACTTTGCGCTGGATCTCTGGTGAATAGCATTCGAAATCGCTTCGAGCCAGCGGCCGCGGTCCGACCAGGCTCATATTTCCAACCAGGACGTTCCACAGCTGGGGCACCTCGTTCAGCTTGGTCTTTCTCAGAAAGCGGCCCACGGGCAGCACTCTCGGATCGTCGGGGACCGTTAGAGTGCCGTGCTTCATGTTGGGGCTGTCTTTGAGCATGGTCGCGAACTTGAGCAGCTCGAAAGGGCGCCCACGCAGCCCGATGCGCTTCTGTTTGAAGAAGATCTCGCGCTCTCCGGTTAGGGCCAGAATGACGACAATGATCAGACCCAGCGGGGAAAAAAAGGCTAGCAGGACGGCTGCGGCCGTGATGTCCAGCAAACGTTTCATCGCTTTTTTGACGGTCCCGATGGGCCGCGAATCCATTGGCCGTGATAGCTCGGGGGGTGAATATACCAACCCCGTTTCTGGTCTCTCCAAGCTGCAACCCCGGCGGGCAATCGGGCAAAGGCTCAGTCTCGCGCCTTGCTAGACTTCCGGCCAGTGAGGACCTTCCGGCGTCCGCGATCCAGTTGATGGGCAAGCAAAGGCGAGCAGCAACGGGCTTCGCGTTCACCCTGGCCCTCGTGCTCTTGGCCTGGATGCCGGCACTTCTTCATGATGTGGCCGGCGACCCGTCCTTTTCTCGAGTCCTCAGCACGCCGGCGCTGGCGAGGGCGGCGGGTATCTTCGCCGGAATCTGGTTGATCCTGGGCGCGGTGGTCGCCGGGACGTCGACCCTGCTGGCCAGAGGGAGCAAGGTCCCAGGCCTGGGGGCTGGGATCGCACTGGCCGGCTCCACAGTGGCGCTGCTGGCCCGGCAGTGGGCTCAGGAATCGCTGGCGGAGTCGGCGTTTTCGACCGAGGTCAGGGCTCTTTTCCTCGTTGCGGGTGCGACAGTGGGCGTCGGGATCGTATTGCGCGCCTTGACTCTCGTTCCGCTAGCAAGCCGCGAGCGTTCGCGGTGGGCTCTGGCGTTGGCGATCCTGAGCTTGGCGGCATTGGCGGTTCGGCTGTGGCAAGAGCTGGGTGATGAGAGCTACGGCCTCTGGCCGTTGATCTTTGCCATGCCGCTGGTTGGGGCCCTGGTTCTGCTCTCGGTGGCGTCCGGTGTCTTGGCCGCTCGCAGCGGACTGATCGCTGCAACGATCTTGGCGGCGTTGTCACCACTCCTCGCGCTAGGGTGGTCGGACGGGCATCGTTCACCCGCTGCTCCCCGCAAACGGGCCGCAGCCAACGCTCCCAACGTCGTGGTGTTCATGATCGACACGCTGCGCGCCGACCACACCGGTTTGGGCGGCTACGGCCGCGACACGACCCCCCACATCGACGCGGCCACGACACTGCGCGCCACTGTGTTCTCGCAAGCGCTGGCCAATGCTCCTTTTACCAAGCCGTCCGTTACGGCGCTGTTTACCTCCCGACTCGCCGATCCCGTGAAGTTGTCTCCCGAGCCGGACGCCTGGACCATGGCGCGGGCGTTCTGGGAAGCTGGCTATGACACCGGCGCGTTTTCGTCGAACCACGTGATCTCGGGGGAGGGCTACGACAATGGCTTTCGAACCTTTTTCTCGCTCAGCGTCCTTCGCTTCTTGCAGCGGTCCTTTTTAGTCAAAGAGCTCCTCGCCGGTGGCCGCATGGTCGAGGTTTTTCGTTTTGCCGATCGGCTGCACGCGTACAAGATCCCGGGGCCCCAGCTCACAAGGGCGGCGTTGAGCTGGATCGATCGAGTAGAGAAGCGGCCGTTTTTTGCATATGTTCATTCGATCGACCCGCACTGGCCGTACCGTGACCACGGCTATGGAATGCTTTCGCCGGAGCTCAGAGACCTCGAAAACCCGATATCGCTTACAGAACTGCTACGCATACAGAAGCGCGATCCGCACCAGATGGCCCTGCGCCAATCGCCCCGACTTTTGGAGCTTCTGGCCCGGTATGACGAAGAGGTCCGCCACGCCGACCGGGCGATAGGCGAGCTGCTGGAGGGACTGCGCGAGAGAGGCCTCCGGCGGCGGACCCTTCTGGTAATTGTGGGCGATCACGGAGAGGAATTCTTCGAGCGGGGTGGACTCGGGCACGGCAAAGACATCGACGAGTTCATGATTCACGTGCCGCTTGCCATTCTCTGGCCGGAAGGGCGCAGGTTTGGCGACCTACCGGCTCGTATCGAACAACCGGTCACCCTACTCGATGTTTTGCCCACCCTTACGGACTATCTCAAGCTCGCGGCGCCACCCGAGACGGTGCTCGGTCGCTCGTTGCGGCCGTTGCTGGAAGGCTCGGACGAGGCCAAGACGGGTCCCCTGGTGGCCGAGTCGCTAAAAGGCGATATCATTTCGGCCACCTACCGAGAGGGCTCAATCAAGGTGCGGGTGGTTTTCCCTGACCAGGATCGTCGCCTCGAGGAGGGCAGGATTGAGCTCTTCGATCTGGAACGGGATCCCGGCGAGTTGCAGCCGTTCGAGCCAGGGAGCGAATACGCTCCCTTGGTGGCCCGGGCTCGGTTGGTGCTCGAGGAGTTGTGGGCCGAGCGGCGGTCCGGGGACCAGGTGCCGGTCGAGATGGAGCCGGTTCCGGGCGAGGACGAAGCGATTCAAAGGTTGCGGGCGTTGGGTTACTTGAACTGAGGATCGAGACACATCATGGACGCTGTCATTCTTGCGGGAGGACTTGGAACGCGCCTCCGTCCCTTTACCGAGATCATTCCCAAGCCGCTTCTGCCTGTGGGGGAGCAGTCTTTGATGGAAGTACAGATCGAGGGTCTCAAGAAAGGCGGGTTCTCGAGGATTCACATCGCCACAAACTACAAGTCCAACTATGTCGAGGCGTATCTGGGTGATGGGGCGCGATTTGGCGTTGAACTGCACTACAGCCGGGAGGAGAAGCCGCTCGGGACTTGCGGTCCGCTCAGCTTGTTGCGTCGGGAGCTGACCGAGCCCTTTGTGGTCGTCAACGGCGACATTCTGACCACCTTCGATTTCGGCAAGCTCTACGCGTTCGGTGTCGAGAGGGATTCCCTCTTGACTCTCGGGACGAAGATCATCACGACGCCATTTCGGTTTGGCAACGTTCAAGTCGACGCGAATGACTACGTCGTTGGTGTCGAGGAGAAGCCGGAGCTCAAACTCGAAATCTTGGCCGGGATCTATTTTTTGAAGCCGGGCATTTTCGAGCTCATACCGGACGACACCTACTTCGGGATGGACACGCTGATCAAGGACATGAGCGCAAGAAACTACAAGATCAGCCGCTACCTGATCGAAGACTACTGGCTGGATGTAGGGCAAGTAGAAGATTACAGTCAGGCTCGCCAGGATTTCGAAGAGCATTTTCCCTGACCATCACTACTAGCGGAATGCGGATCGGAATCAAGGCGAACACAAGGTTGAGTGCGGGTCTCTTCGCCTTTGTGGAGGGCTTTGCGGAGGGCGTTTGCTCCAACCGCGAGGTCGAGAGACTAAATGTCTTCGCCGGACCGCGAGGGCGGCTTTTGGTGGGGTGGGGCGAGGAGGGATTGTCGGAGTTTTCCGACTGCAGCGCCGAAATTCGGCTATGCCCGGGCGCGTTTCGAGGCCGGTTGGCGCTTTCCGTCTACGATCGAGTGTTTTTCCCACGCAGGGTGAGCAGTGCCGACATTGACGCGCTGCTGTGCCCGGGCAACGTGGCGGTCCGTGTTCCGGGGGCCAAGACAATCTACTGGCCTCAGACCGTTCTTCCGCTGGCACGGAAGAACGGGGAATTGGGCCGGCTCCAAGAGGAAAGGTCGGGGAGGACCGGTGTTTTTGAGCGGCTATTGCTGGCGCGAATCGCCTCTTCTTGCCGGCAGGCCGACGGGATCATCTTCTCCAGTAACTACGCTCGGCGTCTTTACGAGAAAGTGATCGGAATCGACAGTAAAACGGCCGTGGTGTACCCCCCGGGCAAGCGGCTGCACAGGGCCGCGAGCCGGTGGAAAGGCGAACAGGAGGACTGCTTTCTCTTCGTCTCCACCCTCTCCACTTACAAGATGGTCAGTGAGTTGGTGCAAGGCTTTGCGGAATTTCTAGACAGCCAGTCGCCGAGAGCCTTCCGACTTCTCATCGTGGGACGCGCGGCGGATCGCGGTTATGGGGAGAAGGTCGACTCCTTGATCGCGGACCTTGGTTTGCACGGCTCGGTCCGGCGGCTCGGCTTTGTCGCCGATGACGAGCTGAGCGACCTCTACCGGCGCTGCAAGTACTTTGTATTTCCGTCGGCCTGTGAGAATGCAGGGTCTTTTGCCCTGCTGGACGCATTGGCCTACGGCAAGGTCGTTTTGTGCTCGTCTCTTTCATCGATGAAGGAGATCTGTGGGTCCGCCGCGTTGTACTTCGACCCTCGCGACCCTATGGACATCGCCGCGTGCCTGCGGGGTGCCGTCGAGCGCCCCGAAATCGCGAGTGCGATGTCCGAGAAGGCGTTCGAGAGAAGCTCTGAGCTCGGCGGCTGGCAGAGGGTCGTGGACGAGACCGTCGCCTTTATTCAAAAGGTGGCGGCCGACGCTTGACGCCCTCTAGATCGTGCTTCTCACCGGCGATTGTCGATTGACCCGCTATCCGTTTTCGGGGTCGAGCGGCCGAGCTGGAACACCGCCTACACTGCCGTGGGCCGGAACGTCGGCCACCACGGCGGCCCCGGCACCGACCACCGCCCAGTCGCCGATCGAGATGCCGGGCTTGATGGAACAGCCGAGCCCCAGGAGCGCTCCTTGCCCCACCCTGACGTCACCTCCCAGATGAGCTCCCGGGCCGATGTGTACGTAGTCACCCAGGACACAGTCATGGTCGACGGTGGCGGCGGTGTTGATGATCGCGTGAGCGCCCACAATGGCATCGGCCTGGACCACCGTACCTGCGAAAGCGACGCTTCCGGGGCCGATGCGCGCGCTGGGGTCGATCCACGCGGTGGGGTGGGCGGCGGAAACCCACTCCAGGTCGATCTCGCCGGCGAACCGCTGACGATCCCGGTTGCCCCCGATCGCGATAATCCCGCGCCGGCAGGGGTGATTGGTGACGTCGGTGAACGGGCCGAGGACGGTCAAGCCCATGACCGGCCGGCCCCATCGATGCTCGTAGTTCTCGAACACACCTCCGATTCGCACTCCGGCGGCGCGCAGTGTGCTGATGACGACCTTGGCGTGACCGCCGGCGCCGAGGATGGCTACGGGCTCGTCGCTTCGCACGCCAGGGAGCCTATCCGACTCCGTTCTGAGAAAGCGAGACTTGGGGTGTGCCAGCTCGCTAGTCGTCCGCTTCGTCGACCCAGCGGATGTTCTTGACGGCAACCCCCAGCGAGCGAATATCGGTCGATCGCCGCAGCTTTGGATAAGCGCGGAAGTCGCTGAAGGGCCGAAAGGTCGGCCGGGCTTTGAATGTGAGCAGAATTGATTCCGCACGCGGTGGTCCGACGTCGAACCGAAGCTCCTGCCACCCTCCGGTGATGGTCGTGTGGGCCACCTGGTTTCCGTCCAGGCCGACGATCACAGTTACCGGATGTTCCGAAGCTCGCGGATGTCCGTTTGCCAGTTCTATCGCGAGGATCTTGCCTTTCCAGGGCAGAAGCTGGGCTGCAAAGCCGTCGGTCCAGCGAAAATCGCCGTCGGGGTGGGGCTCGACCTGATGAAATCCAAAACTCTTGTCATGTCCATAGGGTGGCGAGGCGGCAAAGCCAAGCCGCAACGGCAGCATCAGCAGCGCCATTGCGATGAGCCCCTGGGCGCCTCTTCGTATACGAGGTGCCCGCTCGCAATCTGTAACCAACGCAACGCATCCGAGCAGGATCCAGAGAAGCCAGCCGATGGCCCTCAAGTGGAACAGGTGCTGCACCAGACCGTATGTTGCGGCGCCGACCAGGCTGATGCCCAAGGCCAGGGCGAACGCTTGCTGGTCGGGGCGTGGGCGCCGGAGACAGAGCGCGGCGGTCCAAGCGATCAGTCCAAGTGCAAGCAGACCGGGCAGACCGCTTTCAGCCGCGATTTGCAGATAGAGGTTGTGAGCGGATCCGCGAAATCGGTGGGCGTCCGGAGACTCGATCGGGTAGAGCAGATCGTACGCCGGCGAGAAGGAGCCGTGGCCCCATCCCAGAAGCGGGCGCTCCCGGATCATCACCGTCGCCGTGGACCACAGTGGCAATCTGCCCGAGAAACCGCTCTGAACCGAGCCGGCCCGCTCCAAAATGGAGTCCACAGGGCTGCCCGAAGCTACGACGAGAGCCATTGCCAACGCCACGGTCGCAGCAGCCGCACCGGCGGTCTTGAAGACCCGCTCGGGCTGACGGCTCCGCCGCCGGAGCTGGATGGCCGCCCAGACCGCCAGTTGGATTCCAGCAGCGACCCACGCTCCCCGCTGTTTGGTGAGCAGGAGGCCGGCCGAAACCAAGGCCAGGGTGGGAAAGACGAAACGGCGAGCCCGGTTTGTGCACCGGGCAACTGCCGTCAGCGCCAGGGGAGCCGTGAGCACGATGTACTGCGAAAGCCAGCCTGAGAGAAAAAAGACCGAGGACATGCGGCGGAACGAAGTGTGGGTCGTGCGCAGCGGCCGGAATTCGCCGAGATCGACCAAACTGGCGAAGGACGCCAAGCCCAGCAGCAGTGTGCCGCCGAGACCCGCGAGAAGTGCGAATGCCAGCGGCTTCAGGGTGTGTCCGTCGAAGGCTCTGCGCACCGCCAGAAATAGACCGAGCCCGAGAACGAGATCCAACGCCGCGCGCCAGGTATAGAGCGCGGACCAGCTCTCGACCGCCGGCAGTGCTTTGAGCAACGAAAACAAAACGGGGGGTTGCCACGAGGGTGGCGAATAGGGTGACGGGATCAAGGTGAGGACGCCTACCGCGACAAAGGCGGCTAGCGGCCACATCAGCGGTGACGGCCGGGGCCGGCCACCGCGCCAAGCGGTGAGTATTGCTGCAACACAAGCTGTGTCCAACGCGGCCAGATAGGGTCCACCGGGGGGAGATCCGAACACCGGCAGGGCCGCGGCCAGCAACAGCAAGCCCGCCCGTGGTCGCCAGACCCCCAATGCCGCCACGGCGGCGGGTACAAACCAGACTAGCTGCTCGAACAATGCGCCTGCTTAGATGGACTGGGCTGCGCAGCCCCTGGCTCGGTGCTCTCAGCCCCGATCATTTGTCTACGCCGGCCCCGATGTGGCCATCGAGATCTTCTCGTAGAATGGCGCCGGCGCGACCGCCAGTGTAGTGGCCGCACCACCCTATACGACTGCGAGACGGTGAGATCGCTTGTGAGCCCGGATAGCCAAAGCAGATCATGACGCGTGTGAGGTTCGGAGGCCAAGTGGTGATGTCTCTCGATCGTCGAAACCAATCTAGCGGGTAGATGTTCCGGGATCAAGGAACCCTCGCCGAATCCAAATCAGTCTTCAGGTCCGGCATACGACCGGCGATGCGCGGTAATGGCTCGGGCTCGATAACCATTGGCTAGCCGCCTAGGAAGGAATAGAAGGATGCATCGGCGTGAAAAAGCGCCCGCTTGCTGCCCCACCTGCCGCGGGTCCGCTCCAGCATTTCGGTTTCTACGGAAGTTCGATCACACCGACTACGGGCATTCTTGGTGCCGCCAGTGTGGCATCACCTTTGACAGCAATGTCGACAGAGTTCCCGAACTGTTCGCCGAACTGCCGGGCTCTCTGGGCGATTTCGCGGAGTCCGAGTTCCGGGCGAGGTTCGTGGAGACGTCTCGTATCAGCACGGAGGCGGGTGTCGTTTACCCCGACTTCGATTTTGCCGACAACGATGAGCTTCAACGGGGAGTTGCCCGATCAGCGATCGAGAGCATCGCCCCACACTTCCAGCAAGGCGATCGTTTCAAGCTGCTGGATCTTGGTTGCGGGAACGGTTTTACCACCAGGCTGCTAAACGAGCACTACCCCAACGCCGAGATACTGGGCGTCGACCCCAGTCCTCAGATAGAAGTATTTGCAAAGAGGCTGGGGTTTAACGCTCGCCAAGGAACCCTCGACACGCTGAGATTCCGGGACGGTGACTTCGAGGTCGTGGTGATCATCGGGAACCTGATGCTGCACGCCGACCCCTTTGCGACCCTGGCAGAGGTGAGAAGAATTCTCAAGCCGGGGGGTGCGGTAGTTTTCGACGTGAGGAACATTCGTTCTGCTAGTCGAATCTTGGCCCGGCTGGCGCTCAAGTACGGAGCGGACCGTATCGGCAAACGAGCGGCGCATTACCTGCAGCGAAACTTCATCAACATGAGATTCGGATTCAGCAAGGCAGTTGTTCGAGACTACTTGTTGCAGCTTGGATTCTCTGACATCGAAGTCTATTCCAAGCCCCCAAGGTTGCTGGGGTTCGCAAATGAGAGCGAGTACCAGAGAGGACTACTGGGTCGCTTTTGGCGCTTCCTGAACTGGATCGATACCAAGCGAGACGAGCAGGCCTGGCTTCATTTTTCCGGCATTCGGTAATCTCTTTTTTATCCTTTAGCCCGCGCCCTCGCTTAACGGCGCGGTCCGGGCACTCGAGTAAGTCGCGCCGGCGAGACGAGCACGGTCCCTATGTGTCTTGGTCCGTCCGATCTCTTGCCCGGACGCGACTGAGGTTGTAGTGCAGCAGACAACCAACGGGGAAGAGAAGTGTGACGAGACCGAGCGTCAGCATCGAGTACAGTGCGAGGTCCGTTATCGAGGCTCCGCGAGTCTGCCGGAACGAAACTGGGCTGAGCGTCGAGTAAAGGAGATTCCTGGGGTTCAGGTTGTAGCTGGAGATCTGGTCGAAAAGCGATGAGATC
The DNA here is from genome assembly GCA_965224065.1 of Candidatus Multivoradales bacterium. Lineage (GTDB taxonomy): Bacteria > Acidobacteriota > Thermoanaerobaculia > Multivoradales > JAHEKO01 > JAOTZA01. Next base: position 3,277,505 of record CBDCYF010000005.1, read on the forward strand.
AAAACGAGGGCGTTGAGGGTCTCGGTTTCCAGTCGTTCGAAGTCTTTCTTGAGGCGATCGACCGCAGCAGCGCGGTTTCTCAATGCGGGTCGGGGGGGCCTTGCCGAAAAAGTGTCTCGCAGGGCGCGATAGTACTCGGTCTGTTTCGTCAAGAGAGCGACCTTGTCGCCCTCCATGATCTGCTGTTTTGTGATTTGTTGCCGAAGCTCCGCATCCTGGTTTCGTGTGGCCATGTTGAGCAACCGGTCCAGAAAGGGATCGTTGAATTGAGACACATAGGTCGTAACGTCCTGAGGAGGACCTGAGCCGTTCCCCTCTACGCCGTGCGGCGCTCCGGATCCTCCTTGGTCCAGAAAACGTGTGATGGCGTCCTCGAGGACCTGAACCCTCTCCTTGGCTTCCTCTAGCTCGAGCATCGAGTTGAAGAGGCGATTCTCGAGGTAGATGCTGACTATCTCGGAATCGCGCGCGAGTTGGGTTTGTGCGATCAAGCTGATGAGGGGGTCGAGCTTGAATTGTCGAAGCTCATCCAGGCCTGCTTTGATATCGGCTAGCGTGACTCGTTCCTCACCGGCGAAAATCGTATGTGACCCCGGGAGGGACTCGAGTTCCCCGACGTTCTCGAGAATCCTCTCGATGTCAGTGCGGAGCAGATCGGCGGCGATGAGGTATTCGCTGCTCTCGAAAAGTCCAACCTGGATGATCTTGGACGAGTACAACGGAATGTTGTACTGCATCGCTCCTTTGCGGACTTTGGCCCAATCCGCCCATGAGCTCAGGATCTCCGAAACAACTTTTGACTCGACTTCAGGCGGGATAGCGGTCACGCCCCCGGGTCTCTGAAGTTGGAGCTCGTACTCCGGGCTTGCCAGCTCTTCCTTTTTTGTCTTGAACGTTGCCTCGATTCTCGAACGGTCCACCGGGCTGAGTTTCACATTGGAAAGCTTGGCCTCGTACTCTCTCATCAGGAGTTCCAGCGCGGTGCTGGTTTCGTAGACAAAGACGGAATCCGCGAACTCTCGGTATCTGAAGAACCGATCCAGGTTATTTGCCTCGAATACTTGTTTCAGCACGGGATCCGACGTGATGTCGTGGGTGCTGAACTTGATGTCGCTGGGATAAAGTCCGTTTTGTGCGCCTTCGAACTCGAGCCGGAACCGCAGAGCAGTGATTCGATTGCTGGGCGCGGCCAGGTAGGCGACGATACCGGCAACGGCTACGATCAGTGCCGCCACGGCGAGCGTCACCACGAAGGCCCTGCGATAACCCCATAACAGCCGAACGGCGTCGGAGACAACCATGGGCTCTCCGTAAGAGCTCCTTGGTCGCGGTTCGCTTGTCACTGTCCAAGTCCTCCGTGTGTGGTCGAGTCGCGAGCCGCGCCGGGATCTGGCGGGCGCGAAGTTGAGGCCGAGAGTATGACATGAGATGAACGCCGGGTTTGGCGCGCTGCGCGTCGGTCGGCACATCTGCCTCGCGGAGGCTACGGATAAGATGGGCTAAAAGACGGGGCTCAGGCCATCGTCGCGACCCAACATGCCCGCAGAGAACACGCCAGACTTGTCGAGGAGAAAGTGATCCTCGACGCTGGGAGCACGGCTCGGAGCACCGGGCTGGGACGGGTTCTGCCCCTTGGCTTCCTCGGGTTGGTTTTCGTCAGTTTTGTCAGCTCGGCGATCTTGATGGTCCGGTTTGGCAGCGGCGTGGGCTGGCTCTGCTTTGCTGCGAGCGCGGCCCTGCTTGCGGTTACCCTTGCTGTGCTTTTCCGGTTCCAAGTGGAGGCCGCGGAGCCAATCTGGTTTGTGCTCCTGAATGTCGTGATCGGCATCACCGGTAAGGCTTTCTATGTGTCTCTCGGACCGCCAGATGGGGTCGACTTCTTGTTACGCGGGCTCAGCCCGGCCGATTTGTTACCGGCGGCTCTGGTTGCTACGACCGGCATGTCCCTTCTTGCCCTTGGTTACTTGGTGGGCGCTATTCGGTGGAAGCTCCCCGCGGCTCGGTGGCTCAACGCAAAAGAATGGGGGGCGTCGCGATTTGCGATCGTCGTGCTAGCGCTGGTGCTGGTCGGGGTAGTCTCTTTCGTTGTTTTCGCTGCGCGCGTGGGTATTTCTTATGAAGGCCTGGGCGATCTGTCTTCCAAGAGGTTTGTCGAGCTTCAGGATACGACCCAGCGAGGCTCGCTTGGCTACCTGAGGTGGGGTGCGGCTCAGCTCGAGATCGCTTTCTATCTGGTCTTTCTTCGTTGGGCGCACGCTGGTAGGAGGTTATTCACATTTTCCGGGGCGACGGTTGTCTTGCTGGGTCTTCTGGCTCTTGTTTTTCCCTTCTTCACCAGCAGCCGGTGGACCATTTTGATGTTGGTCGTGCGTGTTTTCCTCATTTGGTTCTGCTTGGGAAGACGGGTCCGGCCGGTCCACGCGGTGGCCATGATGCTGACCGGCATGATGCTTTTGAGCTCGATGCTCGCCTTTCGGCGCAACGTGTCAGATTGGGCGGGTGTGTGGGAACACTTGGGCGCAGAAGAGTTGCTGCAGGCGACAGTAGGCCGGCGGCATTTTCTGGACCTGTCCAAGACCGCACATATCATTGAGGCTGTCCCGGACACTCTAGAGCTCCAGTACGGGAAAACGCTGATCAGTTGGCTGGTGGCTCCGGTCCCTCGATCCAGTTGGCCGGGCAAACCGCCGATTCGGCAAGGCGCCGATCTGGGACTCAAAATCTTTGGTCAACCCCGGAGCGGAGTGCCACCCGGGATCGTTGCCGATCTGTACTTGAACTTCTCCTACCCAGGGGTCTTTATGGGCCTTCTCGTGGTCGGTGTGTTTTTGCGCTCGCTCTACGTTAGTTTCCGGCCGTTTTTCCCGAACCCCGCCTTTGTCTTGATCTACACGCTCCTGGCCACCCGATTGGGTCTGGAGATGTTGGGGACATCCGTTTCCGGAGCCATTGTGAGGTCGCTTCAAGACTTGGCGCCGGTGCTTTTGTGCTTGCTGGCACTAGGGTGGCGCCATGCGCCCGAGAAGCCGGCACAGTTTGAGTGATGCCCGCGGCCGGATAGCGGTTGTCACTTACGGGCTTGTTGCGAACTTCTACAGCTCGCCGAGCCTTTCCAGGCCTTTTGTCGTCAGTCGGATGACGGCATCGCGTGTCGACGCATCGAGTTGAGCTTGTCCCTTGCCGATGCTTTTCGCGGAGACCGATCGCACTGCCCGTGCGAGTGCCGCCGAGCGGATATCAACGCCGAGATAGGTGCAGAGATCGCCCAAGCGGCTCTCGGGAGCCGTCACAAAGTCCTCGTAGCGAATCACCCGTGCTTTGCCGGGCTTCATCTCTCGAAACGCTGCTGCGGCCGACCCGACGCAGGCGTTCCACTGCCGGGCGCAAATCTCCGCTAGCGATTCGGTTCCCAACCGCCTGTCCATGCCATCGATTCGCGGGCCCCAGCTAGCCATGCGGTGATCGGCCGCCAGCAGTTTGTGCATCCGGTTTTTGAGAAACTTCCAAGCGTAGTAGGGGGTATCCGTCAACGGCACGAACCGTGCTTTCCGCAGGGTGTATCGAAGATCGAGGGGCGCGCGCCAGCGGATGATCGCGGAAGCTACTGCGTCTATGGGTTGACGATGGATAAAAAGATACCTTGCGTCCGGCAGAGCCCGATCGACAAAGGGCACCCGGAGTGAGTTCGCACAGGTTTTTTCCACTAAGTGGCTCAGATCGTTGGCGCGCGCGCACCGGTCGAACTGGCGTTGAATGTAAGTAGCCACCTTGCGGGTCGCCAACTCGGCTGGAAACTCGTCTGACGGCCAGCGTGCGTTACCGTGCCGCCAGATGTAGTTGATTTCGTCACATGGCCAAGTGCCAAAGCCGGGAAGGCCGCACAACACGTCGCGCAGCATGTTGGTGCCTGAGCGCGGCGCGCCAATGATGATGACTTTTTGATAGTTCATTCTGTCAGGTCGTTGAGGCGTTCGCCACATGCATCAACAAGCTCTCGATGCGGCTCGCCTGCACCTCGCGGGTGTATTTCTTGAGATACGTAGAGCGACCATTTGCGCCCAGCCGCGCTCTTTCCTGCGATGGCATCTCGTAGAGCTGGCGGACTGCCGCGCTCAGCGAACGCGGGTCTCCGGGTGCGCAACAAAGCCCCGCGCCGCTGTCGCGCACGACGGCGGCCGCCGAGCCTGTGATGCCGCAGAGTATGGGGCGGCCGCATGCCAGATAGGCCATGATCTTGGAAGGAATCTGGCGCTCGAACATCGGGTCCGGCTTGAGATGGGTGAACAGGACGTCGGCGATGGCGTAGAAGCGGTGGATCTCGCTCATCGGTTGGTGGGGAATAAAGTGGACGTTGCCGATCTTTTGCTCTTTGGCCAACATCTCGAGGCGGGCGGCGTCCTCACCGGCGCCGATCAACACAAACTGAAGGTCCACGAGATCTCGCAGCAAAGAGGCGGCATCGAGCACAGTTTCCAAGCCCTGCGCGGGTCCCAGGGTCCCGCCGTAGACAATGTTGAACTTGCCGGCGAGCCCATGTTCTCGAGCCAGGGACGGATCGGGCTCGACGGGAAAAAAGAGATTCTCGTCCGCCCAGTCGGTGATGACCTCCAGCCGGTCGCGCTCGATGCCCTTCTCGATGAGCCTCTCCTCGATCCCCGGTGAATTGACGCAGATCAGAGCGGCCTGGCGGTTGACTGCTCGATCCAATCGCTGGATCGCCTTGCGCATCCAGGGTTTGAGAGGGGCGCCGACCGCGTCCAGGGCCTCCGGCCACAAATCTGTTATCCAGTAGACCACGGGCGCGCGGTGTATGAGCTTGAGCGCCCGAATCGGTAGCCAGTTTGTCAGTGGTGGCAGATAGACCAAGATCACGTCGGGGCGAAAGTTGCGAGTGAGCCAGGTGCCCAGCGTGGCCGATGAGAGCGCGAATGAAGAGTAGTGTGCGGCGCGCCGGCGCGCGGAGAGGCTGTGGTCGGTATAGAGCGGGAGTCGAAGTACTCCGACCCCGCGTACGTCGTCCCACTGTCGCCACCGCATTTTGTAACCGTCATAGACGCGCCCCACCGGATGGTTGGGAAAGCCTGTGATGACCTGAACCTGATGCCCCCTCTCTTGGAGAAACTCCGCCACCGCCGCCAGATTTGTGGGTGCGGAACGGGTCTCCGGCCAGTAGAACTGGGTCAGCAGAAGCACTTTCACGGGGTCGGATCTACCTTTTTCCTGCCGGGCGAGCGCTCGGCGTGTTGTAGTCTAGTCGACCCTTGAAGGAGCCCGGGGAGGTTCGAGTGGAGCGAGCACAGGTGAGAAAAAAAAGGCCATCCGTCTACGCCGAGCCGGAGAGCTGGCCGGTGTTTGAAGAGGACGAGATCGAGGCGGTCGCAGAGGTCCTCCGTTCAGGACGGGTCAACTACTGGACGGGCGAACAGAATCGGCTGTTCGAGGAGGAGTTTGCCAAACGAGTCGCAAGTCTCCACGCCATCGCGCTGGCCAACGGCACCTTGGCATTGGAACTGGCTCTCCACGCTATCGGGCTTCAGGCCGGAGATGAAGTGGTGGTTCCGGCGCGGTCTTTTTTTGCCACGGCCTCCTGCGTTATCCGAATGGGGGGGCGGCCGGTTTTTGCCGATGTCGAGCGAAACAATCAAAATCTGAGCGCCGCCACTGCGGGCTCAGTGCTGACCGACAAAACTCGAGCTGTGATTTGCGTCCATCTGGCCGGTCATCCCTGCGACATGGACCCTCTGCTCGAATTGTGTCGAGATCGCGGGCTCTATCTGATCGAGGATTGCGCGCAAGCACTCGGCACGCTCTACCGGGGGTCCCCGGTCGGCTCGATCGGAGACATCGGGTGTTTTTCCTTCTGCCAGGACAAGATCGTAACGACCGGTGGGGAGGGTGGCATGTTGGTCACGGGAAGGGAAGACCTGTGGCGCCCGGCTTGGGAGTACAAGGACCATGGGAAAAGCCACGATGCGGTTTTCGCCCACGAGCATCCACCAGGCTTCCGCTGGCTACACGCGAGTTTTGGCTCCAACTTCCGGTTGACCGAGATGCAAGCCGCCATCGGGCGCCGCCAGTTGAGCAAGCTCGATGATTGGGTGGAGAAGCGACGCCGCAACGCGCGGATACTGCATGACGGGCTGGCCGGCCACTCCCTTCTTCGAGTCCCCTTTGAAGAAGAATATGCCCACCACGCCTTCTACAAGTTCTACGTATTCGTGCGTCCGGAGAAACTCGCCGACGGGTGGAGCCGCGACCGGTTGATCGACGAGGTCAACGACCTGGGAATTTCCTGTTTGAGCGGCTCCTGCCCGGAGATCTACCGCGAGAGTGCCTTTGCCGGTGGCCCCTTTGAGCCGTCCGAGCGGCTACCCAACGCTCGGGAGCTGGGTGAGACATCGTTGATGTTCCAGGTTCACCCCACGCTGTCCGAGGAAACGACGCGCCAGCGCGTCACGGTGCTGTCTGCTCTTTTTGATCGGGCCCTAAAATCGTCGTAGCCGGTTGGCCGGGCCTGGACGGCGGCGTCGGAACGGTCAAAAGCGTTCGCCGCGGTTTTGACCTTTGCCTACATCTTGGAGTCGAGAAATTTTCCGGTCTCCTGGTGTTGGAACTCGGGCAGCAAGCTCGTGAGCTGGCCCAGAATCTCGTCGCGTGTCCAGCGTCCGTTGGCTCGCATGGTGCGGATCGCGGTTAGAAAGCGGTCGAGGGGAGGATCTTTGTCGACGGCCGGCCAGCAAACGACCCCGATCTCCGAATAGCGGTCGACGTCGACTTTTTCGTCCGCCATATAGAATTCCTCGATCTGCTTTTCCCCCGTTGTGTCACTGGTGAAGAAGTAACACGGCCAGAGACCCTTTGCGGCAAGAGGCTCGACCTGGCTGCGCGCCTCCTCTTCGGTCTCGCAGGGATGAGCGCGGTAACCTTGGGCACGGAGGAACCTCTCCGCGATCGTACGGAAGTTCATTGCCTCAAAATCTCGAGTGACATTGGGGTAGAAGGTCTCGCGGTTGTTGCCGAGCAGACAGGCCATGAGGCACAGGTCGGCGGCCTCCGAACCGGTAATAAAGTAGCGTTCTACATCTTGGGGAGCGGCGAGCGGCTGACGCTTTGCCAGCCTTTGGTGGAAACCGTGCAGCAGGCTGCCGTCGGAGAAGGCGACGTTGGCGAATCGGGCCGACGAGATCTCTATGCGGCCGGCGGCGCGAGCCAGACAGCGCTCCATCACTCGTTTGGTGGCTCCCATGGCGTTGGCCGGGTTTGCCGCCTTGTCCGACGATACGGAAAAGTATCGCCGCGCACCCATCGCGCAAGCTTGATCGATCGAACTCTCCGTGCTGAGGACGTTGACCACGAGCATCCGCATCAGAGTAAAGGCGTCTTTCTCGCTGCGAACGTGCTTCAGAGCCGAGAGGTTGACGACGAAGTCGTACCCGGGTGAAGTCCCGACAAAGCCATCAAACTCTGGTTGACTGATGTCGAGTGGCAACGTCCTGAAATCGCCATCGATATAGCCGTAGGAGCTCCGGATGTCGCGGACCAGCTCGACGAGGTTGTTTTCGCTCGTATCGACGACATGAAGACGCGCCGGCCGGCGGCGAAACAAGGCCTTGACAACGGCTTGACCAATCGAGCCCGCTCCCCCAAGAACGAGAAAAGACGATTGGCGGATCTGCGCCGTGAGAGCGTTCTCGGCAGCCTCGAGATCGTGGGCGAAAAACCTCCGTTTTCGGCCCAGGATGGACAGGATTTCACGTTCGGACACCATAGCCATGCGGCCGGAATGAGTCGAGTGGCGACGCAAGGACCGGCCGACGTGCATGATATACCTGACGAATCCGGGAGCATGTGTCTTTTGTTGGTTCCCTTTCGCCGTTGGTTCGGGCATGATTCGGTCTGACGGCCGTCTTTAGCGGTGCTGGCTTTCAAAAGCGCTGCTTGGCCTTTTCGGAGAGTTAGCACTATGGCATCGGATGAAATCAGTTTTGTAGATTTGGTCGGCTTGGTCAGGCGCAGCCAAAAGAGGATCGCTGTCCTGGCGCTCCTGTTCGGGCTGGCCGCGTTTGTCTACTTTTGGTTTTTTGTGCCACCGGTGTTCACATCGACGGCAATGTTGGTCGCGAGAGTCAAGCCCGAGGGTCCGTTCGGCGTGGACATCTACCGCAGCCTGGTGGAGAGCGGCGGTGTCCTTCAGGCCGTATCTGATCGGCTTATCGGTGAAGGCGTGTTGGAAGAGGATGAGACGGTGCGACTCGGCGAGGACGTGGTCCTGCAAGAGAGCGGCCCCGACATCTCCGAGCATCTCCTTCAGCTTACCGGTATCGGCAAGACGCCGGAGAAGGCGGCCGCTCTCGCAAACACCTGGGCCGCGGTGACGCTCGAGAACGTCCGCGGGATGCTACCTACACCTGCGCAAGACTCCGAGACGCTATTGGAGGGCGAGTTGGTCAACATTCGATCCACGCTCGAAGAGCTCGTGGACAAAAAAAACGAGTTTCTGAATGACTACGCCAAGCGAGAGGAAGATCTTTCGACTCACTGGGACGAACGGATCGCCGCTAAGCAGAGGTCCATCGAACAGGCTGGAGCGGCCTACAAAGTGGAAACCCGGCGCAGGATGGAGGGGTTGATGTCCCCGCTTGCCTCCGGGCCGAGCGCGGGCGATTCGCTCGGCTCGGGGGAGTTCGCGACCAAACTGTCGGAGGTGGTCACTCTGCGCGCGCAACTGGCGCAGACTCCCAGAGTCCTCAAACTCGAGAAGGCGGCCAGCGATGAGACGGTGTTGGATCTTCTTGCCAGAAACGTCAACGTCGGCGACGCCGATAACACTCTCGTTACGCAGGAAATCAACCCGCTTTACGATCAACTCGCCGTTCGTGCGCTCGAACTGGAAAGTGACCTGAAGAGAATGGCTGCGAGTCGTCTGCAAACGGTGTCCGAGTTGCTGGTCAATTTGGAAAAAATGCAGTGGGAGCGCGGCGCCGGCTTCGCGGCTCTGCGGGACGGCGGTCTCGTCGACCTGAAGATCCTCCGGCGGCGGCGAGCCGAGGCAATTGAAGAGCTCGTCAGAGAAAGAGCATCGACTCTCGCTCAAATGGACCGGCGCCAGTCCGAGTTGGCGAACCTCGAGGGTCTTCTTAGCGCTCGGTTCAACACCGCAAGGGTCGGGGTCACGCTTTCCGAGCTCGACACCATCGACATAGTTGCGCCGGCGGTCCTCAATTCGGTCCCCAGGCCCAAAGGTGTTCTCCTTCGAGTATTGGTTGCGACGATTGTGGGGGCGGTTCTGGGTTTGGTGCTGGCTCTGTTTAGGTCGGTGACCTGACTTGAAAAAGATCGAGGCGGCTTACCCTCGGGCCATCGGTTCTCCGGCGACGCCTTCCTCGACCAGTCGATCCAGGATCTTTCGAGCTTCCTGGATGCATCGGAACATCTGGACCCGCAGGGCGCCCTCGCTCTTGCCGAGCAGCTCGGCAAGCTGCCGGTAGGATTTTCCCTCGCCGACGTGCTGATCGATGAGATCACGGCAGGGTTTGCGAAGCTGCGCGAGGGCCGTTTGTGCCAGGCGGTGTTCTTCTCGCCGCAGAGTAGACTCCTGGGGGCCGGGACGCAGGTCCGCGATGTCGCTCTCCTCGGTCTGTTCGAACCGCTTCTTTCTCAGCCAGTCGATACACCGGCGTGCGGTCACGACTTCAACAAAACCCCAGAATCGGTTCCCGGCGTCAAAGCCTGCTCTGTTGGCCGCCTGCCAGATCTGAGTCATCACTTCCTGTTCGACGTCCTGGCGGTCAGTGGCCGTCATGCGATAGCCGCGAAAACCGACGATCCTACGGACGCGCTCCCGAACGGCGCGAACGGCTTCAGGATCACCGCGGCGAAAGTTGGGACCGACGTTGCCGTCCGGTTCCTGACTCATCCTTACAGGTGTCTCATGGGAGATGACCCGTCCAACCTTGCCCTGCTGCTGGCCCGCACCGGTAAGTGTCTCACACGCGGTCAGGGTATCGGGGGCGGGCCGGTTCGTCCGTGATCCCCGTCACACCATCGTCCGCCCTGGTGTAGCATTTGAGGGCTTCCGCCGTCGGCGCCGGCCGGTGGTCCGGCGATCCAAGAGCCCCAAAGCCCTCGTGACCCGACGCGCCGTTTTCCTGCCGCTTGCTCTGCTCGCGATAGCTTTTTTTTGCGCGCTCTGGGTCCTCAGGGGCTCGCCGGACAGGATCTCCGGCGACGAGTCCACCTATGTCGCTATGGCCGAGAGCGTGGCGCTCGATTTCGATCTCCGCTTCGACGCGGGGGACCGGCAGCGCCTGCTCTCCAACTCGATCGACGGACGCAAATCGGTGATCCTGCAACGGGCGCCGTTTGGTATCGCCTACTCCAAGCCCATCGTCTACCCACTGGCCGGAGCCCCCTTCTATCGCCTCTTTGGCACCCGGGGCCTGGTGCTTCTCAACGCGCTTCTCCTGGGAGGCGCGGTGTGGCTTCTGGCTCGTTGGCTGGCGCGCCTCGACGGGGAGGGCGACGCGATCCCGACCCTGGTGACGTTTGCCGCCGCCGGCCTCTTGCTGCCCTATGTCGCCTGGAAGACCGGTGACTTGATGCAAGCCGCTCTGGCGATCGCCGGCTTGGCCTTGTGTCTGGAGGAGGTCCGAGCGCGGGATGAAGCCGGGAGCCACGATGGCGGGGACCGAGGCCTGGTCCGCCGTGTCTGCGGGGGTTTTCTTCTGGGCCTGCTCATCTCGTTACGATTGACCAATGCTCTGGTCGCGGTAATTCCCGTTCTCGCCCTCGTTCTCGCCCGCCGTCGGCGCTCGGCGATCGCCACCACGGTTGCGATCGCGGCGACTTTTCTGGCGTGTGTCGGCGCAACGAGATGGTTCGAAGGATCCCCGAGCCCCTACCGAACGATCCGGGCCACCTTCAACGCCGAGACCGGCTATCCGGTAGGTACCGAAGCGGAGACGGCGCTGCGGCGATTCGACTTCGACCGTGCCACCTATGACGATAAGAAGGAGTTGATCGAGCCTCCCTTGGCGAGCGCTTACTCCGCTGTCTACTTTTTGGCCGGCCGATATACAGGTCTGATCCTCTATTTCCCGATGGCCTTTGTGCTCGTGGGGTCCGCGCTTCGGCGGCCGGACCGGACTTCTTGGGTGGTTCTCGCGGCAGTGGGCGCTCTGAGCGTCTTTTATCTGGTCTATCTGCCGTTCAACTACTTTGGCGGCGCGACCTGTATCGGCAATCGTTATTTTCTCGTCGGTTATGCCGCGCTGCCCTTTGCTCTCACGCGTCCGGTTCGCGTCAAAGCGCTGGTCGCGGTTTGGTGTGTGGCCCTGTTGACGGCGGTTTCCGCGCTGGCGTCGGTGATCACCACGCGTGAGGACGACCGCTCGCTGCTCAACCACGCGCACGCGGGGGTCTTTCGCTGGTTGCCGTACGAGAGCACGGCGGCGGGTCTGGCCGGCGGGCGCGACGTCTTCTGGAAGAAAGAGTTTGCTCGCTTTGTGGATCCGTACTCGGACGTCTCGCAGTGGAAGTTCCGTCTCGGCTCGGACGATCCTCCGACCGAGATCGGTGTGGCCAATCTGCGCCCCGACGACCGTCTGCGCTTTCTGGTGCTCTCGGCCGCACCCGAGATCGAGCTCGTCTACCGCGATTGGGGCCGTAGGGTGAGGATCCCCCTGAGGAGGCCGTTGGGGAAGCAGGGCCTGGTGGAGATCGAGCCGTCGCGGCCGCTGCGGCGCCATCCGCTCTGGTTCCGCAACATCTGGGACCACGGGCTGCCGTACTACACGCGTGTCTTCCGCCTGGCGGTCCGCACGCCGGGAGACCAGCCCATCGAGGCCGAGATCCGTTATCTGGGTCTCGAGCCGTGGCCCGAAGCGGTCTTCTCCCGCGAGGTCGTGGAGGCTCGAGCGTCCGACGCCGCTTCACCCGAGACCAGCAGCCGGCTGGCGCTGCGAATCCGCAATACCAGCACCGAGACCTGGACGAGCCAGGGCGTCTTTCCGGTCTACCTGAGCTACCGGCTGACTCCGCTCGACGGCTCGGGCACGCCGGTCGAGGGGCCGCGCTCGCCGCTGGGTGTGGTCCCGCCGGGGGCCGAGGCCACACGCAGTCTTACCGTGGAGTGGCCTTCGAGCCCGGGCCGCTACCGGCTGACGGCGGATCTTCTGGTCGAAGGGGTCTCGTGGTTTGCCGAGCGGGTGGGCGAGCCGGTCTTCGAGGCCGAGGTAGCCGTCGGCGCTCTGGCTGGCGCCTCGACCGGGCCCCCATCCGGGACTTGACGCTCCCCGGTTCGGGCCATACAATTTGCTAGCAGTCGGGCGAGAGGAGTGCTAAGCTCTGCGTCCGTTGTCCACGCGACATCCAAGATAACTAGCTGCTCAAGCAGCAACTTACCGCTACGGAGGAATACCAGTGGCAGTGAACATTCGTCCCTTGCACGACCGCGTTCTGGTCAAGCGACTGGAGAAGGAAGAAGAGGTCCGGGGAGGCATCATCATCCCCGACACAGCCAAAGAGAAGCCACAGGAGGCCGAGGTCGTCTCCGTCGGTCCCGGCAAGCTCGGTGACGACGGTGCGCGCGCGCCGATGGACGTCAACGCGGGCGACCGCATTCTGATCGGCAAGTACTCGGGCAGCGAGATCAAGATCGACGACGAGGAATACGTCATCCTGCGTGAGGACGAGATCCTCGCGGTCGTCGGCTAGCCCCAGGCACATTCAATCCAAGGAGGATTAGGAATCATGGCAAAACAGATCACGTACTCGGAGGAGGCCCGCGGCGCCATCCTTCGGGGTGTCAACAAGCTGGCCGACGCCGTCAAGGTGACGCTCGGCCCCAAGGGCCGCAACGTCGTCATCGAGAAGAAGTTCGGCTCGCCGACGATCACCAAGGACGGCGTCACCGTCGCCAAGGAGATCGAGCTCCAGGATCCGCTCGAGAACATGGGCGCGCAGATGGTGCGCGAGGTGGCCTCGAAGACTTCGGACGTGGCCGGTGACGGCACCACCACGGCGACCGTCCTGGCGCAGGCGATCTTCCGCGAAGGCTCCAAGAACGTCACCGCCGGTGGCAACCCGATGGAGCTCAAGCGCGGTATCGAGCAGGCTGTGGAAGCCGCCGTCGACTCGATCAACTCTCTTTCCAAGCCGGTCTCCGGTGACGAGATCGCCCACGTCGGCACCATCTCGGCCAACAACGACGCCGAGATCGGCAAGATCATCGCCGAGGCGATGGAGAAGGTCGGCAAGGATGGGGTCATCACCGTCGAAGAGGCCCGCGGCATGGAGACCAACCTCGAGGTCGTCGAGGGCATGCAGTTCGACCGCGGCTACCTCTCGCCGTACTTCGTCACCGACCCCGACCGCATGGAGGGCGTCATCGAGAACGCCAAGATTCTTCTCCACGAGAAGAAGATCAGCTCGATGAAGGACCTGCTGCCGGTGCTCGAGCAGACCGCCAAGCAGTCCAAGCCGCTCCTCATCATCGCCGAGGACGTCGAGGGCGAGGCCCTGGCGACCCTGGTGGTCAACAAGCTGCGCGGCACTCTGCATGTGGCCGCGGTCAAGGCGCCGGGCTTTGGCGACCGCCGCAAGGCCATGCTGGAGGACATCGCCACCCTGACCGGGGGTAAGGTCATCACCGAGGATCTGGGCATCAAGCTCGAGAACATCCAGTGGGATGATCTGGGCGACGCCAAGAAGGTCGTCATCACCAAGGACGACACCACCATCGTGACCGACTCCGACGACTCCGCGCGTCGCGAGGCGATCGCTGGCCGGGTGAAGCAGATCCGCAACCAGATCGAGGAGACCACCTCCGACTACGACCGCGAGAAGCTCCAGGAGCGGCTCGCCAAGCTGGTCGGCGGTGTCGCCGTCATCAAGGTCGGTGCTGCCACCGAGACCGAGATGAAGGAGAAGAAGGCCCGCGTCGAGGACGCCATGCACGCCACCAAGGCGGCGGTCGAGGACGGCATCGTCCCCGGCGGCGGCGTCACCCTGCTGCGCGCCATCTCCGCGGTCGAGGGGCTCGAGGGTGAGACCCACGACATCAAGGTCGGGATCGACATCGTGCGCCGCGCGCTCGAGGAGCCGACCCGTCAGCTCGTCAACAACGCCGGCCAGGAGGGTTCGGTGATCGTCAAGGAGCTCTTCTCGACCGAGGGCGCGGTGGGCTACAACGCCGCGACCGGTGAGACCGAGGACCTGGTCAAGGCCGGTGTCATCGACCCCGCCAAGGTCACCAAGACGGCGCTGCGCAACGCCGCGTCGATCGCCGGTCTCATGCTCACCACCGAGGCTCTCGTCTCCGAGATCAAGGAGAAGGAAGAGGGCGGCGGTGCCCCCGACATGGGCGGCGGCATGCCGGGCGGCGGCATGGGCGGGATGTACTAGGCTTCCCAGCCAAACGCTTCCATTCGACGGCCCGGGGCAACCCGGGCCGTTTTTTTTTGCGCTAGAACAGCGTGTAAATAAACGGCGCGACGCCGCTACCGCCGACGACGAGGAGCGCCCCGACCAAGAGCAGAACCACCAGGATCGGGATCATCCACCACTTCTTGTTCTCGCCCAAAAACTGGACGAACTCGGCGACAAAGGACTGTCGCTTTTCGTCGGCCTGTCTCTCGAACTCGCTTTTGGACATGGGGCTTCCTCCAGGCGGGACAAACGCTATCAGAACTGCTGGAAGTAACGCTTGGGAGCCGGTCTGGGCGGCCGTCGGACCCAATAGGTGGCCGCTTTGCGGTCGATCGACCGCTCCAGCGGGTCTCGTCCGATCAGCCGGAAGACCAGGCCGATCGGGGTGACCACTAGGTAGTAGGTGAGCGCCAGCAGCACAAAGCCGATGACCATGCCGATGGGGAAGGCGGCAAGCGACAGGGCGAGAAAGAGCCAGCGGATGGCCCGTGGGACCAAGAGCCCCACCAGGGCCACGACCGGACCGAGTCCCCACAACACCGGCGAGACGCGATTTTCCCCGATCCGCCACCACAGGAGGGCGCCGACCACGCCGGCGGCTACCAGAAAGGCGACGGCAAACTGGCGCAACTGCCGGTCGGTGGGCTTCCAGATGATGTCGATCATGATGCTTGGGGGCTCCCTGCCTCAGTCGAGGTCAAAGCTCGCCAGATACTTTTCTCTCTCTCGCTGGGTCAGGAGCTCCGGCTGGTCTTCTTTGAGCAGGAGAAACGACTCCATCACCAGAACGTCCATGTTGGTTGCCAGAAAACAGCGATAGGCGTCCTCCGGCGTGCAGACGATCGGCTCGCCGCGGATGTTGAAGCTGGTGTTGATGGCCACCGGGCAGCCGGTCAATTGGTGAAAGCGCTCGAGCAGCGGCCGGAACGGGCTGCCACGCCGGTCGTCCACCGTCTGGACGCGGGCCGAGTAGTCGACATGGGTGATGGCGGGCACTTGCGAGCGCACCACCTTGAGCTTGTCGAGACCCCGAGCGCCGTTTCCGTCGACGGTCAGCCGCTTGTCGGCACACACGTCTGCGACCAGCAGCATGTAGGGGCTCTCCTCACCCGGCTGGAATTCGAAGTACTCGTGGTTGTGCTCGCTCAAGATGATCGGGGCAAACGGCCGGAACGACTCTCGGAACTTGATTTTGACGTTCATCACCCGCTGCATCTCGCGGCTGCGGGCATCGCCGATGATCGAGCGGGCGCCCAGGGCCCGCGGACCGAACTCCATGCGGCCCGCAAACCAGCCGACCACCTTTTCTTCGGCCATCAAGCGCGCCACGCGATCGCACAACCGATCGTGGTCGGCAAAATGGTGATAGACGGCACCGGTCTCGTCGAGATGTTCGCGGATCCGGTCGTCGGAGAAGCTCGGGCCCAGGTAGGAGCCGCTTTGCGCATCGGGCTGCGCCGGCGCGCGCCGGTTTTCCAGCAACTGGTGCCAGACAAAGAGCGCCGCGCCGAGCGCCCCGCCGGCGTCCCCGGCGGCCGGTTGGATCCAGATCGACTCGAACGGGCCCTCGCGCAGGATCTTGCCGTTGGCCACGCAGTTGAGGGCGACACCACCGGCCATGACCAGGTTTTTCTCTCCCGTCTCGCGGTGGACGTGGCGCGCCACCCGCAGAACCACCTCCTCGGTGACCGCTTGAACCGACGCCGCCAGGTCCATTTCTCGTTGGGTGAGCTCGGACTCGGGTTTTCGCGGCGGGCCGCCAAAGAGGTCGGCAAACCGCCGCGAGGTCATCGTCAGCCCCTGGCAATAGTTGAAGTACGACATGTCCATCCGGAACGAGCCGTCGTCTTTGAGATCGATCAGATGCCGGAGGATCTCGTCGCGGTAGACCGGCTCGCCGTACGGCGCGAGCCCCATCAGCTTGTATTCGCCACTGTTGACCCGGAAGCCGGTGAAGTAGGTAAATGCCGAGTAGAGAAGCCCCAATGAGTGGGGGAAGCGGAGCTCGTGGGTGAGGTCGATCTCGTGACCGCGCCCGACGCCGTAGCTCGCGGTGGCCCACTCTCCGACGCCGTCCATGGTCAGGATGGCGGCGCTGTCGAAGGGCGAGGGGTAGAACGCGCTGGCGGCGTGGGACTCGTGATGCTCGGTGAACACATAGCGGCCGCCGTATTGCTTGCGCAGCCCTTCATCCATCTGGCGCGGCAGCCAGAGCTTTTGCTTGAGCCACAGCGGCATTGCCTTGCGGAACGAGCGGAAGCCCGCCGGCGCGTATGCCACATAGGTCTCGAGCAGCCGCTCGAACTTGGTGAGCGGCTTGTCATAGAAGGCCACATAGTCGAGGTCGGTCGGGGCCAGCCCGGCCTCTTCGAGGCAATAGTCGATGGCATGTTGCGGAAAGGAGTAGTCGTGTTTCTTGCGGGTGAACCGCTCCTCCTGGGCGGCACCGACGACCTCGCCATCGACCACCAGCGCGGCGGCCGAGTCGTGGTAGAAGGCGGAGATCCCCAGGATCGCGGTCATGCGCTCTGGTAGCCGTTGGGATGGCGCCGGTGCCAGTCCCAAGCGTCGGCGAGGATGGTCTCGAGATCCGACGACTGCGGACGCCAGCCGAGTTCCTCGGCGGCCTTCGTTGCGTCGGCGACCAGGATCGGCGGGTCGCCGGCGCGCCGCGGCGCGGTTTCGAAGGCGATTGGCCGGCCGGTCACTTTACTCGCCGTGTCGATGACCTGACGGACCGAGTGGCCGGCACCGGTGCCGAGATTGTAGGCGCCCCGGGCGCCTTTTTCGAGCGCCAGCACGTGGGCGCGGGCGAGGTCGGCGACATGGATGTAGTCGCGGACGCAGGTACCGTCGACGGTGTCGTAGTCGTCGCCGAACACTTCGATCTTCCGGCGCCCGCCGAGAGCGACTTGCAGAACCAACGGGATCAGATGGGTTTCCGGGTCGTGATCTTCGCCGAGATCGAGAGCGGCCCCGGCGGCGTTGAAGTATCGCAGGAACACCGGCTCCAGGTCCATCGATTCGCGGCCCCAGAGCAGCAGCCGCTCCAGGGCCAGCTTGGTCTCGCCGTAGGGGTTGGTGGGGGACTGTGGGGTGGTCTCCGGGATCGGCTGCCGCTCCGGCTCCCCATAGGTCGCGCATGTGGAGGAGAAAACGATCCGCCGGACACCGGCGGCCGCCATCGCCCCCACCAGCGAGATGCCGCCACCGAGATTGTTCTCGTAGTACTCGAGAGGCTTGTGTACCGATTCGCCGACATAGGCGTAGGCGGCAAAATGGACCACCGCCTCCGGACGGTGTTCGACGAGCGCCTGACGGATCTCCTCCCGGTTGCGGAGATCGCCGTGGACAAACTCGGCTCGGCGGTCCACAGCCTCCCGGTGGCCGCGTTCCAGGTTGTCGAAAACCACCACCCGATGTCCCGCTTCGAGCAGCAGCTTGGTGGTCACCGAGCCGATATACCCGGCGCCGCCTGTGACCAGGACCTTCATGGTTCAGGCGAAAGCGCTGGGACGGGCAAGGGTCCTGTAATAGGCGGCGGAACGCTCGAGCCCTTCCGGCATGTCGACGGTCGGACGGTAATCAAAGGTCCGTTGGGCGAGGCCGATGTCGGCTTGGGAGTGGCGGACATCTCCCGGTCTCTCGGCGGCGTGCTCGGGCCGGATCTCGGATTCGGTCAGTGATGCGATGTCCGCCGCGAGCTGGTTGATCGTCGTCCGCTCGCCGGCGGCGACGTTGTAGACGGGTCCGTTCAAACGCGAGCCGGGAGCGCACGCGGCCAGCAAGTTGGCGCGAACGACATCGCCTACAAAGGTGAAGTCGCGGCTTTGTTCGCCGTCGCCGAAGATCGTCGGAGCCCGGCCTGACAGAAAGGCCGCAAAAAAACGAGGGATCACCGCGGCATAGTCGCCCGCGGGATTCTGGCGCGGACCGTAGACGTTGAAGTACCGCAAGCCGACGAGCTCCTGGCCGTAGCTCCGGGAGAACGTCCGAGCCACGTCCTCCGCCATCTGTTTGGACAGGGCATACGGCGACAGGGGGCGGCCCTCGACGCCCTCGAGCTTTGGCAGCTCTCGGGCGTCGCCATAGACACTCGAGGACGAGGCGTACACGGTCCGCCGAGCGCCGGCCTCGAAGGCGGCGCGGAAGACATTGGCCGACCCCAGGGTGTTGACCTCGATCGTAGGAATCGGATCGTTCACCGAACGAGGGACCGAACCCATGGCCGCCTGGTGAAAGACGAATTCGACCCCGCGGGCGGCGTCGCGACAGTCCTCGAGCTGGCGAATGTCGCCCTCGACGAACTCGATAGCCTGGGCGCAGGCCGTGAGGTTATCCAGCGATCCGGTGCTCAAGTCGTCCAGCACCCGGACCCGGGCCCCTTTTTCGCTCAGTGCCTCGACCAGATGCGAGCCGATAAAGCCCGCCCCTCCCGTTACCAGAACGGATTTTCCGTCGAAGCTGTCGAGATAGGCCATTGAGTTGACTTTGAGTGTGGGGCGCCTAGTGGACCGTCGGCTGACTCACACCGGCGGCCGTCTCCGGATCCGGCTTCCGCCGACGCTCGAGGTTGGCTTCGGGAAGCAGCTCGCAAAGAAACGACCGGATGGCACCGTCGTCCTCGCGCTCGGCCAGATCGCGCAGAGTCGCGAGGGCCTTGGCGATCTCGCCCTCGGGATAAGCCGCGAGCTTTCCGGAGTAGACTTTTGGATGGGCTGTGCGCGCTACATCTTCTCCGGCGAGCTGGAGCTCCTCGACCAATTTCTCGCCTGGTCGCAACCCGGAGAACACGATGGGAATCTCGTCAAACGGTTTGTAGCCGGAGAGCGCGATCATGTCCTTGGCCAGGTCGAGGATTCGCACCGGCTCGCCCATGTCGAGGATCAGAATATCGCCGCCTTCCCCGATGGCCCCGGCCTCCAGGACGAGCTGAGCGGCCTCTGAGGGGGTCATGAAGTACCGGGTGGCATCCGGGTGGGTCACCGTAACGGGTCCGCCGCGAGCGATCTGTTCCCGAAAAATCGGCACCACCGATCCTGCCGAACCGAGCACGTTGCCAAAGCGGACCGCGACAAACCGGCTGTCGGTGAACTGGGTGTCGAGCTCCTGGACCACCAGCTCGGCGACTCGCTTCGAAGCACCCATGACCGAGGTCGGCTTGACCGCCTTGTCGGTGGATACCAGCACAAAGGTCTCGGCGCCGTTTTCTCCGGCCAGCCGGCCGAGGCTCTCGGTGGCCAGAATATTGTTGTAGATGGCTTCGCTGGGGCTCTGCTCCATCATTGTCACGTGCTTGTGGGCCGCGGCGTGGAACACCAGATGGGGTCGCCAACGTCGAAAAGCCTCGGCCATCCGCCGCGTGTCGCCCACGTCACCGAGAAACGACGAAACTCGCATCTGCGGCCACAGAGCCGCCAACTCTCTTTCGATCTCGAACAGCGCCCCCTCGGAGCGCTCGGCGATCACCAGCCGCAGAGGATTGAATCGCGCGATCTGGCGCGCCAGCTCGCCGCCGATTGAACCGCCGGCGCCGCTGAGCAAAACAGATTTTCCCGAGATGAACTCCCTGACCGTGTCTTTGTCCAGACGCACCGGCTCGCGCCCCAGCAAGTCCTCGATTTGCACGTGGCGAAACCGGCTGACCGCAACGCGGCCACCGACGATCTCGTGCAAGCTGGGAACAATGCGTACTTCGACCCCGGCGCGCTTGCCGGCATCGAGAATCGAACGGATCACGTCGGAGCCGGAAGAAGTCATGGTGATAAGCACCCGTTCGATCGAGAGATCGGTGATCAGCCGGGGCAAGTCCCTGGAAGTGCCGAGGACCTTGAGGCCGCTGATGACCGTACCCAGCTTGCGCGAGTCGTCGTCGACAAACCCCACCGGCTCGACGTCGTGGTGGCCCCGCAGCTCCCGCGCGGCAATCACCCCCGCGTGCCCGGCGCCGGCCAGAAGGGCGCGCTTTGGGGCCGCGGACGCTTCGACACTCTCGACGCGCCGAAACTGGCGCTCGAATCGCTCATAAAGCGACCGTCGCAGGACGCGGATTCCCAACAGCCCACCAAACGCCAGGAGCGTGTCGAGAAGGATGATCGAGCGTGGGACCTGCCACGCCGCGAACTCCTCCGGCAAGCCCAGCCGAAGCGCCAGCAGCGGGATGGCCGAGTAGACGGCCGCGCGCAAAAAAGCACGCACCTCGGTCAGTCCGACATAGCGCCAGACAAAGCTGTAAATACCCAGGAGCAGGAGGGTGGAGAACTGGATCAGGACGACGACGGGCAACTGAGCGAGCGCGTTCTGGACGTATTCGGGGGGAATCGCGAAGTCGAAGCGCAGTAAATAGGAGAGCGCAAAAGCCGCGACCAGGACCACCAGATCGAGTGCGAACTGGACTTCGGTCCGCAGATGCCCCACCCAGAACGGACGCGCCGTTTCGGCTGTGGGGGGTGGATCTTGCTGGATCGGCAGGGACATCGGGCGCCTCGTCGGAGAAGCCTATTCTACGGGACGGGGGCTTGGATCAGTCCTCGAGGAGGCCGTGCTCGCGGAGCGAATCGACAAAGGCGTCGACGTCCGAGGTGGCCGATTCGAGGCTCAAATCGAAGTGGTCGCGGAGCAGCTCGACCAGCTCGCCGTGGCTGGCGCCTTCACTTAGTGCCGGCCACAAAAGCGTCCCGGTCGGGTTGAGCGCAAAATAGCTCGAGCTGGCGAGATCGAGTATGACCATCTCGCCATCCAGCTCGCGGCAGGCGAGATCCCGCCGTCTTGCCCTGAGAGGCCCCGTCACAACTGTGCCGCCATTTCCGGCCGGGATCGTACCACCCCCTCTCCCCCCTCTTCCTCTTTCCTCTCCCGCCCTCGCGGGGGAGAGGGACGCCTCACCCGGCCCACTTGGGGGGCGAACTTCACTGAACCGGCACCGTGCCGTGCAACGGAGAGCGCTCAGACAGAGGAATCAGGATCGGGGCTTGTGGCGGAGTGACCCGATCTTGCGACCGAGGTAGGACAGCAGCTTTCCCTGGCCCGCGGCTTCGCGCAGGCGAACAAGTGTGTGTCTCGGTTTGAGCGAATGGGAGTAGCGTGGGTCGATCGCCCCGGCGAGAAAATGTCGGAGCAGCACGGCGGCCGGTTCCGGTTTGTCGCCGGTCAGGTCGGGGATCCGGCCCTGCTGAAGGTCGGACTTGAGAGACCCGACGGCTTCGCGCTCCGCCGGTGGAATCGACCGGTCGAGCGCGCCACGGTATTCGTTGGTGAAGGCTGTCCAAGCCGTCTCGTTCGGAAGCAGGTCGATCAGATCTCCGACAAAACGGAGCAGAGGGTACTGGTGGGGGAGCCAGATGTGTTGCGCCAGCGCGTGGACCATGAGGTGAGCTGCCATCAGATGCTGGGTCGGGACGTAGCAACTTCCCTCGTGGTCGCCGAGCGGCTCGAGGAGATCTCTCGCTGCCAGGTGCTCGACCGTCGCCCAGCGTCGGCCGTCGAGAGCCAGCCCGCGAAGGCAGAAATGAAGATCCACGGCGCCCCCTTCGGGCGACACGAGACTCGAGAGATGCTGCTCGTTGCCTACCGGGTCGCGTGCGGCAAAGCCGTGTTCCCGGAGCCGGTGATGGAGGCTTTCGGCATCGGCGGGGGTCACCAGGACGTCCAGGTCGGAGAAGGCCCGTCCGCCGATCGGGACCTGTCCCGATGCCAGAAGCGCGTACCCCTTGAGAAAGACCAGTGGCGTGCCGAGCTCGGCGGCGGCGTGCGCGACCCGCGCCGCCACCTCGGTGTACAGAGCTGCCGTCGCCGCGGCCCGTGCGTGGGCTCGCCGCAGCCCGGCCGCCAAAGGGCTCGGGGCGGTCGACCGTTCCAGCACGGATCGGGCGTAAACCCAGACCCTTTCGGCCAGACCGAGCTTCTCTGCGAGCGCGACGAGCTCTTCGCCGTCTTCCGGGCCACCCGGCGGGGGAGCCGGGGGTGTATCGGCAAAGGCGGCGGCGAGCAGCCAGAGAAGACCCGGGCTCGCGTCGATTTCCGGTGGGCGGAAACGGACTCGCCGTGTGCTGGCCACTACACTCCGTCGCGGGCGGCTCGTGCCGGCACACCTCGAACCGTCGCGTCGGAAGGAATGTCCTTGATGACGGCGCCTCCACCTCCCACGACGGCCCAGGAGCCGATCTTTTTCCCGGGCAGCACCGCCGCTCCGATTCCGATGAGTGTTCCCTCACCGACCGTCACCGAGCCACCCAAGTGAGCACCGGGACCGATGTGCGCAAAATCGGCGACCGATGAATCGTGGTCGACTGTCGCTCCGGTGTTGAGGATCACGTGGCGGCCGAGGGTCGTGTCGGGTTGAACTACCGCCCCGGCAAAAACGACGGTCCCCCGGCCGAGTCGCGCGGTCGGCTCCACGTGGGCGGCCGGATGGACCACGGTGGTCCATTCCAGATCGGCCCCTTCGACCCTTTGCTGCGATCGCCGCCGAGCATGGTTGTCTCCGATCGCCATAACCGCGTGTCTAATTCCGCTCTCCCGCACTTGCTCGATGGGTCCGCGGATCGAGATACCCAGGAGCGACAGTCCCCACAGGGCCGGATCGTCATCGAAGATCTCGATCTTCTGGTGTCCGGCGGCCCTCAGGGTGGCCGTTACCACCTTGGCGTGCCCGCCACCGCCGAGCACCGCGATGGGATGCGGTGGGCTCACTCTCCGCCGCCGTCAAACTCGGGCATCGTCGCGTGCCCCGGCGCGTGGATCCCATGGCCGCTCAAGACCTGACGCACGGTCTTGAGGAGGATCCTGAGATCGAGCCCAAAGGAGACACGATCGACGTACCAGAGATCGTGGTCGAACTTCTCCTCCCACGTGATGGCGTTTCGGCCGTGGACCTGCGCCCAGCCGGTGATGCCAGGGCGCACCTCGTGTCGACGTCTCTGGGCGGTTGAAAACCGATCCAGATAGTCGACAAGAAGCGGTCGCGGCCCGACCAGGCTCATTTCGCCCTTGACGACATTCCACAACTCGGGCAACTCGTCGAGGCTGGTCCGGCGCAGCCACGCGCCAAACCCGGTCAGCCGTTGACGGTCCGGGAGCCGGGCGCCCCCTTCTTCTCGAAGGTCCTTCATCGTGCGGAACTTGTAGATCGTAAAAGGCTTCTCCCGCAGGCCGGGCCGGCGTTGCCGAAAAAGCACCGGCCGGCCTTGTACGACCGAGAGCGACAGGCCGATCAGGGCGAAAACGGGCGCGAGAACGACCAGCGCCGGTATGGCCACCGCCAGATCGAAGGTCCGCTTGCCCAGTCGCCGGTAGAGGCTGGTGTCAGACCCTGGACTCAATCGGTCTCCCCGTCGTCTCCTCAATCAGCCGTCGATACTCGCCCGCCCAGCGCTCTGCCACCTGCTCGCGCCGGAAGGTCGACTCGACCCGTCGCCTCGCGGCTTCTCCGTGGCTTCGCCGCAGATCCGGATCCTCGCAGTAGCGACAGATTGCTTCGGCCAGCGCCGCAACCTGGCCGGCGGAGACAAGCGTACCAGTCTGGCCGTCGACCACCGCATCGGTGGTGCCGGTGACGGCGTAGCCCACAACCGGTATCTGCGAGGCTGCGGCTTCCAGCGGCGCGTTGGGGAAGCCTTCTCGATATGAGGGAAACGCCAGTACGTCCATGACGCGGTAGTAGTCCTCGGGTCGATCCGCAAACCCGACAAGGGTGACGGCGGGCGCGGTTCGCAATTTATCCATCGCTTCGGAGGAGACTGGATCCGATGTCTCTTCGCCTCCCACCACCAGGAGTCGGGCCTCGGGTACGCGATGACGGATGGTTCCAAAAAACGCCTCGACGAGATCCGACAGGCCCTTGTCGTGGGTGAGGCGGCCGACAAACCCGATTACGGTTGCGGAGGACGGGATTCCGAGGGAACCTCGCAGATCCTCTCTCGGCGCGTCGATTTTCCGTGGCGGATGAAAGCGCCGGGTGTCTACGCCGGCTGATGAGCCCGGTGCCAGCACTTTGCACTTCTCCGCGGGGCAGAGACGGAGATCGATCATTCTCCGCCGCAGGCTCGCGCTGACCGCAATGACCTGGTGCGCGGACGCGACCGCTACCCGTTCGCCCGCGGTCAGCAGGCGCCGCCGCCATCCGGAGACGGTCTCGAGCCGCAACCCACGCATCGTATAGACCCTTATCGGAACACCGGCCAGCCGCGCCGCCAGCATCCCGAGCAGCCCGGCCTTGGGTGTGCTGGCGTTGACGATGTGTGGCTTGCGGCGTCGGATAGCGCGCCATAGCTTGACCAGCGAGGCGAGGTCCGCAACCGGTGAGATCCGGCGCGAGATACGAATGCCCTCGCTGTCGATCTTCTCTCGCTTCGACGCCCTGTCCAGCCGTTTTCCGGGCGATGCGATGACCGCGATCTCGAACCCGGCATCGCGCAAAAATCCGAGCTGCCCGCGCAGGAGAATGTCGGCGGTCATCGGATCCGAGACGATAAAGAGAATCCGGTGCATCGGGGGACGCGCGGCAGGGCTCAGCGAGAGGGCCCGTGAGCGGTTGCCGATTGCCGTCGCTGGCGAGGTCGTGGCGCCTGAGGCGCCCGCCCCTTGGCCTCGATCAGAAGACAGAGCAAAAAGGCCCAGAGCAGCCAGAAATGGGTAAACCTCAGACCCTGATGCGTGAGACCGTAGACAAACACCGGCAGGATGTGCAGCAGAATCGAGATCCTGGTCCCGATGATGGAGAAGAGAAAGAAGAAGAACAAAAACGAGCCAACGATTCCGTAGCTGAAGACGAGGGTGCCGATGGTCGAATGAAGCTCGCCCTCGAATTCCGATTCGAAGCGGTCGAATCCTCCTTCACCCGCACCCAGGATCAAGTAGTTTGGGTGGGCCGGGATCCGGTCGTACCCCCGCCCCGCAAGACTGTCGTCGGTCGTCCTGCCGATCCGACCGAGGCGGAAGGCGACGTTGTCGACCAGATTGGGCCCTACGTGGGTGAGCTGAAAGGCCCCGAAGAGCAATGCTGAGGTCAGCACCAGCACGGTGAGCCTGCGGGAAAAGGACACGATCATGAGAAGACCGAGGCTGAATAGCGCCGCGTTCGAAAGCGACAGCATGACGAGATAGACCGCGGCGACGTAAAAAAGCGCTTGATACCAGGCGTTGATCCGCATGTATTTGGCGCCGATGGCCACGATCGTGGCACTGAGCAAAACGTAGTAGCCGAGTTGATTGGGGTTGTTGAAGAAAAGTTCCTGCCGAAACGTGTCGGCGGAGAGGAAGCGGCTCCCGAGCACGGCCTGAAAAATGACCGAGCCCGCGACCAGAACCACCGTCTGAAACAGCAGGGCCACTCGGAATCGGCGGTAGAGCGCGAGGAAGACCGCGAAGACCAGACCATTGAAGACAAAAAAGGTCGGGTGCAACAACATTGAGGTTTTTTTGGCGAGTGTGAAATTGCCCGTCATCAGGGCCCAGGCGATATTGACCAGACAGGCGTAGACGAGGAAAAAAAGTAGGGCCTGGCGTGGACGCTTTGAAGCGATGGGAAAACGGAGGCCCGGTGCGAAGGTCGTCAAGACGACGAGGATCACCATCACCAAGTCAGCCGGTTGGGGCAGGCCGCTCGGCAGGACGTAGAACGGCGCGAGAAAAAGATACGCTCCCAGAAGCGCAAGAGTGGGGTTTTTGGCCAGGTCTGCCGCCATCCTGCGGATTGGCGACCTCCTGATTCGCCGACCCGGCGTGTAGCTCGAGCCGTCCGGAGAAGCTCGGATCTCCGCCGTCGTGCCGCGACTTGGTTGGGACGCGAGTGCCATCATGGAAAGGAAAGGCGCTCCGGCAGAGCGCGATCAGGGCGGCGCCGGCAGGGTACCATTGGCTAGCAATTGCGAGATGAGGGCGGTGACGTGGGCGGTGGCGTCGGAGCGCGTTGCCAGGCTCTCGTCGAGGTAGCGCTCGACGGCGGGATCGGTGGAGCGATCCCTCAGCAAGTCCTTCATGGGCCCCGCGAGGTCGCCTCGGATGGGGAGGCCCGTCGCGGCTCCGGATGAGACAAAGTCGTGGAGAAAGCCGGCGCCCGGCACTTCCAGGACGGCCAGCGGCAGACCAAAGAGCATGGCCTCGAGGCCGGCGCTCGAGCCCCACGTCACGGCGGAGTCGGCCAGGTGAAGCAATGGATACAGAGGCTCTTGTTGCAAGATACGGACTCGACCGGCGAACGGAGTTCGATCCCGTGCCCGACGGAAGTCTTCGATCGACTCCCTCGGGTGCAGCTTGACCAGCAGGTCCGTTTCCGAGGTCCGGAACACTGGCGCGAGCCGTTGGACAAAGCTCTCGAAAAGAGCGGTCTTCTCGGACGGCGTGCAGAATCCGAGATCGTCGATGGGGTTGGACAAAAAGAGCACCTTGGTCGTTCCGATGCCGAGGTCGGCGGCGAGCGCGGCGGCTCGAGGCCCCCAATCGGTGTTTTCGATCACGTCGAAGCGGGGGCAGCCCGTGAGCGTGATGCGGTGCTCCGGTGCTCCGCTGGCGCAAAAATAGCGCGCGCTGCTGCGGCCCCAAGCCGCGATCGCGGTGGCGCCGCCGGCGCCCTGGCGTGAGGACGCCGACTCGGCCGATTCGGGTGGGGCGTACCGGATTCCCTCCTGTACCAGCAGGAAGGGCACGTGGCGGCGGCGGAAGAGCCTGCAAATGAGGTCGTAAGGATAGGCGCTATCGTTGGGCACGACCGCCAGATCCGCGGGTGAGGCGAGGCTCTTTCGCACCGCTGGGCGGAGCAGGGTCGTCCAGAGGAGGCGGCGAGCCAACCGGCGCGGACGCGACGAACCCGGATCTCCCCAACCGCCGCTCGAGGGCGAAGAACGGAGACGTGGTGGAAACAGCCGGATGAGTTCGACACCCACGTTCTCGAAAAGCTCCGCAGGCGAAGCCAATCCTCGAAGCTCACACAGGGAGAGAGCTCGGATGTGGATCCCCGGTCGCTCCTGCAGCCGGCGGACAAGCGGCAAAAAGGTCTCGACGTGGTGTCCCGGGCTTGAGAAAAAGAAGTCGATCTTTGGCAAGGTCAAGCTTGGGGAAGGACCCGGCGCGCACGGCCCGCCCAGGTGTGATGTTCGGCCACTTCTTTCCGGGCCGTCGACGCCAGCCGCCGGCTCAGATGTCCGTCTTCGAGCAACCGCCGGACGGCTCGTCGCCAGGAGGCGACGTCGTCGGGCGGCACCAGGAGTGCGTTGTGTCCGTCCTCCAGCACCTCTCTGAGAACGGGCAGATCGGACGACACGATGGGCTTGTCCGACGCCATGTACTCGAACATCTTCATCGGCGACATCCAGGCGCTGATATCCAGCTTGCCGCTGCTCACCTGGACTTGATCTTGATAGGGCATCAACAGGACGTCGAAGTGCCGATAGTAGCGTGGTAGTTGCGAGGGCCGGACAAAGCCATGGAGAATCAGATTTGCCGGGAGGCTGTGGGACCGGAGCCGTCGAAGTTCCCGATCGTTCCCTCCGACGATGTGGAAGGTGCAGTCTTCCATCGCCTTGGCCAGCTCGGCCATCAACTCGAAGCCGCGGCCCGAGTAGAGGCTCCCCACATAGCCGATGTGGTGAGTGGCCGGGTCCACCAAGCGCTCGTCCGGAGGATCGCCCTCGGTCTCTTGCCACCCCGACAGGTCGGCGGCGTCGTGGGCCACGAGCGTGTCGACGTGTTTTGGGAGCCGTCCGTAGCGCTCAAAGTCGGTCCGCAGGGCTTCCGAGATGAGAACAAGGCGCCGGAGGGCCCGTCTTTTGAACAGGTATCCCAACAGGACGGCGTGCAACCGATTCTGCGGCAGTCCGTGGGTTTCGTACACCACCGGCAGACCGAGCGCCGCGGCGGTTACAGCCCCCGGAAGATAACGGCAATAGACCAGATCGGGCCGCTCGATTCTGGAAAGCCGTTTTTTGAAGAGCAGGCGGACAATTCCGGCCCAGTAGACGATCTCTCCTCCCCGTCTGGCAGGCCGCCGCAGTTTGACGATCTCGAACCGAGGCTCGACCCCGTAGTCGGCATAGTCGTCCGCCGGGCCGGTGTCCTCGTTCGAGCGTTTGGCCACCAGGGTGACGTCGTGTCCCAGGCCCGCGAAGGCGTCCGCCATCTTCATCACATGGACGCTGTTGGCGCGCCGCGACGGCAGCCAGGAAAAAGACAGATAGAGGATATTCAAGTCCGTGTGCCCCCGCGGGCCCCCGCCGGGCCCGACCGCGCCGCACGCAACACGGTCTCGACAATCTGTCCGGCGTTGCGCTCGAGCGCATCGTCGAGGTCGTTGTCGAGCTTCTCGATCGCGATGCGCTCGGGAGCGAGCGGTCGCACGAGCTCGAGAACGCTGTCGAGGGCCCGCGCTGCCCGCGCGAGCGATTGCGGCCCGGCCTCGAGTTGCCTCTCCAGCCGGCTGGTCTGCCCCGGCCGGTCTGCGAGCCGGCGTGTGATCGTCGAGGGCTGTGCTTCGACCACAAAGACCACGTCGGGCACCGGCATACGGGTCTGAATCGGCCGCCATCGGGTCGGGGGCAGACGAGAGTCCTTGCTCGAGAAGGCGATCGACCACAATGCCTGAAGAACCCCGGCGTCGGTCAGCCGGACCTCGGGTTGAGGCTGTGCCCGCCGACGCTCGACCCTGGCACACCTCTTGAGCCACAGGGTGGTGACCCGGCCCAGATCGCCGGTAGAACGCTGGCCCGACGCCAGAATTGCCCGAGTGGACAGAAGTGCGTACAGTGGGTTCTGCAGCACATAGTGCGCGTAGAAGATCGTTTTCCGCAGCGCGCTTCCGGTCGGAGATTCGATCGATCCGATGCCGACCCGGCCTTGGAGCCGGTCCCGCGCCGCCGCTACGAGCGTGGTCTTGCCACTTCCGGGAAGGCCCAGCAGCTCGACGTCGATCGTCATCGGGATCCGGCCCTCTGGCCGCTTGCGGGTCGCGAGCCGGCGCGGTTTTGCTTTTTATCGAGGACATAAATGCGCAGAGGCGTGAACCGCAGCGGCAGCCGGGTGTACGAGGATCCGTCGGGCAGATCGAGGATCCGTCGCACCCGCAGAGCGTTGGCGGCGAAGACGCGGTGTACTTCGTCGACCGGATGGATGAAGTAACCTCGCGGGGATCTTCCGGTGCCCGGGCGCTGCCGGATCGCGAGCGACATCCGGCGGGCAGCAGACCGGGGGTGGGCCAGAAATTCTCCCGCGGCCTTGGCGAGCCGTTTGAGCCGGCCGCACGGTGCCGAGACTCTTACTTCCAGAAGAAATCGGCCGCGCGCGACCCGGGCGAACTCGGCGATCACCGATGCCAGGACCGGCGGCGGAACGAGATTCAGAAAACGCGAGCTGAGGATGCAATCGACACTGGAATCGGGAAACGGAAGCCGTTCGGCCTCTCCCTGCACCAGCCCCGGCCGGCCCACCTGGGACAGCATGTCGAGCGAGATGTCGACGCCGTATCCGGTATGGCCCGAACGGAGGTAGGCGTCCGTAAAGCGACCCGTACCGATCGGAACGTCCAGAACTCGGCTCCCCGCAGGGAGCTGCGCCAGTAGCCCTTCAAAGGCCTCCTGCTCGACGATCCACTTTTTCTGCCCCTTTCGCCGGACGAGATAGTCGGCGGCGTTGTCCGCCTTGTACAGGTCTCTTGCGGGGTAGCTGCTGCCGGCCATGGTGCTTGTCAAGCCCCTCTTCTGCGTTACCGCGCGGAGAGAAGGGACATCAGGCGCCGGCGAACCCGCCGCAAAAACGTGTCGCCGATCCAATCCCCGAGCCGTTCAACCGGCTCCCAGGCGGGAAACTTGCCTCGCCATTTCTCGGGAGCGCGGCTCGCCACCAGCAGCAGGTACACACCAGCCTTCGGTGCCGGGCTGGCGGCCTCGAAGACGACTTGGAGGCCGTTTTGCTCGAACAGGCGGCGTAGGGCCATCGGGGTGAACCGCCAGTAGTCTCCCCAGGACTCGTTGTAGTGAAGGTGCTGAGCAAACGGGACGACCACGATAACGGCGTCGCGAGTCATCCGGCAGAGATTGTCGATGGCCGTGCTCACATTCAGGATGTGCTCGAGGGTGGTGTGGTTGTAGACGACGTCAAACCGCCCGACCAGCTCGTCGGCGAGCGGCCCCTCGAGATCGATGGCGAAATCGGTCACCCCACCGTCGTCCTCGAGACCGCGCTCCCCGGCATGGTTGCTGACGTGGTAGCGATCGACCGAGATGAAATAGTCCCTGTAGCGACCTCCCTCCTTGTCACGGTCATCCCAGCCCGAGACGTTGATGGCGTCCCCCGAGAACAGGGGCGCGATCTGCCTCAGGACCGAGTTCGACCACAGGCGCGGCAACCTGGACTGCCGATCGATCAGGAGCTTCACGGGTAGTTCCGCCGAATCAGAAGGCGTATCAACTCTTGCTGTTTTTTGCCAAACGTCGTGACCGAGGCAACCCAATAGAACAGGCCGTAGACCCCGGCCAGAGCCGCTGCGGCGCCCGCCAGAGTCGCGATCTGGGGAACCCCCGAGGCCCTCGTAAAAAGTGTCCAAGGGCCCAGGATTGCAATGATAGCCCCGGTATAGACAGCCGCGGGCGTCAGCGATCGGGCGAGCTCGCGCCAGGTCAAGCCGGTCAGGCTCAGGCAGAGTCCGGTCATCAGCAGCAGGTGCGCTGCGCCGGCTCCGAGAACGGCGACTGCGACGCCGGGCAGCCCCCACCGGTGTCCCAGCCAGGCGCCGGCGAGGATCATCAGGGCGTACAGCGCGTAGAGGTTTGCCAGCCGGTACACGGCGCCCATCGCGCTGGCGAGAGCGGCGCAGATCTTGTGGGCGGAACGGACAAACAACCCGATGGCGAGAATCTGAAAGGGTACGATCGCGGCTGTCCAGCCCGCTCCGAGCAGAACGTCGATCAGCTCCGGTCCGATGAACACCAGCGCCGCGGCGAGGGGCAGGGTCGCGAGTGCCAGCATCGCCAAGGTGCGCTGGAACGCCGAAGCCACCTTTCCTTTGTCTTGCTGGACCTGGGCCAGGGTGGGGAACAAGACCCGCCCCAGGGCCCGAGCCAGGAGGTTGACCGGCGCTGCTGCCAAGGCATAGGCGCGGGTGTAGAAGCCGAGCGCTTCGCCCCCCAGCCAGCGCCCCACGACCAGGTTGTCACCCTGCAGGGAAAAAAAGGCCCCTACCCTCGTCAGAGCAAACCCTCCGGTGAGCCGCATCAGTCGACGCAACGAATCGCGGTCGAGCAGCGGCTTCTTCTCGTGCGGCTGAAAGGCGAGAAAGAGCACCGTTCGCAATGCGGTATGGGTCAGCGTGCCGGTGACGAGCGCCCAGACTCCCAGCCCGGCAACGGCCAGGACGAGGCTGACGACCGCATAACCGACGGCGAAGGCGGCTGTCTCGACGATCGCGATGCGACGAAAGCGCAGCTCCCGCTCCATCATGGCGGTGGCGACGACCGCAAGGGCGTTGAGCGGCAGGAGCGCGGTGAGCCACCGGACCACGGGCGCCAGATCCGGCATGCGGAAAAAGGCCGCGACGGTCGGGGCGCCAAACCAGAGAGGTAGGGTGACGACGGCGGCCAGGATCAACGACAAGGTAAACCCCGTGCGACGGATCTTGGGATCGGTCTCCTCGAGCTGGACGAGTGCCGAGCCAACCCCCAGCTTGGCGAGAAGCTCTGAGAAGCTGATAACCAGCAAACCCGCCCCCAGGAGACCGAAGTCGCGAGGCACCAGCAGCCGTGCGAGAAAAATGACCACCAGGATGCGCAGGGCGGACATCAGCCCGGTCCCGGTGAACAGCCAGACAAAGGCCCTGACCGCTTTTTTTGTCTGACCGGAGGGCATCCAGGCTAGAGCCCAAGCAGAGCGGGCAGCGTGGACAGATCGGGGAGACAGGCGACGGGATAGCTCGACCAATCCTGCTGGCTCCCCGGGGACGAGCGGGCGATAAACCGGACGCCGGTCGCCTCGGCGGCGCGATAGTCGGTGATGCCGTCTCCTACCATCAAGAGCTCCGATGCGACGAGGCCGAGGTCGGCCAGAACCTGCTGGATTGCCTCGGTTTTTGGGGTCGGCGCGCCCCACACTCTCTCGAAGTAGGTCGCCAGGTTGCGGCCCGTGAGGATCTGTTCGAGCTCTTGTTGGGGGGTTGCCGAAGCGACAAAAGCGGGCATCTTGCCGCGCATCGCTTCCAGCGCCTCGCGCGCGCCCGCGGTCATGGGGCAAGCGAGCGCGGCGTCGAGAACGAGGGCGGAGTACTCGGCTCCCAGCCGTTCCGACTCGCCGCTCGAAAGCGGGCGTCCCAGAAGCTCCCGGTAGATCCAGGCGAACTTCTCGAATCGCGATTGTCCCAGGTGCTCGAGGTGATGGTGGCGGATGGCTTCCAGATGCTCCGGATAGTCGCCGAACAATTCGAGAAAGGCCCGGGTCTTGATCTCGGTGGACTCGATGATGACGCCGTCAAAATCAAAGACGACCGAGGCCACCCCCGAAAACGTCCCAAGCGAAAGCGTCCCGAACGCCGCCGGCATTAGAGAGACTTGACGCTGGGCAAAGCGTCGAGCCACCACTCGGCGATCCGGAGATCGAGCGTCGTGTGGATGTCCCGTCCCGTCACCCAATTCCGCACGATGGGATGGCATCGTCGTCCCATCCACCACCAGGGGTTGGGTCCGTCGCGGCGCTGGACGCATTCCTTGCGAAAGGCCCAAACCCCCTGATCGTAGTAGTACGCCGGTGGATACGATTGGCGCTCGGTGGATACGTCGCGCTCGCCGCCGTAGGGCCGCAGCAGCCCGTCTTCGATCTCGAGGGCGCGCAGCGGGTGGTCGTCCGCTGCTTCCCAGACCGTCATCACCGAGTCGAGATCGGATCGGTTCTCGAGTGTCTCGAGGCATTGGTCGAGAAGCGGCCCGTCGATCATGACCGTGTTTCCCAGCAGGAGCACGATGTTCTCCAGGTTCTCGCGGCGGGCGTCCACCCATTCGACGGCATGGCGGATCACGTCGCCGTGGTTGACGCTGTCGCCCGCCAGCTCGACGGGCCGTCGAATGACCCCGACACCCAGCGATGAGCACGCCTCGGCGATCGCCTCGCCGTCGGTCGATACAAAGACCTCATCGACTCGACGGGACTCGAGCGCGGCTCGGCAGGGATAGCTCACCAGCGGTTCCCCCGCCACCGGGTGAACGTTTTTGTCCGCGATCGACTTGCTGCCGGCACGGGCGGTGATGATGGCCGCGTTCATCTGCTCTCGATTCCCGGATTCTCGATGACAAGGTCGGGCGAATCGTGGCCAAGTAGTACTTGCTCGTATCGCCGCACCACCGGCTCGACCCGAAATCGCTGTGCCGATCGCCGGGCGCGAGCACCCAAGCGGTGGCGTATTTCGGCGTCCTTCAGAAATTGCATGATACTGGAGGCCAGGGCGTCGACATCGCCGACCGGAACCAGCTTGCCGTCGACTCCATCTTCGATGATCTCGGCGGGCCCGGAGGGGCAGTCGGTGGCGACAACCGCCGCGCCGTTGGCCATCGCCTGGATCAGAGAGCCCGGAAGCCCTTCGTGAAGTGATGACAGCGTGTAGACCTGGGCGCGAGCCATGTAGCGAAACGGATTCGGGTCGAAGCCCGGCAGCGAGACGTCGCCCTCGAGCTTCAGGGCGGCCACCTGTTTTTCGAGCTCGGGGCGCAACGGCCCCTCGCCCAGAATGACCAGCTTGGAGGCGTATCGTTTCCGCGCCTCGGCAAACGCGCGCAGCAGCGTCGGGTAGTCCTTCTGCGGGACCAGCCGTCCAACGGCCAGAACCACGGGGACCGAGCCGTCGAACCATGGATGCTCGAGTGGGGCCGCGGCGCGCTCCGCCAGATCGTCGGCGACGATCGGGTTGAACAGCACGGACACGCGCTCCGGGGGCAGCCGCAGTTTGCGCACCAGGTCGTTTTTGACCCCCTCGGAGACGGCGATCAAGCCGTCCGCACCCGAATAGAGCCTCCGCTTGAGCAACGTGAGCAGCCGTCTCTTGGCGGTAAGACGCGTGTGGTCGAGCATGTTGCGCTCGGAGATGACAAACCGGGGCCGTGTGCGAGCGAGCTTCAGGGCCAGTGCCGTCGGCACGCTCATGGCGCCCATCGAGAAGACGATCTCGGGGCGCTCGCGCCGCAGAACACTCGCCAGGGGCGGGATGACCCGCCACAGGCTCCCGGCGTCGAGGTCGAAGATCGGAACATCGGCCGGCACCGCGTCCCGGAATTCGCCGTCCGGTCTCATCATGACGAGCGCCGGCGAGAACAAGTCGCGGTTCAGCTCTTTCAGAAGCCGCACCAGGACTCTCTCAGCACCTCCTTGACCGAGCGCGGTATGCGGGATGAGGAGCCTTGCGGGCACGGTCTTCAGGACGCCGTGACAACGCCCATCCCGAACTCGATGCGGGAGTCGATCCGTTGCTCCTCGACAAAGGACTCATAGGCTTTGCGCGCCTGCCAGTCACTGCCCTTGTCGCAGTCGTCTACCAGGATGACGCCGCCGGTGGCGAGTCGCGGGTAGGTCTTACGGAGAGCCGCAAGCACGGGGTCGTGAAGATCGACGTCGATCAGACAGAGCGAGATCGGATCCGGAAGGACGCTCGGTTCCAGATCCACGATGTCGCCCGGAACGAGCTCGACGTCCGCGGCTCCGTGGAGCGAGAGGACCCGGCGAGCCAGCGACGGGCTGTTGGCCGAGAACGACCGCCGCCGCCGCGGGCTGTTGCCGAGCTCGAGATCCGTTTCGAATTGTTCGCGGACAAAACCCGAAAAAGTGTCGACGCAGACGTAGCGTTTGTCGCATTGGATTTGGTGCAGCATCTCGCGGGCCAGGGCGGCAGTGCCGCCGACGTTGCAGCCGATCTCGAGGACCGCGCCTTCGATCCGGCGGGTTTTGTAAAGCCAGTCGAGGTAGAAATACTGCCGGTGTGGCTCCAGCCCGACCGGACGGTGGCGATAGAGGAGGGGGGCCAGGATCTGCTTTACGAGAAGAGAGGCCCGACGCTTCACAGCGACGAGCCCTCTTGGCTCGGCCGCCCCCCGCCATCGTGCAGCTCGTCGAGGAGCTGCAAAATACCCTGTCCCATATCGACAAAGGGCCGCGCCGTCAGCTTGCGTCCGATCCGCGGCGTAAAGGTATAGGGAGTCACCCGGTAGTGAGGGTCTCCCTCCGCTTCCGGCGCCTCATACGTGACCGCCAGCTCCCGGCCCAGGATCTCCGAGAACATGGTGAAGAGGTCCCGAAGACGAGTTGGGTGGGACCCCGTGAGTACGAGGTGGCTGTTGGCGTAGGCCGGCTCGAGCGCCTCGACGCTCAGGCGGGCCGCATCCTCGACGTGCAGATATTCCCGGGTGTCGTCGGGATGCCCGACGGCTTGGACCCGGCCGTCCCCGGCGGCCTGCTTGAGCAACCGGTAGACACCGTTTGATTCGTCCGAACGCGGCCCGTAGAGGCTGCCATAGCGGAGGATGGTGTACTCGAGACCATACTGCCGCTCGAACTCCTCGATATAGGCCTCGCAGGCCTGTTTGCTGCACCGGTAGAAGCCGCCGGCGCGGCTGTAGACATAGACGGTCGAGGCAAACAGAAAACGGTGTGCACCGGCTCGATGCGCGGCTTGCAGCGCGTTGATGGTCCCCAGAATGTTGGCCTCGGCGGTCTCGGTGGGGCGGGTGCGCGCCTCCTCGAGGTCGGCCAGAGCCGCGAAGTGGAAGACGGCGCTGCACCCGGCCGCCGCCGCTGCCAGGGTCTCTTGGTCGCGCACGTCACCCACCACCATGTGTTGCCCGGGTCGCAGATACGGAGACGGCTCGCGATCGAACACCGTGACCTCGAACCTCTTGTTCGCCAGGGCGTCGGCGAGAAAACTCCCCAGGAAACCGGATCCGCCGGTGACCAGAACTCGGGTCAAGAGTGTGTCCCCCGGCGGAGAAACCCGAGGAGGTTGTCGACCGCCTCGCTCTCCATTCGGGCCCGGCTTTCTGCCGCGTAGGAACCGATGTGAGGGGTCAAGAGCGTGTTGGGGGCTCCGATCAGGGGTCCGTCGTAGGGCTCGGATTCAAACACATCGAGGTAGGCGCCGCCCAGATGACCGGAGTGGAGCAGGGAGGCGAGAGCGTCCTCGTCTACCAGCCCGCCGCGGGCGCAGTTGATCAGCAGCGCTCCACTGCGCATGGCCTCGAGAGCCGGTCGGTCGATGAGACCTCGGGTGGCCGAAGTGAGGGGCAGATGAAGGCTGACGATGTGCGACTCGGCGAGCAGTGTCTCGAGCGTCGTGTACGAGACTTTGTGCTCCTCGGCAACGACCTTGTCCGACTCGACGTCAAGGGCCAGCAATTGGGTGTCGAAAGGTGCCAGGAGACGAGCCAGGGCCCGACCGATCCGTCCCAGACCGACGATGCCGACGGTCTTTCCGCGCAGCAAGCGTCCCATCGGCTTGTCCCAACGGCCTGCGCGCACACCGGCGTCCGCCTGACGCACATGGCGCAGAAGATTGAGCATGGCGGCGAGCGTCAACTCGGCGACCGCATCGACCTGCGCGTCAGGGGTGTTAAAAACTTGTATCTCGCGCTCGGCGGCCGCCTCGAGATCGATGTTCTCGAGCCCCGAGCCACAACGGGAGATCACCCGCAGAGCGTCGGCGGCCTCGAGAACGCCGCGGTCCAGCGTCTCGGTCCCGGCGATCAGTCCGACGGCCCCGGTCAGCAAATCGGCGGTCTCCGTGGCCTCAAGGCGGCGCCCAAAGGGATTGAGCCGATACTCAAAACCGGCGGCCGCGAGTCGATCCAGCGGCTGCTGAGAGACCTTCGCAAAGCTCGAAGTAGATATGAAAATGTCCGCCATTTGCCCCCACCGGCCAATCTCGAGGTCGGCCTCGAGGCCGACCCGGCCGGCCGTTAGGCTTTTACGATTCTATCGGAGGGTTGGCGATAGACGCCGCGGGTATCGACCACGAGAGCCGAGTGTTCGAGGATCATGTCGTAGTCCACGTCCGAATGATCGGTGACCACCACCACCGCGTCCTGGCGCGCCAGCATCTCGGGCGCGAGCGGCAGCGATTGCAACGGGGGGAGATGGCTCCACGAGCGCATCGCCGGTGCCTCGGCGATGTAGGGATCGTGGTACCCGACCTCCGCGCCCCGACTCTCGAGGATTGAAAGCAACTCGAACGCCGGGCTCTCGCGGGGATCGGAAACGTCTTTTTTATAAGCCAAACCCAAGAGCAACACCCGGCTTCCACGGAGGGTCTTGCCCCGCGTGCGCAGCGCCTCGTCCAACCGGTTCGCCACCCACCGGGGCATCTCGACGTTGATCTCGCCCGCGAGCTCGATAAAACGCGCGTCGGCACCGGCTTGGCGTGCCTTCCAACCCAGATAGAACGGATCGATCGGTATGCAGTGGCCGCCCCACCCCGGCCCCGGGTTGAATCGCATAAAACCGAAGGGTTTGGTCGCGGCGCAGTCCAGCACTTCCCAGATGTCGATCCCGAGGTGGCTGTAGACCACTTTGAGCTCGTTGACCAGCGCGATGTTGACCGCGCGAAAGACGTTTTCGGTGAGTTTTGTTGCTTCGGCTACATCGGGGCCGGAAGCCGTGACCACCTCGGGCACAATGGAGCCGTAGAGCTCGGCCGCCAGGGCCGTGGAAACCGGGTCGATGCCGCCCACGACCTTGGGAATAGAGGCGACACTGAAGACCCGGTTTCCCGGGTCCTCGCGCTCGGGCGAGTAGGCGAGAAAGAACCGGCCCTCTTCCGGGCCGTTCTCTTCGAGGACCGGCAACACGACCTCTCGGGTGGTGCCGGGATAGGTTGTGGATTCGAGGACGATCAACTGTCCGCTCCGCAACGTCTGGGCAATCGCCCGGACGGTGTCGAGGACATAGCGCAAGTCGGGCTGCCGGTCCTCGCCGAGCGGAGTCGGGACGCAGATGATGAGGGCGTCGGGCTCGCCCAATCGCGTCAGGTCGGCCGTCGGGTGGAAGTTTTCCCGATTGCGAAGATTCGAGACACGCGCCGCGTCGACCGAGGCGATATAGCTGTCGCCGCCTTGCAGGCTCTCGACCTTGGCTGCGTCCGTGTCGAAGCCGGTGACACGAAAATCGGCTTCGGCAAACGTGACCGCCAGCGGCAGCCCGACGTAGCCCAGACCGATCACCCCGATCTCGGCCGTGCGGTCGCGGATAGACGCCCGCAGTTTTCCCGCGACAGCGTCCGCGTCCATTGCCCGGGCCAAAGTCTCGGCCGAGTGCAGCCCGCGCCCGTTACTCGGGCTGGGTTGAGGAGACCGTCCGGGGCTCGCGCTTGTCGATGGTGGTTCCGGTCACCAGAGCGGCGGCGCCGGTCGCAAGCGGCATCCAACCGGCGATCACGCAGGAACGGCAGTACTCGTCGGGGCGCAGGATGCCCTCGTCATCGACGCGGGTCACGATGCCGTCGCAGAGCCAGTGGAAGACCTCGCGCTCCCGTTGCGTCGGCGAGGTCTCGCCGATGGTGAGGTTCTGGGTGTGCCCAAGCTGCGAGCGGTCGAGGCCGACAACGCACTGGTCGCGGTCCAGGACCTCGACAAGATGGGTCTCGGTCCGCGCCTTTTCGGTACCGTCGTGGCCGATTACCGCGGCGTAGTACTCCGCGGCTTCCCATTCCTGGGAGTCCATCCAGTCCTCGAGCCACTCGCGGTCGCGGTCGTCGATCTGCATCCAATCCCGATCCTTGAGCAGCTCCCACCACTCGTCATCGAGGTCCTTTTGCTCGCGATTCTCGGGCTTGGGAAAGACACCCCAGTAGGAGCCGCCGCCAGCCGCCGTGAGCTCGGTCCAGTAGTAGCCGCCGGTTCGGTGCAGCCGCCGGAAATAGAGTCGCACCGAGTCGCTGCCGGAGACCTCCGGACGCGCCGTTGCCTGGAAAACCGCGTTGGCTTCACGCGGCAGGCAGGCTACGGTGTCCAGCGTGAGAGTCTGCGCGGCGGCCGGACCCATCGATGCCGTCAAGCCCAGGACAAGCGTGACGAACGCCAAGCCGCGGCCGGACATTTTGCTCCGATTCATGCTGTACGGTGGAGTCTTCGACATCTGGGGTCCCCCTTCGGGTTGAGGCAAAATATTACGATCTGCTCCTCGGGCGGTCAAATCACCAAGGCGCAAGGGTCTTACGGAGCGGCTCTTTCGCGGACGATCCGCCATTGGTCTTCCTCGAGGCGCAGTTCGAGGACCTTGCGGACCCGGTCTTGGAACCGATCCGACCGATAGTCCTGAAGAAAGGTCACCGAGGCCCGATTGCGCTCGAGCCGTGTCGAGAGAATCAAAATGTCCACTTCGATATGTTGTGGCTGCTCGATTCGCCGGCGACGCAATTCGCTCCAGGCTTCGCGGGAAAGCCCCTCTTCCGGCACAAAAACGGCCGAGTAGAAAGACAGGTAGTCGTCGGGGCGCTGCTCGGACCAGGCCCGCGCCCAGGCGTCCACGACCGCTTTGACCTTCGCCGGGTCGGGCGTTTCCGCTGTTGGGGCCTCGGGCGGTGTCGCTTGCGGTGTCGTTGAAGGTTCAGCAGCCGCGGGCTCGTCCACCGGAGGCTCATCTACCGGACGCTCATCCACCGGAGGTGTTGCAGGGGGCTGCGGCTCCGTGGCCGCTGGTTGGGGAATTTCCGGCTCGGGCTCCGGTTCCGGGGACAGGCTCAAGGTGGGGCCGTCAAAGGTCACCGGTGCTTCTGCCGAGGCGTTCTCCTCGGTGGCAGGGGCTGCGCCTGCCGCTGCAAGCGGCACCGGAGGGCCGTCGTCCATCGTCCGGCACACCTCGTACGCGGCGGCCAGATCGGCCTCGGTCGGCGGATCGGTACATGCCTCGAGATCGGCAAGAGCGGCCTCGCAGTCCTGCGAAGCCAAGGCCAGACGGCCGCGCGCGCACAGCGCGCCGGCGTGGACGGGGTCCCGAGCCAGGATCTTGGCGACACGTTTTCTTGCCTGACGCAACCGCCCCTGGCTGCGGTCGAGCTCGGTCAGAGCGATCAAGGCCTCAACGTCCCCGGGGTCTTGTTCCAGGCGCCGAGTAAGCTCCTTGCGGCGGCGGGCCGGCGCCAGAGCGGCGAGCTCGCTGGCCTTTTTCCGTTCGAGGATCTCGCGGAAGACGGGCGCTCGCTGGAGTGCCTCCTCATCGATCCGGCGGGGCAACATCCTCTCGAACTGCGGCCGCATGGTCGTCGGCGCTTGCAGCGCGGTGTAGGCGCCGAAACGATTCTCGATCTCGGCCAAGCGCTCGTAGGCGCGGCGCACACCGTCGTCGTCGCCGAGCCCGTCTTGGGCCAGGGCCAGGCGAACCAACCCCTCGGCCAGGAGCTCGGGCTCGTCGAGCAGGCCAAAACAGGCGACCCGCAGCTTCTTGACCGCCGCCGCATAGTCGCCGGCGAGATAGTCGCCCGTGCCCTGCTCGAACAGGCCGAGATAGAACGAGTCCGCACCCCGCGCCGCAGGCAGGGCGGCACAGGCGAGGACGATCCAAATCGCGGACAGCTTGCGACCCATCTTCATGAGCGGCCTGCGGCGACCGGGACCGGAAGTGGCTTGTCCGCGAGAACGGCGCGCGGGTTGGATGTCGTCAGGCACTGCGCGGTCTCCTCGCCCATCCGCGCTGCCACGACCTCTCGCGCCCGGTTCAGACCGGGTGGGCGGCGACGCAGGCCGTGTGCATCGCTGGCCACAAAGTGAATCAGCTCCGCCTGGAGAAGGCGCAGCGTCCGGCTACGGATCTTGCGGCCATATCCGCCGGTAAGACTCGCCGCGGTCACCTGCAAGAGCGCGCCTTCGGCTACCAGCCGGTCGAGGCGCTCGATATCGTCGCCCAGGCCGTCGATCAACTCGGGGTGGGCGAGGATCGGTCTCCAGCCCTCGAGTCGAAGCTCGTGAAGCAGCTCTGCGGGGTCGGGGCCGGGCCCGCGGCGGGGGAGCTCCAGGAGCAGGTAGCGGGAACCGGCCAGCGGCAACAGACCGGCAAGCCCCGGCCGGCGCAAGCTCTCCAACAGGCTCGAGCCGACTCGGATCTCGGCGCCGAGGTAGAGCTGGGGACGCTCTCCCACGGCCTCGCGCAGCCGGGCGAGCAGCTTCTGTAGCGCCGCGGGGTTGTCGTTCGGCCAGCTGGCGTGGTTCTGGTGCGGCGTTGCAATGATCGCCTCGCAGCCCTCGGCGGCGGCCGCGCGGCACATCTCGGCGGCTTCGGCGAGCTCGTCCGGACCGTCGTCGACGGCCGGCAGGCAGTGAAAATGGATGTCGATCACTGGCTGTTTTGGGCTGCTGGAGGCAGCTTGTGGGC
Organism: Candidatus Multivoradales bacterium; assembly: GCA_965224065.1. GTDB lineage: Bacteria > Acidobacteriota > Thermoanaerobaculia > Multivoradales > JAHEKO01 > JAOTZA01. The sequence goes on from CBDCYF010000005.1 coordinate 3,319,241, forward strand.
GCTAGGCGGCGGAGCTGGAGACATCCTCGTCGACCGCTTCGGCATAGGCCTCGTAGTACATGTAGCGGCGGCCCTGCCCGCCCCCTCTCTGCGGCTGGTAGCGGTTGAGCACCGCGCCGAGGACCTTGACCTCGGTGAGTCGCAGCCGCGCGCGGCAAGCCCGAACGTCCTCGCGCAGGATTTTGTTGGCGCGAAAACACAGCACCACGCCGTCCAGGTACGAAGCGAGCAGGCTCGCGTCGGTCACCGCCAGGACCGGTGGCGTGTCGACGATCACAAAATCGTAGCGGGTGCGGGCGTGGGCGACGATCTCCTCCATTCGATCGGAGGCGAGCAACTCGGACGGATTGGGCGGATGCGGTCCGGCCGGCACAAACGACATCCCCGCGACTCCGGTTTCGACCACGATGTCTTCGAATTCCATCCCTCCCGCCAGAAAGTTGACCAGGCCGGTCCGGTTGGAAGTCTCGAGGATCTTGTGCAGCCGGGGTTTTCTCAGATCGCCGTCGATCAACAACACTCGCCGGCCAAGCTGGGCCATGACCACGCCCAGGTTGACGGCGGTGACGGTCTTTCCTTCGCTGGCCTCTGCCGAAGTGACTGCGATGGCGCCGAGCTCTTCGGCGCTGGAGAGCGACAGCGCCGTACGCAGCGAGCGGTAGGCCTCGCTGATCGCGTGGCGGGGTCGCCGCTCCGGTATGCGCTCGATCTGCCGCGCCTTGTCGTCCTCCACGCCCTTCTTACGACGCTTCCGCCGGCCGCCGTATACATACCCGTAGTTTCCATAGGCGCCGCCCGACTCGCTGATGTCGGGGATCACCGTCAGCACCGGTAGCTCCAGGAGCCGCTCCAGCTCTTCGGCGGTTTTGACCGTGCGGTCGAGAAAATGCACCAGCAGGATCAACCCGATCCCCAGCACCAGACCCCCGGCCATGCCGACAAACAGGTTCTGCTGGAGCGACGGGCGATATGGGCTCGTCGGCGGCAGCGCGGTGTCGATGACCCTCACGTTGGTCTCGCGCTCGCCCGACATGCGGGCGTTGAGATCGGATTTGGACAGCTGCCGGAGTAGATCGTCCTGCAAGAGACGACTGGCGTCGATCTCCATCTGCAGGTGGTTGTATTCGACCGACACCTGGCTCAGGTCGCGAGCCTCCGCCTTGACCTTCTCGATCTCGCGGCTCAGGGAGCTCTCGCGCCGCTGAGCCGAGCGGAACTCGGCCTGGGCGCGTTGCTCCGCCTTGGCAAAGTGGCTGTCGATCTCGCCCTGCAGTACCCGGTCGCGCTCGTCGATCTCGGTCTTGAGCGACACCATGTCGGGGTGGTTCGGCTTGTAGACCAGGCTCTTGCTTTCGTACTCGCGCTGCTTGGCAACCAGGTCGCGTTTCATCTCGCCGAGGAGTCCACCCGATTCCTCGTCGGCGATTCGTTCGCGGGGCGTCGAGCGGAGTGCTACGTAGCGCGCCTCTTTCTCTACCCGCTCACGGGTCGCTGTCGACAGCTCGTCGTTGAGCTTCTGCAGCCGCTGCAAGGTCAGATTGGAGGCCGGGTCGAGCGTCACGATGTCCGAGTTCTTGTTGTACTCGTTGAGCTGTTGCTCCTTGGTCTCCAGCTCCACCTTGAGGGACTCGATCTCGTCTTCGAGGAACTTCGAGGTCCGTCCAACGTTTTGCGACCACTTGTCGATCTCCCAGTCGATGTAGCTGGCCACGATCTGATTGGCGACCCGGGCGGTGAGCTCCGGGTCGTGTCCGGCGTAGGTGATTCGCACCAGCTCGGTGTTCTCGATTGGATCGATCTCCACACCGGCCAGGAGTCTTTTGGCGAGTTGTGCTACCGCGAGGTCGTCGCCGGCGGCGCTCGGCTCGGCCGGCCGCTGATGCGCCCTTGCCGGGTTGAAGACCGGCTCGTCGACCAGGTTGAGGGCTCGGACGACCCGCTCTCCGAGCCCGCGACTCCTGAGTAGCCGGTATTGGGTCGGGTAGTACTTCACCGTCGCCCACGTTTCGAGCCACGGATTGCGGTCGCTGGTGACTCCCAGCGGGTTTCGCTGCTCGATCTGGATCACCGCCGTCGCCCGGTATTTTTCGGGCGTCATAAAGAAAAGCGCCAGCCCGGCGAGGGTGGTCAGCAGACAGACGACCGCGATCAGGCGCCACTTCTCGGCGACCAGCCTCAGGTACTGGTGGAGGTCAAAAACGGATCCCTCATCCAGCTCACCGGGGTCCTGGGTCAGGAGGATGTCGCTCATAGAAACGACTCCTTGACCCAGACGACGTCGCCGTCCATCAGCTCTACGTCCGCGATCTTGCCGCGCCGGATGTCGTTGATATTTACCGCGATGTCGGTCTGGCCCTGCCGCTGGATGCGGACCTTCTTGGACGCACGCTCGGTCAGGCCTCCGGCCCTGGCGAGAGCCGTGATGACCGTGACTCGATCCCCCCGGTCGAAGACGACGGCGCCCGAATTGGTGACCTCGCCGATGCAATGAACGGTCACGCGAACCGCCTTGGGCACATTGACCAGATCGTTGGCGAAGATCGGTACGTTGACGGTCGGGTCACCGTGCACCAGCAGGTCGGCGGCGTCGATCTCCAGGCGGTCCGAGAGCCCGTTTGTGCTGCGCCTCAAGACCAGAATCTTGTCGCCGTGATCGTCGGCGAGTCCACCGGCCTGAGTCAGCGCCTGGAGGAGCGTCCAGCGACCCGAGAAGGGCAGATTGCCCGGTTCCTCGACCGCGCCGACCACCAGAATGGGTCGCGCCCGGTGTTCGAGGATCTTGAGCTCTACGGTGGCGCGCTGCAAATACTGCTCGATAGCGTCCTGCAAGACCCCGGCGGCCTCGGCAGCGCTCAGGCCCTCCAGCCGGATCTCGCCAACGTGACGCAGCTCGATGGTTCCCTCCTCCGAAATGCGGGCTTCCCGATCAAAAGTCGCATCCTCCTGGACCGAGATCTCGATCAAGTCCTGTGGCCCGAGACGGTATGTCGGGGCGGTCGTGGGGTCCTGCGCGTGGGCCAGGGGAGCCGCCAGGAGGGCCAGAAGACCGGCCGTAAAACGGGTGAGCGGCGGACAAACCATCTCCATATTCTACCATCTGCGAAACGTCCATCCCGCGGCCGTAAGCGACCCCGAAATGGCGATCGTCAATGGGGAATAATCCCGCGTTTGCGGTTCAGACGAATGCCGATTCGGGTTGCCGAGCGGTCGAACTCCGGCTGGTTGGAGTCGAAGCGCGTGTCGTAGATCTCGAGGCGCAGCTCGGTAACCGGCCCGAGCTCGTAAATCAGGCTACCGCCGACCGAGCTGAAATCGTCGCGCCGGTCGGCGACGCCTTCGAGGTCGGCGAATTCGGTCTCGCCGGTCTCGCCCAGCAGTATGAGCCGCAGCCGTGTGCCCAACTCGCGCTGGACGCTGGCGCCGACTCGCTCCTCCGAGAAAAAGACCGAGTCGTCGAGCGCCGAATAGACTAGGTTGCGACCGCCAAAAAAATTCAGATTCGTGTTCTCTCCCAGGTTGACGGCGAGCCGGAACAGACCCGTGGTTTCGTCGAAGGTGGCACTGGGCCGGGTGGCCGGGTCGAGGGGCTCCGAGAACTCGAGCTTTCGGCTCACCGCCGACAGATCGGCGCGCAGCCGGTTGCCGCGGTAACGCAGATCGACAAATGGGTTTGTGCCCGAGCTCGACCGGCCGGCCGGATCGATCAGAAAATCGGTTCGCAGTTCCTCCACACCGAGCACGATCTCGAAGTCACGACCGACGTCGAATCCGATGCCCGCCCTCAACCGCTCGACGTCGCGGTCCAGACGCCCGGCGTCAAAGCCCTCCAAGAGGTCATTGATCTCGTCACCGTGACGGATGTCGGTGATCGAAGCCGCGGTGACCAGGCTCAGGACGCTTCCGACATCGAGCTCGAAGGTCGCCGATGCGCTCTCGTCCGTGACCCGTATCGGCACTTCGAGCTCGGCGTTGAGCAGGCGCTCGCGTTCGAGGCGCCGGCCTTCGACCGACAGCGACAGGCGGTTGAAAAAAGCGTGCAGCCCGGCGCCACCGCTGAACGTGAAGTTCCGCAGCGCATCGAGGTCCTGCCACCAGGCGTACTCCGGCGCGGCAAACGCGGTTGCATAGAGCTGGGATCCGATGCGCCAGTATGCGGCCAGCCCCGCGCCAAAGGTGGCGTGGAAATCCGACAGCCTCTCCTCGCCTTCGAAATCCGCCAGTACATTGTCGACGTAGCCGACGTTGCGAATCACAAACCGGGGGTCGAGCCGGAAGCTGCCGGAGCGCCAACGCGCCTCCCGCCAGCCTTCTTCGATCAGCTCGTGGCGCGGTTTGGCGTCTGCGGCGAGACTTCCCGGGCTGGTGTACTGGGCGAACTGAGCTGAGGCCACTGTCGCCGCGATCCACAGCAACGCCCCCACGCGGAGCGTTTTTGCGGCGCGTTCTGGCACATCCATCCCTTGGCCTGCTGATCGTTCGGACCGGTGTTCCGGCGTGACGTATCCTGTCCTGGCTTCCAAAGCGAGCCCGAAGCAGCCGCCCGAAGCAGTCGAATGATACCGTCCCGCGCCAACGTCACGACAGTCCTGCTGATGGCGGGGATCCTGTGGGCCCCGCTTCCGGCCGGCAGCGTGACGCCGGCGACCCAGCTCGGTATCCGGTTGATCGGCCTGGCCGCCGTCGTCGCAGCGGCGGTCGTGTCGGCGAGACGCAGTCTGCGACAGGTGCTCGGTCCGCTGGCGGCGCTCCTCGCTCTGGCGGCGCTCGGCCTGGTCCAGGCGGCGCCATGGCCGGCTGGAATCGTGCGCCGGGTTTCCCCCGAGCATTTCCGGCTGGCGGCCGAAGCCGTGGCAGCGGCCGAGGGGGAGCTCGCTACCGGTCGGATCGACCCCGAGCCCGGCCGGCTCGGTGAGGGCGAACGGGTTTCTCTGTCGCTGGCCCCCGGCCGCTCCCGGTCGGCGGCGGTGTCGCTGGTTGTGGCGGCGGGTGTGCTTTTTGCCGCCTTTGTCGCCGGCCGGCGCCGGCAGAGCCGGCGGTGGCTGGCCGTGGCGCTCGTGGCCGCCGGTTGTCTCCAATTGGTTCTGGGTGCGCGCGATTTCGTTTCCGGTGTCGAAGCGCGTCTGCGCGGCACGTTTGTCAACCCCAATCATCTGGCGGTTTTGCTGGAAGTTTCGTTGGCGGTCTGTTTTGCCTGGATGCTGTGGGCGCTTCGCCGGCGCCGGGGTAGCGTGGAGACCCGGCTCGCGCGGGTCGGGGCGCCGGTGCTCGGCTGGCTTTTCCTGTTTGTCGGTCTCGCGTTCACCGGCTCGAGAGCCGGCATGGCGGCCGCTCTGGCCGCCGCGCTGACGCAGGCCGTCCTGGCTTCGAGGACGGCGCAAACGCGCAGCCGGCGGCCCTCCGGGCCGATCCGGTTTGCCGGCTTCCCCCGGCTGGCGATCGTCGCGGTCGTTCTTTCCGGCTTGGCGCTGGTGGGATGGGTCGGAGTCCAGGCGGGATTTGGACGCCTCTTGGCCACGTCGCGCTTCGACCTGGCGAGCGCGGGGCGGTTTCGAGTCTGGGAAGCCTCGCTTGAGCTGGTGCGGCGGTTCCCGTGGTCGGGCTCGGGGCTGGGGAGTTTCCGAGAGACCTTTCCGCTGGTGCAGCCGGCAGATTTGGAGCTGACTTGGACCCGCACCCACAACGACTTTCTGGAGCTACTCGTCACCACGGGAGTGCTCGGCCTGGCGATCGGTCTGGCGGGGCTCGTGGCCCTGGCGCGCGGGCTCTGGGGGGCGCTTGGCCGGGGGGGGCGCACCGAAGACCGGTTGGCGGCGTTGGCCGGTTGGGGAGTCCTTACCTCGGTCGCGGTCCACGCAACGCTCGATTTCGGTGCGACGCTCCCCGCGAACACCTTTGCGGTGGCGGTGGCGCTGGGGGCGGCGCTCTCCGCGCGACTTACGCTGAGCAGTCGCGAAGCGCAACGCGATCCGGGACCGTCCGCTCTCCCGCGATCGTAACGAGCTCCAGGACGTGGGCGCCCGGCTCCACCGGCAGCTCGAGCCGGCGTCGAGTGGCCGGTTGCACCGCGAACCAGTCCAGAGACTCGCCGTCCCAGCGCAGCTCGACCGCCGAGCCTCGCCCCGTGGTCGAGGCTTCCACTCGCAAACCGTCGCAAGTGCGGGCGGACATCAATTCGAGGCGGTAGGTGTCGCCGTTTCGGCGCCATTGCTCGCCGCTCCACTCGGCCGCAAGGGTGGATTCGGATCCCTTGGTTGGTGCCGGCTCCTGGAGTGCGTCCACGGCGTTGCGATAGGCGAGCGTTCCGTGCCAGCTTGCGTGAACCCGTCTCAGCGTCGCCCGTGCGCGCTCGATCTCACCGGCTCGCCGGTGGAGGTCGGCTTGGAGGAGCAGATAGGGTCCCCATTCCGGCAACAGCGTGCTGCCGCCCTGGGTGGCGAGCCGGCGCGCCCGGTCGATCCGCCCCGCCATCAGCGCGACAACCGCGCGGTCGTGTAACTCGGCCAGGCCGGCGACGCCCGCGATCCGCTCGACGGTTGAAGCCGATAGGGCGCATTCGTCCAGCAGACACCGTTCACGCGCCCAATCCAGCCAGGCGCGGAGCCGACGGGAACGCCATTCGCCGACTGGTCCGGCGGGAAGCAGCTCCATGGCCCTCTCGAGGATGGGGACGTGCCGCCGGCCGGGGGCGGTGTCGTCGAGGACCGCCAGCAACAACGAGCGGCCTCCACGCGTGTCGCCACCCGCAAGCCGCTCGTTGGCCCCTGCGAGCCGTCGCTCGAGCTCTCGGCGCTGGGCGTCCTCTCGGCGAGGGCGGGTGGCGGCGAACCGTTCCCAGTCTTCCGTCCGGGCGTAGAGGTCCTCGAGCCGGTCCCAGGCCTGCGGTCGGTCGGGGATGGCCCCGAGCGCGACGGCCTCCGAAGGAGCGCGTCTCATCCACGGTTCGAGAAGCAGCTCTAGCGTCACGGGATCCTCGAGGGCCTGCCGGATCAACTCGGTCGCGCGGTCTCGCCCGGCTGCTCCCAACCGTTGCCACTGGCTGAGCGCCGCGGCGGCCAGAAATCGCGTCGGCTCGGGGCGGCCGGGGCCGAGCTCCCGGGCCAGCTCGAGCGGCGCCTGCCAGCCGGCGGCTTGCGATTCCGTTCCTCGCCGGCCACCGCGTGCCGAGGTGAGATACCGCGCCGCGCCCAGGATCATCGCCGCCTGCCAGGAGGAAGGTCTCGAGGCGAGATTCCGTCGTGCCGTTTTCTCGATCTCGGCCAGCCGTGCGGCCCGGACTCCTTGGCTCTGGCTGGCATCGACGCCCTGTGGGCGGGTCTGCCAAGCTCGGTCCAACTCGTCGGCCAGGACCAGGCGGGCAGCTCGTAGCTCGGCGCCGGCCGGATCGGGCTCTCGCCAGATATCGGCGGCCGCGCCCGGGCTGCGGGCTGCCGTTCCGGCCGACTCGATGGTCTTGGTCAGGCGCGCCTGGACACCGGCCCAAGAGCGGTACTCGGCGACCGCCAGGACCGAGAAAAGGAGCGCCACCGCCACCACCGTCGGCGCGAGAGCTCTCTTCCATCTGTTATCCGAGGTCACCATCCTCGGTAGAGGATCTTAATAGGGGCCGTTTGATGAAGAAGATCAAGGTTTGACAAGCCCTCTCTTTTTCTTCTAGGCTTTTCTTGCATCACGAGCGGTTCGGTGATTGACTCGCCGAGCTCGGCAACCTGGGGCGGACACCCAAGGTGCTATCCCGCGAGTGCGGGGATGCGGCCGGGGCCAACCGGCAACCAAGTGTCCGAGCCAACGTCAGATTTTCCGACCCGCTCGTGATGGCGATCACGAGCGGTTTTTTGTTGGACGGTTTTCTGGAGTCAAACAGTGAGCCCATCAAGAGACAAACTTCGAACCACGGACATTCAGGCTCCGGCCTGTCCGCCTGATCGGGCGGTGTGCGACGCCCTCGAGCTCTGCCTATGAAAGTCACTGAGCACCTCGAGAGGGCGACGCGCCCTCTCATCAGCTTCGAGATCATCCCGCCGTTGCGTGGGCGCCACGTCAAGTACCTGCTGGCGTTGATCGACGACCTGGTCCAGTTCGAGCCACCGTTTATCGACATCACCAGCCATGCCGCCCAGATCGAATACCGCGAGACCGCCGACGGCATCAAACAGTTGGTCAAGCGCAAGCGCCCCGGAACCCTGGGTGTGTGCGCACTGATCCAGAACAAGTACAACATCGACGCCGTCCCGCATGTGCTGTGTCACGGCTTTACCCGCGAGGAGACCGAGGATTTTCTGATCGAGCTCAAGTACCTCGGGATCGACAACGTGCTGGCGATCCGGGGCGACGACAATGGCTTCCGCAAGCCACTGCAATTCGGACGCAGCGCCAACAAGTATGCGATCGACCTGGTGCGCCAGATCGACGACATGAATCGGGGGAAGTACCTGGAAGTCGATCTGATCGACGCCGAGCCGTGCGATTTCTCGGTCGGTGTGGCCGGCTACCCGGAGAAACACTTCGAGGCCCCCAATCTGGAGACCGACATCCGCCAGACCAGAACCAAGCTGGAGGCCGGTGGGGACTATGTCGTCACCCAGATGTTCTTCGACAACCGTCACTACTTCGAGTTTGTCGACGTCTGCCGCGAGCAGGGGATCGAAGCACCGATCATCCCGGGGCTGAAGATCCTCAACTCGAAGAAGCAGCTCAAGTCGATCCCCAGCGTCTTCTACTGTGACATCCCGACCGAGCTGGCCGACGAGGTCGAACGCGCCGACCCCAAGCACGTTCTCGACATCGGGGTCGAGTGGGCCGCCCGGCAGACCCAGGAGCTTCTGGACCGCGGCGTGCCGTCGGTCCATTTCTATGTCATGCAGAGCTCCAAGGCCATCAAGCGGCTGATGAAGAAGATCAAGGTTTGACCCGCTCGTGATGGCGATCACGCGCGGTTTTTTTAGACGTTTTCCGGGAGTCAGGCAGTGAGCCCATCAAAAGACAGACCACGAATCACGGATATTCAGGCTCCGGCCTGTCCGCCGGATCGAGCGGCACGCGACGCGGCGCTGCGCGACGCCTTGGACGAGCGCATCCTGGTGCTGGACGGGGCGACCGGAACGGCGCTTCAACGCGAGAACCTGACGGCGGAGGATTTTGGAGGCGAAGAGCTGGAAGGCTGCAACGAGATTCTGTGCTCGACTCGCCCCGACGTCGTAGAGCGTTTGCACCAGGTCTATCTCGAGGCGGGAGCCGACGTGGTCGAGACCAACTCGTTTGGCGGCACGCCGCTGGTTCTCGCCGAGTATGGACTCGCCGACCGCGCCTTCGAGCTCAACGAGGCCTCGGCGCGGCTGGCACGCAACGCGTGTGAGCGATTCGACCGGCCGGGGAGGCTGCGGTTTGTCTGCGGTTCGATGGGTCCGACCACTACCGCGATCTCGGTCACCGGTGGGGCGACCTTCGAGGAGCTGGCGGACCATTTTGGCGTCCAGGCCCTGGGTCTGATGGCGGGGGGCGCCGACTACCTGTTGCTCGAGACCTGTCAGGACACCCGCAACGTCAAGGCGGGGTTGATCGGCATCGACCGAGCCTTTGATGCGGCCGGCTGGCGTCTGCCAGTGGCCGTTTCGGTCACCATCGAGACCACCGGCACGATGCTCGCCGGCCAGGACCCCGAGGCCCTGGCGGTCTCCCTGCTGCACCGGGATCTGCTGTATGTGGGTCTCAACTGCGCCACCGGACCTGAGCTGATGACCGAGCACGTCCGCACCCTGGCGGAGCTGTCGCGCCGGCGGGTGGGCTGTGTGCCCAACGCCGGTCTGCCCGACGAGGAGGGCGACTACCATCAGGGTCCCGATCACTTTGTCGAAGTGCTGGGGCGGTTTATCGAGGCGGGATGGCTCTCGGTCGTGGGCGGTTGTTGCGGCACCAGCCCCGAGCACGTCGAGGCGCTCGCCGGACTGGTCGAAGGCAAGAGACCCCAGGTCCCCTCCAAGCACCAGCGCGCCATGATCTCGGGCATCCGGGCCGCCGAGCTCGACGCCGACAACCGCCCGCTGCTGGTGGGGGAGCGCACCAACGTCTTGGGCAGCCGCAAGTTCAAGCGCCTGATCGCCGCCGGCGAGTTCGAAAAGGCCGCCGAGGTCGGCCGGGCGCAGGTGCGCGGTGCGGCACAGATCCTCGACGTCTGTATGCAGGACCCCGACCGCGACGAGGCCGCCGACATGGAGGGCTTTCTCGACCGTCTGGTGCGGATGGTCAAGGTGCCGCTGATGATCGACACCACCGACGCCCAGGTGATGGAGCGCGCCCTGACGTACTGTCAGGGGAAGTCGGTCCTCAATTCGATCAACCTGGAGGACGGGCGCAGCCGTTTCGACCAGGTGGTGCCGCTCGCCAAGCGCTATGGCGCGGCGCTGGTCGTCGGAACGATCGACGAGCAGGGGATGGCGGTAACGGTCGAGCGCAAGCTCGAGGTGGCCCGGCGCAGCTACGAGCTGCTCACCGACGAGTTCCGAATCGCGCCGGAGGATATCTGGTGGGACGCCCTCGTCTTTCCATGCGGCACCGGCGATGAGGCCTATATCGGCTCGGCGGCGCTGACCATCGACGGCGTGCACGCGCTCAAGGCGGAGTTTCCGCTGACCAAGACGATCCTGGGTGTCTCCAACGTCTCCTTTGGGCTGCCGACCGCCGGGCGCGAGGTCCTCAACTCGGTGTTTCTCTACCATGCCACCCAGGCCGGGCTCGACGCCGCCATCGTCAACACCGAGAAGCTGGCCCGTTTCGCCGAGATCCCGCAGGAGGAGCGCGATCTAGCCGACGCGCTGATCTATCTCGAGCCGGGGGACGTCAAGGGGGGCGAGCGGGCGGTGGCCGACTTTGCCGCTCATTTCCGCGGCCGCAAGACCGCGGTCGCCGCAACTCCGCGCTCCGAGCTGCCGCTCGAGGAACGCCTGGCCCGGGCGATTATCGAAGGGACCAAGGAAGGGCTCGAAGAGGATCTCGACGAGGCCCTGACCGACGAGCGCTGGCCGACCCCGCTCGAGATCGTCAACGGGCCGCTGATGGGCGGCATGGCCGAAGTGGGGCGGCTTTTCAACGACAATGAGCTGATCGTCGCCGAAGTGCTGCAGAGCGCCGAGGTGATGAAGGCGGCGGTGGCGCGTCTCGAGCCGCACATGGAAAAGAGCGAGTCCTCGAGTCGCGGCAAGGTGGTTCTCGCGACGGTCAAGGGCGACGTGCACGACATCGGCAAGAACCTGGTCGACATCGTGCTCTCCAACAACGGCTTCGAGGTGGTCAATCTGGGGATCCGGGTGCCGAGCGAGCAGCTCATCCAGGCCGTGAACGAGCACCGGCCCGATGTGCTGGGGCTGTCCGGGCTGCTGGTCAAGAGCGCGCAACAGATGGTGCTCTCGGCCGGCGACATGGCGTCGGTCGGCATCGCCGTGCCTCTGCTGGTGGGTGGTGCCGCGTTGAGCGCGCGCTTTACTCATTTGAAGATCGCACCGGCCTACGGGGGGCTGTGCACCTATGCCAAGGACGCCATGCAGGGGCTCGAGCTGGTCGAGCGGTTGACCGACGCCGAGACTCGTCCGGCGCTCGAGCGCGAAGTCGAGGCGGCGGTTTCGGCTGCCGCCGAGCGGGCCGCCATGCCGGCGCCCGAGCTGGCGGCGCCGGGAACCGAGAGAAGCCGTGATGTGAGTCTCGACGTGCCGGTGCCGCGGCCACCCGATCTCGAGCGTCACGTCGAATCGCTCGACCTCGACGAGGTGTGGGCGGAGCTCAACCCGCAGATGCTCTACGCCAAGCACCTGGGTCTCAAGGGGTCGGTCAAGCGGTTGGCGAGCGAAGGCGATCCGAAGCTGGCCAAGCTCCGCGAGCTGGTCGAGGAGCTCCAGGGCATCGCTCGCGCCGGCGCCATGGACGCCCAGGTGGTATGGCGGTTCTTCCCGGCCGAGAGCCGCTCCAACCGGTTGACCCTTACCGATGGCAACGGCGGCCCGCCGCTCGCCGAGTGGGAGTTCCCCCGCCAGCGCGGCGAGGACGGCCTGTGTATCGCCGACTATGTGCTCGACCGCGATCACGTGGCGCTTTTTGTGACCACCGCCGGCAACGCCGTGCGCGACCGGGTGGAACGGTGGAAAGAGGACGGCGAATATCTCAAGAGCCACGCCTTTGCCGCGCTGGCGATCGAGACCGCCGAGGCCGCCGCCGAGCTGGTGCACAGGAGGCTGCGCGCCGCCTGGGGTTTCCCTGACCCTCCCGAGACCACCCGGCGAGACCGATTGTCGGCCCGCTATCGAGGGAAACGCTACAGCTTTGGCTACCCGGCGTGTCCGGACCTCGAGGGCCAGCGTCCGCTCTTTGCCGTTCTACGGCCCGAGGAGATCGGCGTCGAGCTCACAGAGGGCGACATGATGAGCCCCGAGGCCAGCGTCTCGGCGATGGTCTTTCACCACCCCGACGCCCGGTACTTCGGGGTCTAAATTCTTGAACACCATCGGCTATTTCCACGGCAACGACCCGGCCGCCTGTCTGGTCCGCGACGGCGAGATCGTGGCGTATGTCGAGGAAGAGCGGCTGATCCGGTTCAAGCACGCCGACGGAATCTTCCCGATCCGCTCGATCGATTTCTGTCTCGCCAAGGGAGGACTGCGGCTCGAGGAAGTGGACCGGTTTGTCTACGGCTGGGACGGCCCCCGATACGCCGACCCGACTTCCGACGGGATGGCCGCTTTCTATGAGGGGATCAACCGGCGGTATCCGCCGGACGAAGGTACCCGAGCGTGGCAGCGCGCCAATCTCTCCTGGTTTCGCCGCGACCGCCTCGAGAATCGTTTGTGCGCAGAGCTGGTGAAGTTCTACGGTGTGGCTCCGGAGAAGATCCCGCCGCTGGTTTTTCATCCCCACCACGCCACCCACGCCGCCGCGGGGTTCTTTCTTTCCGACCTCGACGAGGCCCTGGTGCTGGTGATCGACGGCTCCGGCGACAGCGATTGCACCACGCTGTGGCGCGGCGCCGGGACGACACTCGAGCCGATCGAGCGGATCGAGATTCCACACTCACTCGGGTGGTTTTACGCCGCCATGACCGAGTACCTGGGGTTTCGCGCCTACGACGGCGAGTACAAGGTGATGGGGCTCGCCGCCTACGGGCGCGAGCACTCGGAGTTCCGGGAAAAGCTGAGCCGGGTCGTCACTGCTGGGCCGTGTGGGTTCGACTACGCGGTCGACCCGCGGTTTCTCCACCACGGACCGCACTCCTACTCGGCGCGCTTTACCGATCATCTGGTCTCGCTTCTGGAGCTGCCGCCACGCCTGGGCGAGCGGCCGATCGAGGCGGTGCACGAGGACCTGGCATTCGAGACCCAGCGGGCGCTCGAGACTGCGGTGCTGCGGCTTCTCGAGCACTACCGGGAGACGACCGGGCTGGCCGATCTCTGTATCTCGGGGGGCGTCGGTCTCAACGTCAAGCTCAACAGCCGGATCCGCGAGAGCGGACTCTTTGACCGGGTGGCGCCCTTTCCGGTTCCCAGCGATTCGGGTTTGGGCCTCGGGGCGGCGGTGGCACTTCACGTCGCCGAGACCGGTCGCCGGCCTGCGGCGGCCGAGCATGTTTTCTGGGGGCCCGAATACGATGACGACCAGATCGAGACCCAGATCCGGTCCTGCGGCTATGCCTACCGGAGGGCGGATGACATCGCCGAGGAGACGGCGGCGCTGCTCGAGAACGGCAAGGTGGTGGCCTGGTTTCAGGGAGCGCTCGAGGGAGGACCGCGGGCGCTGGGCGGGCGCTCGATCCTGGCCGACCCGCGCACCGTCGAAGCCCGCGACCGGGTCAACTCGGCGATCAAGTTCCGCGAGTACTGGCGGCCTTTTTGCCCCAGCATGACCGAGGAGTCGGCGCCGCGGTTTCTCAAGCGGGCCGAGTCGGCCCCTTTCATGATCATGGCCTTTGAGGCGACTCCGGAGGCGCGCGAGCGGATCCCCGGAGTGGTCCATACCGACGGCACGGTCCGCGTGCAGACGGTTTCCCGAGACGCTCATCCGCTCTATCACCGGTTGCTCGAGGCGTTCGAGCGCCGGACCGGGGTGGGCGTTCTTCTCAATACCTCTTTCAACATCAAGGGCGAGGCCATCGTCGGCTCACCGCGCGATGCCTTTCGGACGTTCTGGTCCACCGGGATCGACGCCCTGGCGATCGGATCGTTTTTGATCGAAAAGCCCCGCGGCCCGGTGCCTACGAAGCCGGAAGAAGTCATTCGGTAGTCTCGGGCCGATGACGACCTCAAAGCGCGTCCTGGTCGTTGCCCCGCACGCCGACGACGAGACCCTCGGTGTCGGCGGGACCATCGCGCGGCACGTCGACGCGGGCGACCACGTCTCGGTGGCAATCGTGACCGGCCACGGCGACGACGGAGCCCACCCCCTGTGGCCACGCGATGTCTGGACGGTGGTGCGAGCCGAAGCTCGCCGGGCGATGGCGGTGCTGGGCGCCGAGGATCTGATTTTCGAGGAGGTGCCCGCGGTATTGGTGGCGGAGCAGCCATTGTGGAAGCTCAATCGGTTGACGCTCGAGCTGGTCGAGCGCGTGCGGCCCAATGTGCTCTACGCGCCCTTTCCCTACGACCTGCACCGCGACCACCGTGAGACGTTTCATTCACTCTCGGTGGCCTGGCGGACGAGCTCGGAGGTCGGCCGCGGCGTCGAGGAAATCTACTGCTACGAGGTGCAGTCCGAGACTCACTGGAACATTCCCTACGTCGAGCCCGGTTTCCTGCCCAACTGCTGGGTCGACATCAGCCCCTTTCTGGCTAAAAAACTCGAGGCCGCCGCCTGCTACAAGAGTCAGATCGAGCCTCCGCCCGCCGCTCGCTCACTCGAAGCGCTCGAAGCCCTGGCCCGATGGCGAGGGTCTCAGGTGGGTGTCGAAGCGGCCGAGGCCTTAGTCGCGGTGCGGCTGCTGCGCTAGCCGGTCTCTTCACCCGTTCGATCCGCCGGTTCAAACTGGCGCCACCATCGCCGTTGCCCGTACGGCGTGGCCCGCCGCTCGTCGCGGCATTGCGACCGCTCGCCGTTCCAAGCCCCACGGGGCCGGGGTTTGTGTCTAGGTTCACCCTCGACACCCGAGGCGCTCGGCCAAACGGCCGGCGCATCAACGACACAGGAGGTCGACATGCCGAGAAAAATCCGTTTTCACAGCTTCTGGCTGCTGGCGGCCGTGGCCCTGGGAATCTTGCTGGCGTTTCTGCCCTTCCGACTGGGGGCCGAGGCCGGAGAAGAGCTCGATCGTTTTGTCGCCTCGCTCGAAGGCGGCTGGATGGGCGGCGACAACATAACCCCGTTCGGCAAAATGGACTTTGTCTTGCTTTTCGAGCGCGTGCCGGGTGGTGGTCTTCACGCCCGCACCTCTCTCAACTCCGAGACCTATATCGACCTGCGCTTTACCAAGGACGAGCGCGGGCGGTGGATCCTTCGTGAGGAAGCCTCCATGGAGGGGCTGGGGGTCCAGGCGCACGACCTGGTACCGGCTGGCCGGGTCGATGGAATGCATCGCTGGGTGCATGGAGAGCGGCCCGAGTATCTGTCGATCGACGTCGGAATCGAGGGTGATCGGCTGGAGATGGACGTCTGGCTACGCGGTCAGGAACATGTTCGGTTCCGGCTCGACCGGTTACCGGCCGAGGCCCTCCCCGAGCTGGCGAACGCCCTACGACAAGCCGCTCTTCTCTCGCCCGACGAGGGTACTTCCATCGTGGACGTCGTCAAGCACCCGCCGGCTGATCTCGGAGCGCCCGGGCGGAGTGGGGTAGATGCGGGGCCGGACCGCTTGCCCACAAGCCCGATCGAGCAAGCCAGGCAGTCGTTGGCCGCGAGCCCCGAGAGCGCCGAAGCCCATCTGGCCCTGGCGCGGCTGCTGGGAGATGCGATCCGCGAGGACTCGGCCAACGGACCGCGCTTTGCTTTCGAGATGCTGTCTTCGCTCCAGAAGGCGATCGAGTTGGACCCGTCTCTGGCCGAGGCCTATCATTGGCTGGTGGGCTACTACATGAACGCGCCACCGATTGCCGGTGGCTCGCTCGACCGGGCCGAGGAAACCGCGCGTCGCCTGATGCCATTCGACCCGCAGGGAAGCCGCGCGCTGCTCGCCGAGATCGACGCGCGGCGAGCGGGTTCGGAGTAAGTCGTGTCGACAAGCGCAGACCCTCGGACCGCCGGCACACGACCGGCGGTCTGCGATGAAGAGCGCTTCTCCTGGCGCACCCTTCCGCGGCAGTTGGGCTTGGATCTCCTGGTATGTGCCGGGGTGGCCCTGTTTCTGACCATCATCTTTGCCGCGTACCAGGACCCCAGCCTCAAGGTCTGGCTGTGGACCTTTGTCCTCAACATGATCATCTCGACCTCGATCGGGATGACTCTGTCCAATCTCTACCGCTTTGTTCACCCACGGCTCGTTCAACGGGCCCGTGGGCCAGTAGCCCGCTTCGCGAGTCACGTGCTGATCGTGGTGCCGGGGCTGGCGTTTGCCGTCGAGGTGGCCTTGAGGATCATCAGTTCGTTGGGAGGTCCGCAGCCGGCGAACCTCCGCGCCGACGTCTTTCGCGTCGGACTCGCGGTGACCACCGTGATCGTAGTGACGGCGGTGGCGTTTGACAGACTCCGCCTGCGGGCGAGGGAGACCGAGCTGCAGGCGCAGCAAGCCCAACAAGAGGCGTTGCGCGCGCGGCTCGAGGCGCTCCAGGCCCGGACCAATCCGCATTTTCTGTTCAACAGCTTGAACACCGTCGCCGGTCTGATCGAAGAGGATCCGCCGAGCGCGGAGAAGATCCTCGAAAAGCTGGCGAGCCTGTTTCGTTACACGCTGGACGGCACCAAGACCGAGTGGGTGCGGCTGGGGCAGGAAATCGGCGTGGTGCGCGATTATCTGGACGTCGAGCGAATCCGGCTCGGCGAGCGTTTGCGGACCGAGTTCCACATCGAGCCGGGAGTGGAAGATCAGCTGGTTCCTCCCCTGGTGCTCCAGCCGCTGGTGGAGAACGCCGTGCTCCACGCGGTGGCGCCGCGAAAACGGGGCGGCTCGCTGTCGGTACGCGTGAACCGGCGCGACGGCGATCTGCGGCTCGCGGTGGAGGACGACGGGCCCGGGTTGGGAAAGTCGGAGCATCGTGGGGCCGGCACGTCTTTGGCGGATTTGAGGCAGCGACTGGCGATGCTCTACGCTGGCGCCGCCCAGCTCGAGACCGAGTCACCTCCCGGGGGTGGCTGCCGGGTGACCGTGAGTCTGCCGCTCGAGGGCACCGGTGGGAGTCCGGACAATTTTGCCGGGGAGAACGGATGAGGGCGCTGGTTGTCGACGACGAGCGCCTGGCGCGCAACCGCCTCAAGCGGATGCTCGGCCGGATCGAAGGCGTCGAGGTGGTGGGAGAGGCCGCCGACGGCAAGGAGGCGCTGGAGCTCATCGCAACACTCGAGCCGGAGGTGGCGTTTCTCGACATCCGTATGCCCGAGATGGACGGATTGGAGCTGGCCCGCCGGTTGCCCGCCGAGACCCGCGTGGTCTTCACCACCGCCTATGACCAGTACGCGGTCGACGCTTTCGAGGCCTCGGCCGTCGACTATCTGCTCAAGCCGATCGAATCCGAGCGTCTGGTGGCCGCGGTCGGCAAGCTACGCCGGTACGGCGGGGGGCCTGCCGCGCCCGAGCTCGAGTCGCTGCTCGAACGGCTGGCCCAACGGGACGAGCCGCCGCGGATCACCGCTCGCCGCGGGGACACGATTCGTGTTTTTGACCCACGCACGATCCCGCGGTTTCATGCCCAGGATCGCTACACGGTCTTCCGGCACGGGGAGCGCGACTACTTGCTCGACGAGAGCATCACCTCGCTCGAAAGGCGGCTCTCTCCCTGGGGCTTTGTGCGCGTCCATCGCAGCGAGCTGGTCCTGTTGGGAACGATCCGCGCGCTCAAGAAGGAGGACGACGCGCACCACCTCGAGCTCTCCGACGGTCAGCGCGCCGCGGTGAGCCGCCGGCATCTCAAGGGCCTCAAACGGCGGCTGGGGATACCGGTCCGTTGAGATCGCGGGGATCGCCAAACCCGGTTTGGGAGCAGACCGAATCGGTCGAGAAGTTCGCGGCGCGGGAGCCCGATCTGCGGCTGTCGGAGCTACTGGACGGTTTTCAGGATCCCGCCGCCGTCAGGGTCCTGGATCTGGGTTGCGCTGGCGGGCGAAACACCGTCGTCCTCGCCGAGCGCGGCTTCGACGTCCACGCTCGCGATCTTTCGCGGGCGATGATCGCCCGCACCCGCGAGCGGCTGGCCCGGATCCACGGGCCGGAGGAAGCGGAGCGGCGTGTCCGGCGCGCCGCCATGGACCATCTCGAAGACCTTACCGACCGTAGCTTCGATCTGGTGATCTCGCTGGGCGTGTTTCACTGCGCGTCGAGCCGGGAGGAGTGGGACGGCGCCCTGAGCGAGGCAACCCGGGTGCTGGTCGACGGCGGCCGGCTCCTGGTGTCGGTCTTCGATCCCGAGACCGATCTCCATGGCACTGGTATCACGCCGGTGCCGGACCAGCCGCACGTCTACGACGGCTTCTCGTCCGGGCGGAGCTTTCTGGTCGATGCCGGGACTCTCGATAAAGAAGTCGCCCGGTTCGGTCTCACCCCCGCCGCCCAGACTACGACCGTCCGGGTCCCGCTCGAGAAGGGCCGCCGGGTGGTGGTCAACGCGTTCTATCGGAAGCGGGTTCAACGATAAGAACGGTGGCGGGGTCGTCGCGGTTCTCGCCCCTTTGGACACGATGCGGGGAGATACCGGGCGACGAGCCCGCCACCGGGATGGCCGGCCTTCGCCGCTTCAGTCGGCGTACTCCAGATGGATGTCGCCGTTGATGGTGCTGATCTCGACCTTGTTGCGCCCGCCGTTGAAGCTCCCCGTGCCGTTGATGATTTTCCGGGGCGATCCGAAGATCCGGGTCCAGCTGTCGGACTCGCTGATCGCCAGATCGACGTCGGAGACGATCTTGTACTTGTCCTGCCGGCCCTTTGTGTAGGCGAGCTCGATGTCGACTTCCATCGAGAAATTGCGCGGCACGGTGAGATAGATGTCCCCACCCTTGGACTCGATCTCGATGTCGCGGTCGCTCGCCTGGGGATCGCCGACGATCGTTACCTCGACGTCGCCTCCCATAGTCGTCGCATTGACGCGACCGTCGACGCTGTCCAGCTCGATGTCGCCCCCCATGGTCTGTGCCTCGACGTAGACCGCGGCGCGGCCCAGTTCGATGTCGCCTCCCATGGTCTCGAGCTCGGCGCCGGCCATAGCCTCGCTCAGCTCGATGTCGCCCCCCATGGTCGTGATTACCACCGCCTCGCCGGTCGACGAGCCGTCCGGGCGGGTGACGTTTTTGTAGATCACGTCTCCTCCCATCGAGGACCCATCGACATCCCCGGTGATGTTCTGAAGCAAAACATCGCCTCCCATGGTCTCCACCTCGCCGTCGACCTGCGAGTCCGTCAGCTCGATGTCGCCCCCCATGGTCGTGAATTCGAGGCTGCCGGCGAGGTTCGAGAGCTCGAGATCTCCACCCATGGTCTCTCCCCGGATGGTTCCCTCGATGCCGTCGATCTCGACGTCGCCACCCATGGTCTCGATCTCGAGGTCGAAACGTCGCGGCACGCGGATCGACAGATCCACGCCCTCACGGCGAAACCTGCGACTGGACTCGACGTGGATCAGGACTCCGCGGTCGGTCCGCTTGATGGTGATCTCCTGGCGGTCGGAATCATCCCCGTCGGCTTCGACCGCGACCTGGTTGGCGTCCCAGCCGGCGATCTCGACGTCGCCGCCGGTCTCGATGTCGATTTCGAGCAGCTCGCCCGGCGAGGCGTCGAGGACTTCCTCGATGTCCGGTGCCGCCCAGGCGGCTCCGGTCAGCAACACCAGCAGGCCGACGGCGATCGTGCTTTTTTGTGTCTTCATTTTAAAACCTCCTCGGTTGGTGAACGCTTGTCTTTGGTTCCAAAACATCAGAATTTGGCGAGATAGGTCTTCGCGCGCGTGGCGATAGCGGTTCCCGGTTCGGGTGAGCCCGCGGCCAGGGCCGCGGTCAGCGCGTCCGGGGCCACCCGCCCCTCGGTCAGGTTGTCGATCGCCAGCAGCCGCAACTGCACGGATTCCTCGCGCTTGAGCACGTCGAGCAGCGCCGCTTGGATCTCCGGATCGGAGGGGTTTGTCGCCAGCTTTTCGAGCGCCTTGAGACGCACCGCGAGATTCTCGTCGTCGAGCAGCGTCGCAATCAGCGCGTCGCGCACCTTGGGCTCGAGGGCCGGAGCCAGAGAGATGGCCTCGAGACGGGTGTCGAGCGGCGACGGGTTGACCAGCGACTGCACCAGGATCTCGGTGACCACCGGATCGTCTTTGGGCCGGATCAGATCCAGGTGAGTCGAAACGTCAAAGCTAAGGGCGATCATCTCGTCATCGAGCTCGTGGACCTGGACGTTGGAGTAGACGTATGGAGAGTTCTCGGTCTGGACCAGCTGCCGGTTCTGCGACGCGGCCAACTCGATCCCCTGGGTCAGACTCTCCCGGGGCGCGGGCTGGCTGAACATGCCGCGCGGACCGCCCATGCCGACCACAAAGCCAGCCACGAGCAACACCGCGGCCAGACCCGCGGCGAACGCGGGCCGGGTGAAGAGCGAGCCCAGGTTTCCGAAGCTCCAGCCGGTGGATGCTTGCCCGCGCAGCTTGCGGAGAACGCTTCGGCGCAGCTCGAGCATCTCGGTGTCGGTCGGCTCGGCGGTCGCCAAAAGATCGATCCCAGACAGCCGGAGATGGATGTCGTGGAGCTCGCTGCACACTGGGCAGCGCCCGGCGTGGGCTTCGAGCTCGGCGCTCGGCTCCCCGCCTTCGACCAGGGTCTCGATCAATTTTCGGCTTTCGACGCATTCGGTCATTTGACTCGTCCTTTCGGTCGCCGTTACGCGCTGGCAACCTGCTTTCTGAGACTGCGAACACCGCGAAAGAGGACGTTTTTGGCCGTCCCTTCGCTGCATTCGAGTGCCGAGGCCACCTCGCGCACCGACAGGCCGTGCAGATAGCGCAGAACCAGGGCGGTGCGGTAGCGCCGGTTGATCCGGCCGAGGCCCCGGAGCAGGATCTTTTCCTGCTCCTTGCGGAGCTGCCGGGTCTCCTGGTCCGCGTCGGAAGCGGTCGCGGGTAGCTCGGCGTGGGTGGACTCGAGGGGCTGGTGTCCGTGTTCGTGCCGGCGGTTGGAGCGCAGCCAGCTCACCCCTTCGTTGTAGGCGACGCGCATCAGCCAGGTCTTGAAGCTGCTGCGGCCGGCAAAGCCCGACAGCTTGCGAAATGCCTTCAAAAACACGATCTGGCACAGATCGAGCGCGTCGTCGTGGTTGCCGCCAAAGCCATAGGCCGCCTTGTAGACCAGCTTCTGATAACGGCTCATCAGCTCGTCGTACGCCCCCAGCCGCCCGTCGAGAATTTCCTCGATCAGGTCGGCGTCGGTGGGCTCGGGCGGCCCCGCGTTGGGATCGGAGACTTCCGGCATTCGTCTACCTTAGACGCAGCCCCGAGCGCTTGGTTAGCATGGAGGCGGGAGAAAGCGGATGAAGAGCGCCGGCTGAGAGTGGGCGACGAGATCTACGACGCGCGGATCTACTCCCTGGTCCGCTCGCGGTGGCGGGAGCGACAAACCGGCCGACAACAAAAGGAGGCGTCATGAAAGTCAGAGTCGGACTGGGAATCACCGCGGCCGTGCTGCTGCTCGCCAGCGCCCTGGCGCACTCTTTCCTGGGGTGGCCCGCGATGCGCTCGGCGCTCGAATCCGCCGGTGCCGGGAAGGAACTGACCGGTGCGCTCGCCGCGGGTTGGTCGTTTGGGTCGGTTGCGATGGTCGTGTTCGGGATGATCGTCCTATTCTCCGCGCTGGCGGTGCGCCGGGGTGAGAAGCCGCGGCGGCTCACGCCGGCGGTCATCGCGCTGGGCTATCTCGGCTTTGGGCTGAGCGCCTATGTGCTCCGAGGTGGGAACACCCACTTCTTGCTCTTTGTCGGTCTGGGTCTGCTGGTCGCGGCCTTCGCTTGGTGGCCCAATCGATGAGCGGACGCGCGGCGGCCAACTTTGTTCGAGCGGCGGTCTTTGTGTGGAGCCTCGTTTTCGCGTTGTCGATTCTTTTTGCCGTGCTCGCGGAGAAGACCGGCAGCGGGTTTACTCGCGGCGCCAATCGCATCGAGATCTTTTTGACCTGGCAGTTCGCCGCAGTCGCGGTGGCGGTAGTCGCAGCGGTGGCCGCCCGGCTGGGACGGAGCAAGATCGCCAAGCCGGTTCGAGGGTTGGGCTATTTGCCGCTGGCGGTCCAGGTCCTGGTCGGAGTGGTGCTCCTCGTCGTTGCCGGGATCGTTTTGTTGGTGAACTAGCGGCGATGGAGAACCGAGAGATCGCCGCCGTGTTCGGCGAGGTTGCCGATCTCCTGCAGCTCCAGGACGCCAACCCGTTCCGGGTGCGCGCCTATCGCAACGCGGCGCGGGTGGTGGGGGAGGAGCCGACGCCGCTCGCCAAGCGGCTGGCGGCCGGCGAGGATCTGACGCGGTTACCGAGCATCGGCCGCGAGATGGCGGCCCACATTGAAGAGCTGGTCGAGACCGGCGAGCTGTCGCTGCTGGACGACCTGGGCACCGAGGTCCCACGATCCCTGGTCGAGGTCATGGCTCTGCCCGGGCTGGGGCCCAAGAAGGCCGCCAAGCTGTGGAAGGAGTTGGGAGTGGAGACGGTCGAAGACCTGGCGGCGGCGGTCCAGGCCGGCACCGTCGCGGGCCTTGCCGGTTTTGGACGCAAGACCGAGCTGCGTCTTGCGCGGGCCATCGCGCAGCGGGCGCGCCGGCGCGGCCGGTTCAAGCTGGTCGAGGCCGACCGCGAGGCGCGCCGGTTGCTGGAGCATCTTGAGAGTGTTGAGAGCATACGCCGGGTCGAGATCGCGGGCAGCTTCCGGCGCCGGCGCGAGACGGTCGGCGATCTCGACGTCCTGGCGGTGTCGTCGACCCCGGACGAGGTGATGGGGTCTTTCACCGGCTATCCGGAGGTTTCGGAGGTGCAGTCGGCGGGCGACACCCGAGCGACGGTGATCCTCAAGAGCGGTCTGCAGGTGGACCTGCGAGCGGTGCCGGCCAAGAGCTACGGCGCGGCGCTGATCTACTTCACCGGCTCGAAGCCGCACAACATCAAGCTGCGCCAGCGGGCGCTCGACCGGGGGATGCACCTATCGGAGTACGGTCTTTTCGAGGCCGGGAAGCTTGGATCCGAGGACGAAGCCAGCACCGGCCGGTTTGTCTCGGGCAAGACCGAGAAGGCAGTCTACCGGGCGCTGGATCTTCCCTGGATCCCGCCCGAGCTGCGGGAGGACCGCGGTGAGATCGAGGCGGCGGCGGGCAAGCGGCTCCCGCACCCGATCGAGCTGGGCGATGTGCGCGGCGACTTGCAGATGCACTCGACCTGGTCGGACGGCAAGTCCTCGATCGAGGAGATGGCGGTGGCCGCGGCCGAGCGCGGCTACGAGTACATCGCCATGACCGACCACAGCCCCTATCTAAAGGTCGTGGGAGGGCTGGACGCCGGGCGGCTTCGGCTCCAGAGAGGGGAGATCGAGACGGTTCAGGCCCGGCACCCCGAGATTCGCATCCTTCAGGGCCAGGAGGTGGACATCCTGGCCGACGGTTCGCTCGACCAGGTCGACGAAGCGTTGGCCGAGCTGGATCTGGTGGTTGCGGCCGTCCATTCGCAATACGACCTGCCGCCGGCCGAGCAGACCCGCCGAATCGTCAAGGCGCTGCGGCATCCGGCGGTCCAGATCCTGGCCCACCCCACGGCGCGCAAGATCAACCAACGCGCCGGGATGGACTTTGATCTCGACGCGGTGCTCGAATGTGCGCTCGAAGAAGGCGTCGCCGTAGAGCTCAACGCCCTTCCCAGCCGGTTGGACCTGCGCGACACCCACCTGATCAAGGCTCGTGAGATGGGGGTCAAGATCGTCATCAGTACCGACGCCCACCATACCCGTGACCTAGACGCCATGCACTACGGCGTCGACCAGGCGCGCCGGGCCTGGCTCGAGCCGCGCCATGTGCTCAACACCCTGCCGCTGCCGGATCTCCTATCCAAATTAAGGTGACAGGATACGTAATGATCGACACCCGACCCGACTCGATAAACTGATAATTACGTGTTCTGTCACCTTAATTGAGGAGTTCGATCTCGGCCTCGGTCTTCTCCCACTCCTTCATCAGCTCCTCGATCTTGGCGTTGAGGTCCTTCTGCTCGCGTTCGAGGCGGCCGACCTGTTTGGGCGGTGTCTTTTCAAAGTAGCTGGGATCGCAAAAAAGCTCATTGATCTCGTGCACTCGTGACTCGGCGCGCTCGATCTCGCTCGTCAGCGCGTCGCGTCGGTGCTCGAGGGCGCGGAGCTGGCGCTTGCGGTCGCTGTCGCCGCGGCTGCGCGCCTTTTTCTCGCGGCGTTTCTCGCGTCGGGCCTTGAGCACCACGGCGTCGGAGTCGAGATGGTCGTCGCCACAGTGGGCGATGTAGTCCTCGAATGTGCCGCGGTAGTCGTCGAACCCCTCGGGCTTGATCTCGACGATTCTCGTCGCCAGTTGCGAGACAAACCAGCGGTCGTGGGACACGAAGACCAGTGTGCCTTCATAGTTTTTCAGGCCTTCGACCAGCGCCTCGATGGCCTCGAGATCGAGATGGTTGGTGGGTTCGTCCAAGACCATGACGTTGGGTTGCTGCACCGCCAGGCGCGAGAAAATCGCCCGCGCCGCCTCACCGCCGGACAGGTTGCCGAGCCGCTTGTCGACCTCGTCGCCCGAGAACAAGACCTGCGCCAGATGTCCGCGCACAAAGCCGATCGGTTCGCCCGGGCAGGTGTGCCACAGCCAGGCTTCGAGGGTCTCGCGCTCGGGCTGCAGGTGATCCTGATGATCCTGCGGGAAGTAGCCCGGGTGGGCCTCGTATCCCCAGCTCGCTTCCCCCGAATCGACTTCGACGTCGCCCACCGCGATTTTTAGCAGGGTCGATTTGCCGATGCCGTTGGGCCCGATGATCGCCACCCGATCGCCGCGTCCGATGGTCAGCGAGACATCGGCGAGGACCTGGTTATCTCCGTAGGCCTTGGAGACTTCCTCGAGGGTCAGAACCTCACGGCCGCTCGGTCGCTTCTGTGCGAATTTGAATGTGGGGTAGCGGCGCGAGGTCTGGGCGAGCGGCTCGATCTCGCGCTGCCTCTTCTCGATCAGCCGCAGCTTGGACTGCGCCTGCCGTGCCTTGGTGGCCTTGGCGCGGAAGCGGGTGACGAACTGCTGGTGGTGCGCGATCTCTTTTTCGCGCTTCTCGATCTCTTTTTGCTTGCGCTCGCGCTCGGCGGCCTTCTGCTCCACAAACGCCGTGTAGTTGCCACGGTAGAGGCTCACCGTCTCGTAATCGACGTCCAGAATCGAGGTGCAGACATTGTCGAGAAAACGGTGATCGTGCGAGATCACCACCGCGACGCCGGTGTACTCCTGCAGAAACTTCTCGAGCCACCGGATCGACAAAATGTCGAGGTGGTTGGTGGGCTCGTCGAGAAGAAGCGCGTCCGGCCCCGAGGCCAGCGTCTGCGCCAGCAGCACCCGCAACTTGAAGCCACCCGACAGCGTCGACAGAGGCTGCTCGTGGGTCTCGGCTGCCAACCCCAGTCCTTCGAGCACTTCGGCGGCCCGAGCCTCGGCGGTGTAGCCGTCGTGTTTGAGCACGATCTCCTCGAGCTCGGTATAGCGCTCGGCGTCAAAGGAATCGTCGGCCCGCGCCAACAGCTCGTCCTTCTCGGTGGTTGCCGCCCACAGCTCTTCGTTGCCCATCAGGACGACATCGAGGATGCGCTCGTTCTCGTAGAGAAAGTGGTCTTGCCGCAGGACCCCGAGCTTGAGCTTCTTGGCGATCGACACCGTGCCTTCGCTCGGCAGCTCGTCGCCGGTGAGGATCTTGAGCAGCGTCGACTTGCCCGAGCCGTTGGCGCCGACCAGGCCATAGCGCTCGGGTGGATTGAGCTGAAAAGCGGCCCCCGCGAAGAGCGTTTGCGGGCCGAAACTCTTCGCCAGGTTGGAGACCGAGATCATGGCGGCCGGCGAGGATAACACGGTAATTATTGGTGGCCTGGAAGTTGCAGTCTCGGTGGCCCGTGATGGTCGGGTTATGACCGCAAAGCGTGCTCGCCGGGGACGCAAGACCTCGATCTTTGCGGCCCACCCGCGCCTGCGTCTCGTTGCCTTCGGCGCGGGAGTGGTGTTGTTCGCGCTCGCCACCTGGATCGCCTGGCCGTTTTGGCAGCTCTCGACCCAGTTTGCCGCCCGCACCGAGGGGGAGCCGTCGCGGCTCTACGGAGCGCCACTGCGACTCGAGGTCGGCGCCCTGGGCGACGCCGCCGACGTCGCCGCCACGCTCGAGTCCCTCGGCTACCGGCGGGTTTCGGGCTCGCTCTCGCCCGGCGAGTTCAGCTCCTGGCGGGGCAAGCTGGACGCCGTGCTGCGGCCGTTTCCCGATGCTTCCGGTTTGAACCGTGGCGGTATGTTGGAAGTACGGTTCGACGGCGCCCGAGTCGCGGAGCTGACCTGGCGCGGGGAGCCGGTGCGCGCGGCGGCGCTTGAGCCACCGCTGGTGGCGACCTTTCTCGGCCCCGAACGGCGCGAGCGCCGGCCGGTCCGCGTGCCGGAGCTGCCGGAGGCACTGGTGCACGCGGTGCTGGCGGCGGAGGACGCCGGCTTCTACCGGCACGCCGGGCTCTCCCCGAGCGGCATCGCGCGCGCCGCCTGGGTCAACCTGCGCGATGTCGAGGTCCGGCAGGGTGGGAGTACTCTGACCCAGCAACTGGTCAAGAACCTGTTTCTCACTCACGAGCGCACGCTGACGCGGAAGTTCAGGGAAGCCGTGCTCGCCGTCCTGGTGGACCTGCGCTACGACAAAGAGGAGATTCTGGAGGCGTATCTCAACGAGATCTACCTCGGGACTTCGGGCTCGGCCAACTTGATCGGGATCGGCTCGGCGGCTTGGTCCTATTTCGGCAAGCGGCCGCAGGAACTGGACCTGTGCGAGACGGCGCTCTTGGCCGCCATCATCCGCTCGCCCGGCCGCTACTCGCCGTTCAAGCACCCCGAGCGGGCGCGCGCCCGCCGTGACTGGGTCCTCGGCCGGATGACCGAGCTGGGATGGCTCGAGGAGGAACGGCGGGCCGCGACAGCGGAGGAGCCGTTGTGTGTTTCCCCGCAGCCGCTTCGCCTGCGCGCCGCCCCGTACTTTGTCGACTTCGCGACGCGTGAGGCGAGCGAACGGTTCGGTGTCTCAGGGCTCGAGTCCGAGGGCTACGTGCTGCTCTCGACCCTCGAGCCCGACTCCCAGCGAAGCGCCGAGGAGGCCGTCGAGTGGGGCCTCGAGGCACTGGCCGAAGGCTGGGAGAAGGGCAGCGCCGCGCGGGACGAGTTGCAAGCCGCGCTGGTGTCGCTCGATCCACGCACCGGCGGTATCCGCGCCTATCTCGGCGGCCGCGACTATTCCGAGAGCCAGTTCGACCGCGTCTCCCAGGCCGAGCGGCAGGCGGGGAGCGCCTTCAAGCCGCTGGTCTACGCGACCGCCTTCGCGCAGCATGTGATCCAGCCGGCGAGCTTTGTCGAGGACGCACCGGTGACCGTCGCGCTGGCCGGCCGCCGGTGGACGCCGCAGAATTCCGACGGGGACTACCGTGGGTGGGTGACGGCCCGCACGGCGCTGGAGCGCAGTCTCAACGTGCCCACGGTGCGGGTGGCGCTCGAAACCGGTCTCGAGCAGATCGTCGAGACCGCCCGTGCGCTCGGGATCTCGTCGACTTTGCAGCCGGTACCCGCGCTCGCCCTCGGCGCTTTCGAGGTCAAGCCGCTAGAGTTGGCGACCGCCTATGCCACCCTGGCCGCCGGGGGGGTGAAGCCGCCGGTCCACTCGCTCACCGCGGTCCTCGACCGCGACGGCGCGCCGGTCGAGGGCCGGGCATTGCCGGAGCCGGAGCGGGTCCTGCCCCGCGACGTCGCCTTTGTGGTTACTTCGGTGCTCCAGGGTGTGCTCGACCGGGGGACCGCCGCGAGTGTTCGCCGCCAGGGTCTACAGGATCTACTGGCCGGCAAGACCGGGACCACCAACGACCGGCGCGATAGCTGGTTTGCGGGATATTCGTCCGATCGCGCAACCCTGGTGTGGGTGGGCTACGACGACAACTCGCCGACCCGTCTTTCGGGCGCGCGGGCGGCGCTGCCGATCTGGGCGCGCTTTACCTGGAAGGTGCGCCCCAGCGGCGGCTATCCGGTCTTCGCCCAGCCCCCGGGGGTGCAGACTGCGTTGATCGATCCCGAGACCGGCGAGCTGGCCACCAGCGCCTGCCCGCTGACCCAGACCGAGGTCTTTCTCGCCGGTCAGGTCCCCGCGTGGACGTGCCGTCTCCACGGTGGGTTCCGCGACTGGCGCCGGCATCGGCAACAGGATCCGGTGTGGGCCGAGGTCGAGCGTCCCCGTGGCCGCTGGCGTTGGTTCAAGCGGATCTTCGGGCGCAAGAACCGGGGCACGCCGTAAGAGACCCAAAAGCCGGATTGCCCCCTGGCTGATGGCCAAAACCCCGGTATGATGGTCGGCTGATTCCACCCTCAAATGCCGACCTCCACCGCCATAGAAGTCGTTCGGGCCGAGACCCATAACCTTCAGGCGGTCGACTGCCGGGTGCCGCACGGCAAGGTCACCGTGGTCACCGGGCCTTCTGGTGCCGGCAAGTCCTCGCTGGCCTTCGACACGATCTTTGCCGAGGGACAACGGCGGTTTGTGGAGTCGATGTCGACCTACGCGCGGCAGTTTTTGGAGCAGATGGAGCGGCCGCCGGTGGGGGAGATCCGCAACATCCTGCCGGCGGTGGCGCTCGAGACCAAGAACTCGGTCAAGAACGCGCGCTCGACCGTCGGCACGATCTCGGAGGTCTTGGACGTCTTGCGGCTGCTCTTTTCGCATCTGGGAGAGGTCCGATGCGATGAGCACGGCGAGATCGCCCGGGCCTTTACGCCGGAGGAGATCGCGGCCGAGCTGTCAGCGGGCGCCGCCGGAGAGAGTTTTTTTCTGGTCGCCCCGGTCGAGCGGCCGCCAAAAAACGCCGACCAAGCTCTGAGGGGGCTGGTGAGCCAGGGCTTCAGCCGCCGGCTGGAGGACGGTGAGATCGTTCGCATGACCTCCAAGGCTCGCTGGCTCAAACGGTTCGACCCGCTGCCGCTGGTCCTCGGCCGGTTCAAGGCCGGCGGCGCCGGCTCGCGGCTGGCCTCGGCGATCGAGGACGCGCTCACCCTCGGCCACGGGCGGCTCGAGGCCCGGGGAGACAAGGGAACGCGCTTCTTCAGCCGGGGCCTGGGCTGTGTGCTCTGCGGTCGTCTTTTTCGCCGCACCCAGCCAGCGCTGTTCTCGTTCAACTCCCCGCTGGGAGCGTGTCAGAGCTGCCAGGGGTTCGGGCGTCTGATCGGGATCGACCGCGGCCGGGTGGTTCCCAACCACGAGCTGTCGCTCGGCGAGCTGCCGATCGCGCCGTGGAACACCCCGGCCTATGAGGAGCTCTACGAACAGCTCTTCGACGCCTGCGAAGACCGCGGCGTGCCCCTGGACGTCCCCTGGGGGCATTTGCCCCAGGCCGACCGGGATTGGATCTGGTCGGGCGAATCGGAAGGCGACTCGGACTTCGTCAATCTCGAGGATTTCTTCGCCTGGTTGGAGCGTCGCTCCTACAAGGTGCACGTGCGAGTGTTGCTGGCGCGCTATCGCTCCTATGACACCTGCCCGGACTGTGGAGGACAGCGTTTGCAGCCCGAGGCGCTGCGGGTTCGCCTCCACGGCGCGACACTGCCCAGGCTCTGCGCGCTGAGCGTCGAGGACCTGAGGGCGTGGCTCCACGCCCGCGAGTGGACGCCCCGTCAGCTCGAAGTCGCCGAGCACCTTATCGAAGAGGTCACCGAAAGGGTAGAAGTGCTCTACCGGGTGGGTCTCGACTATCTCACCCTCGAACGCCAGGCACGGACCTTGTCGGGCGGCGAGGCGCAGCGTATCCAGCTCGCCGCCGCCATTGGCTCGGGGCTCACCAGTACCCTCTATGTGCTCGACGAGCCGACAATCGGGCTCCACCCCAAGGACAGCCACCGTCTGCTCGATCTGCTGCGCTCGCTTTCGGAAGGCGGCAACACCGTCTTGGTGGTCGAGCACGATCGGGTCCTGATCGAGGGCGCCGACCACGTCATCGACCTCGGGCCGCTGGCCGGCGAGCACGGTGGGCGGGTGATGGTCGAGGGCCCGCTCGCGACCCTGCTCGAATGCGAGGGGTCGCTGACCGCTGCCTATCTTCGCGACCGGCCACCCACGGCGGCGCGTCAGCATGTGGCCCGTTTCCGGCGCGAGCGCGGCCGCGAGACCCTGGCGGCCGAGCTCGAGGGACGGCCGCAGTTCGAGATCCGCGGGGCCCGTGCTCACAACTTGCGCGACCTGAGCTTGTCGTTTCCGGCCCAGTCCCTGGTGGCGGTGACCGGAGTCTCGGGGTCGGGCAAGTCGACTCTGGTCGAGAACGTGATTTACGCCAACTACCAGCGTAGCCGGGGAGTGGTGGACGTTGAACCGGGCGAGTGCGACGGCCTGGAGGGCTTCGAACAGGTCACGGACGTGGTGCTGGTCGACCAGCGGCCGCTGGGCCGGTCGAGCCGCTCGAACCCCGTCACCTACATCAAGGTCTACGACGAGATCCGCAAGCTCTTTGCCGCCCAGCCGCTGGCGCGCCGCGACAGAATCACCGCCGGTCACTTCTCGTTCAACACCGACAAGGGCCGTTGCCCCGGCTGCAAGGGCACCGGCGAAGTCGAAGTCGACATGCAGTTCATGTCGGCGGTCACCGTGGCCTGCGATGAATGCCAAGGCCGACGTTTCCGGCCGGGGGTCCTGCGGGTGCGTTACCAAGGGCTCGATATCGCCCAGACGCTCGATTTGACCGTCGACTCGGCGCTGGCCCATTTTGCCGACAGCAAACGGTTGGGCAAGCGACTCGAACATCTGGCCTCCGCGGGTCTCGGCTACTTACGGCTGGGGCAGCCCACGGCGACCCTTTCGGGCGGCGAGGCTCAGCGGCTCAAGCTGGCCAGCTTTCTGGCCGAAGGCAGCTCCTCGAAACCGCGTCTGATGCTCTTTGACGAGCCCACCACCGGTCTCCACATGTCCGACATCGATTTGCTTTACCGGACGCTACGCCAGTTGGTCGAGATCGGACACTCGGTGGTGGTCGTGGAGCACAGCCTCGACCTGGTCGGACGCGCCGATTGGATTGTCGACCTCGGCCCCGGCGGCGGGGTGCGGGGGGGTGAGCTGCTGTTCTCCGGGCCGATGGAGGTCTTTCTGGACGAGATCGAAAGCCCGACGGCTGAAGAGCTTCGCCGCCAGCTCAAGTGGAAGCGGGCTCCGGGAGCCGCGAGTGTGAGAGGCGTCGGAAGCCAGCGGGGCAAGACGGCGTGAGCACGACGGCGGAGACACCGGCGACGCCCCTACGCTATTTGGGACTGGTAGGCGCGGTCTTTCTCGGGGCGGTTTTTCTGATCGCCGCCTGGGCCAAGGCCATCGACCCGGCCACCTTTGCCGAGCAGATCACCGCCGAGGGGCTGGATTTCCTGCTGCCCGCGCCGTTTGTCGCCTGGGTGGCGGTCGTCCTCGAGGTGGTCCTCGGTTTGGCGCTTTTTCTGGGGCTGCGCCGGCGAGCTGTCCTGGTGCCGACAGCCGGTCTGATCGTGCTCTTTTTATTTCTGACCGGCCGCGCCTACTGGCGTTTTGTCAACGGCGTCGAAGCGTCGAGCTCATGCGGCTGTTTTGGCAACCTGTGGAGTCGCACGCCGGCCGAAGCCTTCTGGACCGATCTCCTGTTGTTGGTACCGCCCTTTGTCCTGGCGTGTCTGTGGCGCCGTCCGTTGGCGCGATGGGCGCGATGGTCACGGTGGAAGCTGGGTTTGCTGGCTTTGATCGCGGTGGCGGCCGGTGTGTTCACGTGGCTGGCCCCCGGCCTGCCGCTCGACGACCTGGCGACCCGGCTTTCGCCCGGTGTCGAGGTGACCGATCTGTGCGCCGGCTCTTCGGACGACCCGGGCGAGCTTGCCTGTCTCGACCTGCTCCTCCCCGAGCTCTCTTCCGGCACTCATTTGATCGTGCTCGACGGTCTGGACGCGCCGTCTCTGGAGGCCGAGATGACGCGGCTCAACGCTCTCTCGCGGGCGGGTGATTTCGACGGTGTGTGGCTGTTGCATGACGCGCCCGCGGAGGAGGAGTCGTTGTTCCTGCTCAGCCGAGCGCCCGCGTTTCAGGTGAGGGAAGTTCCGGCGCCGCTGCTCCGGCCACTGTACCGTCGGCTACCCCGCAGCGCCCGGGTCAAAGACGGGCGAGTCGTTACGACCTGGAGCGGCTACCCACCTCCGGACACGGTATGATGCCGCGTGCCGAAGCCATGAAGACTAGACGTACAGGAACCCGGTTGGCCGTGCTGGCTTTGCTCGCCGCTTTTGCGCCCGGCTGCGATCGTGGCGTAGGTCAGGCGGCACAGGTGGACGACACCGGCTCCGGCAGCCCGAGCCGGGTTTCGCCATCGCCGTCGCCATCCCGACCCGAGCAGTCGGCGCCGCAGAGCTCCGGTCCGGCGCCCACCGGCGCTAGCCGCGTCCCCGGGTCGGGCTTTGCACCTGGCGCCGGTCTCCCGGGTTTCCGCTTGCTCGAAGGGTATGTTCTCGAGCTCGACGGCGAGCCGGTCGACGGGGTGCGGATCTACAACGAGCCCACGCCGTCGGTTCTGCTCATGGCCCCGAGCCTGCCGGCGCCCGTGGTTTTATGGCTCGAAGCGCGCCGGGTGGAGACGATCAATCTGCTCAAGGTGTCGAGAAACGACGACGGCGGTATCGACATCCTCCCCAACCCGACGCTCGAGGTGCACGAGCGGCCGCTTTCGATCGTGGGGGGAGGGGTCCACTTCGAGGTCGCCGGGCGTAGCGCGGTGCTCAAGCCCAAGCCGTTTCTTCTGGGTCTCAAGGTCGCCGAGGACCTGACCGACGACAGCGAGGCCTACGCGCAGCGCGCCGATTTCTATCAGCCCTCGGATGAGGCCCTGGACGCGCTGCGGCGCGAGAGCCGCGACGTTCGCGTTCGCATCTACTTCGGTAGCTGGTGCCCGGCCTGTAGCCAGATGGTGCCGCGGGCGATCAAGGTGTCCGAGGCCCTGGCGGGCTCGAACATCCGGTTCGAGTTCTACGGGCTGCCGCGGCAGATCCGCGACGATCCCGAAGCCAACCGCGACGACATCCGCCAGGTCCCCACCGGCGTGGTCTACGCCGACGACCGGGAGATCGGGCGCATCAACGGCGTCGAGTGGCGCTCGCCCGAGGCCGCGCTGACGGCGCTGCTGTCGGGATAGCAGCTGGGGACGGCTGGCGCCTCGGGGTCGCCGCGCCCTGCGTAGGAGCGGGCTTGCCCCGCTCGTGGTAGCCGTGCGCCTCGGGGTCGCCCTTCGCTCCAGCTCAAGCAGCGTCCGCTCCGGGCGACCCGCTCGGCGTCCGGCATTCGTCGCGTCCCCTATGAAGCGGCCGGCGCCCGGCCCGGCACACTTTTGTAGGGGCGGGGCTTGCCCCCGCCCGCCGTAGCCGTGCGCCTCGGGGTCGCCCTTCGCTCCAGCTCAAGCGGCGTCCGCTCCGGGCGACCCGCTCGGCGCCCGGCGTTCGTCGTGTCCCCTATGAATTGCCGACGAGCCGGAACCCTTCCCCGGTTTCGGCGCCCTGATCGGAGGTCACGACCTCGACGTCGCCGCGCCCCGCCCGCGCGAGATCGAGGATTACGAACCGGCCTGCCTCGCCGGGCTCGACCTCGCTGCCTGCTGGGTCAATGATCCGGGCCCGGGTCCATGGAGGGGCTTTGAACTCCAGCGACCCGCCCGGTTCCGCGATGGTCCCCATAAACGGGGTGATCGTTCCGGCAGGCGCGTAGACCCGAAACAGGCGGTCGGCTGGAATTGCCAGCCCATCTCGGATCGATTCGGCGGCGGTCGGGACCGACCCCGACCCCCCGACGACCTCGACCGCCGTGCTCCCCGGCGGCAGCCGGAAGTGGAGATGGCGGCGAGCCAGGGTGGCGAGGAGATCCGAGAAGGCCCCGACGAGTCCCATCACGAGAGCTGGTTTGCGGTCGCGCTGGCGGGCGGCCAGCCAGGACCTGGCCTTGGCGACCTCGACGCCCCGCCGGCTGTACGCCCGCAGGCTTTGGTCCGAACCGTTGCGCTGAAGCACCACATCGAAAAGCGGCGCATCGTCTGGCTCGGAGTCCCGACCCTCAGAGGCCTCGGGGGCCAGCACGAGGACCGGTACACGGCCGCCGGGAAGGGCTTGCGCGAGGGCTTTTCCGATCGCGACGCCTGCCAAATCGAGATCGCGATCCGCCGGTTCCTCGAATTCGGTGGCGTTCTCGGCGGCCTCGATGGCCTCCGCAAGCCGCTCGAGCTCGCCCGGCTCCGCTTGCTCCGGGCTCTCGATCAACCGGAGAATCCGCTCGCGGAGCATGTAGGCGATTGTCTCACGCGTGTCTGCTACGATTTGTTCTCGTTCAACCGTTCCCCCGACGAGTCGCGAGGGCGAAACCGATGGCGGATCCGTTCCCCTACACGAAGAAAATCGAGGTCGACAAGGCGCCTCGCCCCAAGCCGCCCAAGCAGACGGCGGTGATCGACCAGACCGGCTGCACCGGTTGCGAGGCGTGCATTGCGTTCTGCCCGGTGGACTGCATCGAGATCGTCCCCGGACCCGAGCACTACGACTTTATGAAGCTGGTCGAGGTGGACCTCGAGCGCTGCATCGGCTGCCAGCTCTGCGCCCGTTACTGTCCGTGGGAGACCATCGACATGTGGTCTTGGGAAGACGGCGTGGCAGTGGCGCCTAGCCTGACCGTCCGCTCGATCCTCTACGACTACGATCCGGAGGAGATGCATGAATCCATCCGGGCCAGCGCCTGACTCTCCCTTGCCGGGTCCCGGCCCGGCCGACCCCGACCCGGATCTGGACGCCGCGCTCAAAAAAGTACTGGCGGTGATCTACAAAGATCACCCGCTCAGCGCCAACCAGATCCTGATCCTTGCCTCCGAGCTCCAGCGCGTCGGCGTGCACCGGCTGGTCGAGGAGCACCTGAAGAAATATCGCCGCCAGACCGGCGAGTAGGCTGAGCTCCGTCTGAAACGGCCGGCGCCCCTGCCGGCCACGGGCCGGGGCAAGCCCGGCCCCTACACAATAAGGAGCGTCTGATCCCGGTGGCCGAGACCTGCGCAGGGGCGAATGCGCTAATTTCTGTAGGGGCGGGGCTTGTCTCCGCCCGGTGTCTCCGGTCTCGATCGGCGGATTCAGTCCGAGCCGAGGCCTGCGAATCGTCCGCCAAGCGAGGACCAAATCGCGAGCGCCCGGTATCGGACGCTCGCGAAGCGGCGGCTTTGGCGCGACGAGAACCGGCAGGGGCGCCGGCCGCATCAATCGAGTCCTTCGGCGAGCCCTTCGAAAAACTCGCGCGCCGCGCGCTCGGGCTCGCCGATGAGCTCTTCCGGGCCGGTGCCGCCGTGCCAATCGTCGGGGATGTGCTCGCGGTAGGGCGGCTGGAGAAAGCGGCGGTCAAAGAGCGCGATCACACCGGTGTCGTCGGCCGAGCGGATGAGCCGGCCCGCCGCCTGCACCACCCGCGTCATCCCCGGCACCACAAAGGCGTACTCGAACCCGCGCTCGAAGTGCTCCTGGTAGTGGAGCTTCAACAGCTCTTGTTCGAGCGTCAGTGCCGGCAGACACGGGCCGACCACGGCGACCGCCTTGAGCATCTCCCCCGGGTAGTCCACGCCTTCCGCGAACACCCCACCGGCCACCGCTAGCAGCAGCACATCCCCGGCAAACGGTGAGCGCAGCGCTTCGAGGATCTTCTGACGCACTTCGTGCGAGTCCGAGCGGTTCTGCACCAGAACGTGTTTGCCTTTGACCTCGATCTCGCGCTCGATCCGTCGCAGAAAGCCGTAGCTCGGGAAAAGCGCTAGACAGTTTCCGGGGACGGATTCCGCCATCGCCCCCAACCGCCGGGCGATCGGTTGATAGTTGGCCTCGCGCTCGCGGTAGGTCGTCGCGACCGAGCTGTCGATCACGATGCGCCGGTTCTCGCTGGGGAACGGGCTGGGGAGCCGCAAGGTCGCGGTGCGCTCGCGGTCGAACCCCAGCAGGTCGCGATAGAAGTCGGGCGGCGACAGGGTCGCCGAAAGGCCGATCGCCGAGTGGGTGCGGTTGAGCGTGCGGCCGACGAACCGGCTCGGGTCCTTGCACAGCACCCTCAAAGCCGGCCCGGCGGCGTCGGGGCCGCCCCCGCCGAGCTCGGCGCAATGGCTGAAGGCTTGGTCGTCCGATAGATAGAGACCGTCCAGAAAGCGCAGAAAGTCGAAGTAGAAAGAGACAAAGGGATCCTCGGACCGGTAGCTCGAGGTCTCGCGCTGGAAGTCGATGTAGTCCACAAAGGCGGCGTCGAAGTCGGGCCGCAACGCGAGAAATTCGTCCACCGGCAGGACGACTTCCGCGGCACCGCTCCGGTTGCCCTTCCCGGCTTGCGGGGCCACGGCTTCATGGGCGATCTGTTCGATCCGCTCGGCCAGTGACCGGCAGAGCGCCGCGATCGCGCCGGCCTGGTTCATCTCCGACCGGGTGAAGGACTCCGCCGCCGCGCTCGCGTCGAGCGCCAAAAGCGCCGGGCTGTAGTAGCCGCGGCCCCGGCCGACCAGGTTGTGGATCTCGTCGATCACCAGGACGACGTCTTCGAGATCTTCTTCACCGCCGAATTCGTGGAGCGACACATACGGGTCGAAGACATAGTTGTAGTCGCACACCACCACCTGGGACTTGCCCGACAGCTCGAGACTGACCTCGAACGGACAGACCTCGGCGGCGCTCGACGCCTCGAAGATCGCCTCGGGCTCGAGCGTTCCGGTCTCCGCCATCAGCCGCGCCAGCACGCCGCTTTGATGGAGCTTCAAGTAGTAGCTCTTGGCGTAGGGGCAGAACTCCTCGTGACAGATGATCTCGTCGTTGGCGCACATCCTGCCCTTGGCCCGCAGTCGAAGCGAATGGTAGGCGTCGTCGCGGTTCATGGCTTGGAGCACCGCCATCGCCATGTCCTGCTGGAGTGTCTTGGCGGTCAGCACGAAGAGCCGTTTGTCGTTTTCGAGCGCGTAGCGGAGCGCCGGATACAGGGCCGCGACGGTCTTGCCGATGCCGGTGGGGGCTTCGACCAGCAGGTGCTCGCGCTGCTCGAGAGCCAGGCCGACCCGCTCGATGATGTCGCTCTGGCCGGCACGGATCTCCCCGTGGGGGAAGACCAGCTCGGCCGCCGCCTCGCGGCGCCGATCGGACTCGACCCGCTCGGTCTCGAACGATCGGATCAGGTGGTTGAGGCGTCGGCGGACCGCACGGCCGATGTCCTGGAAGTCGCCCTCGATCGGCTCGCGCCCGGTCGCGCCGCTGCCGATCTCGATCAGCACCAGCTCGCAGCGGACCGAATCCTCGCCGCCCGCTTCGAGCAACCAGCCGTAGAGAAGAACCTGGCGCTCGTAGAGCTCGCGGGTGGGTGGCGGCAACCTGGACCCGCGGCGGCCGCGGCGCACCGATTTGATCTCCTCGACCACCAGCCCGCCGTCCTCGTCGCGGCGCAGCCCATCGATCCGGCCGCGGATCTTGACCTCCCAGCCACGGTGGATGAGCGTGTGGTCGACAGCCACTTCCCTCCGGTAGGTGGGGTCCTCTTCGATCGCCGCCTCCTGGTAGCGGCTGTGGATCGCCTGTCCCACCCACAACCGCTCGTAGCCGCCCCGCTGCGCGAAGCCTAGATGACGGGCGTGGGCGGTTTCGATCAGGTCGGCGACCGAGAGCTCGAGGCGGCGATTGTCGGCGTCGAAGCGTGGGGGCATTCAGATCTTCCCGGATTCCGTATACTGTCACCGACGCCCATGGCCAAAAACCCCACCATCGTCGACTTTCCCAAGATGCCCGAGCTGCCCAAGCTCCCGGCAGGGGCCCTGCGGTTTGGCCTGATCGCCGCGCTCCTCGTGCTGGTGGCCCTGGGCAGCTTCTACACCATCGACCCCGAGGAACGCGGCGTTATCTTGCGGTTCGGCAAGTACAGCCGGACCACCGAGCCGGGCCTCCATTTCAAGATTCCGTTCGGCGTCGAGCGGTTGATCAAGGTACCGGTCGAGCGTCAGCTCAAACAGGAGTTCGGTTTTCGCACCGTGCGGGCGGGGGTCCAGAGCCAGGTCTCCCGCCGCGGCTACGAGCTCGAATCCAACATGCTGACCGGCGACCTCAACGCCGCGGTGGTCGAGTGGGTGGTGCAGTACCGGATCGAGGATGCCCGCTCCTTTCTGTTCAAGGTGCGCTCGGTCGAGGAGACGCTGGCCGATATGAGCGAAGCGGTGATGCGCAAGGTTGTCGGGGACCGGACCGTCGACGATGTGCTGACCACCGGCCGTCAGGAGGTCGCGGACCTGGTCGAGGAGCGGCTGCAGGATCTTTGCGACCAGTATGAAAACGGAGTGAAGATCGAGCAGGTGGTGCTCCAAGACGTCAACCCACCCGAGCCGGTCAAGCCGTCGTTCAACGAGGTCAACGAGGCCGAGCAGGAAAAAGAGACCAAGCGCAACCAGGCCCAGCAGCGGTACAACGAGGTCATCTTCCGCGCCCGCGGTGAAGCGGAGCAGACGATCAGCAACGCCGAGGGCTACAAGCTCGACCGGGTCAACCGGGCCAAGGGCGAAGCGGCCCGCTTCGAATCGCTTTATTCCGAGTACCGCAAGGCCCCGGAGGTGACCCGCCGACGCATCTATCTCGAGACCATGAACACCATTCTGCCCAAGATGGGCCAGAAGACCATCCTCGACGGCGATCTCGACGGAGTGTTACCGCTGCTCGACCTCCAGGGCTCGGGGCGACTGGGACGAAGCGGGGAACAGCAGTAGATGCGCTATCTGGGCGCCATCGTCGTTCTGGTGTTGTTCGCGATCGTGGCGAGCGCGGCCTACGTGGTGCAGGAGACCGAGCAGGTCATCATCACCCAGTTTGGCAAACCGGTCGGTGACGCCATCGACGAGCCCGGGCTGCACTTCAAGGTGCCCCTGTTCCAGAAGGCCCACAAGTTTGACAAGCGGTTCTTGGAGTGGGACGCACAGCCCACCGAGCTCACCACCCAGGACAAGCGGTTTATCCATGTAGACACCTACGCGCGCTGGCGGATCAGCGATCCGCTGCTGTTCTTCCAACGTCTGCAGAACGAGAGGCGGGCGCAGAGCCGGCTCGACGACATCCTCGAGGGCGAGACCCGCAACGCCATCGCCAAACACAACCTGGTAGAGGTCGTGCGGTCAGATGTCGGCAAGGCGGACTCGGAGGCGGAAACGGACGCGGCAGCAGAGGAAACGGCCGACGATGGGGAAGATGCCGTTGTCTCCACGTCGAGGCTCGAGCCGATCCAATACGGGCGCGAGAAGATCCGCCAGGAGATCCTGGCCAACGCGCAGAGCCGCACCGGCGACTTGGGGATCGAGATCCTGGACGTGCAGCTCAAGCGGATCAACTACGTCAAGGACGTTCGGGAGCAAGTCTACGTCCGGATGATCGCCGAGCGGCAACGGATCGCGGCGCGTTTCCGTTCCGAGGGCGAGGGCGAGGCCGCCAGCATCAGCGGTAAGCTCGAGCGCGACCTCAAAAAGATCCAGTCGGAGGCCTACCGGACGGCCCAGGAGATCATCGGGCGAGCCGATGCCGAGGCGACCGAGATTTACGCCGGGGCCTATGACCAGTCGTCCGACTCCCGTCGTTTCTACGAGTTCCTGAAGACCATGGAGACCCTCGAGTCCACCACCGACGAATCGACCTCGGTACTACTGTCCACCGACGGTGAGTTCTTTCGCTACTTGAACCAAAGCGGAGGCTGATCCTCCTTCGGTCGTGCGATCCGGAAGCGGCAGCCCACCGAAGCCGAAACGCCGCCCTTCGACGGCGTACCTCGTCTTGGCCGCGGCCCTGGTGGTGGGGTTGTTTCCCTCTCAGCTCCGGGCCGCGCCGCTCGCCGACGCGCTCGCGGCCTCTACCCAGGCCGCCCGTCGCGCGGCGCCCGAGATTGCGGTGCATGTCGTCGATTTGGGCAGCGGAGAAGAGGTCTACGCGCTCGATCCCGAGCGGCGCCTGATCGTCGCGTCCAACACCAAGCTCGTCACCACCGCGGCGGCGCTCGAGACCCTCGGTCCGGGGTTTTTCTTCGAGACGCCACTTCTCCTGCGCGGCAAGCTCCGTGGCGACACCCTGGTGGGGGATCTGGCGGTTGTCGGGGCCGGGGACCCTAACATCTCGGGCCGGCACCACGACGGCGATCCCTTGGCGGTCTTTCGAGAGTGGGCCGAGGGCTTGCGCGCGATCGGCGTGCGCAAGATCGACGGCGACGTCTATCTCGACCATGGGGCCTTCGAAGATTTGCGAGTGCACCCCGACTGGCCGCGGGACCAGCTTCACAAATGGTACGAGGCGCCGGTCGATGCCCTGTCGTTCAGCGACAATGCTGTGCTCGTACGGGTGCGACCGGGTAGTGCGCCCGGAAAGCCGGCTCGAGTCGAGTTGATCCCCGAGCTGGCGCCGGGGCGTGAGATCTTCGCCGTAAAGACTCTGGCGACCACGACCTCTTCGCGGCGGCGTCACTGGCTGGCCATGCGGCGAACGACCGGAAGCAACGAGATCGTGGTCTCGGGCCGGATCTATCGCGGCGCCGAGCCGTTCGACACCTGGGTTACCGTCCACGATCCGGTCCGGTACTTTGGCGCGGCACTCTTGACGGGTCTCGAGCGGGGTGGGATCGAGGTGTCGGGGGGCGCGGTCCCGGTCGCGGATCTGCCGTCCGGTCGGTGGTGGAACTACAGCACCCACCGCTCTGATCTCTTGACCACGCTCGAAGTGACCAACCGGAAGAGTCAGAATTTCTTTGCCGAGAGCCTTCTCAAGACCCTGGGACGACAGTTGTGTGCCTCGGGCACCTGGGAGGCGGGCCGAGCCTTTCTGGTGGAGTTTCTCGAGCGGGTGGGCATCCGGCGCGGCAGCTATGAGCTGGCCGACGGCTCGGGCATGAGCCGCAACAACCGGTTTACGCCACGCCAGCTCACCCGTCTGCTCGAATACATGTACCGGCACCCTCTGCGGCGCGAGTTTGGCGAGAGTCTGCCGTTCAGCGGTCTCGAGAGCCACTATCGATGGCGCAAGCGGCTGGCGTGGGAGCCCTACCGGGGGAGGGTGTTCGCCAAAACCGGGTCGCTGCGCGCGGTCTCCACCCTTTCCGGCTACGCCCGGGCCCTCTCGGGCAAGACCTACGCCTTCTCGATCCTGTGCAACGACGTGCCGAGCGTCCTCGACGCCCGCCGCGCCCAGGACCGGATCGTGATGGCGCTGATCGACAACGGGTAATTGGCGCCTAGGCGGTGCCTTTTCGCTCCAGGCCCCGACGGGCCGGGGCAAGCCCGGCCCCTACACAACACGAAGCGGCCGCTGCCTCTTGCGTTGGGTCGCCCTTGGGTCCGGCTTCAACCGGGGTGTGCCCCTGAAGCGCCGGCGCCCCTGCCGGCC
Source organism: Candidatus Multivoradales bacterium (assembly GCA_965224065.1). Lineage (GTDB taxonomy): Bacteria > Acidobacteriota > Thermoanaerobaculia > Multivoradales > JAHEKO01 > JAOTZA01. The sequence goes on from CBDCYF010000005.1 coordinate 3,360,987, forward strand.
GTTCGGTGGCGGTAATACAGCCACGGCTGGCAGAGTCGCCAGCCGCTTCAACCGGCGTGTGCCCCTGAAGCCGCCGCCTCTGGCGGCCGTTGGGACTTGCCCCCGCCCGCCTGAATGTCGGGGTCTTGCCAAAGTGATATCATTATGATATAGTTTCGATATCAACACGGCTCCCGCTCGGGGGAGCCCTCGCTAGAGGAGGTCACGACATGGCGATTACCGAAAAACAAAGGCGGGCCCCCAACGGGATCCTGGTGCTCGTGGTCCTGCTGGTCTTTCTCGGCCTGACCATCTGGAGCTTCATCGGCACGATCCAGGATCTGTCCCGTTCCGGCGGCTCGGTCTGGAGCCTGGTGCTCCACGTTCTGCCCTTTGCCTTTCTCTGCTTCCTGATGGCGGGTCTTTTTACCGTCAATCCCAACGAGGGCAGGGTCCTGCAACTCTTCGGCCGCTACACCGGCACTGTGCGCGACTCCGGTCTGCGCTTTGCCAACCCGTTCTACACCAAACGGCGCGTGTCGCTCAGGGTGCGCAACTTCGAGACCGGCAAGCTCAAGGTCAACGATCAGCGCGGCAACCCGATCGAGATCGCTGCGGTGGTGGTGTGGAAGGTCACGGACACCGCCGAGGCGGTCTTCGAAGTAGACGATTTCGAGAACTACGTTCACGTTCAGAGCGAGGCGGCGCTCCGCAGCATGGCCACCGCCTACCCCTACGATGTCTTCGAGGAGGGAGAGGTCTCGCTCGTCAGCCACACCGCCGAAATCTCCGACCGGCTGCGGGTCGAGATCCAGAATCGGCTGGAGAAGGCGGGCGTCAAGGTGATCGAGGCTCGTATGAGCCACCTGGCGTACTCGCCGGAGATTGCCGGGGCGATGCTCCAGCGCCAACAGGCCGCCGCCGTCATCGCGGCGCGGCAGAAGATCGTTGAGGGCGCGGTGGGCATGGTGGACAACGCCATCGAGCTGCTGTCGGCGCAGAACGTTCTCGATCTGGACGAAGAGCGCAAGGCGGCGATGGTCTCCAACCTGCTGGTCGTGCTCTGCAGCGACAGCCGCCCGCGGCCGGTCGTCAACGCGGGAACCCTCTACGGGGGTTAGGCTGCCGATCCGGCCGGCGGCACCGACCGGGAGATCGATAGAAGCCCGTGGCAAAACGAAAAGCCTTTCTGGTCCGCTTGGATCCCAAGATCCACGACGCGCTCAGGCGATGGGCGGACGGCGAGCTGCGGAGCTTGAACGCCCAGGTGGAGTTCCTGCTGCGGCGGGCGCTGGTCGAGGCCGGGCGGCTCCCCAAGAAGGGCGACGGCGAGGGCTCAAGCGGCCGTTCCAGTTGAAGCGGCCGGCGTCTCTGCCGGCCGATTCGATGGCGTCATGCCGAAGCCGTCGCTCCGCGAGGCTTGCGGCGCGCTATCTCAAGGCGGCCGGCGCCCGCCGGCCGGGCCGGGGCAAGCCCGGCCCCTACATGAACGACTCTCTCTGTAGGGGCGGGGCTTGCCCCCGCCCTGGGTGTTTCACGCCCCTACCGCCGCTCGACGCTCACCACTTCCTGCCGCAGCTTGATCACCCGGTCGGCCGGGTACACCCCGGCGCGGAGCTGGAGGCCCGGGTAGAGTTGCGTGCCGCGTCCGACGACGGTTCCGGGATGGAGGACACAATTGCAGCCGGTCTTGACCTCATCGCCCAAGATCGCGCCGAGCTTGCGCGAGCCGGTGGCGAGCTTTTGACTCCCGCTCGGCACGCCGATCTCGCCGCCGTCGTGCCGGAAATTCGACAGGATCGTGCCGGCGCCGAGGTTGACTCGTTCGCCCAGGATCGAGTCCCCGACATAGTTCAGATGGGGGGCCGCCGCGCCGTCCAGCAGGATCGAGTGCTTGATCTCGGTGGAGGCGCCGACCGTGCAGCCGTCGCCGATCCAGACGCCGCCGCGCAGATAGGCGCCCGGCCGGATCCGGACGTCCTCTCCGATCCGGGTCGGGCCCTCGATGACCACTCCGGGGTGAATGCGCGCGCCCTTGCCGATCGAGATGCGGTCGCCGAGCAAACGGACCTCCGGGCCGAGCCGGGAACGAATGTCCTCGCTCGAAAGCTCGCCGAGGACCTCGTTCAAAGCCGTCGTCACGAGTGCCCAGGGGGCTTCGGGATTCCATCGCTCGGCCCACTCGGCGGGCAGGTTGGCGAACAGCGGCGGCGGATCGAACGTCACCGGGGAATTATAGAGACCGGTGTGTCACCGCCAACTTGCGTAACGACCCGGGCCTCCACCGGTTCACTGTCAACCCGTGTAGGGGCAGGGCTTTGCTCCGACCATCTTTCGACCGGCGTGGAAGGGCCCTTTCCACCGCCGGTTCATCGCCAACCCGCGTAGGGGCGGGGCTTGCCCCCGCCCGTCTTTGTCACCAACACACCCCATGAACCGCTTCCGCGCCCTGCCTGCCTCCTTCTACCGCCGCGACGGTGAGACCGTGGCGCGCGAGCTTCTGGGCCGGTACCTGGTTCGTCGTCTGGACGGCCGCCGGCTGACGCTCCGGATCGTCGAGACCGAGGCCTACCTCGGCGAAGGCGACCGCGCCAGCCACGCCTGGCGCGGCAAACCGACTCCAAGAACCCAGACCCTCTTCCGCTCCGGGGGCATCGCCTACGTCTACTTCATCTACGGCATCCATCACATGTTCAACGTGGTAGCGGGAGAGAAAAACGTCGCGCACGCTGTGCTGGTGCGAGCCGGTGTGCCGATCGAGGGCGTCGATCGAATGGCGGCCAACCGCGGCCTGGACGGCAACCTCCGGCCGGGCGCGATCGCCGGCGGGCCGGGGAAGTTGTGCGCCGCGCTGGAGATCGACCGAAGCCACGACGGCGTAGGGCTCTCGCGCGGTGAGCTCGTGATTACGGGGGGAGAGCCGGTACAAGCGACCGAGATCGCCGTCGGTTCGAGGGTCGGTATCGACTACGCGGGCGAAGCGGCGGATTGGCCGCTGCGGTTCGCGGAGCGGGCAAGTCCGCATGTGTCACGACCTCGGCCAGAGGGAACGTTCTTCCCTTAGCAATTCTGTGCCCAACGGAAAGAATCTGTTTTTTCTGTCAGAAAACGGGCTCGGGCGGCATCTATAGAAGTAGAGGGGATTCGCGCCCCCGGTGTGCGTCGAGCGCGCCGAGCGTCAATGCGATGGGCCGCGCGGGTCCCCGGGAAGGGGGCTCGATGGAAAAGCTGGAGGGATCTGTTCGTTGGGTCGTCTGGGGGGCGATCGGCCTGGGGTTCGTGCTGGCGATTCCCAGCGCGCACGCTCAGAGTCCGCAGGCCTGCCTGGGCCCGGGAGTTTTTATCGAGACGTTGGGTCCGGCGTTTCCCATGGGAGCGCCGGGATGCTTTACGGGAGCGGATGTCTGCGAGTGCTTCGGTTTCTTCGACGACACCTTCTGCGCCAAGCCCAAGGTCCTCAGCCAGTCGGCTGGCCTGACGGATCCTCTGTGCGACCCGACCGACGAGACGGGCTCGGGCTGTTCGGTCCTCATCAGCGTCACCTTCGAGCAGCCGGGCAACGAGGAGACGATCGTGTCCTGGGCGCCCGACCCGGCGCCCACGCCGCACGTCTTTCTGTTCAACGTTTCGGAGCCCCCGGAGTGCACGTTCAGCACCTGTATGGGGGTTGCGGACTGCGGGAGCTTCGTGACCGGGAGAATCGAGAGCAATACCTACGAGATCCAGCAGACATTGAGCGGCGTCAAATGCTCGAACGTCATGAGCGTCCAGAGATCGATGCGGGCGATCGCCTGTCCGCTGACGTGCGAGAAACGCACCAGCGTCCCGTATCTCGGCGGGACCAACATGGCCGCCGGGATCGGGTGCCCGATTCCGCCCAAGGACGAGTGCGACGATTGTAAGTCCTGCCCGATCGGGGACTCGGGCACGAGCGTGGGCGGGGGCGGCCCCTCATTCTCGCCCGGCCGGTCGGGGCCGGGCGCTGTGCTGCGTTACCGGGCCGGCGGGGCCGGAGCTCCCGGACTTCCCGGCTCGACCGGCTGGACGCCGACCCTGGGTCTCTTCTGGTCCCACGACTACGCCCAGCGGATCGTCATGGACCCGGACGAGACCCACGTGTGGCTCCTCACCGAGTTCGGCTCCTTTCGGGAGTTCTCGGGGCTCTCGGGCGGGGTCTACGGCACGGTCTCGCCCTCGGACGAGTACAGGACGCTCACCCGCACGGCCACCGGCTGGGAGCTCTCCGGTCTCGACGGCTCGGTGGTGGTATTCGAGGAAGTGTCGGGCCAGGGGTTCGGGCGCTGGGTCTCGAAGACCGACCGCAACGGCAACGCCAAGACCGCGACGTATGACGCGGTCTCGGGGGATTTGACCGAGGTGGCGTTTGCCGACGGCCGCAAGGAGACGTTCGGTTACGCGGCACCGGGCGGCAAGCTGACGTTGATCGCCGAGGTGGGGATCGACGGGACCACGACCCGGACCTGGAGCTACACCTGGACGGGCGATGAGCTCACCCGGATCGACCGCCCGGACGGGACGGCCTGGGAGCTCTTCTACACAGACCCGTCGTTTCCGGGGTATCTGACCCGCCAGGAGCTGGTGGGAAGCGACGGGACGAGCCGTCGGGTCGAGCGGGCTTGGGAGTACGACGCCCAGGGCAATGTGGCGAAGACCTGGAAGGGCGATGCGAGCTTTACGGGGCCGGACGCGGTGGAGAAATGGCAACTCTCCTATGACAACGCAGTGACCCCGACCGTGACGACCGTGACCGGCCCGCTGGGGGGTGTTTCGACCTACGCGGTCGGGCGCGACCCCGGCAACGGGGGCTCGACCAAGCCGCGGGTGACCGAGATCTCGGGCGACTGCCCGACCTGTGGCCTGGGGCCCAACTCGGTCTTCGAGTACGACGACGCCTCGAACCCGATGCTCCCGACCGCGGTGACCGATGGGAGGGGCCACCGCACCGAGAGGACGTATGACTCCGACGGCCGAGTGCTGACCCGGATCGAGGCGGTGCTCGAGCCCGAGGAGCGGACCACGACCTTTACCTACGACCCGACTTTCCCGGCCTTGGTGACCTCGGTCGAGGTGGAGTCGACCTCGGGGGCCCCGGCGGTGCGGAGAACCGAGACCACGATCGACCCGGTGACCGGGGACGCGACCCTCAGACGGCTCATCGGGGTCGAGAGCGGGAGTCTGTTCCAATACGACACCGCAACGGTCTACAACACAGAGGGGCAGCCGACGAGCCTCGACCCGCCGGGCTACGGAGCGACCGACGTCACGAGCTTCACCTACGATCCGCTGCGGGGAAACCTCCTGCCGCTCACTCGGACCGACCCGCTCGTCGGGGCGACGAGCTTTGGCTACGATGCGTTCAACCGGCGGACCTCGGTGACCGACCCCAACGCGGTGGCGACCGAGACCGAATACGATGCTCTCGATCGGGTCACCCGAACGATCCGGAAAGGTGCCACAACGCCCGAGGATCTGGTGACCGAGAACGTCTACAGCGTGTTCGGGGACCTGGAGCGGACGGTCCTGCCCGAGGGTAACGTCGTCGTCTACGGCTACGATCCGGCCGGACGGCTCGAGACGATCTCGCGCGGCCCGCTGGCGACCGACCTACGCGAGCGGACGAAATACACGCTCGACGGCTTTGGCAACCGGGTCACCGAAGAGCTCCAGCGCTTCGACACGGGTGGCGGGGTGTGGCAGACCGAGTCCGAGACCGACTTCGTCTACACCACCCGCTGTCATCTCGACCAGATCGTGCGCGCGCCGGGGACTCCCGAGGAGTCGGTGACCGAGTACGCCTACGACTGCTCCGGGAACTTGGAGAAGGTCTGGGACGCCAACCACGACTCGGCCGTCGACCCGCCGACGCAAGCGTATGCCTATGACGCCCTCGATCGGCTGACCTCGATCACCCAACCCTGGTCGGGAACGGGAGGCGGGAACGCAGTGACCACCTATGGCTACGACGTCCAGGACCACCTGACGTCGGTAACCGACGCCGAGGGTAACCAGACGACCTATGTCTACAGCGACCGGGATCTGTTGACCCGTCAGGTCTCTCCGGTCTCGGGCCAGACCGACTTCACCTACAACGAGCACGGCGAGCTCTCAACCGAGATCGACGCCCGTTCGGTGGTCGTGACCCGTACGGTGGACGAGCTCGACCGGGTGACACAGATCGACTACACGGATGCGACGCTCGACACCACCTTCGTGTACGACTCGGGGTCCTTTGGCGTGGGCCGGCTGTCCTCGATCACCCGAAACGGCGGCTCGGTCGCCTACGCCTACGACCGCTTTGGCCGGGTGACCCAGGACGGGGACCTCAACTTCACCTACGATGAGAACGGCAACCGGGCGACGGTGGGCTACCCGGGTGGGATCACTGCGACCTATACCTACGACTATGCCGACCGGCCGGAGACACTGATGGTGGACGATGGGGTCAATCCTTCGCAGACGGTGGTTTCCTCGGCGTCGTACAAGCCCTCGGGGCCGCTCGAGAGCCTGGCTCTAGGCAACGGCCTGACCGAGACGCGGGGCTTTGACGGGCGTTACTTCCCGGCCTCGATCGATTTGACCGGCGGCCTCCAGCGCACCTGGAGCTACACCACCGACAAGGTCGGCAACATCCTCCAGATCGACGAGACCGTGGGGTGCCCGCTCACCCTGGCGGTCGACAACCAGACGCTCTCGGCCCCCGAGGTCTTCGAGGCCTGTGACGAGGTCTCCTCCCAGAACACCACCGTCCAGTCGCCCGGCGGGGTGGTCTACCGCGCCGGGGACCGGGTAGTGCTGGACCAAGACTTTCGAGTCGAGATTGGAGCCGAGTTCACGGCGGTGCTCGACCCACGGATCGGGGACATGACGAGCTTCAGCTACCAGTACCAGGACCAACACTACTTCCTGACCCAGGGCGTGGGCCCCTGGGGGACGCTCGACTACACCTACGACAAGATCGGCAACCGGCTCACCGAGACCCGGGCCGGGGGGACCGACACCTACGGCTACACGGCCGGGGCCTCGGGCAACACGCCGCTCCTCGACTCGATCGCTCTGGGAGTCGGCGGAACGAGGGACTACACCTACGGGCCGGCCGGGCACCTGGAAGAGGTGGCCTCGGGGGCCAACGTGATCGACTTCACACCGGATGAAGCGGGGCGTCTGAGAGGATTGGACCGGCTGGGCAACACCGTGACCAACACCTACGACGGCCGGAGCTTCCTCGAGAAGGTCGAGAAGCCCCTGGGAGGAGGGGACTTCCGGACCACCGAGCCCGTCTATAGCTCCGAAGGCCTGCTCCATGCCCTGACCCGCCAGGCCCACTCCACGGCCACCCCCGAGCAGGTGAGCTACTTCACCTTCTCGGGCCGGCCCGTGGCCCAGCTCGAGCGAGTCGGAGCCACCTCCACCTGGACCTTCCTGACCGCCGACCACCTGGGGACCCCGTTCGTCGCGACCGACCTCTCAGGCGATGAGACATGGCTCGGCCCGTTCGAGCCCTTTGGGAGAGACACCCTGGCCGGGAGTGCCTTCGGGGCCACCGAGAGCGGCATCTACCTGCGCTTTCCCGGCCAGTGGGACGACGGCACCTGGGCCGAGGTCACCTCGGGGGCCGAGCTCTCCTACAACGTTCACCGCTGGTACGAGAGGGGGACGGGAAGGTACGGGACGGTGGATCCGCTGGGAATCGTGAATCCGAACACCTTTAGCCCCAACTCGGCACAGGGTAGCACCATCGAGATGGTCTATAGCTACGCAGAGATGAACCCCACATTGAGGATCGATCCATTGGGCCTTCGGTCGAGGGTGTGCTGTCGGAAGATCCCCGGGTTGGGCGCGTTCAGACATTGCGCCATACAGATCGAGCGGGATGGCGAGACGACGACCTGTGGTCTCTTTGGCGGTCGGTTTACGCCGGGGGAAAGCCCCGGCGTCGGCCGTATCCGACCGGATCATCCTTTTGATAGGCCGGGGTCGCCGGGTATCGACTGCGGTCCGTGGAACGAAAGCTGCGAGGCCGATGACTGCGCCATCAAGACAGCCAATTCCTACGCGAACCCAAGTAGGTACAGGGCCGTCCGAGGGCCTAATAGCAACACTTTCGCTGGGACTGTTGCCCGGGCTTGCGGCCTGACGCGACCCTCGAACATCGGCAGCACGCCAGGTTGGAACGATCCGCCAGCGCCGCCCAAGCCGGGACAGGCCCAACAGCCAGGTGAGTGCAAGCTACCGTGAGAATCGTAAGCTTTATGTGTCTCGCCTCGGTAGCGATCACTTCTTGCGCGTCAAGCGGCTGGCCTAAGTGGACGGACGACTTGGTGTCCTCGCTTTCTTGCGGCATGACGGAATCGGAGGCGGTCGAGCTGGCAGGGCAAGAGCTACGTCCAGTAACGACCACTGCGTTTCGTGGCGTATACGGGACGCATACGGTAGACAAAGGCAACGTCTCCGTATGGCTCGATTTCGAAAACGGTAGGCTAGCCGCATTCTCACGCTGGCGGCCTGAGCCACGAAAGCTAAAGTCCATCTACATCTCACCGAAGGAGAATCTCTGCACGGGCCAGTTGAGCTTCTTTATGCGACTTCACCGACCATCCGAGTTGTTGGAGGGCGCTACAGTCTACCTCGACGGTGAGAAGGTCAACGACTACCCGTGGGCTGGTCCTTTTGAGATCCCCATCGGCGAGCACGAGCTGCGCATTGAACGGGAAGGCTATGAGCCGGTTGTTAAGCATCTGGAGTTCGAACCCGAAGATCGAGGTGAGATGTGGATCGACATCACCAGCGAAGAGCTATTGCCAAGGGCATCGGGTAGCTGACGGGCAGTGGCTTCGAGTACCGCGGCTCGAGCTTCGGTCGTTGGCTGGAGGACGCCTTGGAAGTCCCGCAAGGAAGCCACGAGAATCCGTGTCGAAAAGGCGGGCTACGAGCAGATCATTCGGCACTTGGAGCTTGGTCCCGAGGACCGGGGCGATCAGAGAATCGACCTGACAAGTGTTGACCTCCAGCCGCTTAACTCTCCGGATTAGAAGCGGTCACAAAGACCCATCAATCCAGTTGCAAGGCGGCCGCCAAGCACTCGACTTTTCGCCGGGGAAGGGACTGCTATGAAGACGCAACGAGTCCTGGTCTTACTGCTAGGGTTTCTTACTGTTTGGCCCGTGGTGTACGTGCTATGGTTCCTTGCCTTTTTCCTCAAAGGCCAGCCACAAGGATCACAGGATTTGAGTGTTGTAGGCGCGCTGCACCTCGGCACGATCCTTCTAGTTTTTGGTCTGCTGATTTTCTATGTTTCTCATATCTTCCGAAACGAGAGACTCGATGGGGAAAAACGGCTTATCTGGGTGGTGGTCCTATTTGTCGGTCACTTTGTTGCTTTTGTGGCTTATTGGTACCTATATTTCTGGCGTCGTGGGCGACGAGCGATCGTGAGTGCCGGCATGGACGACACAGTAGGCAACCCGTCAAAAGGCGGATCGTGACCACGCGAAGAGGTGTATTTGCTGGCAATGTTTCGCTCTTTTGTGGTTGCTGGCTGCGTACCCAGGTGGGGGACCCCGATCTATTCGAGCATTGGCCGGTTGAAATGGAACGCGAGACCAGAGAGGCACAATGAAAATCGGTAGGCCTACGGCGTTACTGATCGGCCTAGTGACGGCATGGCCGATTGTGTACATGGTTCTCTTTTTCGCTTCCATGTTCGCTGGTGTGGCTCCTGGTAGCGAGGCGACCGATCTGCCTGTTTTTGGCGGGTTCGAGACATTGATGGCTTTTCACCTGGCGACCATGGTGGCGATGCTCGCGGTGGTTGTTTTCTATGTCGTCCATGCGTTTAAGAACGACGCCCTAGGCAGTGAAAAACGGATTTTATGGGTGATCGTGCTGTTGCTTGGGGGCAGCTTTGCTGCGCCCATTTATTGGTTCCACTACGTGTGGCGAAGCCCGCAGGAAGCTAACAGGGCACCGCGAGGCAGCTCCGAAGGGTGACGCCCGCAGGGGTTTTTCTTCGAGCGTCTGGCCCGACTCTCAGCCCGCCGCCGGCTTCTTGTCGAACGCGTTGGTCAGGTACTTGCAGAACCACACCTTGTGGAGCACGAGCAGGAGCACGAACACGAGGAGCGCCACCACCAGGCTCGGCCCGGCGGTCATCGGCAGCGTGAAGAACACTCCGCCCGCGAAGCACAGGTACCCGAAGTAGGCCGGCAGGTCGACGGGGAAGAAGTAGTCGATCAGAACCAGGATGACCGCCAGGGCAAAGAGGATTTCCATGGCGGGCCAGTCGGAGAGCCAGAGAAGAAGGTCGGTCATTGGGCCGCTCCTTGTTGTTTGAGCGTGATGTAACCGGCTCGCGACAGGCGCCGGAAGACCAGTAGAGCGTCGAGCGAGCTCATGGGGCTGATCTTGACGATGGTCTGGATGTCGTAGGAGTCGTTGACCCGACTCAGGATGAACCCCTCTTCGGGTGAGATGTCGAGGCGGGGCAGTTCCTCGAGCTCTTGGGAAAGGCTGGGAGTCGCGGTGCCCACGACGCCTTCGGCCTCGAGCATCTGGTGGATTTTCTCTTGCGCGGCGTCGACCTGGTCGCGGGCTGTCTGGTTGTCCGGGGCCAGGCTCAAGGCGGCCCGGAAATGCCGGAGCGCTTCGGTGTATTCGCGCTGCTCGAGCAGGTCTTCACCCGCGGCGAGCAGTGAGGTGGTATCCGGTCGCTCGGCTTCGACCTCGGCCTCGGATCGTCGCTCGCCACGCGGCCGGACGAGCTTGAGCTGGCCCTTTTCCGCATAGGCCTGGATGACGCGCCAGACGTGAAAATCCCCGGTGTGCGCGTGGAGGGCGATTTCTTCAAGAGTCCGGTCGTCGTCTACCAGGTCGAGGATCCGCTGGGCCATGGCGTCGCCTACGTCGGGTTCGAGGCTTTCCATCGCGACCGGGACGACGCGTTTCGAGGGGATCGCATCGCGCAGCAGGCGCCAAGCGTCGATGCGGTGAACGCCCTCGAAGATGAGTTTGCTCAGGTTGATGGTCAGCGGCACCATGGCGAACTGAGGCAGCTCGCCGTCGAGGAAGTGGAAATCGCCCTCGCCCCAGGTGAAGATCTCGTAGATGGTCTCTTCGCTCTTGAGCCGCAGCATTTCGTCGAGATCGGGCTCTGAGATCGCGCCGAGGGTGACGAGGATCTTGCCCAGGAGCATCTTGCTCTGGTCCTGCTTCGACATGGCTTCCGCCAGCGCCGCCTCGTCGATGTAGCCTCGCCCAACCAGAAAGTGGCCGAGGTATTCCTTGGGTTCGCTCGACGCGGTGGCGATGACGCCACCCTTTTCGAAGAAGATCTTCTTCTGAACGTCGGAGTTGCCGACCACCAGCGTGCCAGTCTTGGCTCCGTTGGCCAGCCACTGCAGGAGCTCGGAAAGCTCCATGGTGCGCAGATTCCCGGCAATGCTCATGTAAAGGTTCCGTGATGACTATATGAGTGCGACCGAGACCGACGATCTTCCGTTACTGGAACAAAACGGCGGTCTCGAGGTCTTCGCGGTGGATGGTATCGACAAAGCGGATGACCTTGTGGTGTAGCGCCATCACCAGGGTCGAGGTGCGGTAGCCGCCGCCAAAGAACCGGACGCCGCGTTGGAGCTCGCCGTCGGTGACGCCGGTCGAACAGAACAAGAGATTCTTCCCCGGCGCCAGCTCTTCGCGGGTGAGCAACGCGTCGACGTCGTGCTCGAGACCGAGCTCGGCGACCCGTGCCTTCTGCTCGCCGCCGATGGGACTGAGCCGGGCATAGATCTCGCCGCCGAGGCAGCGCATGGCCGCCGCGGTGATGACGCCTTCGGGCGCTCCGCCGATGCCCATGACGGCGTGGATCCCGGTTCCCCGGACCGCCGCCGCGATTCCGGCGGAGAGGTCGCCGTCGCCGATCAGGCGGATGCGCGCGCCCGTCTCCCGGATGTCGGCGATGAGGCGCTCGTGCCGTTCGCGCTTGAGGACGACGATCGTCAGCTCGTTGATCTGCCGGCCAAAGGCGTCGGCGATGTGCCGTAGGTTCTCGGACACCGGCGCGTCGAGATGGATCGGGGCCTTGCGCGCCGTCGGTCCGACGACGATCTTGTCCATATAGATGTCGGGGGCGTGGAGCAGCCCACCGGTCTCGGCCGCCGCCAGCACCGCGATCGCGCCGGGCGCGCCGGTAGCGCACAGGTTGGTGCCCTCCAGAGGATCGACCGCGATGTCGATCGAGGGTCCGTCGCCTTCGGCGAGCGCGCCCACTTTCTCGCCGACGTAGAGCATGGGGGCCTTGTCGCGCTCGCCCTCGCCGATGACTACGCGCCCCGCCATCGGCAGCTTGCCGAGCTCGGAGCGCATCGCTTCGACCGCCACCCGGTCCGAGCCCTTGCGCTCGCCGAGTCCCATGGTGTGCGCCGCGGCGACCGCGGCGAGCTCGGTAACCCGGACAAAGCCGAGCTCGAGCGTCGAGTCGATGACCATCAGTTGGACTCGCGAAGCGCCGCCGAGTGAGCCAGGGGTTGCCGAGCGGGCTCCGTGGCCGCTGATCGCTCCGACGGGTTGAAAGCGGGAATCCCGGTGATGGATTCGCCGATGATCAGGCTGTGGATGTCGTGGGTGCCTTCGTAGGTATAGACCGATTCGATGTTGAGCATGTGTCGGATGACCGGATAGTCGTCGACGATACCGTTGGCGCCCAGGATGTCGCGGGCGCGTTTGGCGCACTCGCGGGCCACCCAGACGTTGTTCCGCTTGCCCATCGAGATGTGCTGGTGTTTGAGTCGGCCGGTGTCCTTGAGCTCGGCGAGCCGGCGCGCCAGGAGCTGCCCCTTGGTGATCTCGGAGAGCATCCAGACGAGCTTGTCCTGGACGAGTTGGTGGGAGGCGATCGGCTGTCCGCCGAACTGGATGCGCTCCTTGGAGTAGTCGAGCGCGGCTTGGTAGCAGTCCATGGCGGCGCCCAGCCCTCCCCAGGCGATCCCATAGCGCGCCTGGTTGAGGCACATCAGCGCGTTCTTGAGTCCTTCGGTCTTGGGGAGGATGTTGTGGGCGGGGATACGGCAGTCCTGAAAAGAAAGCTCCGAGGTCACCGACGCGCGCAACGAGAATTTTCCGTGCTGGTCGCGGGCGGTAAAGCCCGGCGTGCCCTTCTCGACCAGGAAGCCGCGCACTCCGTCGTCGGTCTTGGCCCAAACCACCGCGACGTCGGCGAGGCTGCCGTTGGTGATCCACTGTTTGGCGCCGTTGATCACCCACTCGTCGCCTTGGCGTCTCGCGTTGGTCCGCATACCGCCGGGATTGGATCCGAAGTCGGGCTCGGTCAGCCCGAAGCTGCCGATCGCCTCGCCCGCAGCCATCGGCGGGATCCAGCGGTCCCGCTGCTCCTGTGACCCAAACGTGTAGATCGGGTACATCACCAGCGCGCTCTGGACCGAGACAAAACTGCGCACCGCCGAGTCGCCCCGTTCGAGCTCTTGCATGATCAAGCCGTAGGCGGTGCCGCCCAGCCCCGGCAGACCGTAGTCGGTGAAGCTGGCGCCAAAGAGGTTGAGCGCCGCCATCTCGGGCACGAGCTCGATGGGGAAACGCGCCTCCCGATGGCACTCCTCGATGACCGGCTTGACCCGCTTGTCGACGAAGGCGCGCACGGTGTCGCGAACCAGGCGCTCGTCTTCGCTGAGCAGTGATTCGAAATCGACGAAATCGACGCCAGGTGAATGGCTCAAGAGGACCTCCTGGAGGACTGGGTGGCGGGCGGCTCGCTCTAGATCGGAGCGGGAGCATAACATGCATAAACGCTGCAATTTGGATCCAAGATAGTCCTCGACGCTGAAGTATCATGCGCCGATGAGCGTCTTTCCCGGAGGCAGCGCCTGGGCGATGGCCCGCGACATCGCCAACGGGTTTGTGATGGTCTCCGACCGCACGTTCCGGCGGATGCAACGGCCTCAGATGGATCAGGTCCGGAGCGAGATCAATCGGCGGCTACGGGACATTCGGTCGCAGCAGCCCGACCTCGAGGATGTCCAAGCGCTGCGGGATCGCAACATCAGGATTCGCCGGTTGAACGGCGCTCTGACCATCCTCCAGGGCCTGCGAGCCAAGAGGAAAAGCTGAGCACCCTGAGCTCCCCGGCGGATCTGGCCCGTTTCCTGGCGCCGCCTCTTCTCGCGCTCCTGGCGGCGGTGGCGGTCGATCGCCTGATGGCCGCGCGGCGGCTGTCGCCCCGGCTCTTTACGAGCGTCGACGGCTCCTGGGCGCCCGTGGCGCGCCGCGCAGCCGCGACCACGGTCTTGTTTCTGTTGTTCTGGGTGGCGGTGTTCTCCCCCCTGGGGACGCTCGGCGCCGCGCCGCAGATCGATGTCAACCAGCTCCGCATCCCGCAGCTTTTTCTCATCCACGCCCTGTTGCTGGTGGCCTTGGTCGCGTGGTACGCCTGCGGCTTTCTGGGAGGCCCGCGTGCGGCGGGCTCGGGCTGGTCGACGCAATTCGGACTCCGTACTTCCCAGCCGTGGACCGAGCTCGGTCTGGGGCTCGGCGTGGGCCTGGTGACCTGGCTGCTGGTCCTCTTGTTCCTCATCGGCTTGGGGGTGGTTCTCTGGTCTCTCGGCGGCTCCGAGGTTCTGCCGACCGAACCTCCGGTGATCATCCCGTGGATCGCCTCGCTGCCGATCCTCGTACGGCTGGCGATCAGCGCCTCGGCGGGTTTCTTTGAGGAGCTGTTTTTTCGCGGCTTTCTTCAGCCGCGGATCGGGATCGGTTTTTCGACCGCGCTTTTTGTGCTCGCCCACGCCAGCTACGAGCAGCCACTGATGCTGGTGGGAGTGGCGGTGCTGTCGCTGGTCTTCAGCTTTCTGGTCAAGTGGCGGCAGAGCATCTGGGCTGCGGTGGTGGCGCACACGGTCTTTGACGCCATCCAGCTCCTCTTTGTGATCCCCGGAGCGCTACGGTTTATCGAAGCCCAGGCTTGAACGGTGATTGGACGGTGGTTGGGGCGATAGCTGGTAGACTGCCGCCCTCGTGGAAACGGTCGCCGAAGATCCGCAGGTCCACATGGCGGTGGGCAGCCGGTTCGAGAACATCGAGCTGGTTCAGGTCGTGATCGCAGAATCCCTCACTCGGCTGCAACTCGCGGATGAAGTCTCCGAGGACATCGCTCTGGCGGTCCGCGAAGCGGTGGCGAACGCGATCAAGCATGGCAACCGGCAGGACCCGGACAAGCGGGTCGAGGTCGAGGTCCGCCTCGACGGGGCGGAGGTCGAGATCCGCGTCACCGACGAGGGCGAGGGGTTCAACCCGCAGGGCGTGCGCGACCCGCTGGCGAACGAAAACCTGCTACGCCCCGGGGGGCGGGGCATTTTGTTCATGAAGGAGTTCATGGACGATATCGACTACACTTTTCTGGATCAGGGCGGGACGGTGGTGACGCTACGCAAGCGGCTGTCCGGCTCGGGAGAACCGACGAAGGAGGAATCAGCAAGATGAAAATGGAGGCGCGGCACGAGAGGGGGGTCACCATTCTGGAGCCCCGCGGGAAGATCACAATCGGCGTCGGCGACGTTGCGCTGCGAAACGCCGTTTCGGAAGCGTTGGAGGCCGGCGCGTCGAACATTCTGGTCAACCTCGACGGGGTGACCACGATCGATTCGTCCGGAATCGGAGAGCTGGTCTCCGCTTACACGACGGTGACTAACCGCGGCGGCAAGCTCAAGCTGGAGAAGATCCCGCCCAAGGTCAACGACATCCTGCAGATCACGCAGCTCATCCAGGTCTTCCAGATCTTCGACGACGAGGACGAGGCGCTGGGCTCTTTTTAGCCGCCGTCGGCGCTACCGCCAGTACATCTCGCGCAAGCTATAGAGCTCGCCCGAGGGGTAGTTGCGGAAGCCTTGGAGCTCCGTGGGCATGACGCCGTAGTTGGAGCGGATAAACAGGCTGATATACGGCAGGTCGCGGGCCAGGATCTCCTGGGCCTCCAGGTAGTACGGTCTGCGCTCGGCCAGCTCGTACCGGCGCACGCCCTCCTCGGTCAACCGGTCGATCTCCGGGTTGCGGTAGCGCCCGCGATTGGCGCCGTCCGGGGGGATCCGGTCGGTGCGGAAGATGTAGGAGTAGATGTCCGGGTCGATGACCCCGGTCCAGATCAAGGTGAAGAGCTGGAAGTTGCCCTGCTTGATGTCGTTGTAGAAGGTGGCGAACTCGAACGAGCGCACCGCGACCTCGATCCCCACCTCGGCGAGCATCGACTGGATGCCCTGAGCCTGCAGAACAAACGTCTCGCGAGTCGAGGTCTTGAAGGTCAGGCGGAACCTCGGCTCCGGTCCTTGGGGGTCGGGGTAGCCTGCCTCGTCGAGCAGTTCTCTGGCGCGCGCCGGGTCGTAGGGGATTCTCTCCACTCGTTCGTTGTGCGCCCAGTGCCCGGGCCGGATCATGGTCTCGGTGAGCGTTCCCAAACCGCGCCATATCGTCTCGAGGAGCTTGGGCCGGTCGATCGCGTGGGCCAGCGCCCGCCGGACACGGACATCCGAGAGGATCGGGTCTTCGAGGTTGAGACCGACGTAGGCATAGTTCGAGCCCGGGCTCTCGACGACCTGGAACTCGGGATCGTCGCGCAGCTTGGCGACCACGTCGGGGGGGAGGTCGTTGGCCACCAGATGCGTCGAGCCCTTGTGGAGCTCGAGTGTCCGGATGGTGGCGTCGGGCACGTGCTTGAACACCACTCGGTCGAGTGCCGGCCGGCCCGCCCAAAAGCCGTCGAAGGCCTCGAGGACGACCTTTTCGGGTGATCTCTCGATCAGACGAAACGGCCCGGTGCCGACCGGTTTCCGGTTGAACGAATCGGGGTCCGAGCCGTGCGGGACGATGCCGACGTACGACGTGAAATTGACCAGCAGCGCCCCATAGGGCTCTGAGAGCTCGCAATCCACGGTCAGCGGGCCGACCTCGACAAAGCCCTTGACCTGGGGGAAGGCGCCGGTCTTGGCCGATGTGACACTGCCGTCCAGCAGCGACCCGTAGGTCCACACCACATCGCGCGCGCCGAACGGCCGCCCGTCGTGAAAGGTGACCCCGGGCCGCAGGTGAAAGCGATACCGGAGGCCGTCGTCGAGCACTTCCCACGACTCGGCCAGATCTCCCTGAAAGGTTCCCTCTGGGTCCGGGACGACCAACCCCCCGAGCATGGCTTCCATGATCCGGGCCGACGCCTGATCGGTGGCCAACCGGGGATCGAGGTTGAGCGGCGCGCTCTCGAGGGCGACGACGACTTCGTTGGCCCGCGGCTGGGGCGCGCCGCAAGAGACGAGGAGCGTCGCCAGCAGGACCGGCGCCGCCGGCAGGGTGATGGTCTTGCTAAAATTCCTTGGCGGCGGCGACATGTTGCGTAAACCCGAACCCGAGCGGCGACGTTAGCATCGATTGGCGAACAACCTCGAGGGTGCGCGTTGGGTGGTCGCGGCGCTCTTGCTCGCGGCTCTGGCGCCGACTCCTTCGCTCGGTCAGCAGGAGAGTCGTGCCCGGGCGCTCGATGGGATCCGCGCCCAGATCGAGGAGCTCGAACGGCGACTCGAACAAGTCTCGAGCGACCGCGCGGACTCGGCTGAGCGCCTGCAGCGGCTCGATCTCGAGGTCCGCCTGCAGATCGAGCGAGTCGCGGAAGTTCGCGCCGAGCGCGAGCTGGCCCGCGAGCGTCTAAACGATGCGGCGGCCGCGCTGGCGCAGGCCGAAAAACGGCTCGAATCCTCCCGACGGCACCTCAAACGCAGCTTGACCGTCCTCTACCGGTTGGCTCGCGGCGGTTTGTGGCGCTGGGTGCTGACCGCGCCAGAGGCCGAGAGCGCCCTGGCGGCGGTCCGTCACCTACGCTATCTCTCCTGGCGCGAGGCTTCGACGGTCGAGCGCTACCGCGTCGACCGGAAGAACCTCCGCGAGAGCCGCCAACGGTTGCAGACGGAAGAGCGCGAAAATGAGCAACTCCTCGCCAGCGAGCGCCGCCGTCTGCAACGGCTCGAGGAGCTTCGCGCCCAGCAGGACCGCGTCGTCGAGGCCCTCGACCGGGAACAAGAGAATCTCGCGGAGCGGAGCGAGGAACTGGTCCGTCGTCGCGATCGGTTGAGCGAGTTGATCGGCTTTCTCGCCGGACAGCTACCCGGTGTGGACGACGGTACGCCCATCCAGCGCTTTCGGGGCGTTCTGGATTGGCCGGTCGAGGGCGAGGTGTTGATGCCGTTCGGGCCACGCATCGATCCACGCTACGGGACGCAGGTTCCGCACGATGGCATCACGTTGGCGGCGCCACCCGGCTCACCGGTCGGCGCGGTGTTCCCCGGGGTGGTGGTCTTCGCTTCCGAATTCGAGGGTTTTGGCATAACGGTCGTGGTGCATCATCCGAGCCGCGTCTTCACCCTCTACTCGGGCCTCGAGTCGGCCGAGGTCGTCAAGGACGATGTAGTATCTTCCGGCCAGAAACTCGGGGCGGCCGGGGCGCGTACGTACTTTGAGGTCCGGGTCGAAGACCGGCCGGAGGACCCTCTCGACTGGCTCCGCTGAAAGCATGAAATCACCCAACGAATTCGGTCGCGGCCGTGTCGCACTCCTACTTGGCTCGGTAGCGCTTCTGCTGCCGCTGGCCGGTGGCACGTTGAGCCGAGCGCTCGCCCAAGGCAAGGGCGCCGAGGAAGATTCCATCTACAAACAACTTACGGTGTTCACCGAAGTGCTGTCGCTGATCCGTCGCAACTATGTCGATGAGACCCAGCTCGACGGCCTCTTTGCCGGCGCGCTCGATGGAACAGTGGACGCCCTCGACCCGCTGGCAACCTATGTGCCACCGGATCGCGTCTCGGTCTATCGGGCGGCGCGTGAGGTCGGGCGCCGGCACAGCGGCATCGCGGTGGCTCGCCAGCGGGGCATCACCTACATCCTGGCGGTGGAGGCGAATAGCCCGGGATCGGCCGCGGGGTTCGCCGCGGGAGACGTGCTGGCGGAGATCGAAGGGCGCTCGACCCGCGAGATGTCGCTTTGGGAGGTCGAAAGCCTGCTGGCCGGAGAGCCCGGAACCGAGCTGGAGCTCAAAACGCTGCGCCGCGGGCAGACCCGCGAGGCCGGTTTGAAGCTGTCGGCCTTCGAGCGACCGGGCTCGGCCCTCGAGCTGCGGGACGACGTGGCGGTGATCTCGATCCCACGCTTTGAAGACGGCCTCGTCCAAGAGTTGGAGACTCTTCTGGCCCGCGTCAGTGGACACGACCGGTTGCTCATCGATCTGCGTGGGGCCGCCGGGGGGACCTCCGACAGCGCCTATCAAGCCGCGGGTCTTTTTGTGGAGGGCCCCCTGGGCGGACTGCACGGGCGCGCAGGCACGATCGCCGAGTACAGCGACGCGGAGCCACCGCGCTGGCGGGGGAAGCTGGTGGTCCTGACCGACCGCAGCTCGCAAGGCGCGAGCGAGGTGTTTGCGGCGGTCCTCGCGCAGGCCGCGGGCGCGGAGCTGGTGGGGGAGCGCACTTTTGGACATGCCGGCCGGCGTGCCGTGGTCGAGCTGTCAAACGGCGCCGAGATCCACTTCTCGGACGCGTTTTACGCCGGTCCCGACGGTGAGGCGATCGACCACCCGCTGGTGCCGGCGGTCGTCGTCAACGAGGCTTCCAGACGTCTGAGCGAATCGGGCCTGCCGTTCTCCGAGCTGATGATGCGCCGCGCGATCGATCGTTTGCGGTCGGAGCCCGAAATCGAAAAAGCGGCCTGACGCGGCCGGCGTTCCCGTCGCGCTCATCGGGCGGGGGCAAGCCCCGCCTCTACGCGGAATCGACCAAACCCATGAAGCGGCCGGCGCCCCTGCCGGCCGACCGACCTTGGCTACACAGCCAATGGGCGACGGGGCGCTGGCGGTTTTAGCCTTGTAGGGGCGGGGCTTGCCCCCGCCCGTCGTCGGCCTTTAATTGCCGGACTGATTGTCGGACCGGTGGGCGGATTGGTGGGGGCCGTTGGCCTTCGCGGCCTCCCAGAGCTCTTCGAGCTCTTCGAGGCTTGCCTCATCGAGGGTCCTCCCTTGAGCGCGCAGGGTTTCCTCGATGTGCTCGAATCGATGCCGGAACTTCCGGTTGGCGCCAGCCAGCGCGGCCTCCGGGTCGAGCTTGAGCTTGCGCGCCAGGTTGGCCACGGTAAACAGCAGGTCCCCGATCTCTTCGGCGATCTCGTCCGACGGTGGCGAGGCCCCCAGCGCGAGCGCTTCCCCGAGCGCTTCCCGTAGCTCGGCGATCTCCTCCTCGACCTTGTCGAGAACCTCTTCCGGCCGGCTCCAGTCAAACCCCACGCCCGCGGCCTTCTGGGTCATGCGGTACGACAGCAGCAGAGCCGGAAGGCTCGGCGGGATCCCGCCGAGGTGCGAGCCGTGGTTTTCCGTCAACTTGCGGCGCTCCCAGGAACCTCTTACCTCATCCGCGGTCTCGAGATTCTCGGATCCGAAAACGTGTGGATGGCGGTCGACCATTTTTTTGTGGGTCCGGTCGATCACCCGGCCGAGGTCGAAGGCACCTTCCTCCTCGGCCAGCACCGCGACAAAAGCCACCAGAAACAGGACATCCCCGAGCTCGACCTCGAGGGCGTCGCGGTCTCCGCTGTCGATCGCAGCCGCCGCCTCGTGCGCCTCCTCGAGCAGATAGGCGCGCAGGTCCGCCAGGGTTTGTTCCCGGTCCCAGGGGCAGCCGTCCGGTCCGCGCAGGTGGCGGACCAGCCCTTCCAGTCTGGCCAGGCGGTCGTTGGTGTGGTCGTTCATCCGGGCCCCGTCGGGTCGTCCGGGAGGGATCCTATCGGTCGGCCGTCTTGTTGGGGAAAAGTGGCCCCTGTTACGATGGCTCCTTGATGTGATGACGGAGTGGCGATGAGCGATTCGGACGGCCCGGTCAAGGTTACCGACAAACGCATCTTCACTCCCGACGGGGAGTTGCGAGAGGACTACCGGCACCTGGACCGGGAGAGTGAGGTGCGCTCGGCCGATTCTTCGGCCGCGCCAGAGCCCGAGCCGACGCCAGAGCCGAGCGAGCCCAAGGAGCCGTTTTCCGCGCCGGTGCCCCCTCCGGAGCCGGCCGCCGCGCCGATGCCCGAGACGCCATCCACAGCCCGGTCGCCGTCTTTTCCCGATCTGGTCGCGATGCTGGCGGAGCCGATCGCGCTCTTTCTCGGAGATGCGGTCTTGCCGGACGGAAAGAGCGCGGAGAACCTGGAGCTGGCGCGTTTTCACATCGACCTGCTCGAAGTCGTTCAGGCCAAGACGGTCGGCAACTTGAGCCCCGAGGAGTCGGCCATGCTGGAAGATCTCCTCTATCGGCTGAGGCTCCGCTATGTGCAAAAGACCTCGTAGCCGAGGCATCGGCACCACCGGCGCCTTGGGCGTTGGCCTGTTGCTCTGGATCGCGGTCGCGCCGCTCGCCGCGCAACCCGGAGAAGATGCGCTGTCGTTGCGACCGGAGGTCCAGCGCCGGCTGGGCGGGCTGCAAGAGCGCTGGCTGGAGTGGTTGACCGTAGTGCAGGCGGGACAGGTCGATGAGGCGGAGCGGGCGGCCTCGGCGCTGGTCGACGAAAGTCGGAGGGCGGGCCTGCAGCGGCTTCCCGATCTCGCCATCGCCGCCGCCGCTCGAGCGGTCCAATTCGCCGAGGACGGCGAAAAGGCTCGGGCGTCCTGGAGCCTGGACCTGGCCGAACGGCTGGATCCAAAGCGATCGGAGACGGCGTTTGCGCGCGCCGCCATCGCGCAGCTCGACGGCCGGTTTTTCGACCGCGTAGGCTGGCTGCTGGCCGGGCTCGGCCGGCTGTGGTTCGTGCCCCTGCAGCGCTATGTGGCGCTCAACAACGTCCTCACCTGGCTGTTCAATTCCCTGGCTCTTGGGGCGCTGGCGTTTGTCGGTCTCCAGATGGCGACTCGGGGCCAGATCCTCTACCGCGACATCGTCACGCTTCTTGGGCGCTCGCTGCCGGAGCCGGCGGCGCACGCGCTGGCGATCTGTCTGCTGCTGTGGCCGATCCTGCTTCCCACAGGCTTGCTCTGGCTAGCGTTGTTCTGGTCAGTGCTTCTTTGGGGATACGGCTCGCGCAGCGAGCGGGTCACCATGATCTGCCTGTGGGTCTTTCTGGGGGCGCTGCCTTTTTTGGTGAGCGAGCAGACCCGGCGGATGAGCTTGCGCCTGTCGCGGCCGCTTCTGCGAGTGGACAGCGTCGCCGCCGGCCGGCTCGACGGCACTCTGGTACCCGACTTGGGGACCCTCGAGGCGCTGCTTCCCGACAGCATCGCCCGCAAACACCTATCGGCGGATCTCCACTTGAAATTGCGCCAGTGGGACCGGGCCCGCCCTCTCTACGAGGAGGTACTCGAGAGCGAGCCGCACAACACGGCGGCGCTAGCCGATCTCGGTGCCTGCCGTTTTTATGAGGGTGACTTTGAAGGCGCCGCGGGCCTGATGGAGCGGGCAACCGCTCGGCCGGACGCCTCTGCCGCCGCCTTCTTCAACTTGAGCCGCGCTTACTCGGAGCTGTTCCGCTTCGACGACGCGGTTCCGGTTCTGGCTCGGGCCAGCGCCGTGAACAGCGCCGCCGTTCGGGAGTGGAGCAAGCACGACATCTCCGAGGAAGTCATTTCCACCGGTGGCGGTTTGCATCGAAGGGACGAGATCCGCCGCGAGCTGGCGGGAGTGTGGAAGGGTGGAGAGACCGACCCTTCGCTGGTTGCGGCGTGGCGGCGCACGCTGTCATTGCCACTTGCCATTGTGCTGGTCTTGCCCGCGGTGGCACTCCAGGTGCTGCGGCGCAAGGCGGGCAATCGTTCGCGGCGGCTCGATTCGGAGTGGTGGAGCGGATCCGCCGAGCAGGCGCGACGCGCATTCCTGCCGGGAGTGGCCGAGACCGAGCAGGGCCATTCGCTGCGCGCTTTGGCGGCCCTGGGGGTGCTGGTGTTTCTGGGATCGCTGTCGATCCACTCGTGGGTGGGTTACAGCCTGCCGCTTGGCATCGATCCTCGTACGGCGATCCTCGGCTACATCGCAGCGATCGGTTTGGGGGTCTTCTTTGTGGTTCGGTGGATGCTGGCTCGAGGCCCGGGTGGGCGCCGAGTCGCAGACCGGCGTAAAAGCGGCTGATCGATCATGGAAGGCACCATCCGCGACGGAGCGCTCTACGAAGCCCTGGTGGCTTTGGGAAGGGCCGAGCGGACCGGCATCCTGACGGTCCAGGGGGAAGAGGAGATCATCGCCTTTTCGATCTCCAAAGGGGAGATCGTCTCGGCGGACGCGCTCAACCAGACCCTGGAGGAAGGGCTGGGAGAAGTCTTGATCGAGAACCGGATGGTCAGCGCAGAGGACTTCTCGGGGCTGGCCGCCGAGTACCAGGCCGGGGGAGGCCGGGTAATCGATCTGCTGGTCGAGCGCTCCTATCTGTCGCGGGCGCAACTTCTGGCCGCTCTTCGCGAGCACACTTACCGGCTCTGTCTCGAAGCGTTTACCTGGCGCGAGGGCGAGTTTCGTTTCTATCAGGGTGAAGAAGTTGCGTTCGAGGAGGGGTTTCAGCCCATCGAGGTCGACGAGTTGTGCGTTCGAGCCACGCAGGATCTGGGGGCCGGAGGACCGCTCGAAGGCGGCGTGCCGGCACCGGCGACGGTCTACCGCCGCGCCGAGTCGTTTCTTGCGAAGGCCGGCGCGGGGGGCGGCGAGGAGTCGCTCCTCGAGACTACCGGCGAGAACTACGGACCGGCGGCCTACCGCTTCTTCAGTTTTATCGACGGGGAGCGCTCACTGGCTGGCGCGGCCACCGAGGCCGAGGTGCCGATTCATACCGCGCAGCACCTGGCCCACCGCTGGGCGGCTCAGGACATCCTCGAGCTGCGTTCCGCGGTCGAGAGGCCGGAGCCGGTCGAGCCCCGGATCGATCTGTCTCTGGGCCGCGAGGAAGTTCTCGATCCGGTGGAAGGCGTCCGGCTCCGGGACGAGTTCGAGGACGCGCCCCCGCCGGAGGTCGAGCCGGAAAGGACACCGCGTCCTCGGCGGGAGCGCTTCCCGGCGTCGACCCCGTGGCCCAGCCGGGTGATGGGGATCGGGCTGTGGGCCGCGGCCGTCGTTTTGCTGATCACGCAGCCGACCAGGATCTTGCTTCCGTTTCCCTGGCAGGGTGGCCTGCGCGAGGATTACCGAAAGGAACAGCGCAGATTGATCCACTTCAATGTCGAGCAGGCGGCGACCACGTTCTTTCTGCTCAACGGTCGCTATCCGGAAGAGCTGGGTGAGCTCGAATCGGCGCGGCTGCTCTCCGCACAGGACCGGTTCGATCCTTCCGGGGAGCCGCTGGTGCTCTCCTCGGCAACGGCCAGCTTCGCGGTCGAGACCGATCCGCTAAGCGAGACCGCGTCCGAGACGTCGCTGACCTCGACGATCACCGGGAACTTTCTGCTCGACCCGGAGTTCGTGAGCGAGCCGGCGGGGAGCTCGGAGCCTCCGCTGGTGTTGCTGGACTAACAGAAGGGACGGACTTGGACGGCGGGCACGGCCGGAGGCTCCACGCAGGGCCTCGTCAAAGAAATCTGCGTGCTATTTGGACGTGAGCGTTGGCCGCGGGAATTAAATCTTAGCGCCTAGCTGTTAGATTGAGTGACGCCGGGACTTGACAGTCCTCGGCTAAGGTTTTACGCTGAGTCCGGCTCCAGCCCAGAGCTGCTGGGCCGTCCAAACACCACAAGGAGAACCCAGATCGTGAGCAAAATCATCGGAATTGACTTGGGCACGACCAACAGCGTCGTGGCCGTGATGGAGGGGTCGGACACCAAGGTCCTGCCCAATTCGGAGGGCAACCGCACCACGCCCTCGGTCGTCGCCTTCTCGAAGGCCGGCGAGCGTCTGGTCGGGCAGGTGGCCAAGCGCCAGGCCGTGACCAACCCGGAAAAGACCATCTATTCGATCAAGCGGTTTATGGGCCGCCGGTTCGACGAGGTCTCCGAGGAGATGAAGATGGTGCCCTACGACGTCGTCGCCGAGGGCAGCGGCGTACGGATCGTGGTGGACGACAAGAAGTATCCGCCCGAGGAGATCTCGGCGATGATCCTGCAGAAGCTCAAGCAGGCGGCCGAGGATTTTCTGGGTGACAAGGTCGAGCGCGCGGTCATCACCGTCCCGGCCTATTTCAATGACGCCCAACGCCAGGCCACCAAGGACGCCGGCAAGATCGCAGGGCTCAAAGTCGAGCGGCTGGTCAACGAGCCGACGGCCGCGGCGCTCGCCTACGGCCTCGACAAGAAGAAGGACGAGCTGATCGCGGTGTACGACTTCGGCGGCGGCACGTTCGACATCTCGATTCTCGAGGTCGGTGACGGCGTGGTCGAGGTCAAGGCCACCAACGGTGACACTCACCTGGGTGGCGACAACATCGACCAGCGAATCATCGACTGGCTCCTAGAGGAGTTCAAGAAGGATCAGGGCATCGACCTGTCGCAGGACCCGATGGCGGTCCAGCGTCTGCGCGAGGCGGCCGAGAAGGCCAAGATCGAGCTGTCGAGCGCGCAGGAGACCGACATCAATCTGCCGTTCATCACCGCCGACTCCTCGGGTCCGAAGCACTTAAACCTCAAGCTGACCCGCAACCAGCTCGAGAGGATGATCGAGGATCTGATCAAGCGCTCGATCGTGCCTTGCGAGCAGGCGCTCAAGGACGCGGGGGTGACCGCCAAGGACATCGATGAAGTGGTCCTGGTCGGCGGACAGACTCGGATGCCGGCGATCCAAAAGGTGGTCGAGGAGTTCTTTGGCAAGGAGCCCCACCGCGGCGTCAACCCGGATGAGGTCGTGGCCATCGGCGCGGCGATCCAGGGTGGCGTTTTGCGCGGCGACGTCAAGGACATGCTGTTGCTCGACGTGACGCCGCTATCGCTGGGCATCGAGACCCTGGGCGCGGTGTTTACCAAGCTGATCGACCGCAACACCACGATCCCGACCCGCAAGAGCGAGACGTTCTCGACCGCGGCCGACAACCAGACCTCGGTCGAGGTGCACGTCCTGCAGGGCGAGCGCGAGATGGCACGCGACAACCGGACGCTGGGCCGGTTTCATCTGGTCGGAATCCCGGCGGCCCCGCGGGGTGTGCCGCAGGTCGAGGTGACCTTTGACATCGACGCCAACGGAATCCTGAACGTTTCGGCAAAGGATCTGGGCACGCAGAAAGAACAGAAGATCACCATCACCGGCTCGAGCGGTCTGGCCGAGGACGAGATCGATCGGATGGTCAACGACGCCGACTCGCACGCCGAGGAGGACAAGAAGCGGCGCCAGAAGGTCGAAGCGCACAATGCCCTCGACCAGCTCATCTACACCACCGAGAAGACCTACGAGGAGAACAAGGAGAAGCTGGGAGCGGACGAGAAGGGCGAGCTCGAAGGCGAGCTCGAAGGCGCGCTCGAAGCCGCCAAGAAGGCGCTCGAGGCGGACGAGGTCACCGAGATGGAAGCCGCGGGCCAGCGACTCACCGAGGCGTCCCACAAGATAGCCGAGGCCATGTACAAGCAGGCCGGCGGCGAGCCCGGCGAACCGGCCGCGAGCGCCGACACCGGTGCCGGTGGGGACGACGACGAGGTGATCGACGCCGAGTACGTCGACGTGGACGAAAGCACGGGGTAACTTCTTGAACGAACCGCGGGGCCTGGGTCCTTACCTCCGGGAGCTCGAGGGGTTGCGCCGCCGACTGGAAGCGTTCCTCGATCACGCCCTGGTCGAGGAGGAGTATCCGGTCTCCGAGGAGGCGGCGCCGGGCTCCTGGTCGCCGGCGGTGGATCTGGTCGAAACCGGTGGTGGCTATGTCCTCTCCGCCGAGCTCCCCGGGATCGAGCGTTCCGACATCGATCTGGAGGTCGACGGCCGCCGGGTGGTCCTCTCGGGCCGGCGCCCTGCGCCCGGCGGTACGCCGGCCGGAGCGGCGCCACCCGCTTTCCGGCGGATGGAGAGAAGCCACGGGCCCTTCCGGCGGGTGTTCGAGCTGGACAAGGACGTGGACTCACAGCGGGTCGAGGCCAAGCTCGCTCGAGGTGTTCTGGTGGTGCGCTTTCCCAAGGTCGAAGAGGGCGTCCGCCAGGTCGTGGTCGACGACGCCGGGCCCGGGGGAGGGGACCGATCGTGACCGCCAAAACCAGGCGCCGCTACGTGATGATCAGCGCCGTCGCCGAGCGCTTCGACATTCATCCCCAGACTCTCAGGATGTACGAGAAGGAGGGGCTGATCCAGCCGCAGCGCAGCGCCGGCAACACCCGGCTCTATGACGAGGACACACTTCGGCGGCTCGAGCTGATTCTCACCCTGACGCGCGACCTGGGTGTCAACCTGGCGGGAGTCGAGGTGGTTCTCAACATGCGCGAACAGCTCGAGTCGATGCAGCTCGAGATGGACCGGCTGCTGGAGATCGTCAAGCGCGAGATGATCGACAAGAAGCGCGGCGTCGACCGGCGCTTCGCGCTCGAGAAGTTCGAGGGCGGACCGCCGACGACCACCTGATCCACGGTCCGACCTGTAAGCGTCGGAGACCCCGTTTTCGGGCTCGAACGGTGCCCGCCGCCGTCCGAGTGGGGTGCTAACATCGGTCGATGGAGTTGGACGAGCGCCGCCCGGAGAGTTGCCCCGATTGCGGCGGCAGAGGCTGGATTCTGGAACCGGACGGCGGGGCCGGCTCGGCTCGGCCGTGTGCCTGCCGCCGGGACTCCCTGGTGCCAAAGCTGCTTGCGCGCTCGGGAATCCCCGAGCGCTATCGCGGCAAGACCCTGGCCAACTTCAAGATCGATCACGGCGGTGAGGGCGAGAGCTCTTCCCGGCTGGATGCCGCCAAGCGATGTGAGAATTATCTGGCCGGGTTTATCCCCGGCAGCACCGAGCAGGGGCTGTTGTTTTGCGGTCCTCCCGGGGTCGGGAAGACCCACCTGGCGGTGGCGGTCCTCACC
Organism: Candidatus Multivoradales bacterium; assembly: GCA_965224065.1. Lineage (GTDB taxonomy): Bacteria > Acidobacteriota > Thermoanaerobaculia > Multivoradales > JAHEKO01 > JAOTZA01. The sequence continues at coordinate 3,388,933 of CBDCYF010000005.1, forward strand.
GAGCTCGTCACCACGTATGCGCTACGCGGGGTGTTTGTGGACTTCACCTCGCTGGTCCACCGTATTCAGTCGACTTTTGATCCCAGCTCGCCCGAGTCCAAGCGCGAGGTCCTCGATCCGGTGACCCGCGCCGAGGTCTTGGTGCTCGATGAGCTGGGGGCCCAGAAGCCCACACAGTGGGTCCGCGACACCCTCTATCTGATCGTCAACACCCGCTACATGAGCCGGCTGCCCACCTTCTTGACTACCAACTATGAGCTGGAGCGGAAGAAGGCCCGCGGACCGCGAGCCCTCGACAAGCCGCTCGATCGCCCCCCGGATGGGGGCACCGATGCGGGGTCGGAGTCGCCCCCTGGATGGGTTGGGGGCCGCGAGACGCTGGCCGAGCGGGTCGGCGCCAACCTGGTCAGCCGGCTCTACGAGATGACCGGAAAGCCGGTCGAGATCCGCGCCGAGGATTTCCGGCGCGACGTCAAGATGCACAGCCAGACGTTCTAGCGAATCCCATGCGACTTTCCGCCATCGACGCCGTCCAGCGCGGCCTGACCAATCTGCGCTCCAACTGGGAGCTGGCTCTTCTGCAGATGCTTCAGGGGCTCATTCTCTCGGTCCTGAGTCTGGCCGGTGTGGTGCCGATCGTCCTCGCTCTTGGCGCGGGCTTTTTGCGCACGTTCTGGTCGGCGTCGACGTCACCGTGGGGCGGTGGCTCGGGACCGCCGGATTTCTCGCCCTACATCGAGCGGCTGGTCTCCAACTGGCCGATCTTTGCCGCGGCAATCTTTGGCGCTTTTTGCGTGTGGACCCTGGCCTTTGTCATCTACTGCTATTTCCAGGCCGGCGTGCTCGGTGAGCTGGCCGCGGGCGATGCCAAGGCCTCGCGGTCGGCGTCGGAACGGCCGGCTCACGCCGACTTCCGGATCTACAGCCTGGCGGGCTTCAACACCCAGGGGCAGGCCGGGGTGTGGAAGTTCTTCTGGCTGATCAACCTGTTCGCCATCCTGGGGCTGCTGGTGATCCTGGTCTTTGTGCTGCTTTTGTTCGGTGTGGTGACCGCGGCGTTCCGCGACGGCGGCTCACCCGGCGCCGCCATCGGTCTGGGTTGTTTCTCGGCGCTCTTTTTGGTTCCGATCTGGATCTTCCTGAGTCTTTGGAGCCAGCTCGCCAAGGCGGTGCTGGTGAGCGGGTCGGATGGTATTTGGGACGCGTTTCGCAGCTCGTTCACCCTGTTGTTTCGCCGTCTTGGCGCGGTGCTGCTGATTGCGCTGCTGGCCATCGTGGCGGGGGTTGCGGTGTCGATGGTGTTTATGCCGCTGTCGCTCGCCACCGACTTCGCCCTGGGCGACGACTTCGGCATCCAGATCGCGGCCGACATCGTGCTGATGGTCCTGCAGAGCATCGTTGGGGCGGTCTTGAGCGTTGCGATCGCCGCGATCCTGATTGCCCTGGCCCGTTCCGAGATGGCTCGTTCCGAGCTGGCCCTTTCGGAAGCGCCAAAGGCCGGAGGCGGGCCCGCGGATCCGACTCTGGGTGAGGGCGCGCCGGCGTGATCGTTCGAAAAGTGGGACTGGGCTTATTGCTGGCCGCCGCTTGCGCGGCGGCACCGCCGGCGCAATCCAGGCCCTCGGGAGGCGATGCCCCGCCGGGCTCGATGCGCCAGCCCGGTTCCCTGCGGGTGGGGCTGGCGACCGACCTGCCGTCGGTCACCGTCCCCTGCTGCCCGCAGAGTCTGGTCGCCCGTTTTGGCGGGCGGGAGATCGAGGTCGGCGAGGGGCTGCGCATCGAGCCCTCGATGCGGGAGGCGGTCGCTCCGGTCTACCGGCTCCAGGTCGCGGCCTTGCGCGACGAGCTCCAGGCCGAAGAGCTGGCGCGCCGGGTGGGGTCGATGCTCGCCGCGACCGCGGACGTCGTGTTCCAGGCCGACGACGGGCTCTACCGGGTCCGGGTCGGTCGCTTTTCCACGCGGGAGGAAGCGGAGGCCGCGCAGAAACGCCTGCAGCAGCGCAATGTCGAAGGGTCGTGGATCGCCAGCGAACAGACTCCGCTCGATTCGTCGGCGCTACGTCTCACGTGGGGAGATCGCGCGTGGATCGCCCCGGGTCGCTCGATCGAGCTGTTTACCCGGTCGGGCGGTGGGATTCCCCTGCTCGACAAGCGCTATCGTGGCGACATCATCGTGTTTCTGAACGGGCGGGGGACGCTCAACCTGATCAACCGCGTCTCGGTGGACGACTATCTGCGCGGCGTTGTTCCGCGGGAGATGGGCCCCGAGGTCTACAACAACTTAGACGCTCTCAAGGCGCAGGCGATCGCGGCCCGCACGTACACGTTGCGGAACCTGGGAGAGTTCTCGGGAGAGGGCTACGACATCTGTGCCACCCCGCGCTGTCAGGTCTATGGGGGGATGGCGGCCGAGCACGACCTTTCGGACCGTGCCGTTCGCGAGACCAGCGGTCAAGTGCTGCTCTTCAATGGCGGCCTTGCCGACGCGCTCTACAGCGCCACCTGCGGGGGCCATACCGAGGACGTCGAAGTGGTCTTCCCGCTCAAGCTCCATCCCTATCTGCGCGGCGTGCCCTGCCTCGAGGCCGGTGCAAAGCCGGTGGGCCGCCCGGCGGGCGCCGCTCGCCCGTTTGCGAGCGAGGTTCTGGCGGGGGTGCTGCGCCGGGGCACTCCGACCCGATCGCCGGGGGAGTTCGCGGCCCGGGCCAAGGCCCTTGCCACGATGGCCGGTGCCGGCGGGACGACGGCCGAGCTGGCCTCGTTCGAGCGCCGCGCGGTGCGTGGCTTCCTCGCCTCTTTGATCGCCGGCGGGAACGGCGACGGAGCGGCGATCCGCTGGTCCGACTTCGGTCTCGCCGGCCCGGATTTGTCGGGGCGGTTGCCATTGTCCGAAGCCGATCCGACGTTGTTACGTCTGGCCGTTTTTCTAGGCGTCGTCGAGCGCCACGAGCAGGGCTTTCTCGCGCTCTCGGAGGGGCGTCTCCTCCTGCGCGGCGAAGTCGAGGACCGGGCCTGGGCGTCCCCACCCCAGCTCCCGACCTACCGCAAGGAGGCCGGCCGCCTTGCCCGCCGGCCGGTCGAGCTGGTCCCCGGCGACAGGGTGACCGTCTTTTCGGCTGGCGACCGGCTGCTGGCGCTGGTTCAGGAGGAGGCCGCGCGGCGAGACACGCTGGCCGCGAGCCGGAACCTGGCCGGCCGGGGGCGTGCCTGGAGCTTTTTTCGCGCCGACCGCGAGCTCGCGGAGCTGATCGGCCAGCGCTATCCGGAGCTGGGCTTCTCCGGTTTGGAGATCCGTGCCCGCGGTGTCTCCGGGCGGGTCGCCGAGCTGAGGATTCTCGGAAGTCGAGGCGACAGCATCGACGTGACGGGTCTGCCGATCCGTTGGACGCTGGATCTGCCCGACACGCTGTTTACTGCCCAGCGTCTGACGTCACCCAGCGGCGTGGCCGGGTGGCAGTTCAGCGGACGCGGCTGGGGGCATGGCGTGGGGATGTGCCAGGTGGGGGCGTTTGGCATGGCCTTGCGGGGCAACAGCTACCGCGACATCCTGGACCACTACTACACGGGACTGGAGATCGTAACGCTTGGCACGGAGGAGCGCACACGACTGGCGGCCAGGTAGCGATAGCGATAGCGATAGCGATGCGTAGGCGTCGCCGGCCGGGACTTTGTGGTAGAAATTCGCTCTTGTTCATGACCCTCGAAAACGACATCCGTAAGCTGGTGGAGCGCGTTGTGGACCAGTCGGTCTCGGAGCCGGCGGCACACGCGGTCCCCGGCCCCGCACGAAAAGTGGCCCTCGGCGCCGACCACGGCGGATACGCGCTCAAGGAACGTCTGGTGGCCCATCTCGGCGACCAGGGGTTCGAGGTCGTGGACTGCGGCACGTCCGGTCCCGACGCGGTGGACTATCCCGATTTCGCCCACGAGGTCGCGCGCCGGGTGGCCTCCGGTGAATGCGGCTGCGGCGTCATCGTCGACGGCGCCGGAATCGGCTCGAGCATGGTGGCCAACAAGGTCCCGGGAGTCCGTTCGGCGTTGTGCTACGACGTTTCCTCGGCCCGCAACAGCCGCGAGCACAACCACGCCAACGTGCTGACGCTGGGGGCCGGGCTGATCGGCGAGGGCCTGGCGCGGCAGATCGTGGATACCTGGTTGGCGACTCCCTGGGGTGAGGGCAGACACGCCCGCCGGGTGGAGAAGATCACCGAAGTGGAACAGAGCTACCTGCACGGTGGCGGGCGCCGCTCGGAGAGAATCGAGAGCAAGGGCCCATGAGCACGCGCGAAGACCTGATCGAGGCGATCACTCACCGGGTGCTGGCCGAGATTCAAGAGCAGAGCGGTAAGGAGGAATGTCCCGACTGCAGCGGCGGATGTGCCGCGAGCTGCTCGGACAAGGTGCGCACGGTGGTGGGCGAGGGGGCCTGCCGGGTGAGCTACAGCGGCAACGGCGCCGACGTGCCCGCCGATCTCGCGCAATACATCGACCACACAAAGCTCGGACCCGATACCGCTTCAGACGACATCGACCGGCTGTGTGAAGAGGCCCGCACATTCGGCTTCGCGGCGGTGTGCGTCAACCCGGTGTGGGTCCGAAGGGCTGCTTCCCGGGTTCGCGGCAGCAACGTCGTCGTCGCCTCGGTGGTGGGATTTCCTCTGGGCGCCAATGCTCCCGAGGTCAAGGCCGCCGAGGCCCGCCGGGCCTTGAGAGACGGCGCACGCGAGATCGACATGGTGCTCAACATCGGCGCGCTCAAGAGTGGCGACCACGACCTGGTCGAGCGCGACATCGCGCGGGTCGCCGACGCCTGCCGCGAGGTGGGGGCGGTCTGCAAGGTGATCCTCGAGACCGCGATCCTCACCGACGAGGAGAAGATCGTCGCCAGCCGCCTGGCGAGAAAAGCAAAGGCCGACTACGTCAAGACCTCGACCGGCTTTGGCCCGGGCGGCGCCACCGTCTTCGACGTGGCGCTGATGCGGGAGGCCGTGGGTCCCGGGATGGGGGTCAAGGCCTCGGGCGGAATTCACACCGCGGACGAGGCCCGCGAGATGATCGCCGCCGGCGCCACGAGGATTGGAGCGTCGGCCGGTATCGAGATCGTCCGGGGCTCGTCCGGCTCGGGCTCCTCGAGCGAGGAAAAGGGAGGTGCGAGTGGCAGATATTGAGCTGAGATCGTATGTGTTCCTGGACAGCCTGCAGCCGCAGTACGCTGCCTTTTTGGGCACTGTGGCGCAGGGTTTTCTGCCGCTCGCCGGCGACACCTCTCTGTTTGTCGAGATCTCGCCGGGAATCGAGATCAACCGGCTCACCGACCTGGCGCTCAAATCGAATCAGGTGCGGCCCGGAATGCAGATCGTCGAGCGCTACTACGGCCTGCTGGAGATCCACTCCGAGTCGCAGGCCGAGACCCGCTCGGCCGGCGAGACGATCCTCCGCGAGGTGGGTCTCAAGGAGAACGATCGCATCAAGCCAAGGATCCTGTCGAGCCAGGTGATCCGGCGCATCGACGACCACCAGGCCCAGCTCATCAACCGCACCCGGCACGGCCAGATGATCATGCCCGGCCAGACGCTTTATGTTCTCGAAGTCGAGCCGGCGGCGTACGCGGCGCTCGGCGCCAACGAGGCGGAGAAGGCCGCGGCGATCAATGTCCTCGAAGTCAGGGCGTTTGGCTCGATGGGGCGGGTGTATCTGGGGGGAGAGGAACGAGACATCGACGTCGGCTGGCGGGCGGCGGTGGCGGCGCTCGAAGGTATCGACGGAAGAAAAGCCAAGAAATAGCAACAGGCAACTCTCAAAGAGCAAGCAAAGGAAGGAACAGGCATGGCAGAAGCGCTAGGCATGATTGAAGCGAGGGGATTCGCGGCGATGGTCGAGGCGGCCGACGCAATGGTCAAGGCCGCCAAGGTCGAGCTGGTCGGATACGAAAAGACCGGTGGCGGTTATGTGACGGCGGTGGTGCGCGGCGACGTGGCGGCGGTCAAGGCCGCAGTAGAAGCCGGCGTCCGCGGCGGCGAGAAGGTCGGCGAAGTGGTTGCGACGCACGTCATCGCCAGGCCGCACGCCAACATCGACGACACGCTGCCGTTGGGCCGCCCGCCGGCGAAGAAGACGAGCCGGTCACGCTGAGGCATCGGGTCCGGTTGCGGCCGGGTCCGGAAAAGGAGACGCCATGCTGCTCGGAAAAGTCGTCGGCACCCTGGTCGCGACCCGCAAGGAGCCGGCCATGGAGGGGTTTCGATTCCTCGTGGTCAAGCCGCTCGATGCCGCGGGCAAGGAGCTCGGTGGAGCCGTCGTTGCGGTGGATTCGGTGGGCGCCGGGGTGGAGGAGATCGTGCTGTACGCGACCGGCAGTGCGGCGCGGCAGACCACCGCCACCCTCGACCGTCCCTGCGATGCCGTGATCATGGCGATCGTGGATAGCTGGGACGTCGAGGGCCGCGAGATCTACAACAAAGCGGAGGCCGGGTAGGCCGCGGGCCGTTGGCGCATGACGATCGATTCGCGTGAAGTCCAGGCAATCCTCGATCGGGTGCGGGCCCGGTACCCGGCGGACGCGAGCGGTCCGCGCCAGCCGGCGGCTTCGGCCGCCCGTGCCGGTGGGGCCAGCGTGCCCGTCCGCTCGGCCGGTGAAGAGGGAATCTTTGGCTCGGTCGATGAAGCGGTTCAGGCGGCGGGCGAGGCGTTTCTCGAATATCGGGAGATGGGTCTCGACCGGCGTTTTGGCGTCGTGGATTCGATCCGCGCCGCCATGGAGCGCGACGCCCGCGAGCTGGCGCAACTGGCGCACGACGAGACCGGCCTCGGCCGCGCCGCGGATAAGGAGATCAAGAACCTCCTGGTAACGCGCAAGACCCCGGGTCCGGAAGATCTGGCGCCGCAGGCGACCACGGGCGACCGGGGCATGACGGTGACCGAGTATGCGCCGTTTGGCGTTATCGCGGCCATCACCCCGACCACCAACCCCACCTCGACCATCATCAACAATACCCTGGCGATGGTCTCGGCGGGGAACGCGGTGGTGTTCAACGTCCACCCGGCCGCCAGGAACGTGTCGGTCGACAACGTGCGCCGGATCAACCGGGCGATCGCCGCCGCCGGCGGTCCACGCAACCTGGTGTGCGCCATCCCCGAGCCGACGATCGAATCGGCCCAGGAGCTGATGCATCACCCAGGAGTGCGCATCCTGCTCGTGACCGGTGGTCCGGCGGTGGTGCGTGAGGCGCTCAAGACCGACAAGCGGGCGATCACCGCGGGTCCCGGAAACCCACCGGTTCTGGTCGACACCACCGCCGACGTGGAGCTGGCGGCACGAGAGATCACTCGCGGCGCTTCCTTCGACAACAACATGGTGTGCACCGATGAGAAGGAGGTGTTTGTTTGCACGTCGCGGGCGGATGAGCTCTTGCGCGCGCTGGCGCAGGGTCCCAATGTTGTCTTGAAGGAGCATCAGGTCAAGAAGCTCGAGCGGGTGATCTTCGATGAGCTGGGCGCGCCGAGAAAGCCCGGCCGGATCAATCGCAAGTGGATCGGTCAGAACGCCGGCCGCATCCTGGGCGAGATCGGGATCTCGGCGGGGGACGAAGTGCGGCTGGCCGTGGCCGAGGTGCCGATCGATCACAGCCTGGTGTGGACCGAGCAGATGATGCCGGTGCTGCCGGTGGCGCGGGTCCGCAGCTTCGAGGAAGGTCTGGACCTGGCGGAGAAGGCCGAGCACGGGTTCCGCCACACCGCGTCGATCTACTCCAACAACGTCGACAACATCACCCGCATGGCGCGCCGGATGAATGTCTCGATCTTTGTCGCCAACTCCGCCAACATCGCGGGCCTCGGGGCCGGTGGCGAGGATTTCACTTCGTACTCGATCGCCACACCCACCGGCGAAGGCCTCACCCGGCCGCGTACGTTCTCGCGCATCCGCCGGCTGACCGTCGTCGGGTCGCTGAGAATCGTCTAGCGGCTAGCCGTCGTGAAGCCCGCGATCCTCCTTCTCGAGTTCGACTCGATCGCCGTCGGGATCCGCGCCGGCGACGCCATGGCCAAGCGCGCGCCGCTCGGGTCTCTGCACGCGGGCACGGTCCACCCGGGGCGCTATCTGGTGCTGGCCGGCGGCGAAGTGGGCGACTTAGAAGAAGCGCACGCGGCGGCACTCGAAAGCGGCGGAGAGTCGCTGCGGGACGAGGTTTTTTTGCCCGACGTTCACCAGGACGTCGTCGACGCTTTGACCGGCCGGCGGCGCCCGCAGCGCGACGAGGCCCTGGGGGTATTCGAGACCCGCACGGTCCCGGCAGTCATCCAAGCCGCCGACCGTGCCGTCAAAGGCACACAGGTCGAGATCGCCGAGATCCGGATGGCCGATGGGTTGGGCGGCAAGGGGTACGTGCTGCTGACGGGTGAGGTGGCGGACGTGGAGGCCTCGGTGGATCTGGCCCAGCAGTCCCTGCAGCACCCCGACCTGCTGGTCGCGAGGGTGGTGATCCCTCGTCTTCACGACGAGATGGCGGCCAACCTGGCCGACCACGCCGAGTTCTATGGCCGCGTGCGCGGAAAGGGACGCTAGGTCATGCAGCTCGGACGAGTTGTCGGCACCGTGGTGGCCACCCAGAAAGTCCCCGGACTCGAGGGCGTCAAGTTGCTGCTGGTCCAACCGCTCGACCGCAACCGGCGCCCGCAGGGTAACGCGGTGGTGGCCGCCGACGGCGTCGCCATGGCGGGCGTCGGCGAGCTGGTCTATCTGGTGGCCAGCCGCGAGGCCTCGCTGACGTTGCCCGAGACCTTTGTGCCGGTGGACCACGCCATCGCCGGGCTGGTGGATCGAGTCGATCTCGACCCTTCCGACCGTCCCAGCCAGGCCAAGAGGGGGGGCAAGCGATGAGAATCGCGCGGGTCGAAGGCACGGTGGTCTCGACCGTTTGCTCGCCGGTCTACGACGGGCGCAAGCTCCTGCTCTGCGACCTCCTGGACGAGAAGCGCCGGACCACCGGCGGTTACCTGATCGCCGTCGACCGGGTCGGCGCGGGCCCCGGGGAGACCGTGCTGATTCTCGACGAGGGCAACTCGGCGCGGCAGATCGTGGCGTTCGAAAACGCTCCCATTCGCGCCGTGGTCGTCGGGATCGTGGACGACGTGGCGCTCGCCTGATCCCTAAGAAGGCAAAGGCGTGGGGACGAGGGGCCGCGTGATAGATTTTGCCCTCTCATGACCGTCGCAACGGAATCGGCACCCGCCGCCACGGTCGATTTTTCTCTTACCGACGAACAGCGAGCGATCCGCGAGACCGCCCGGGACTTCGCGCGCAAAGAGATCGACCCGATCGTCGAGGAAATCGACGAGGCGCAGCGATTTCCGCGCGAGGTCTTCGACCAGTTGGGCGAGCTCGGGTTTCTCGGAGTTCTGGTGCCCGAGGAGCTCGGCGGCTCTGGCCTGGGCTATGTCGAGTACGTCCTGATCCTGGACGAGATCTCGCGGGTCGATCCGGCCGTCGGTCTGAGCGTCGCCGCCCACAACTCGCTGTGCACCAACCACATCCTCAAGTTCGGCAGCGAGGAGCAGCGGCGTCGTTGGGTGCCGGAACTGGCCACCGGCAAGAAGCTCGGCGCCTGGAGCTTGACCGAGCCCGAGGCCGGCTCGGACGCCGCCGGCACCCGCACGCGGGCCGAACGGGTCGATGGCGGCTGGTTGCTCAACGGCTCGAAGACCTTCACCACCCACGGTTCGGTTGGCGATGTGTGCGTCGTTTTCGCAGTCACCGATCCCGACGGTGACCGTCACCACAACATTTCCGCGTTTGTCGTCGACAAGGACACCGAGGGCTTTCGCTCCGGCAAGAAAGAGAACAAGCTGGGCACCCGTGCCTCGGACACCGCGGAAGTGGTCATGGAGAATTGTCTGGTGGGCGAGGATTGCTTGCTCGGCCGGCGGGGCGACGGCTTTATCCAGGCGCTTCAAATTCTCGACGGCGGCCGCATCTCGATCGCCGCTCTTGGGCTGGGCACGGCGCGCGGGGCTTATGAGACCGCGCTGGCCTATGCGCAAGAACGCCGGCAGTTCGGCAAGCCGATCGCGAAGTTCCAGGCGATTCAATTCCATCTCGCCGAGATGGCGACGCGGGTGGCCGGAGCAGAAGTTCTGACCATGGCGGCGGCGGTGGCCCTCGATGCCGGCCGGAGGGTGACGCGTCTGGCCGCCGAGGCCAAGCTGTTTGCCGGTGAAGCCGCGGTCTTCTGCGCCGAGCGCGGGGTGCAGATCCACGGCGGATACGGCTTCATCAAGGACTACCGCGCCGAGAAGTACTACCGCGACTGCAAGATCTGCACGATCGGCGAAGGCACCAGCGAGATCCAGCGTCTGGTGATCGCGCGGCAGCTTCTGCGCGGGAGCTAGCGTCCGTGCCCACCGCGGCGACTCGCACCCCTCAGTCCGCGGCCCTCGAGGAGTTGATCGAAGGCGTGCTGGAGTGCCGGACGCGCTCGCTGGCCCGGGCCATCAGCCACGTCGAGCGCAGGGGTGACGCGCGTCGCGAGCTCATCCGCCGGCTCTTCCCACACACCGGCACCGCCAGGGTCGTCGGCGTGACCGGGCCGCCCGGGGCCGGCAAGAGCACGCTGGTGGATCGCTTGGCGCGGCAGATCCGGGAGGCCGGTGGCACCGTGGGAATCCTCGCCGTCGACCCGACCAGCCCGTTCACGGGCGGCGCGATCCTGGGTGATCGAATTCGTATGCAGACCCTCTACACCGATCCCGGGGTCTTTATCCGGTCGATGGCGACCCGGGGGGCGATGGGTGGTTTGGCCCCCGCAACACACGACGCGATCGACGTCCTGGACGCCGCCGGGTTCGATTGGATCCTGGTCGAGACGGTTGGGGTCGGGCAAGACGAGGTCGATGTGGTGCGTACCGTTCCCACCGTGGTGCTGGTGACGCTCCCCGGGCTGGGGGACGACATCCAGGCGATCAAGGCCGGCATCATGGAGATCGCCGATGTTTTTGTGATCAACAAGGCCGATCACGACGGTGTCGACCGCGCCGAGCGCGATCTCGAGATGATGGTGTCGATGGCCGAGAAGCCCAAATGGCGACCGGCGATCCTGCGCACCGTGGCAAGCCAGGGCGAGGGGATCGAGGAGGTGCTGGCAGAGATCGAGGGCCACCGGCGGTGGCTCACCGAGAGCGGCGAGCTGGTCAACCGGCGGCGGCGGCAGATGCGGCTGCGGGTGGAGAATGTGCTCAAGGAGAGGATCCTGGAGCGTGCCGAGGAGGTGGTCGGCGTGGATGTCGAAGTCGACCGGGCGCTAGAGACCGGAGCCGACCCCTATACGGTCGCGGCCAGCGTCTACGCGGGGGTGATCGGGGCCGAAAGCGAGCAGAGGGGCTCGAAGTGATCCAAGGCATCGACCATATCGGTATCGCGGTGGAGTCGATCGACGGCGCCCGCGGGTTTTACGAGGCTCTGGGTCTCGAGATCGAGACCATCGAGGAAGTCCCCCAAGAGGGTGTGAGGGTGGCCATCATTCCCTGCGGGGAGAGCCGGATCGAGCTGCTCGAGCCGACCCGGGACGATTCTCCCGTCGCTCGCTTTCTCGAGCGCCGGGGACCGGGGATGCACCATGTCTGTCTCGGCACCGGGGAGATCCTTGCGGCCGACGGGGCGCTCCGGGCGAGCGGTTACCGGGTGCTGCGCGAAGAGCCGACCGTCGGAGCGGAGGGACGGCTGGTGCAGTTCGTACACCCGGCGAGCGCCTCCGGGGTGCTGGTCGAGCTGTCGCAGGCAGCCGACGAGGAGGAATGACGTCTCATGCTGGAATCCGGATCGATCGTCATTTTGCACTTGGTCAACCCGACCGAAAAGCTCTGGGGCGTCCTCCATCGGCTCGACTCCACCGGGGTGGTCCTCCGCGGGATCAACCTCTCGAGCTTCGACGACTGGATGCTCCAGGTCGCCAAAGAGGACACGCCGTCCTTGGGATTGGCGACGATGTTTCTGCCGCTCTTTAGAATCGAGCGGATCTTCCTGGACGAGAAGGTCGGCGTGGTCGAGAGCTATCGCGAGCGCTTCGAGAGCCGGGTGGGCGTGTCGGTCGAGAGCTATCTCGGGCTAGGCGGCTCGGAGCCGGAATCTCTGCCCTCCTGAGTGTCGATACAGAGCGCGGGTGATCCTGCGCGCGGTGCGGTGGCTCCGCGCTCGGATCGCCCCGCGCTCGAGATTGCTCGGGTTTGGAGAGACCAGCGTCTCGGTCGGCCCTGACGGGCACGAGGTTGGTCGCACACGGACCGCTCGAGCAAGTTTGTCGGAAGCGGCTGCCAGATCGAGTCGTGCGCAGGACGGAGGGACGTAGGCGTACTTTATGTACGTCGAGGACCGACGGCCGAGCAACGAACCGAGATGGTAGTCGATCTCGGCAAACTGCCGAGCGGAGCTAGAAGCGGACGTTCTTGACGTAGAAAGCCGACACCTCGGCGCCCTCGGCGAGCAGGGCCTCGGCGCCCTCGGCGGTCAAGATGAACTCGCCGGCCCGCTCGCGGTCCGAGGTCGCAAGAACCAGTTCGAGCGCTTCGAGGTCCTGGGGGTGGAGTCCCTGGGCGCGGCTCAGCGCTCCCGCCGCCACCTTGAGCCCGTGGAAAACCGCGGACTCGGAGTTGGTGGTCAGCTCGACCAGCAGCCGCCCCGGCCCGGTGCCCCGGTAGATGCCGACCGACTCGAAGCCCTGGCCGTGGAAGACACCCTGGATCTCCGCCACCAGGTCCAGATTGTCGCGAAAGGGGACGCGCTGCCAGTTGCGGAGATCGGTCGGGTCGACGCTGTGCTCGCGCCGGGCCTGTGTCCGCTCCCGCCGACTCACCGCGCCCCGGTTGATGAGGTCGGAAACCCGCTCGCGGCGGGACTCGGTGGCAGCCGGGGGCCGCCCTTCGATCGTTTCGCCATCGGATCCGATCACCACGGCGCTGCCATAGTTTTCTTTGTTGGCTTGGCGTGTTTTTTCAAAGTCGATCTCGGAGGCCGCGATCGAAGTCCGGGTGCCGCTCTGCAGCGTGATGATGGCCTCGCTCCCTTCGACCACCGGGGGGCCGTCAGCCGTCAGGCGGCTGCCGTCTTTGAGGTAGACGACGTAGGAGAACGCCGGAGCGGAGAGCGCGGCGAGGACCATCATCGCCATCAGCGCCCGCGCAAAGCGGGCCGGTTTCTCGTTGTATTTCGGCATACCTTTGCTTGCGGGTCCCCCCGCAGGTTGCTGTTATCATAGCGCGCCTTTGAGCCGCGGGAGAAGAACGTGCTGATCGTGATGAAAATGGACGCGACGCGCGACGAAGTTTCGGGCGTCGAACGCGAGGTCGAGGAGCGGGGTCTGAAGGCCCATCCCATCGCCGGCGCCCAGCGCACCGCCATCGGTATCACCGGCAACATCGGTATCGTCGAGCCGGCGCAGTTCGAAAACTTGCCCGGTGTGCTCGAGGTCATCCAGGTCTCGCATCCCTACAAGCTGGTCTCACGCGAGTTCAAACCGGACGACACCGTTTTCCGGATCGGCGAAGTCAAGATCGGCGGCCCCGAGCTGCTGGTCATCGCCGGGCCGTGCTCGGTCGAGAGCTACGAGCAGACCTTGCGGATCGCGCGGAACGTCAAGGACTCCGGAGCGCACATGCTGCGCGGCGGCGCGTTCAAGCCGCGCACCAGCCCGTACAGCTTCCAGGGGCTGGGGACCGAGGGTCTCGAGATCCTGGCCCGGGTTGGGAAGGAGGTCGGTCTGCCGGTGGTCACCGAGGCGCTGGACATCGACGTGCTCGACGCCGCGGCCGAGCACGCGGACATGATCCAGATCGGTGCCCGCAACATGCAGAACTTCACCCTGCTCAAACGAGCCGGTCGGTGCGGTCGGCCGGTGCTTCTCAAGCGCGGGCTGAGCGCTACCGTGACCGAATTGCTGCTGGCGGCTGAATACGTGATGGACCAGGGCAACGAGCAGGTCGTGCTCTGCGAGCGCGGGATCCGCACCTTTACCGACCACGCGCGAAATACCCTGGACGTGGCCGCCATCCCAGCGGTCAAGCGGATCAGCCACTTGCCGATCATTGCCGACCCCAGCCACGCGGCCGGCCGCCGGCACAAGGTCGCGCCGCTGTCGCGCTCGGCGGTGGCCGCGGGTGCCGACGGACTCATGGTGGAAGTGCACGACCGCCCCGAGGAGGCCCTGTCCGACGGCGCACAGGCGCTGCGTCCGGAGGCGTTCTCCAGCCTGATCGAGGAGATCCGTCAGCTCGCGCCGGCGGTGGGGCGGACATTGCCGGTCTACGCGGGCTCTTCCTAGCCGCTCAAACGCTTGGCCCTCGGAACTCCAGCATCTCGACTGATACCGCAGGAGGCCGATGCCCTGCTGGTCCTCGAGGACGGCTCGGTGTTCGAGGGGCAGGCGGCGGTCCCGGGGACGGAGTTCGGAGAGGTGGTGTTCAACACCTCGATGACCGGCTACCAGGAGATCCTCACCGATCCCTCGTACTGCGGCCAGATCGTCGTCATGACGGCGCCGCACATCGGAAACTACGGCGTGGAGCATCAGGTTTCCGAGTCGACACGTCCCTGGGTGGAGGGTTTTGTCGCCCGCCAGTTCACGCACCGCGCGTCGAGCCATGCCAGCGAGGAAGAGCTGATCTCCTTTCTGGACCATCATCGGGTCCCGGCGGTCCACGGCGTAGACACCCGGGCGGTCGTCCGGCGGCTACGGGAGAAGGGGGCGCTGAGAGGTGTGGTCACCAGCGAGCGCTCGGACGTCTCGGCGCTTCTGGCCGAGTTGGCCGACCAGCCGCAAATGGAAGGTCGGGCCCTGGTCGACGAGGTGACCTGTAGGGAGCCGTACGAGCTCCCCGCGTCCGGCGAGGAGCGGTTTCACCTGGCGGTCTACGACCTCGGGGTTAAGCACAACATTCTGCGCCAGCTCCGTAGCCGGGGGGCGCGGGTCACCGTTCTCCCCGCCGCGACCCCGGCGCAGCAGTGTCTGGCGCTCGGGGTCGACGGGGTGGTTCTATCGAACGGCCCCGGTGACCCCGAACCGCTCGAGGAGGTTCGCGAGTCGATCGTCGATCTGCTGGCGAGCGGCATCCCACTCTTTGGCATCTGCCTCGGTCACCAGTTGCTCGGGCTGGCTCTCGGCGGAGAGACGTTCAAGCTCAAGTTCGGGCACCACGGCGGCAACCAGCCGGTTCTCGACGTGGACACCGGGCGGGTGCGGATCACCAGTCAGAACCACGGTTTTGCGGTGCGCGCCGAGTCGCTGCCCGAGGGGTGCACCGTCCAGGAGACCAATCTCAACGACGGCACGGTCGAGGCCTTTGTCGTCCAGGGGAAACCGGTCTTCTCGGCGCAATACCACCCCGAGGCCGCGCCGGGTCCGCACGACGCCGCGGATCTTTTCGACCGGTTCTTGTCTACATTGGGCCGTGGGCAGCCGGGCGTCGCCGGTTGATGGGCGAGGTTCCCCAGCCCCCGGTCTCCTTGCTGGGCACGGTGGCCTGGCGTTTTGTTCGCGGCCGCCGGAGCCGGCTGCTGGACGGCACCGCGCGGACGGCGCTTCTGGCCACCGCGCTCGGGGTCACCGCCATGGTCATCGGGATGGCGGTGATGACGGGCTACCGGCAGGACCTTTCGCGCAAGCTGATGCGCGGCAACGCGGCGCTACTGGTCTATCCGCTGAGCCAGCAGTTGCTGGAGAAAGAGGCTGCGCCGCTCGCGGCCCTGGAGGAGCGGGAGGGGGTGGATCGGATCCGGCGGGTGACCTATGGCCAGGGGACGCTCTCCGACCCCGGGACCGGAATCGACCTCGAGGTGTCGATCCGCGGAACCGATGATGTCGAGGATCTGGGTGGCCTCAGCAGGGTGGTCTGGCGCGACCGGGCCGGAGAGGGGCAGGCGGCGGGCTCGACCGGGATCGTGGTGGGCGAGGAGCTCGCCGCAGAGCTCGGAGACGCGGGGGAGACCCCGCTTCGATTGATGGTCCTGGGGTTGACGCGTCCGCAAGCCGGCGACCTGACTCATGTGGCGCGGCCGCGATTCCGTTTCTTGAGCGTGCACGTCGCCGGCACGTTTTCCTCGGGGCTCTCCGAGTTCGACCGCAAGCTGCTGGTGATGGATCGCGAAAAGCTCGAAGAGCTGACCGGCTCGGGAGTGGGAGACGCGTTCTTCGAGGTGTTGCTGGAGGATGCGGCAGCGAGCGCCGCCGTCGGCGACTCGCTGCGCCGGGATCTGGGCCCCGACTATCTCGTGATGGACTGGCGCGAGCTCAACCGCGAGTTGTTTACCGCGCTCAAATTGCAGCAGATCGCGCTGTTTCTGGTGCTGGGTCTGATCGTTCTGGTCTCGACCTTCAACGTCGCCTCGAGTCTGGTGGTGCTGGTGCGGGAGCGGATGAAGGACATCGGCGTGCTGGCAGCCCTGGGCCTCGCGCCGGAGGATCTGCGCCGGTTGTTTCTGCTCTACGGCGGAGCTCTCAGCCTCCTGGGTGTGGCGGCCGGCGTGGCGCTGGGATCCGGGGTTTCGTGGATCCTGACCCGCTACGAGCTCATCCGCTTCGATCCCGAGCTGGCGTCGATCTACTTTTTGAGCTCCGTGCCGCTGCGGGTGAGACCGTTCGATCTCGCCGCGGTGACTGTGCTCACGCTGGGGGTCACGGTCCTGGCCTGCTGGCTCCCGGCGAGGCGGTCGGCCCGCGTGCTGCCGGCCGAGGCGCTGCGCTACGAGTGACGCAAGGTGAGAGGAAGGGGGCCGTTTCCGGGCCCCCTCTCGTATGGAGCGGATAACTGGAAGGATTGGGACGTGAGCGAACGGCGAAACCGTTCGCCGGTGAGACCTCGGGCCCGGCCGGCGGGCGCCGGCCGGTTGGTCTCGGGAGGAGGGGCCGGGCACCTCGAGAGAGCTGCTCCTGCCCCGTTCAAGGGTGTATACGTACCTGGCGGGCTTTTAGTTTAGGAAAGGGGATGATGGCCCGCCGAAACCACCCGAGGCCGGTGTGACCGGGCCCCAGCCACCGGCTGGGCTCTGCGCCGACTGCCGGCACGCTCGTGTTCTCGAGGGCGCCCGCAGCATGTTTTTGCGCTGCACCCTGGCCGACCGGGACGCGGCCTTCCCGAAGTATCCGGTGCTGCCGGTGCGGGAGTGCGCGGGCTATGAGCCGTCGTGGCTGCGCGACGAACAACGGCAGATGGGGCAAACGGACTGAAGCCGGGGGCGAATAACTATTTGTAGGGGCCGGGCTTGCCCCGGCCCGTGGTCAGCGTGCTCCTTTGGCCCCCTTCCTGGATGAGCCCCAACAGGGCGCCTCGGGGTCGCCCTTCGCTCCAGCTCAAGCAGCGTCCGCTCCGGGGCGACCCCACACGGCGCTGGAGTGTTGCGAATACTCGTTGGATTCGATGCTGTTCGGTGTTGCTGTAGGGGCCGGGCTTGCCCCAGCCCGTGGTCAGCGTGCTCCGATGGCCCCCTTCTTGGATGGGCCCTAACTGGGCGCCTCGGGGTCGCCCTTCGCTCCAGCTCAAGCAGCGTCCGCTCCGGGCGACCCGTTCGGCGCTGGAGTGTTGCGAATACTCGTTGGATTCGATGCCGTTCGGTGTTGCTGTAGGGGCCGGGCTTGTCCCGGCCCGTGGTTGCTAAGCCGAAAGCGTCGCGCCGAAGCCGTCGCTTCACGAGCGAAGAGAGGCTCGTTCCGCGACGCTTGCGGCGCTCTTTCAGTTCACAAACCGAACATTCCCGCCCCTACATTGGCCTGGGGTGAGCGCACTCTTGGAGGCTACGTCGTCGCCAGGATGGTTCGGGCCGCCAGGGCGCCCGGGGCGCAGGTGAGGCCGCCGCCGGGGTGGCTGCCGGAGCCGCACAGGTAGAGCCCTTCGAAGGGGGTTCGGTAGCCGGTGCAGCCCGGCGCGGGACGGACCAGGAGCTGATCGAGCTCGTGCTCACCGTGATGCAGGTGTCCGCCGGTCAAACCGTAGCGGGCTTCGAGATCGGCGGGGCTCAGGACCTCGCGGCCGACGATCAGGCGCTCGAGGTCCGGCGCGTGCTCAGCCAATGTCGCGACCACCGCGCGGCCGAGCTCCTCGGTGCTCTCCGGGGTCCACCCACCCTCGAGGTCCACCGGCGCCCCGTGGACCAGGATCGAGGCGACATGATGCCCGTCGGGCGCCAGTCCCGGCGACTCGAGCGTCGGGAAACAGACGTCGAGGGCGGGAGCGGATGAGAACCGCCGGTACTTGAGGGCATCGGAAGCCTTCTCCAATGTGTCGAGATCTTCGCCGATCCGCACGCGCTCGAACTGCTCTCCCGTCCGGCAGCGAAGCTCCGGATAGCCGCTGAGTGCCAGGTTCATCTTGGCGGCCGTGCCACGGGCGCGGTAGTGAATGAGGTCGCGCTCGAGCCGGCGCGACAGCAGCGCCGATGGCAGCAGGTCCAACAGGACCTGTCGAGGGTCGCAGGAGGCCGCGACCGCTTTGGCCGGGATCCGCTCACCGTCGGCGAGATGCACGGCGGCAACCGCGCCGCTCGGATCGATCTCGATGGCCTCGACCCGGGAAGCGGTTCGGATCTCGACCCCCCCGGCCGCGCAGGCTTGCTCCAGCGCTCCGACGAGCGCCGGCGCGCCGCCGCATAGCGGCCGGCCCCGGAGAGCGGCGTGACGTAGCAGCCGGGCGGTGCTGCCCGGAGACCGCGGTCCGCCGGTGGTCGACGCGATCGCCGGCAGCGCCAGCGCCGCCTTGAGCGGTGGCGACTCGAACCGTTCATCCAGAAAGTCCGCCACCGGAGCCGGCGCGACTCTCAAGAGCTCGTGGAGCCGCGCCTTGCCCAGCCAGCGCAGGCCGAGAGCGGGCCGGATCATCCGCGCCAAATCGCGGGCCCCGGGGGCGAGCAACTCGGGCGGATGGCTGTCGAGGACGCGGCGCAGCGGTCCAGCGACCTCGGCCAGAAACGTGCCCAGCCGGACGAAGGCCTCGGCGTCGGGGTTCGAGACCCCTTCAACGCCATCAGGGCCCACGAGCACTCCGTCACCGGTGGCGGTCGGCACCAGGACCGGCGGGGCGGAGGAGCGCCACTCGAGACCGTGCCGGGCCAGCCCGAGCTTGTCCACGACCCAGGGCCGCACCATCGTCGTGTCGTCGAGGACACCGGCACTGCGGTAGCCGGGGAAGAACTCATCGCCGGCCGCCAGGCCGCCGAGCGAGCTCCGTGCCTCGAGCACCAGGGTCTCGCGCCCCCCCTGCGCCAGAAGCGCCGCCGCCGTCAGGCCGTTGTGCCCGCCGCCGATGACGATCACATCGTAGGAGCGGTCGCTCACTTGTTTTCCCCGAGGATCGCCGCCGCCGCCAGTTGGCCGGACGCCCCCATCACCCCGCCACCCGGATGGGTCCCGGACCCGCACATCCACAGACCACGAACCGGCGTCCGGTAGCGGGCCCAGCCCGCGGTGGGCCGCTGGAAGAGCAACTGGTCGAGCCCCAGCTCGCCCTGGAAGATGTTCCCCTCGGTGAGCCCGAACTCCTGTTCCAGGTCCCATGGCGTGAGCACCTGCCGATAGAGGATCGAGTCCTCGAGACCGGGGCAATACTCGGCGAGAGTCTCGACCACGGCGTCGCCAAAAGCCTCGCGGCGCTGGGGCCAGTTTTCCGCGCCTTCCTTGATGTGGTACGGCGCGTACTGGACAAACATCGAGATCGCGTGCTGGCCCGGTGGCGCGACGCTCGGGTCCAGGATCGAGGGAATGACGACGTTGATGTACGGGCGGCGGGAGAAGTCGCCGTACTTGGCGTCGTCGTACGCGCGCTCGAGATAGTCGATGCTCGGAGCGATCGCGATGTCGCCTCGCAGGTGCTCACTTCCGTTGCGGCCGCGGAACTCGGGCAGACGGTCGACCGCCAGGTTGACCTTCCCCGACGAGCCACGAAACTTGTAGCGGCGGATCTGCCGGACAAACTCACCGTCGAGCTCGTCCTCTCCCACCAGGCCCAAAAAGGTGCGGCGCGGGTCGCAGCTCGAGATCACTCGTTCCGCCTCGATCTCATCGCCGCTCTCGAGCACCACACCGTGGGCTCGGCCGTGGCGCAGAAGAATCCGCTCGACCGGCGCCGACGTTCGGATCTCGGCCCCCGCCGCCTCGGCGGCCCGGGCGCAGGCCAGGCTCACTTCGCCCGTGCCACCCTTGGCGTAGCCCCAGGAGCGGAAGGCGCCGTCGATCTCGCCCATGTAGTGGTGGAGCAGCACATAGGCGGTGCCGGGGGAGCGCACCCCCAGAAAGGTCCCGATGATGCCGCTGACCGCCATCGGGGCCTTGAGCGCTTCGGACTCGAACCACATATCCAGAAAGTCGGCCGAGCTCATGGTCAGCAATTTGAGGTTCATGTGGGCGGCTTCGGGTCCGCCTTGCCGCAGGTTGCGGGCCATCCCGAGAAGCTGCGCGAGATCCGTGGGCCGAAGCGAGGTCGGGTCGGGCGCGGGCGTGTCGATGATGTCGCGCACCAATTGCGCCGTCTGGGTCATGGTGAGGCTGAACTCGGGGTAGATCTCGGCGTCGTGGGGGCTGAAGCGAGAGATCTCGCGCCGGGTGCGGCCGGGGTCGGCCCAGCGGCAAAGACCGCGCCCGTCGGGGTGCGGAGTAAAGGCGGTCTCGAGCGGGATGATCTCCATCCCGTGTCGGGCCAGCTCCAGGTCGCGGATGATCGACGGCCGGAAGAGACTGACCACATACGAGCACACCGAGAACTTGAAACCCGGGTAGAGCTCTTCGGTGACCGCCGCGCCGCCGAGCACGGGCCGGCGCTCGAGCACCAGCACTTGTTTGCCGGCGCGAGCCAGGTAGGCGGCGCAGACCAGACCGTTGTGTCCGCCGCCGACGATCACCGCGTCGTAGCGGTTTGCCCGGCTTTTGCTCACTCGCCGCTCACGCGCGTTTGCGGGGTGGGTTGTAAAAGGGCGGACGGATCACGGTGGCGGCGACCCGGTGGCGCCGGTACTCGGCGGTGAGCTCGATCTGGACGGTCGACCCCTCGACCGCCAGTGGGGTCTCGATCTGCGCCAGGGCGAGGTTTTTCTTGAGCGTCGGCGACCACGCTCCGCTAGTCGCCTGGCCGATCCAGCGGTCCGAGTGGTCGTAGACCGGCCGTCCGTCCCGCCAAGCCGCGGACGGCAGCTCGGGGGGCAGCCCATAGCGCCCAAAGACCTCCTCCAACTCGGTCCAACTGATATCCAGGCCCACGAGCTTGCGGGCGGGGCCGGTTGCTTTCTCTCGCGACAACGCCGCCTGGCCCACAAACGGCTCGCGGTCGAGCTGGACCGTCCAGCCGAGGCCGAGCTCGTAGGGGGAGGATTTTCGCTCGTCGGTCAGGCAGTGATGGGCGCTGTAGTAGTCCACTCCGTTCATGATGAAACCGGCTTCGAGCCGCGCCACGTCGAGCGAGTCGAGACCGGCGGGGAGCAGGCCGAAATCCGAGCCCGCTTCGAATAACGCGTCGTAGACCTTGAGCGCGCCCTCGCGCTCGACCCAGATCTCGTAGCCCAAATCGCCTGTGTAGCCGGTGCGGGAGATCCATGTCTCGACCCCCCCGAGGACGGCACGCCGGATAGCGAAAAATTTGATCTTGCCGACATCGGTGTCCGTGACCCGCTGCAAGATGTCCCGCGAGCGGGGACCCTGGAGGGCCAGGGCGCCAAAGCGCGTGGTCGAGTCTTCGATTTCGACGTCGTGGCCCCGGCGGGCGCGCTCGAGCCAGGAAAGCGACGGCTCCGCGGCAGTCATTCGGAAATGGGTCTTGCCGAGTCGGGCGACCGTGCCGTCGTCCACCACCTTGCCCTCGTCGTCGCACCAGCACAGATACGTCACCCGGCCGGTTTTGAGCTTGGTGATGTCCTTGACGGTCAGCTCGGCCAGAAACGAGGCGGCGTCGGGTCCCCGGACCTCGTACTTGAACAGCGGTGAGACGTCGATCAGGCCCGCGGCGTGCCGGAAAGAGAAGTACTCGGGCTCATGGTGCTCCCGGTACGAGCACACGGCGTAGAAGCCTCCCCAGTCTTTCCATCTCATGCTCGTACACAGCGCCGAGGTGCGGGGATGGAAGGGGGTGGGGATGGGCATCGTGTCTCGGCGATCGAGGCGCTCAAGTCTACTCGCTCGGATCCGATCGGGCGCCGTGTTTTCCAACCAGAATTCTGGACGCGCTCCAAGCGTGTGAATACAGGTGTCTGAACAACAAAGCCGCAACCGGTGGTTGTGATGGTTCAGGTAGCTGAACCGTCGGGTTCAAGGTCCAACGTCTAAGGGCAGAAAAATGATAGTGGCGTCGTCGGCCGGCAGACGAATCGAAAAATGGCACTGGGCTTGCTCTCTCGGCCCGGTGATGACCCGTAGCGCGCTCACTCTTGAAACGCTGCGGATACGTTTAACCACTTGAGGAGGACACGAATGAAAAGGTTTGTCCTAGCACTCGCCCTGGTCGGCCTGGTGATCGCTCCGGCGGTCGTCAACGCCCAGGCCCG
The DNA here is from genome assembly GCA_965224065.1 of Candidatus Multivoradales bacterium. Classification (GTDB taxonomy): domain Bacteria; phylum Acidobacteriota; class Thermoanaerobaculia; order Multivoradales; family JAHEKO01; genus JAOTZA01. Next base: position 3,411,431 of record CBDCYF010000005.1, read on the forward strand.
TACCACGGGTGGAGTCAACGTCTCGGTCGTGCAGCAGGAAGACGGCAGCGCCGTCTCCGGCGCCACCGTGACCGTGAGCTCGACCGACCTGGGGCTGGAGTGGGAAGGAGACACCAACAACGCGGGCGCGTACCGTCTGACCGGTCTTCAGGTCGGCGACTACACCGTCGCGGTGGTTGCGGTCGGCTTCCAGCCGCAGGTCCTGAGCTTTCGTCTGGGCGTAGGTGAGACCTACCCGCTCAAGGTAGAGCTCGCTCCCGGCGAAGCCGTAACCCAGGAAATCACCGTTTTCTCGGCGCCGACGGCGCTCGAGACCACCCACGTGGGCGGATCGCTCGACTACGAGAAAGAGGTCGAGGAGCTCCCGATCAACGACCGGCGGCTCAATGCCATCGCCTTTTTCTCGCCCAACGTGGCGGCGAACCCCAACAATAACCCGTCGATCTCCGGCGCCCCCGGCACCGACACCGTCGTGATGCTGGACGGAGCCGAGGTCTCGGATCCACTCTTTGGCAGCGCCCCGACCCTGTTCCTGGAGGACGCGGTCGAGGAAGTCCAGGTTCTGACTTCGGGCATCAGCGCCCGCTACGGCCGGTTTCAGGGCGGCGTCATCAACGCGGTGACCAAGTCCGGCTCGAACCAGTACGAGGCGACGCTGCGGACCGAGTTCCAGCGCGAGAGCTGGGACGGCCAGACGCCGGCCCTGGAAAGCCAATCGGAAGACCTACGCAAAGTGCGTCAGTTGACCGGCGGTGGTTTCGTCTTGAAGGACCGCGCCTGGTGGTTTGGCGGCATCCGGGACGTTCCGGACAGCTCGCGAGACTTCACGACTGTGATCACCGGCGAGACTTTTACCCGCGTCACCGCCGAGGACCGCTGGCAGGGCAAGCTGCGTGGTGCGCTCTCGGCGAACCACATCTTCGACATCAGCCACCTGGAGTTCGAGTCCGCCCAGTCGGGCCGTGCGGCGCTGCCGCCGGGCGATCTCAAGTTCGCCAACGGCTTCCGAGGAGACCCGCGCGAGACCGACACCCTGGCCTATCAGGGCGTTCTGAGTCCGTCGCTGTTTGCCGACGTCCAGGCAACCGAGAAGGCCGTCTCGATCGTGTCGGGTGGCGATCCTTCGGGTCCCTCGCCGATCTGGACCAGCACGCCGTTTGCGTTCTGGAACAATCACTGGTGGGACGCCTCTGATGAAGACCGGCGGGACAACGAGACCCAGTCGGGCAACATCAGCTACGCCTTCGAGACCGGCGACAATAGCCATTTCCTCGAGGCGGGCATCCAGAACGTCAACTCGATCACCGGTGGCGAGAACAAGCAGTCGCCGACCGACTACTACATGCGTCTGCTCAACACCGACGCCTATGCCGGTGAAGCGGGGCCCGACTCCACGTTCAACATCTACGCGCCGGACGATCCCAATTGCCCGAACTTCAGCGCGACGACCGGCTGTGTCGGTCGCGCGCGCCGCTTTGAGGCGATCCGCCTGGGTGGCGACAACGAGATCGAGAACCTGGCGCTCTACGTCCAGGACACGGTCACGTTCAAGAACGGCAAATTCCGCGCCGACGTGGGTCTGCGCTACGACGACGTCACCAGCACCAGTCCGCTGGCCTTCCAGAACTTCGCGTTCGACGAGGTCTCACCGCGGCTGGCCTTTGCCTGGAACGTCGATCCGTCGCTCCAGATTCTGGTCACCGGCGGTCAGTATCTCGGCCGTCTGAACGACAACATCTTTGGTGAGGCCACCGGTGTCGGTAGTGCTCCGGGGATCGAGGCCTTCTACACCGGTCCGACCATTCTCGGGTTCACCGGTGCCGAGGTCGACTCGATCCTGGGCAACGACGCCTACTGGCAGGACATCCGGTCGCTGACCGATCCCGCCCAGCCCACGACCTTCATCATGGACAACGTCACGGGGCCGAGCGCCGAGGATCTGTCTCTTGGTTTCCGCAAGGCGTTTGCGAACAACACCGGTTCGGTCACCGTGACCGCACACCGGCGGAAGTTCAATGACCTCATGGAGGACTTCATCGGCAACGTCTGCACCGACCAGGGGCTGAGCTTCGACACCGGCGGTCGTCCGGGCTGCGACACCATCGCGGCCGAGACGGCACCGGGCGTCTTCACCGACTTCGACACCACCGTCTGGGGCAACAGTGACCTCGCCAAACGCGACTATCAGGCCATTACCACCACGTGGGACTGGCGCCCGTCGCGCAACCTGGTGTGGTTCGGAAACCTGACGGTCGGCAAGGTCGACGGCAACTTCGAAGGTGAAGGAGTCAATCAGCCCGCCTCCGGTGGCAATCTGCACGACTACCCGAACTCGCGTCCGGAAGAGGGCGCGGCTCCGGTGGGTCTCCTCGACGAGGACGTCTCGCAGCGTCTGAGGACGGGTGCCACCTACACCCACTCGATGGGTCGGGCCGGCAGCCTCGCCTTTGGTGCCGTGCTCACCAAGCAGTCGGGTAGTGTTTACAGCGCGACCGCCAACAACACGTTCACTGCCGCGCCGGGTTACCTGCAGGCAGCGGGCACGACGTACACGCACTACTTCGGCGGCCGGGGCATCAGACGCCTCGACAGCTGGATGCGTGGCGACCTGAGCGTCCGCTACAGCGTCAAGGTCTGGAACCGGGTTGGTTTCTGGACCAAGCTGAGCGCCCTCAACGTGACCAACGAGTCGGAGATCATCGACTTCAACGGTCGCAACGAGGTTGCCGGCAGCGCGCAGATGATCAACGGCGTGCTGACGTTTGTGCCCAGTGGCAACTGCACGTTCGACGACAAGCCGTCGCCGGACTGCACCGGTTTTGGCCGGGTCCGCAACGACCTGGACTACCAGTTGCCTCGCTCGATCCTGGTGACGGCCGGTTTCACCTGGAGGTAGCTTTCTCCTAGCTTCTCTTCGAGCCGCCGGCTTCGGCCGGCGGCTCTTTTTTTTGTTTTCAAGGGGACAGTCGTCCCGGAAAAAAGGGGACAGTCCCTTTTCTTCCCCGAGGCCGGGTTACGCGGTCAGGACCGCGATACGTCTGCTGGATGCCGCGATGGCGGAGGAGGGCCGGGCGCTAGCCGGTGGATTCCTGCGCTTCTTCGGCGGCTTCTTCTTCCGGCTCCTCGACGACCTCGAGGTTGTCGTTGAGAACGACTTCGGTCTCGTGCACGGCGGCGCCCCAGTCGATCGTCGGGTCCTCGTAGGGATCCGCGGTGACTACGGGAGAGTCCGTCGCCTTTTTGAGCTCGCGGCGCTCCATCTTGCGAGCGTGTTTCTCGCGCCGTTTCTGCTGGCGGGCGCGCTCTCGCTGCCGCCGTACCATCGATGCTTGATTCGCCATGGCAAACCCCTCGGAAAAAGTATCTTTCTCTCGGTTTTCCCGCCGGGGGCGGTCAAACCAGAAAAAAAGTGTATCAGATGGGTTGCCGTTATTCGGCGGTCGGAAGCTGCAAGACCTGACCGGGATAGATTCGATTCGAACGCAGCCCATTGGTGCGAATCACCGCTTGCACGGTCGTGCTGTGCTTTCGCGCGATCTTCCACAGGGTGTCTCCCCGGGCCACTCGGTATTTGGCAATGGGCGACGACTTCTTCAGCCGTTCGACATAGCGTAGATACGGGTCGGGAAAAACCGCCACGTGGTAGTGCGGCGGCCAACGCTCGCGGTTGGCCTCCAGAACGCCCCGGTCTTCGAGCGACAACAAAACGCGCTCCAACCAGTTGCGACAGGTCCCCCGGCTCGGGCGCCGGAGGTCGAGCGCCATCCCCGTCGGATGGACGGAGTCGGGCGAAGCGTTGGGCGGTTGGTAGCGCCGTGGGCGGGTAAGGCTGGTGACCACCAGCTTCTCGCCGCAAGCGGCTCGGTACTGACGGGACAGCCTGTCGATAAAGACCTTGACCGCCGGCCGGGTGTAGGGAAAGGAGACGCCGTGGAGATCGAAGTTGGAGCCCGATCGCACCGGAATCAGATAGCCCTTGGCGACAAACCGTTGGAGCTGCGTCCGGTTCAAGATGTAGGTGAAGTCGTGCCGGCGCGCCTGGGTGTTCTGGCGATAAAGCGACGAGCGGCTGCCGCGCAGGCTGGCCGAAGAGGCTGGCTCGGCGGCGAGGCCGCAGAAGGTGGTGAGACCCAGAAGCAACAGTCCCGAAAAACAGGCTGAGTGTTTTCCCTTCAGCGTCCCCATCATTGACCCGATTACTACTGCACGATACTGCAAATGCTGCGCCCGGCGTCGTCGGCCGGGTCGTGAGGTCGACCTGTAACTGACTATAAACAAAGGAATTCTATGGAGTCAATAGGGTGCGCCACGAGTTGCTAACATGAGCTCGACGCCGGCGCGTCGTCGCGCCGGATCCCCCCTTCGACTTCTATCACGGGTCGCCTGATAAGGATGTCAAACGACGCCGGCAAAGCCACCAGACGACGAGCGCGGCAGCGCCGCGCTATCGGTCCGCGTCTCAAGCCCTGGCTGGCCGTCGTGTTCGGTCTTTTCGCGCTGCTGGCGGTCAACTCGACCTATCTCGTGGGGGTCAGCGTCTTCGAATGGCTTAAGGAGGAGACCTACCAGAATTGGTTCTACTTGCTGATGTTCCTGGTCCACCTGGTGCTGGGCCTGGCGCTTCTGCTGCCCTTTCTCGTTTTTGCCGTCGCTCACCTGAGAAACACCTACAACCGACCCAACCGGCGAGCGGTCTACGTCGGCTACGCTCTTCTGATCACCGCTCTGCTGCTGCTGGTAAGCGGTCTCCTGCTGACTCGGTTGGAGGGGCTCATCGTGGTCAAGGACGAGGCCGTCCGGTCGGTGGCCTACTGGGTGCATGTCTTGGCCCCGCTGGTGGCCGCTTGGCTCTTTGTGCTGCACCGGCTGGCCGGTCCGCGGATCAAGTGGAAAGTGGGTCGCAGATGGGCGCTGGTGGCAGCCGGATTCGCCGGACTCCTGCTGATCGTGCAGGCGCAGGATCCCCGGCGGTGGAACGTCGAGGGCCCGCAGACCGGCGAGCAGTATTTCTTTCCCTCGCTGTCGCGTACCGCGACCGGCGACTTCATCCCGGAAAAAGTACTGGCCAACGACGCCTACTGCCAGACATGCCATGAAGACTCTCATCGTACCTGGGCGGTGAGCGCCCATCGGTTGAGCTCGTTCAACAACCCGGCGTATCTCTTTTCGGTGCGAGAGACGCGGCGGGTGGCGTTCGAGCGCGACGGCGACGTCCAGGCGTCGCGATTCTGCGCCGGGTGCCACGACCCGGTGGTGTTTTTCACCGGCAAGTTCGACGATCCTAATTTCGACGACGAGGGCGACCCGGCTGGGCAGGCCGGGATCACCTGTACAAGCTGTCACGCCATCACTCACGTGAACAGCGTGCGCGGCAACGGCGACTACACCATCGAGGAGCCGGTCCACTATCCGTTTGCCTTCAGCAAGAGTCCGGCTCTGCGCTGGGTAAACGAGCAGCTCATCAAGGCCAAGCCGGAGTTTCACAAGCGGACGTTTCTCAAGCCGCTCCACAAGACACCGGAGTTTTGCGGCAGTTGCCACAAGGTGCATCTACCCGAGGAGCTCAACAAGTACAAATGGCTGCGGGCCCAGAATCACTACGACTCGTACCACCTGAGCGGGGTGTCAGGACACGGTGTGGCAAGCTTCTATTACCCCGAGACCGCCGAGCACGATTGTTCGGGATGCCACATGCCGCTCGAGCCCTCCGAGCAGTTCGGAGCCCACGACTTCGACGGCAGCGGCGAGACCCAGGTTCACGACCACCAGTTCCCAAGCGCCAACACGGCGCTGCCTCACCTGCTGGATCTGCCGGGGTGGGTGGTCGAGAGGCATCGCGAGTTCAATCGAGGGGTGATGCGCCTCGACTTGTTTGGCGTTCGCTCGGGCGGCACGATCGACGGCGAGCTCCAGGCCCCGCTGAGGCCGGCGGTCCCGACGCTCGTGCCCGGCCGCTCCTATCTCCTGGAGACCGTCATCCGGACGGTCAAGATGGGACATCACTTCACCCAGGGCACGACCGATTCGAATGAGGTCTGGCTGGACGCGCGAGTCACCAACGGTGATCGGGTGGTCGGCCGGACGGGAGGCCGCTCGCTGGACGGCTCGGTCGATCCCTGGTCGCATTTCGTCAACTCTTATGTGCTCGATCGAGAGGGCCGCCGGATCGACCGGCGCAACGCGCAGGACATCTTTGTCCCGCTTTACGACCATCAGATCCCACCCGGGGCCGCCGACGTCGTGCACCTGCGGCTCGATGTGCCCGCCGACGCCCGCGGCGAGCTCGAGGTCGAGGTCAAGCTGCAGTATCGGAAGTTCGACACCACCTACATGCAGTTTGTGTATGGACCCGAATATGTCAATGACCTCCCGATCATGACCCTGGCGGAAGATCGGGTGGTGTTTCCGCTGGCCGGCTCTTCGGTCACCGTGCGAAGGCCCGTGGACACCGAGCCCGGGGTCCCCGAATGGATGCGCTGGAACGACTACGGGATCGGTCTGCTGCGCAAGGGTGGCAAGAGCAAGGGAGAGCTGCGCCAGGCGGAGGAGGCATTTCGTCGGGTCGAGGCGCTGGGGCGCCCGGAGGGACCGCTCAACCTGGCGCGTGTCTATCTGGCCCAGGGCACGGTCGAAGACCGGGCGATCGAGGCCCTCGAGCGGGCAGCGGCGTTCGACCCGCCGGCGCCGAGCTGGTCGGTGGCCTGGTTTACCGGTCTGGTCAACAAACAGAACGGTTTTCTCGACGAGGCGATCGCCAATTTTGAGAGCATCGAATCGCTCGACGACGAAGAGACCCGGCGCCGCGGCTTCGATTTCAGTCAGGACTACAGGCTGCTCAACGAGCTCGGCCAGACGCTTTTCGAGCGGGCCAAGCTCGAGCGCCGTTCTTCGGGTGGCCTGCGGGAAGACTTTCTGCGCCGCGCCGAGACGCGATTTCTCAGGGTTCTGGAGCTCGACCCCGAGAACACCACCGCCTATTTCAATCTAGACCTGATCTACAAACAGCTCGGAGAGCGCGACAAGGCCGCCGAAAGCTTCCGGCTGTACCGAAAATACAAGCCCGACGACAACGCCCGCGATCGAGCCGTCGCGAGACACCGCGCCGCAAACCCCGCCGCCGACCACGCCGCGGAGGCGATCGTGATCTATGATCTCGGTCGGTCCGGAGCCTACGGCCTGGCCGGCGAGGAGTCACCGCCGGCCGCGAGCGGCACAAGCGGCGCCGGTTAGCAGCCGTGAGCACACCGAGAGGAGAGAACGACCCCGGAGAGATCGAAAACGGGGTTCAGGACGACGCCGTCATCGGCGTGGCGCTCAAGCGCTCGCTCCAGGTGCTGGCGGTCCTGGCCCTGCTGGGCGCGGTCTTTTTCTGGCTCTCCCGCCGTAAGCCACCCCCGGCGCCCGAGACGCCGATCGAGCCCCAGGCGCCGCGAGAAGTGGAGGAGGCGGAGGTCCCGGCCTCGCTCGGCTTTACCGATGTCGCGGTGGCCTCCGGCGTCGAGTTCGTTCACGACAACGGTGCCGAAGGCGAGAAGCTTTTGCCCGAGACCATGGGCTCGGGAGTGGCGTTTTTCGATTTCGACAACGATGACGACCAGGACCTGCTTCTCGTCAACTCGACCCGCTGGCCACATTCGAAACGCTCGGGTCCGGCGCCCACATCGCGGCTGTTTCGCAACGACGGCACCGGCCGTTTCTCCGACGCCACCTCGGTTCTGGGTCTCGGGTCGGACCTCTATGGAACCGGCGTTGCGGTCGGCGACTACGACGGCGACGGCAGGACCGACGTCTTTGTCGCCGCGGTAGGCACGAATCGTCTGCTGCGCAATCTCGGAGACCGCTTTGTCGACGTCACCGACACGGCAGGTGTCGGCGGCGCCTCGGATGAGTGGTCCACCAGCGCGGCGTTCTTTGACGCCGACAACGATGGCGACCTGGATCTATTTGTCTGCAACTACGTGCGCTGGTCTCGGGACATCGACCTGGAGCTCGACTACCGGCTGACCGGCGTCGGTCGCGCCTACGGGCCACCGGTCAATTACCAGGGGACCTTTTCCTATCTCTACCAAAACAACGGCGACTCGACATTCACCGATGTCTCCCAAGCGAGCGGCATCCAGGTCCGCAACGAGGCCACCGATGTGCCGGTGAGCAAGGCCCTGGCGGTGCTACCGATCGATCTCGAAGGCGACGGGCTGCTGGATCTGATCGTCGCCAACGACACCGTGCGAAACTTCCTCTTCCACAATCTTGGGCAGGGAGTGTTCGAGGAGGTGGGGGAGTTCTGGGGCGTGGCTTATGGACGCGCCGGCGAGGCCACCGGGGCCATGGGAGTCGACGCGGCGTACTACCGAAACGACACCGATCTCGGGTTCGCCATTGCCAACTTCGCCAACGAGATGACGTCGCTCTATCTCTCGCAGGGAGACCCGACGCTCTACGCCGACGAGGCCATCGGCGAGGGCATCGGCGCGCCCAGCCGTTCGGTGCTGAGCTTTGGCATCCTGTTTTTGGATGTCGACCTGGACGGAAGGCTGGATCTGCTCGAGACCAATGGACACCTCGAAGCCGAGATCGCCACCGTCGACCCGAGCCAGAGCTATCGGCAGCCGGGACAACTGTTCTGGAACGCCGGTCCCGCGGCCCGCCAGGGTTTTGCCACGCTGCCGGCCGAGGCCATCGGCGACCTGGCACGGCCGATCGTCGGCCGGGGATCGGCCTACGCGGATGTCGACGGCGACGGGGATCTCGACCTTGCGCTCACCCAGGCCGGCGGACCGGCTCTGCTGCTGCGCAACGACTACGTGGGAGGCAACCACTGGCTGAGGGTTCGCCTGGCCGGCCGAGCGCCCAACCGGGAAGCCCTGGGCGCGGTGGTCGAGCTGTCGGCCGGTGGCGTGACCCAGCGCCGGACGGTGATGGCGGCACGCAGCTACCAGTCGCAGTCGGAGCTGCCGGTGACCTTTGGGCTCGGCGGGCAGCAGCAGGTGGATTCGCTTGTCGTCCTGTGGCCGGATGGCGAGCGTCAGACCGTAGCCTTAGAAGGCGTCGACCGGGCGATTGTCGTCCAGCAAACCACGCCTTGACGCAAAAAAGCCGGCCGCCTCGCGGCGGCCGGCTTGTAGTTTCGGTCGAGAGGCTTTGGTTACGGGTTGACGATCTCGTTGACGTCCGGGCGCTTGGGGGGATCGTTGCGCTCGCGCGCCTCGATCGCCTCGTGCTCGTTCCAACCTTCGTCCAGTGCCAGACGGCGATTGATCTCCGCCCATTCCGGGTCTTCTTCCTCGGTCTCGACGATGGCGTCGATCGGACACTCCGGCTTGCACAGACTGCAGTCGATGCAGGCGTCGGGATCGATGACCATGAACTCGTTGCCATAGTCGCCGTCGTGCTCGTAGTCGCCCGGGTGGATGCAGTCCACCGGGCAGACCTCGACACAGGTCGCATAGCGCTCGCCCAGACATTTTTCAGTGATTACATAACTCATTGAGTGGCTCTCCCTCTCGCGAAATCGCTGTTGTTTCCCCTTTCGGGCGTGCCTATTATACCGCAGAGAGACGGGAGAGAGCACCGAATGAATCGCGCCGGAGCCGTCGCTCAGCGAGCGGAAAAAGCTGGGCGATCCGGCGCGATTTCGGCTGGGGGCTCAGGACGGCGGGCCTTCGGGCTCGGGGAAACGTCCGGGGAGGTAGCCGCGCTCGGCGATCTCTTCGGGGGTGAGGCCGCTCGGTTTGTCCTCGATCTCGGTGTGCTCGCGGGCGCGCATCAGCACCTCGGCGGCCAACAGCCTGTAGGCCTTGGCTCCGGGTGAGCGGGGGTCGTACTCGAAGATCGTCTGCCCGAGCTCGGGGGCTTCGGCGAGCCGCACATTGGTGCGAATCTCCACCGCCAACACCTTGTCTCCCAGCCGTTGACGGATTTTGGCGACGTTCTCGCGGGCCGCGCGGGTTCGGTAGTCCACCTGAGTGAGCACCACACCGAGCAGCCGGGGACGCGACCCAAAACGCTGGTCGAGCCGTTTGGCCGCCTCGAGCAGCGGCTCGAGCCCGGCGATCGACAAGTAATGCGGAGTGCTCGGCACCAAAAAGTTGTCGGCCGCCAGCAACGCGTTGACCGACAGCAGAGACAAATTGGGCGCGCAGTCGATGACGATCAGGTCATAGCGATCGACGACCGGTGCCAGCGCCGTCTGCAGCCGCGTCTCTTTGTTGGTCTCCCAGCCGACGGCCTGGCCAAACGTCTGCAAGTCGGTCGAGCCGGTAATGAGGTCCAGCCCCAGGCTGCGAGTCGAGCGGATGGTGTCTTGAATGGGCCGGGCCTGGAGCAGAACGTCGGCCAGCGACGGCACCAGGTACTCGCGGCGCACGCCCAGCGAGAGCGAGGCCGAAGCCTGGCTGTCGAGATCCACCAGCAGCACGCGCTTGCCGATCCCGGCGATTGCCGCCGCCATGTTGACTGCGGTGGTCGTCTTGCCGACACCACCCTTTTTGCAGATCACTGCAGTGATCATCGCTTTCCCCGGGCCGAATTGTAGCCGACGGCAGGCGGTACCAGAAGGACATGCGTGGCGGGCGATATGGAGCTGCCGGCGGGCGGGGGCAAGCCCCGCCCCTACAACTGATGACGGCCGCCAGAGGCGGCGGCCGCTTCAAACCCGCTGCGCCGTTGCACGGATGGCCACGGGCCGCGACAAGCCCGACCCTTTCACGTCCTGTAGGGGCGGGGCTTGCCCCGCCCGGTACGGCCGGCAGGGACACCAGCCGTTTCAAGCCGAGTTAGGCGCCGCGAGCGACGCGCTCGAACCACAGCGACCCGTGATGGGTGTCGTAGTCCTCGAGCGAGATCTTTTTGTAGTCCGGCAGGGTCTGCTCGAGAAACGCATCATCGAAGTGCCGGATAAGCGGTGTCGAGAGCCGGATCTCGTATTCCGGGTTGAACGCCAGAAAGGCCTGGAGGAGCATCGCCTCAGTCCAGTAGTGGGGCCACTTGGCGTCCAGGATGTAGGTCTCGGCCGGGTGGGGGGTGTTGTACGGGAAGTGGATGTCGTGGGCGTGGACCGTGACACCCGGGGCGATCCGGGGCACCACCTCGAGATAGAGGAAGGCGACCTCACCGCCCACCTTGAGGACGTGGGTGGTATCGATAAAAAGCACGTCCCCGGCCCCGAGAGAGGTGAAGAACTCGAGCTCCACGGCTTGGGCCGGAGACTGGCGCACCTGGACGTTGTCCAGCTCGCGCAGGCGATCGCGCGGAAACGGGTCCACGACGCGAAAGTCGCAGTCGACGCCTTCCTGGCGGTTCTTTTCGATCGCCAGCCAACTGTAGTAGGTGGAAAAGCCCGAGCCGACCTCGACGTACTGTTTTGGCTTGAGGTCACGGAGCGTCATGTAGAGCACCATGGCGTCGACCAGAGTAAAGCCCGGTCCGATGTCGATCGCCTTGTGCTCCTCGTAGGTGGGAAGGGCAGCGTACTCGTCTCCGTACTCCGACACCAGCTCGGCCAGTCGGCGCTTGATGGCCTCCAGGTCGTACGGGATTCCCACCAGCTCGCTTGGCCGGTCCCACAATTGGCGGCTGGATTTCAGCTCCGAGAGCACCGGCATCGCGGAATAAAAATTCCGCGTCAGGGAGACGTTGACGCCGAGCGCGTTGAGACCGCGCATGACCGCGTGATGACCCTGACGGTAGAGCCTTTTCAGGCCCCTGTAGGCGGGGTTTGCCATGTCGAGTTTCCCTTGGGAGGTGCGTCGGACCACCGGCTCGCGGCCGACCGAGCGACATATAGTAACCACATGCCGGTGGGGGAACAAGCTCGGGACGGTGGGGGGGCGACGCTTCGTGGCTGAGTTCGTCGTCATCGGCTCGGGCATGGCCGCGGTCGGCGCGGCTCACCGTCTCCAGGCCGAAGGCGTGCGGCCCACGCTCTACGACAAGAGCCCCTATCCCGGCGGCCACACCGCCACGTTCCGGCATCCCAGTGGCTTTCTGTTCGATGACGGGCCCCATATCTCATTTACAAAAAACGAGCGGTTGCAGGCGCTCTTTGCCGACAACATCCACCAGCAGTTCGAGGTCATCCAGGCAAGGGTCAACAACTACTGGCGCGGCCTCTGGATCAAGCATCCGGCCCAGTGCAATCTGTATGGGCTGCCGCCCGAGCTTGTCAGCCGCATCCTCGAAGATTTTGTGGCGAACCAGGACGCCGACATCGAGGAAGTGGCCAACTATCGCGAGTGGCTTGTGGCCAGCTACGGGCAGACGTTCGCCGAGACGTTCCCCTGTGAGTACGGCCTCAAGTACCACACGACCACGCCCGAGAACATGACGACCGACTGGCTCGGGCCGCGTCTCTACCGGCCGGCGCTGGACGAGGTGTTGCGCGGCGCGCTCGAAGCGGCCACCGACGACGTCCACTACGTCGACCACTTTCGCTATCCGTCGCAAAACGGATTCGTCTCCTATGTCGAGCCCTTCTACCGCCACTGCCGGCTCGAGCTGTCGCATGAGGTTGTCCGGATCGATCCGGGCCGGCACCGCCTCGAGTTCGCCGGTGGCAAGAGTGTCGACTACGAGCACCTGATCTCCTCGATCCCGCTGCCGTCCTTGATCTCTCGCATCGAGAGCGCCCCGCCCGATGTCGTCGAGGCGGCGTCCCGACTCGCGGCGACCACCTGTGTGACGGTCAACGTCGGCATCGGCCGGCCGGACATCTCGGAAGCGCACTGGACGTACTTCTACGACCGTGACGTCTTCTTCACCCGGCTCAGCTTCCCGCACATGGTCTCCCCGGGGAACGCTCCACCCGGCACGGGCAGCATCCAGGCGGAGGTGTACTACTCGGACAAGTACCGGCCTCTCGACCGCCGGCCGGAGGAGTGCGTCGAGCCGGTGCTCGCGGATTTGCGCAGATGTGGATTGATCCGGGAGGACGACAAGATCCTGATGACCGAGGCCCGCGTAGCGCCGTTCGCCAATGTGATCTTCGATCTCGACCGGCCCGCCGCGCTCGACGCGGTCCATGGCTACCTGGACGAAGTGGGCGTCCACTACTGCGGTCGCTACGGTGAGTGGGGCTACCATTGGACCGACGAGTCCTTTGAGAGCGGAGAGCGGGCCGCTCAGCGAGCGCTCGACAGCAACAGTTCCTGATACGGACGGGATCGGCGGCGGGCCGGGGCAAGCCCGGCCCCTACACACCGGCGAGAGGGCCGGCTCGTGACGGCCGGCAGGGGCGCCGGCCGCTTCAACCCCGGCTGCTCGCCGCGGGGTCGCCCCGTCGCTCCGCTCTTAGTTGTAGGGGGCGGGCTTGCCCCCGGCCCGCGGTCACTAGCCGGTGATCGCTAACGACGGCCGGCAGAGGCGCCGGCCGCTTCAACCCTGGCTGGTCGGTCGTCGCGCTCTGAAGCGGCCGTCGCCCCTGGCGGCCGTTGGGCCGTTGCCGGCTGCGGGCGGGGACTCTGCGCGGCGGTCGGTTCCACCAGCACCTTGGCGCCCGGGGCGAGGTCTTCGGTCACGATGGCGTTGACGCCGATAAAGGCGCCGTCCCCGATCTCGATGCCGCCGATCAGCCGCGCGCCGGCGCCCACAAAGACATCGTCGCCCAAACGCGGCATGTCCTCCAACCGTCCGTGGTGGGGCGCCCCGATGGTCACCTGATGCAGGAGGATGGCGCGGCCCCCGATGCGGGTGCGACTGCCGATCACCAGCCCGTTGCCGTGGCTGATGACGAGCCCGGGACCGATCTCGACCGCCGGGGCGATGTCCACCCCGGTCAGGAACAGGTTGAGTCGCGCTACGAATGAGCCCAGAAGTGGAATCCGGTGGCGTTTGAGCGCATGGGCCAGGCGGTGGAGCACCACGGCTTGAAAGCCGTTGTCGAAGAGCAGCGCCTCGACCACGTGCCAGGCAGACCGCGGCCGGTTCAGGCTGAGCTGCTTCGAGTCGTGACGCAAGTTGTCGAACATGATTACCGCGTACTCGCCCGAAAACGCTTCAGAAACTCTAGCACGGACCCCAACGGTAGGTTTCGTTTTGTCTTGAAACAGCGTCTAATGGGGGTCTGGGAGGGCCCGATGAGAGCAGCCGCGCCAGCCAACGAAAAACAGACCGGAGCTGGAGTCGTTTTTGCACTTCCGCTGGTTCCAATGGGTCCTTTTGATTCGAACCCATCCGCGGCGGCCGCGGTCTGGCGACCACCGGCGACGGGGCCGGCGGGAGGTCGGGCGTCTTTGCCGGTGAAAGCGGCCGCGGCGGCGGTTTTGGGTGTCTTTTTGGCCGCGTGCGAGCCGATCGCGACCGGGCAGGACAAGGGTCCGGCGGACGCCCCGCGCTCGAACGTCGAGCTGGCGTCCTCCGGGCCCGGCGGAGACGCATCCGTCGAAGGGCCCGACGCCGGGAACGCGGGTGGCGACGGCGCCTCGGCGGCGGGCGGCACGGCCGGAACCGGGGGTGGGGGAGAATCGGTCCCCTCGGGGCCGGCCGACACCGAGGATTCCGGGCCGGACGAGGCTGAGCCGATGAGTTGGGACCGAATCCAGAAGCTGGAGAGCGAACAGAAGTTCGAGGCCGCATTCGAGGCGGTCGAGGCCTTGCTCGCCGACGTCCGCGAGCGGGGCGACCAGGAGAGCTGGACCCGCGCGCTGGTCAAGCGAGTCCAACTGCGCACCGCGCTGCACGGCTATGAGACCGCGGTGCGGCTGCTCCGGGATGAGGAATGGCCGGCGGACGCCGAGTCGCGGGTGATTCTGGATCTTTTCTACGCCCACGGCCTGACCACCTACCTCAACGCGTATTCGTGGGAGATCCGTCAGCGCGAGCGCGTCGACACGGGCGATGAGATCGACCTGAAGGCCTGGACCGCGGACCAGATCGCCACCGAGGTCCATCGCGTGCTGGGCCGGCTTTGGAAGGCGCGCGAAGATTGGGGCGAGAGCGGCGTCGGCCGGCTGGGCGAGTATCTCCAGCCCAACAACTATCCCGCTCGGGTCCGCGGGACCCTGCGAGATACGGTCAGCTATCTGTGGGTCGAACGGCTCGCCGACACCAGCCTATGGAGCGCCGAGGACTCGAACCGGCTGTTCCGGGTCCCCGTGGCGAGCCTTCTCGCGGGGGTTCCGATCCATCTTGCAGACGGGGCGGCGGCCGAGCCGCCGATAGCCGCCGGCCTGCACCCGGTCGAGAGCCTGAGCGCGGTCCTCGACGACCTCGAACGATGGCACGCCTCGGCCGGCCGGGCCGAGGCGGCGCTCGAAGCCCGGCTGGAGCGCCTGCGGCGGCTCCATACCGCTTACGACCGGCGCCCCGAGGACCGGCTCGAGATTCGCCGCGATCTCGAAAATCGTCTGGAGGAGTTTGACCCGGAGCTCGAATGGTGGTCCGTGGGTCAGGCAGATCTCGCCCAGTTTGTGCGCCAGGAAAACCGACCGGGGGCGCTGGTCGAGGCGCGGCGGATCGCGGCCGCCGGAGCCGACGCGCACCCCGAGAGCGTCGGTGGCAAGCGTTGCCGGCACGTCGTCGCCGCGATCGAGGCGCCGAGCTATTCGCTGGCGTCGATGACGCTCGACGGCGCCGGGCAACGTTCGGTGGCGGTGACCCACCGCAATCTTGAGCGGCTTTTCTTTCGAGCGTACGCAGTCGATCTGCAGGCTCGAATCGACCGGGCCAAGGACTACAACCTCTTTCCCGCCGACGGCGAGGTCCAGGAGCTGGTACGCAAAGCGACACCGATCCGTGAATGGTCGGTCGATCTGCCGCCGAGCGAGGACTACCGGGACCATCGAACCTATGTGACCCCGCCGCTCGACGATGTCGGTCTCCACGTGCTGGTGGCGTCGGTTCGCGCCGACTTTGGTCGGGAAGGCAACTTTCGCAGTGCCGTCAACCTGGTTCTCTCGGATCTGGTGATCGTGAGCCGTCAGAGAGACAAGCGGCTCGCAGTCACCGTGCGCTCGGGATCGACCGGCCGGACCGTCTCCGATGCTCAGGTCGATCTCTACCGCCACGACTACCGGAGCGGCCACCGGCGGACGGATACGCGCGTCACCGGACCGGACGGCCGGGTGGAGTTTCGTGGCGGCGCGGAACGAGCCAGCCATTTCCTGGTGGCGCGCAAAGGCGGCGACATGTCGGTCGATGCGGCCAACTACTACTTCTGGCAGCGCGATCGTGAACAGAGCCGGGTGCGGACCCTGATCTACACCGACCGGAGCGTCTATCGACCCGGTCAAAGTCTGATGTGGAAGGCGGTGGCCTACGCCGGGTTGGAGGGAGACTTCGAGACCTCACCGGGCGAGGAGCTGGAGATCGAGCTGGTCGACGCCAATGGTGAGACGGTCGACGCCCGCAAGGTCAAGGCCAACACGTTTGGCTCGGTTTCCGGGACCTTCGAACTGCCCGCCGGACGGCTGTTGGGGCGGTGGACTCTCAGAGCGTCGAGCGGGGACTCCGTCACCGCGCTGGTCGAGGAGTACAAGCGGCCCACGTTCGAGGTCGAGATCGCCGAACCGTCGGAAAGCCTGCGGCTCAACCGGCCTGCGGGTCTCACCGGCTCGGCGCGCTACTACTTCGGTCTGCCGGTCGTCGAGGGAGCGGTTTCCTGGCGGGTCACACGAGAGCCGCTCTATCCGCCCTGGTGGGGGTGGTACTACGGGCGAGCAGCTACCCGGACGGAAACCGTTGCCAGTGGAACCGGCGAGATGAGCTCGGACGGGACCTTCCGACTGCGGTTCACCCCCGAGGCCGACGAGAGAGAGGCGGGCAGCGGCATCACCTACCGGTTCCGGCTGGCCGCCGACGTGACCGAGCCGGGAGGGGAGACCCGCTCGGCGGAGCGCGTCTTCAACATGGGCTTTGTGGCCGTGACCGCCGCCCTCGAGCCGGCGCGCCGGTTTTTCGAGGCCGGGTCCGCGGCCGGCTTTTCGATCCGGCGCGCCGACCTCGACGGAACCCCCCGCCCGGGAGCCGGGAGCTGGCGGCTGGTGGCACTCGAACAGCCGGAGAAGGCACGCTTGCCCGCCGAGCAACCGCTGCAAGCGCTGCCAGCACTGCCGGCCCCGCCGGTGTCGGATTCGTCAACAGACACCGATGAGCGCCGTTTCGAGACCGAAGGCGACCGAATGCGGCCACGGTGGGAATCGGGCTACGATCCTCGGCGGGTCCTTCGCTCCTGGGCGGATGGTGCCGAGGTTGCGTCGGGGCAGGTGACACACGACGAGCGCGGCCGCGCCGAGATCGAGCTGACGCCTCCGGCCGCCGGCGCCTATCGGCTGGCCTATGAGACAGAGGATGCTTTTGGCGCGGTCTACGAGACCGCGACCGAGTTTGTCGTCGTCGAGGAGTCGTCGACGCCGCTGGCACTCCCAGCGCTGCTGCTGGCGGAGACCGCGACGGTACCGGTGGGTGGAACGGCGAGGTGGCTGGTTCATTCCGGTCTCGAGGATCAAGAGCTCCTGCTCGAGGTCTTTCACGGCGGCGACAAGATCGACGTGAGGGCGATCGAGTCCAACTCCGGATCGCGCGTGGTCGAGATCCCGGTCGGCCCCGAGCGCCGCGGTGGGCTCTCGGCGCGTCTGGTGGCGCTGCGCGACTACCAGCTCATGACCCTCCACGAGTCTGTGTTTGTGCCCTGGGACGACCGGCGGCTCGAGGTCGCCTTCTCGACTTTCCGCGACCGCCTGCGGCCCGGTGCCAAAGAGAAATGGCGGATCACCGTCGCGGCCGCCGACGAGGAGATGCTGGCCGCCGGCAGCGCCGAGCTGCTGGCCTACATGTACGACAAGAGCCTGGATCTCTTTGCGCCCCACAACCCAGTGGACCCGATGACCCTCTATCCGACCACGACGACTTGGGGGCCGCTGCGGGGGAATCTCGGCTCGGGCGGCCCAGTGTGGGGCCGGCGCCGAGACTTCGCCAAGATCCCGCGCTACCCGCACCTGGGAGTCGACCGGCTGACCTATCTCGACAGCTATGGGATCGGGGGCATGGGCCGGGGGAGATTCGGCGTGCGGATGCGAAGCGTGGCGGCCCCCATGGCGGCGGATGCGATCGCGGTGACCGCGTCGGCGGCTGAGGGCCAGGACCAGTCGGTCGAGGCGGAGGAGTCCCTCCCGGTCAGTCCACCACCACCGGCCGCCGGACCGGGCGCCGCGGAGGGCGAGGGGCTGCGGACCGATTTTGCCGAGACCGCCTTCTGGGAGCCGCACCTGGTGCTGGCCGAGGACGGATCGGTGGCCTTCGAGTTCGAGGTGCCGGATTCGGTGACCGAGTGGAGCGTATGGGTCCACGCACTGACCGGCGATCTGCGCTCGGGGCGGCTGTCGCAAGAGACGCGGAGCGTCAAGGAGCTTTTGGTGCGCCCGTCGTTGCCGCGTTTTCTGCGCGAGGGCGATCGCGCCGAGCTGCGGGTGGTGGTCAATAACGCGGGAGAGGCCGATCTGACCGGGACGCTCGATTTCGACGTCCTCGACCCGGCGACCGAGTCGAGCCTGCTGGGCGAGTTCGGGCTCGACTCCTCGAGTACCACGGGGGTGCCGTTCGAGGTCGAAGTCGGTGGCTCGGCGACGCTGACCTTCCCGGTCCGCGCGCCTTTGCGTGTGGGACCGGTGGCCTTTCGCGTCGTCGGCCGGGCGGGTGATTTCTCCGACGGCGAGCTCCGCCCGTTGCCGGTGCTACCCGGACGGATGCACCTGGCCCAGTCGCGCTTTGTCACCCTTCGCGACGAGGACCGGCGCGAGCTGCATTTTGCCGACCTGGCGGCGGACGACGACGCCACCCGCATCGACGAGCAGATGGTGGTGACCCTCGACGCGCAGCTCTTCTATGGCGTCCTTCAGGCGTTGCCCTATCTGGTGAATTACCCGTACGAGTGCACCGAGCAGACGCTCAACCGGTTTCTCTCCACCGGCATCCTGTCGAGCCTCTACGACGAGTACCCGGCGGTCGCCCGCATGGCGAAGGAGTTTTCGCAGCGTGACACCCGGCTGGAGGCCTGGGAGGCGAACGACCCGAACCGCAAGATGGCGCTCGAGGAGACACCGTGGCTGGCGCGCTCGCGTGGCGGCGAAGAAGACCCCGAGGACTTGATCAAGGTGCTCGACCCGCGCGTCGCCACCGCGGAGCGCAAGGCCGCGCTGGCAAAGCTCGAAAAGGCGCAAACCTCGCTGGGCGGCTTTCCCTGGTGGCCGGGCGGTCCACCGTCGCCGTACATGACCCTCTATCTGCTCTCCGGCTTCTCGCGCGCCCTCGAGTTCGGCGTCGACCTGCCCCAGCCGATGGTCCGGCGGGCCTGGTCCTACATGCACCGTCACTACCTGGACGAGCTGGTCGAGCGCTCGATCGGCGCCGGCTGTTGCTGGGAGCTCGTCACCTTCCTCAACTATGTGTTGTCGAGCTACCCGGACGATTCCTGGACCGGAGGGGTTTTCACCCACGACGAACAGAAAGAGATGCTCGATTTCTCGTTTGCTCATTGGAAACAGCACTCGCCCCTGCTCAAGGCCTATCTCGCCCTCACCCTCCAGCGCTCGGACCGGGCCGAGGACGCGCGGCTGGTCTTCGACAGCGTGATGGACTCCGCCAAGACCGGCCGCGACGAGGGCACCTACTGGGCGCCCGAGGATCGCGGCTGGCTCTGGTACAACGACCGGATCGAGACCCACGCCTTCGCCTTGCGCACTCTGACCGAGCTGGATCCCGACGACGAGCGCCGCCACGGGCTGGTTCAGTGGCTGATGCTCAACAAGAAGCTCAACCACTGGAAGTCGACCCGGGCCACCGCCGAGGCGATCTATGCGCTGACCCACTACTTACGGCACGAGGGGACGCTCGGCGCGCGCGAGGCGGTCGACGTGGCCATCGGACCGCGCACCGAGTCCTTTGTGTTCGAGCCCGACGAGTACACCGGCAAGAACAACCAGATCGTTCTGCTGGGAGATGAGATCGAACCGGCCGAGGCCTCGACCATCGTGGTCCAGAAGGAGACGCCGGGATTGCTGTTTGCGTCGGCCACCTGGCATTTCTCGACCGAAGAGCTGCCGGAGGAGGCGAGCGGGGATTTCTTCTCCGTTCGGCGCTCCTATTTCCGGCGCCACAACAACGGCAGCGAGTGGGTCATCGAGCCGCTCGCCGACGGCACGGCGCTCGAGGTGGGCGACCAGCTCGAGGTGCACTTATCGATACGGGCCAAACACGCGGCAGAGTACGTCCATCTGCGCGACCCGCGGCCCGCGGGCTTCGAGCCCGAGTCGACCGCCTCGGGCTACAAGTGGAACTTGGGGCTGGGCTGGTACGAAGAGATTCGCGACTCGGGGACCAACTTTTTCTTCGAATGGCTGCCGGTGGGTGAGTACACCCTCAAGTACCGTCTGCGCGCGGCCACCGGAGGGACCTTCAAGACCGGCCCCGCCACCTTCCAGTCGATGTACGCGCCCGAGTTCACCGCCTATTCGGCCGGGGACGAGCTCGAGATCGGTAGCTGAGCCGGCGGCTTATGATGTCGTCATGGCGTATCTGCCGTTCGACGCTCTGGCCCGAAAGCTGATCCTCGACCGCTTTCTCGCCTCCAGCCGGCCACCCGAGGTTGCCGAGATCGCCGCCAGCCTGGACGTCGACGCTACCGAGGCCGCCAGGTCGCTCGACCGTCTGGCCGGGGAACACGTCGTGGTGCTCGAACGCGGCTCCCATCGCATCGAGATGGTGGCGCCGTTCTCGGCGATCCCAACGTCGCATGTTGTGAGCGACGGCGAGCGGGAGTGGTTTGTCAACTGCGCCTGGGACGCGCTGGCCCTGGCGTTTCTTGTCGAGCGGGATTGCCGCATCCGGTCGCGCTGCCCCGACTGTGACGCTCCGATTGAGCTCACGGCCCGCGGCCCGGAGGTCGAAGGAGAGGCGATCTTTCATATCTCGGTGCCGGCGAGACGGTGGTGGGAGGACATCCGGTTCACCTGAAGCACGATTCTTTTCTTCCGGTCGGAAGAACATCGGCAGAGCTGGTTGGCTGCGGAGGACGCGGATCGGGGTGAAGCGTTCGACCTTCCAAAGGCGGCCGAGCTGGCCCGCGAGTGGTACCGGGGCCGGTTCTCGGCGGACTGGCGGCCGAGAACGGCGGCCGAATCCCAGGCGATCCTCGATCGGCTGGAGCTCCGGTCCGATTTCTGGCGGTTGTAACTCCGTATAACCTCGCCCCGCCGTGCCCAGAGAGCCACGTATCACCCGGCGCACCCTGAAGCGCGCGGTTGCCGAGCTGGCAGAGCGCGACGCGGATCTCGCCGGGATCGTGCGACGGCACGGAGCGCCTCCGCTGTGGGGTCGCCGGCCGGGCTTTGCAACGCTGGTCCACATCATTCTGGAGCAGCAGGTCTCCCTGGCGTCGGCGCGGGCGGCGTTCGACCGGCTCCGGGCCGCCGCCGTGCCGCTGGAGCCGGAGACGTTTCTGCGTTTGCGGGCGCCACGGCTTCGGCGCATCGGCTTCAGCCGGCAGAAGGCCGGCTATTGCCGGGGCCTGGCTCGCTCGATCCAGCGCGGTGAAGTGGATCTGGGGACGATGGCGCGCAAACCGACGACCCAAGCGCGCAAGGAGCTGCTGACGATCAAGGGCATCGGTCCCTGGACAGCGGACATCTACCTCTTGATGGCCCTCGGACGGCCGGACGTCTGGCCGCCGGGCGACCTGGCTCTCGTCAAGGCGGTGCGGCAGGTCAAGCGACTCCGCAGACTCCCGGACCGTGACCGTTTCGAGGCGCTGGGCGAGCCGTGGCGGCCATGGCGATCGGTGGCGGCGCGGCTGTTGTGGCACCACTACCTCGAAACCCGTGGTGGTGGCGATTAGCGATTAGCGACTAACAATGGCGATTAGCGACGACGATGGGGCTGGTTCGTAAGGCGGTCATCCCGGCGGCGGGAAAGGGCACACGGATGAGAGGCGTGTCCGGCGGAGCTCCCAAGGAGCTTCTGCCGGTCGGCGGCCGGCCGGCGATTCGCTTTGCGATCGACGAGGCGGTGGGCGCCGGTCTGGAGGAGGTGGCCGTGGTGCTCTCCCCGGGCAAGCTCGAGATCCGTGAGTATCTCGACGGCGCCGTTGCGGGTGGGGAGCTCGGGGCCCGGCTGACCTATGTCCTGCAGCATGAGCCGCGCGGTCTGGGGGACGCCGTCACCTTGTGCCACGAGTTCGCCGCCGGGGAGCCGTTTGGGCTGCTGCTGCCCGACAACGTTTTTCTCTCCCCCCGGTACGATTTCGGCCGGTTGGTCGAACTGTACGGGGAGACCGTGCGCGATGTCATCGGGGTGGTGGAGCTGGACGACAGCGACTCCGGCAAGTTCGGCAATTGCGGCCGTATCGAATTCGAGACCGTGCGACCGGAGGTGCTCGATATCCGGCGGCTCGAGAGCAAGAAGCCGGGTCGGCTCGAGATCGAGCCGGACGATCGCGTCACGCGGACATGCGGCCGCTACCTCTGCCGGCCCCACGTGTTTGATTACCTCGAACGGACCCGGCCGGGGCCACGGGAGAAGTCCCGGGTGCGTGGATCCGATCCCGGGCCGACCCCCGAGCTGGACGAGGTCCCGGCCTATCAGGCGATCATTCGGGAGCACGGCGCCACCGGGTGCGTGCTCCCCGGACCGCTCTTCGACACCGGCAACCCCCTCGGCTACCAAGCGGCGTGTGCCTACAGCGACGGGGTGCTCCGTGATTCCGCCGACGAGGATCCTCCGCCGGGCGGCAGCAGATAGTCGGGTATCCCCGCGTAAAAAAAAGCCGGGGACGGTAGGACCGTCCCCGGCTGATCATGCAATCGGATGTGCCCGACTAGCAGCTAATGTTGGAACGGGCGCAAAAGTTGCGAATCGCCGCGGCGACCGAGCCCTGTGCCGGCCCATGGATGGCCCCGGTGGAGGACGACCAAGCGTCGACGTGGACCCGGCTACCCCCAGTGCCCTCGAAGCGCAGAGCCAGCCGGCGACCGCTGACGGACCCCCAAGAGGTGAGCCTGGGCATTTGGCTGCCGTCGTCGGCCGAGGTCGCGACGCCGCCGCCACAACCCCATCTCGCCCTGGCGGCGTTCGCGGCCGCGCTGAAGCTGCCGAAGGGGCCGATCGTGGTGATCGAGCTGCCAACGCGCCGATCCACGTGTAGCTGGCCTCTGTTCCACTGGAACTGCACGCCGATGCTCGACGTGGCGCAACCGCGGAGGACCTGTGCGGCCTGCTGATTGTTGCTGGCGCTACCGCCGCCCCCGCCGGTGCCGCCGCCACCACCACCGGTGCCGCCGCCACCGCCGCCGGTTCCACCACCACCCCCGGTGCCTCCGCCGCTACCACCGCCCCCGGTGTTGCAGGGCGGCGGCGGTGGGGGAGGGGGAGGCGGTGGCGGGAAGAAGTCGTCGCTGGTCAGCGCCTTGCGCGCAAAGGCGGTGATCACGTTGATGGCGCCGAACCCGTCCTCGCCGGTTCCCCGCATCCGCGGCGCGGCCCGAAAGTTATAGGTCACCTGGAGGATGTCGTCCTCCAGAAACTCGCTGGCCTCCCGGCACTTGACGGCCTTGTTTTTCCGCACCTTCAGGCTGTTGATGTTGAAAGTCTGGACGACTTCCGCATCGCCGTCTGCGTTGAGACGCCCGTGCTCGACCTCGATCCTGATCGAGCCCACGCTCCCGAACCGCTCGATGAAATCTCTGGCATACGCGAAGCAGACAAAGGCCTTGCCGTTTTTCTTACCGTTGGTGATCTCCGCCGGCATGGCCAGGGTGTGGGAGATTTTCTTGGGGTGCTTCTGGGCTTCCGTCTCCGACTGCAGCACGGTATCGACCCGATGGTCCCACTGCGCCAGGGTCGGCATACTGAAGAGGAGCGCGAGTCCGAGAGTCCAGAAAAACAGGGCTCGAGTTCTAGTCATCGTCACGGGGCCTCCACTGATGTTTTTTCCTTTGATCATGGCTACTTAAGAGATCCCGCCTGGGACGATTCCGGCAGGTCCGGTGGAAGTTACCGGATGCACGGTGGTCGGGTCAATAGCGGTCTCCGCTGCCGGTCCTTGGTTGCGGAGCTTTTTCTTAGATCGACCGAGCCCGGCGACGGGCTCGGAGAGCCGGCGGTGGGACCCTTACTCCTGGCTGGAGCGACGGGCTCGTATATGCTCTGCATTTGTAGAGGAATCGAGCCGGGCGCCCGCACGCCTCCGGATCTGATCGATCGAGAAGCCGAATCGTGAAAGCCGTCATTCTCGCCGGAGGCATGGGCACACGCCTGTCCGAGGAGACCACGGTGCGGCCAAAACCGATGGTCGAGATCGGCGGCAAACCGATTCTCTGGCACATCATGAAGATCTACTCGGCCTTTGGGGTCGACGATTTCGTCATCTGCTGCGGCTACATGGGCTATGTCATCAAGGAGTACTTCGCCAACTACTTCCTGCACAGCTCGGACGTCACCTTCGACATAAAGACCAACGACATGACCGTCCACGAGAGCGCCTCGGAGCCGTGGACGGTAACTCTGGTCGACACCGGCGAGCACACCGGCACGGGCGGGCGTTTGCGGCGCGTCCGCAAGTATCTCGGCGACGAAGATTTCTATTTCACCTACGGCGACGGCGTCGCCGACGTCGATATCGCGGCTCTTACAGCGTTCCACCGGGAGAGCGGCAAGCTGGCGACGCTGACCGCCATCCAGCCGCCGTCGAAGTACGGCGTTCTGGCGTTCGAGGAGGACGCGGTCTCGGGCTTTGACGAAAAGCCCCACGGCAAGGGGGGGTGGATCAATGGAGGCTTCTTCGTGCTGAATCCCAGAGTGATCGACTACATCGACGGCGATGACCAGCACTGGGAGCACGAGCCCATGAAGAGACTGGTCGACGAGCGGCAGCTCGCGGTCTACCGGCACGGAGGCTTCTGGCAGTGCATGGACACGCTGCGTGACAAGAACTACCTCGAGTCGGTGTGGGACACCGAAAAGCCGCCCTGGCGCGTTTGGACGTGAGACCGCAGTTCTGGGACGGCCGCCGGGTGGTCGTGACCGGGCACACCGGCTTCAAGGGTGCCTGGATGTCCCTCTGGCTCGAGCGGCTGGGAGCGGAGGTGACCGGCTACGCGCTCGAGCCGCCGAGCGAACCGAGCCTCTTCGATCTGGCCCGGGTCGCCGATGGGATGCACTCGATCCATGCCGATGTTCGCGACCTCGCGCGGCTTGTGTCCGAATTCTCTCGAGCCCGGCCGGAAATCGTCTTCCATCTGGCGGCGCAATCGCTCGTCCACCGCTCCTACGAGGAGCCGGTGGAGACCTACGGCACCAATGTTCTCGGCACCCTGCACGTGCTCGAGGCCGCGCGCGCCGTGGGCGGCGTTCGCGCCGTCGTCATCGTCACCAGCGACAAGTGCTACGAAAACAACGGCGGGATGCGCGGCTACCGGGAAGACGACCCCATGGGGGGATCCGATCCGTATTCGAGCAGCAAGGGCTGCGCCGAGCTGCTGACGGCTTCCTACCGACGCTCCTATTTTCCTCCCGAGCGGCACGCCGAGCATGGCGTCGCGCTGGCGTCGGCGCGCGCCGGCAACGTGATCGGTGGCGGTGACTGGGCGCGCGACCGGCTGGTGCCGGACATCGTGCGCAGCGTCGCCGCGGGCCGGGTGGTGAAGATCCGCCGTCCCGACGCCGTCCGTCCGTGGCAGCACGTGATCGAGCCGGTGGGAGGCTATCTGCACCTCGCCAAACGGCTGTTCGAGGACGGGCCCGAGTTCGCCGGTGGCTGGAACTTCGGTCCCAAAGAGCGAGACGCGCGGCCAGTCTCCTGGGTCGCCGAACGGGTCACCGAGCTCTGGGGCGACGACGCGGGCTGGGAGCGTGACGGCGCGGAGTTCCCCCCCGAGGCCGGTTATCTGAGGCTCGACGTCTCGAAAGCCCGCAGCCTGCTGGCCTGGGAGAGCCGGCTCGATCTCGAGCTGGCTCTGGCCTGGACGGTCGCCTGGCACCGCCGCCAGGCAGCCGGAGAAGACCCGCGGGCGTTGACCCTCGAGCAGATTGCCGCCTATGAGGCGAGCGCGGCCTCGTCTTAATACAGTCGCGCCCATCTTGACCGTCTCGGTCTCCCCCGGATAGGCTGCCCCTCCGGCCCGACGATCTCACTCACACTGCCGGCCCACCGATACCGCCGGAAACCGACACACAACAGGAGCTTCCCCATGCGCACGAGTCGCAAATTCTCGACCATCGCGGTCGGTCTGATTCTTCTCACCGCCTCGATCGTCCAGGCGGGCACCGTCCAGTTTGCCGACATCGTCTACGAAAGCCAGGAAAACCGGAAACACCCGGAGTCGGACGAACGCGTGATCATCGTTCGCGAGGACACCGGCGGCTCGGTGGACGTCTGCATCGGCTACATCAACAACAACTTCGAATTCCCCAACGCGGGGGTAGTCAGCGCCGCCATCGAGATTTCCCGGGGCGAAGAAGCGGAGATCGAAACGGTCGAGATCATCGGACCGGTTTTCAAAAACTCGTTTGGCGGCTGCGCCAAGACGGCCCGCCTCCAGCCCGGCGACAGCATCACCTTCCCCTTTGTCTTCGACGGGTTCGAGCGGATGAAGAAGGACCACATCGCCGTGGTGGCTGGTGCTTTGGCGGTCGATGGGGGCGACCCGGGTCAGCGATCGGCTTGCGGTGGCGGGTCGGCCGCCGGGTTGGCGGAAGCCGGGAACGGCACGGCCTATCTCGCCGACATCGTGTTTCAGGCCGCCGAGAGACAAAAGCACCCAACCAAGGTCGAACGGACCATCGTGGTGCGGGAAGATCTGACCGAGCCCGTCAAGCTGTGCGCGGGATACCTCAACGCTTTTAGTCTCGACGAAGGCCGAATCAACACGAAGGTCCTGGTGTCGCGCCAGGAGACGGCGGCCGACGGGACCGTCACCAAGGCGATCGAGAAGGTCAAGATCGCCGGCAAGGTGCGCGAGGGCTCGGTCAGCAAGTGCAAAGAGATCGATCCCCTGGCGGCGGGCGACAGCGTGACGTTTCCGTTCAAGCTCAAGGGCTTCCCGCGGATGCCCAGCGGCTCGCTGGCCACCGTGCTGGCGGGCCTGGTCGTCGACTCCGCCGACGCTTTTCGCAACATCACCTGCACGGATACGGGCGGTGGTGGTGGTGGTACCGGCGGTGGTGGCGGTGGCACTGGTGGTGGAGGCGGCGGCACCGGTGGGGGCGGGGGTAGCGCCGGCAACAATCAGCAGGCCGCCCAGCTCCTCCGCGGTTGCGCCACGTCGAGCATCGGCGTGCAGTTCCAGTGGGACAAAGGTCAGCTGCACGCGGACCGGCGCGTAGGCAGCACGGTTTCCACGATCGGTCCCTTCAGCAGTTTCGCCGCGGCCGCGAACGCCGCCGCGGCCACATGGGGTTGTAGCGGCGGCGCCCCGACTTCGACCGACGACGGCAGCCAAATGCCGCGGCTCAGCTCCTGGGGTTCCGTCAGCGGTCGCCGGCTGGCTCTGCGCTTCGAGGGCACCGGGGGCAGCCGGGTTCACGTCGACGCCTGGTCGTCGTCCACCGGCGCCATCCATGGCGCGGCGCAGGGCTCGGTCGCCGCGGCGATCCGCAACTTCTGCGCCCGCTCCGACATCAGCTGCTAGATCATTTCGTGGACGGCTCTCCGAGACTCTGGAAGAACAAGGAGGACCACCGGGGAGCGAGGAAGGGACTAGACAGGCCCGGCCGGGCCGGTCTCGTTCAGGCCAAGCTCGCTCAGGGGCGACGGACCTCGATCGGTCCGTCGCCCGGCGCGCCTTCGACCACTTGTCCGATGTGGGTCGCGGTCTCGCCGGCCCGGCGGAGCTGCGCGAGACAGGTCTCGAGCTGGGCCGGCGGGACTCCGAACACCAGGCCCCCCGAGGTCTGGGGGTCGAAGAGCAGGGGCAGCTTTGGATGCCCGTTTGCGCCGTCCGCCAACCGGATGCCCTTGCGGGCCCTCTCGTTCTGCTCGTGCGAGGTCGAGCGCTCTCCCCGAGCCATCAGCTCCAGCGCCCCGGGTAGCGCCGGGAGAGAGTCCACGTCGAGCGCCGCGGTCACGCCGCTCGCGCGGCACATCTCGGCCAGATGGCCGGCGAGCCCAAAGCCGGTGACGTCGGTGGCGGCGGTCGCGCCGCAGGCTACGGCAACTTCGGCCGCCGCCCCGTTGTTCCGCTGCATCGAGTCCAGGGCGGCGAGCACCCAGGCGCCGCGGGCCTCGCCCTTCATGTCGGCGTGGAACACCACGCCGGTGCCGAGTGCCTTGGTCAGGACGAGCTCTTGGCCGGGCTCCAGCCGGTCGAGGGCGAGCAGCCTGGCGCCGTCCTCTGCGATCCCCTCGACCTGAAAGCCCACCAGCGGCTCGGCGGCGGTCAAGGTGTGACCACCGAGCAAGGTGACGTCGAGCGCGTCGAGGATCGAACGCGCGCCCGAGAGGATCTGCACCAGGGTCTCCTCGTTGGCGTCGTCGTCACGGTCTTCCGGCAACGCGACCAGGGCCTGGGCGTAGCGTGGCCGGACCCCTTTGGCCTGGAGGTCGGACAGCGCGTTGACCGCGGCCACCCGCCCGAGAAGATACGGATCGTCGGTGAAGGCGCGAAAGGCGTCGAGGCTCGAGACGACGGTCGTCGATTGGCCGCCTCGGTCGAGGGAGTAGGCGGCGGCATCATCGGGAGTCCCGAGGCCGAGCCGCACCGTGGAGTCGCTACGAGGCGGCTTGAGCCGCCCGAGCGCGCGATCCAGCACCGACTGGCCGAGCTTGGCGGCGCAGCCGCCGCAGAGCATCGACATGCCGTCCGAGTCGCCTCCCATCGAGCCCATATCGGCGAACTCGATGCTCGGCTCTCCGTCCTCGGCGAGCACCTGAAACCGGCGCATAAACCGGCGGTCGATCGTGTCCTTGAGACGCATGACCCAGCGGCCCTCGAAGGCGAGCCCCCACTTGCCACCGATGGCCTGACCGTCCCCCAGGTTGAGCAAGGTCAGGAAATCGGATTGGGGGCGGTAGCTTTGGAGTGGCTGTCCGTCGAGGTAGGCGCGCAGGTTGTCGGTCAGGTAGGGACCTTGGCGCACCGCGTAGACGCCCGCTTTTGGGGTCGTCGGGTGATCGATCTGGGTGGCGCAGTCGCCGGCGGCAAAGAGCTCGTCGTGGTCGCGCACCTGGAGCGTGTCGCGTGTCAGCGCAAAACCGCGCTGCTCGGTCGCGATTCCTGACTCCCGGAAAAACGGCGAGCCGACAGCCCCGGTGACCCAGACCACGAGATCGGCGTCGATCCCGTCTCCACTTTCGAGTGTCAGATGATCGGCCGCGACCGACGCCACCTTGCGGCCGCACTCGACCGCGATGCCGCGGCTTCTTGCCTGGCGCTCGACCTTGCGCACCAGAGGGCTCGGGTACCCGGGGAGGACGCGCTCCCCGGCCTCCAGCAACCGAACCTCGACGGCCCGGCCGAGCTCGCGGCGCAACCGGTGCTCCAGCGTAAACGCCAGCTCGACCCCACCGGCGCCGGCGCCGACCACGACCATCCGCGGCGGCCGGTCGCCGAGCGACCGAGCTCGTGCGAGAAAGGTCTCCATCCGCCGCACAAAGAGCCCGATGGGGCGTGTCGGCAGCGCGTGGTCGCGCACCCCCGGCAGATCGAGGCCGCCGACCGTGGACCCGATGTCGACCGAGGCCACGTCGTAACGGATCGATGGGCGGTCCTCCAGGTGGACCCGGCGGCGCTCCGGATCGAGTCCGACCGCGGGGGAGAGGATCACCCGCGCGCCGGCCCGGCGGGCCAGCGGTACCACGTCGATCTCGAGCTCGTGCGCCCGGTACTGGCCGGCGACAAAGCCGGGAACCATGCCGGAGTACACGGCCACCGGCACGTCCAGAACGACGGTGAGGTGGACGTCCGGGGGCGGCTCCATGGCGAAGGCGCGCAGAACCTGGACGTGCGAGTGACCTCCCCCTACAAGGACAACGTCGCGGAGCTTACGGATGGATCGCATGGCTGTGAAGTCATTGTAAGCCGCGGGTCCGGGAAGACGCTCGGACCGCCGCAGGCTAACGAGCGGAAAGCGAGAACAGGCGGGCGCCGTCGCCGATGCGGCAGACAAACGTATCGGGTCGCCGTTCGAAACGCGCTTCGAAGGCGGCGCTTACCGCCGCGCGAACGCCCTCGACGGCCGCCTCCTCGACCAGCGCGGTGACGCAGCCGCCAAAGCCGGCCCCGGAGAGCCGGGCGCCGTGGCAGCCATTGGCACTCCAGGCCGCCTCCGCCAGCGTATCGAGCTCGGGGATCGAGACGTCATAGAGGTCTCGCGAGCTCTCGTGCGATGCGCGGACGAGCCGGCCGAAGGCAGCGAGATCCCCGGCGCGCAGCGCCTCGGCGCCGTGCCGTACACGGCCGCATTCCTCGACCACGTGGCGGGCACGGCGGCCGAGCGGCTCGGGCAGGCTCGGCTCCAGCCGGTCCAGATCGGCGGGCTCCGCGTCGCGCAGGGTGCGAATCGCAGGGAGCCGGCGACCCAGTAGCTCGACGGCCTCGGCGCATTCCCGCGGCCGGTCGTTGTAGTCGGAGTCTGTGAGCTCGCGCCGGATTCCGCTGTCGGCGACCAGCAGCGCAACGGCCCGGGGCAGGGGCACGGGCCGGCTCTCGAGGGACCGGCAGTCGAGCAGCAGCAGGTGGCCGGTCCGTCCGTGGAGCGAGGCGTACTGATCCATGATGCCCGAGCCCACGCCGAGGTAGTCGTTTTCCACCCGGCGCGCCAGTCGGGCGAGCTGCAACCGATCGAGCTCGAGGCCGCCGCCCGCCCGCCAGACCAGCAGAAAGGCGACTTCGACCGCCGCCGAAGAGCTCACCCCGGCGCCGATCGGGATGTCGCCGCCAAATACCGCGTCGATCGGTGGCGCCGACAGGCCGGCGCGGGTGAGGACCCATGACACGCCCCGCGGGTAGTCGAGCCAGGTCGCGGGGGCATCCCGGCGTCTTTGTGAGCGGTCCGAATCCTCGGAACTTGGCCGAAAGCGACCTTCATCCTCGAAGTCCAGCGCCCGGACCGTCGTGGTCTCTTGGGTGGCCGGCGCCGCCGCGACCCAGACCGACCGGTCGATGGCCCCGGGAAGCACCCATCCTTCGCTGTAGTCGACGTGGGCGCCCAGCAGGTTGACCCGGCCCGGAGCGCACGCCAACCAGACCGGCCGGCGTCCAAAGCGCTCGACGAATCCCGAGTACACGCGGTGCGCGACCGGCGACCGCCGGCTTTCACCGAGGATGTCGAGAACGTCCTGGGGCGGGTCCACGCGAAGAGACAAGCTCCTAGAATACTCGCGTCCATGCGGCGGCTGAATCGATCCCTGACCCGTGTCCTCGAAGTGGTGCTTGTCGGGCTACTGGCAGCTCTGGCAATTCTCACTGCATTCGAGCTGGTCGCCTGGCTTGTCGCCCGGCGGTCCTTCGCCGAGCTCGAGGAGATCCAGGGGCTTCTGGCGGTGTGGTTCGGCCTGCTGGCCGCGGCCTACTGTCTGGCCGGCCGTCTCCATCTCTCGCTCGAGTTGATGGCGCGCCGCCTGCCGGCGGTTTGGCGGGGGCGGATCGAGCGGCTCGCGTCGGGTCTGGTGGCCCTTTTCGGCGCCTTGCTCGCCGTCCACGCGGTGCGTCTGGTGGCGGCGGTGGACAACGTACTGCCGGCCACCGGTTGGCGCGCGTCGCTCCAGTACGTACCCGCGGTCGCCGCCGGGTTGCTCTTCGTGCTCTTCGGGCTCGAGCAAGCGCTGGAGCATTCGCAGGAGCATTCGATCGACCGGGCCGACCGCGGCGAGCCCGCGGAGGACGTGTGAGCGACGCCGCCCTCACCGGCCTGATCTTCGGGCTTTTTTTCTTTTTCCTGCTTCTTCGAGTGCCGGTGGCGTTCGCCCTCGGTCTCGCGTCGTTTGCTTTTTTTGCGGCGGCCGGGTTGCCGGCGCTGTCGGTGGTGCAGAAGATCTCGGTCCAGCTCGCCGACACCACGCTGCTGGCCATCCCGCTCTTTGTTCTCTGTGGCGAGATCATGGGAACCGGCGGGATGGCGCGGAGGCTGATCGATCTGGCCAACGTCTGTGTCGGGTTCATCCGCGGCGGGCTGGCGATGGTCAACGTGGTGGCGTCGATGTTTTTTGGCGGCATCTCGGGCTCGAGCGTCGCCGACGTCTCTTCGATCGGTCCCATCCTCATCCCGATGATGGTGGACAAGGGCTACGACCGCGATTTTTCGGTCGCCGTGACGGTTTCCTCGTCGACCCAGGGGATCATCATCCCGCCCTCGCACAACGCGATCCTGTTCTCGCTCGCCGCCGGCGGCACGGTGTCGATCCAGGCGCTGTTTCTGGCCGGCTACCTACCGGGTCTGCTGGTGGGAATCGTGCTGATGCTCCTCGCCGGGAGGGTCGCCGCGCGCCGCGGCTACCCGCGTGAGGCGACGGTCTCGTGGCGACGGGGACTGCGAATCGCGGCGGCGAGCACACCGGCGCTCGTGACCCCGTTCTTGATCATCGTGCCGATCGCGCTCGGATGGGTGCCGGCGCATCACGCGGCGGCCATCGCCGTGGTGTGGTCGGCGCTGGTCTCGACTTGGGTCTACCGGACGCTCCCGGCAAAGAGCTATGGCCGGGTCCTGCGCCGGGCGGCAAGGACCTCCGGTCTGGTGATGATCCTGATCGGCTCCGCCGCCGCCTTCGCCGAGGCGCTGGCGTATCTGCACGTTCCGGCGCGGCTGGCGGGCTGGCTGAGCGGGCTGGCCGTAAGCGACGTGGCCCTCCTGTTGCTGCTCAATCTCATGCTGCTGGCCCTGGGGGCGGTGATGGACATGGCGCCTCTGATCGTTATCGTGACTCCGATTCTGCTGCCGCTCGCCCAGTCGTTGGGGATGGATCCGGTGCAGTTCGGAATCGTGCTGCTGCTCAACCTGGCGATCGGGCTGTGCACGCCCCCGGTGGGCTCGACGCTGTTTGTCGCTTGCGCCATCGGCGGGCTGTCGATGGAGTCCGCCGCCCGCGGCCTGCTGCCGTTTTACATTGCTATGATCGCCATCCTCTTGCTGGTGACCTTTGTCCCCGCGCTCTCGCTCTGGCTGCCCGCCCTGGTGGGCGGCGCATGACGCGAGCTCCGGCGCCGCTCGCCCTTCTCGCGGCCGCGTTCGTTGCGACGGCGCTCTTCACCGGTTGCGGAGGCCAGGCCGCCGGACCCGAGCGCTGGGTGCTGTCGAACGTCCACGTCGCGGGCTATCCCACTCCGCGGGGGCTCGAGCGTCTGGCCGAGCGGGCCGGGGCCGACCCGCGGTTGGCCGATCGGATCCGTATCGATCTGCAGCTCGGAGGTGTGCTGGGGAACGAAAAAGAGACGCTCGAGAAATTGCGTTTCGGAGCGCTCCAGGCGGTGTGCACGTCGGTGGCTCCGTTGGCCGAGTTTGCGGAATCGGCCGGGGTCCTTTCGTTGCCCTATCTATTTCGCGACGCCCCGCACATGTGGGCGGTGCTCGAGGGCGAGGTCGGTGCCGAGCTGTCGGCAGACCTCTTGGAGGCGGGCTTTGTCGTGCTGGCCTGGTACGACGCCGGCGCCCGCTCGTTCTACAACCGCAAGCGGCCGGTCCGCCGGCTGGAGGAGCTAGCGGGGCTCAAGATCCGCGTGCAGCGCTCCGAGATCATGCACGACATGGTGGCGGCTCTCGGCGCGTCACCGGTGGCGCTGGGGTTCAAACAGGTCTACACCAGCCTCCACACCGGCGCGATTGACGGCGCCGAGAACAACCTGCCGAGCTACCGCTCCGAGCGCCACTTCGAGGCGGCCGGCTACTACTCACTGGACCGGCACTCGATGATCCCCGACGTGGTGCTGGCGTCGCGTGCCGCCTGGGAGGGCCTCGACGCCGCCCAGCAGCGGGCACTCCTCGAAGCCGCTTCGGAGTCGGCGCTGGAGCAGCGCGTTTTCTGGTCCGAGTACGAGGGGGTAGCGCGGCAAACCGTCGTCGAGGCCGGCTCGCAGATCTTCGAGATCGAAGACCCCGAGGCCTTTCGGCTCGCGGTGCGGCCGGTCTACGACAAACACGCCGCGCGCTACGGCGACCTGGTCGAGCGCATCCGGGCGGCGCGCTGACGGGGCTGCCGCGGGCAGGGGCAAGCCCCGCCCCTACACGGACCGTTGCGGTGACGGGTTCCCCGTCACCTTTGTCAGACGCCGTTGAATGGAGGTGATGTCGCCACGGCTGGCAGGGACGCCAGCCGCTTCAACCGACCTGGAGTCCGGGCGGGGGCAAGCCCCGCCCCTACACGGACCGTTGCGGTGACGGGTTCCCCGTCACCTTTGTCAGGCGCCGTTGAATGGAGGTGATGTCGCCACGGCTGGCAGGGACGCCAGCCGCTTCAACCGCGGGTGGCCGTTCTCGCCGTACCCTGAAGCGGCGGCCGCCTCTGGCGGCCGTTGCCCGGTGACGGCTATGGATCGGTGATCGCCGTGAAGGTGCCGCCGGGCTCGACTTCGAAGCCGTTGTCGAGTTTGATGGTGCCGCCGGCGTGGAAGGTGGCGTCGCCGGAGGGTCCTTCGATCGTGTAGGTTCCCAGGGCGCCGGCGGTGAGGTTGACGCAAGCCTTCTCGGTGACGGTACCGCTGACCGTCTGGGCGGGGAGGCTCAGATCGGGGAAGGCCGAGCAGTCGAGAACGGTAAAGCTCTGTGACGCGCTGGGCGGGCCGGGACCCACCGGATTGCGGGCCGTCACCGTCCAGGTGTAGTCCCCGGGAGTGAGCGTCGTTCCGGTCTCGATCTCGCACGGACTGTTGCAGAGTGTGTCCTTCGAGACAAACCCAGAGTTGTAGACGAGACTGTTCATCGAGTCGCGCACCGCGACCAGGTAGTCTTCCGCCGTGTCGACCTCGTCCCACCGCAACAGAGGTGTGGTGTCGAAGGTCTCGTCGCCGGCGGGGTACGTTTGGTTCGCCGTACCGGGAACCGTGTCGATAAAACGAAACGCGAGCCCGCCGGACAGCGCGCTCTTCCCGATGGGGTTCTCGGACAGCACCTGCCAGGTGTAGTCGCCGCCGGTGAAGACGACCGGCGGCGCCACGGTGCAAGTCACCCCGTCGCACGTCGGGCTGACTGCGCCGCTGAAAGGAACCGGGCCGGCGACCTCCAGCTCATAGTCGGTGGCGCCGTTTGGCGGTAGCCCTTCGTCGCTCCAATCAAAGCTCGCCGGTTGCGCGTACAGATCGCCGCTCGGCGACGAGGGCGTGGGAACCGGCGGCAGAGTGGTGTAGAGGTCGAAAGAAAACGTCGTGCTCCAGCCGCCGTAGTCGTGCGGATTGCGTCCCCGCACCCTCCAGGTGTGGCTGCCGGCGGCGAGCGCGGGTGCGGTCACGGCGCACGAGGTGTCGGCTCCGCTGCAGGCGCTGTCGGCCACCTGGAAAAAATCGTCCCAGGTACCCCCGTTGTCGATCTGGACTTCGTGCCACCGTGCGTTTGAGGACTTGGTCCAGGACAGCGTCGGGGTGGTGTCGGTGATGTCGCCGCCATCACTCGGCGAGGTCAGCGGCGGCACGCCGGGAATGGTCTCCGAGAGGATGGCCGTGGAGAACACCCCCTCCAGGATGTCGTAGCCACAGCCATTGGGATGCCCGACCGGATCGGGAGTGCCGGGCTGGTAATAGTTTTGATCAAAACAAAACGCGCCCGCGCACAACGGGGTCCAGGGATCGGCGAAGAGACGGTTGCGGTTGGTCGCCGATGTCATCAGCAGGGTCCTCAGGCTCGAGACCGCCGCCGCGTAGGGCCCGGCCACGTCGTCGCGGAAGTGGATGATCGACGAGAGCATCGGGTCCATGTCTTTGGCGACAGCGTGGCCGTCGATGGTGGCGATGTTGTTGCGCACGGTGTTGGCCGAGACAAAATTGAAGATGTCGTTGGTTCCGCCCATGAGGATCGCCACGTCGTAGGTGGCCGGAGGGAACGTCTGGATGCGGGTGATCATCTGTGCCGTGGTCTCGCCCGACAGCCCGGCGTTGGTCACACAGCAAGCCGTCGGGCAGTTGGCGGGGTTGAGGGGGTTGAGCGTGCAGTCGGTCAGCGTATTCGCGAGGCGCATCGGGTAGCCCATGTCGCCCTCGGCGAGGTCACAGGTTCCCGTGGTTGGGCAAACACCAACGCCACTGTCGCAGACCCCGCGAGTGATGCTGTCGCCGAACGCCAGATAGCTGAGTCCGGCTTCGGCCGGCATCCCGGTGCCCGCTGCCAGGACCACTCCCAGGAGGGCCGTGCCGGCAGCACGAGCGCCGGTCACCTCGGCCGCTCCCACTCGAGCGTGTGCGCCTCCTCCGGCCAGTGAAAGGCGCGCTGGGGCCAATCCAGATGAGGCCGGCCATCCGCCGTCCACTCGAGAACCGGCGAATCGGTGCGGTCACCGGGCACCATGGCGCTCCGGCGAGCCTTTCCTTGGGGGTCCAGGTCGACGACGTGCCATCCCGCGGGAATCACCGTCCGGTAGACCAGGCTCTGGCCCTTCGGACGCTTTAGCAAACGGGCGTCGGTCGCCCCTCGTCCGTCGAGCGTCACGGGCTCGCTCCACTTCTTGCCGTCGAAGTACGAAGTCTTGACTCGATAGTCGCGGCCGTCGTAGCCGCTCCAGGCCGCGATGGCGCCGCCGGCGGTCGATACCACCGCCGGCGTGATGTCGGGAGCGTCGTTGTCGGTGTGGAGGCGTCGGGGCGGGCTCCACGAGCCTTCGGCCTGTTGCGCGCGCCGGCTCCACCAGATGTCGTCGTCCTGTCCGTCGACCGCCGCCCACACCAGGAGCCAGGAGCCATCGGTCAACGTCGCGCCGCGCAGGGCGAGCTGCGCGCCCGGTCCCCGCAGGGAGACCGTTTCGGGCTCGCTCCATTCCGTCCCCATCCACCGGGCCGCCCGCACGGTCAGATCCTCCTGGCGGGTTCCCTCCAGCCAGGCCACTCCGGCCGGGCCGTCGCCGTCGACAAAGAGCGCCGGCGTGCCCCGCAGCCGCCCGTCCCGTCCGGCGGGCACCGGAAGGAGCTCGATCTTGTCCGCCCCGCTTTTGAGCAGCAGCAGCTCGCCACCGGAGCGGGCGGCGTAGTGACCGGCGGCGATCCAGCCCGAAGCGGTCGACTCGAGTGCGTCGATACGGGTGTCCGCGGGCAGCTCGAGCTCCCGGCTCGTACCCTTTTCTGTGATGACCAGCCGGCCACCCGAATCGATGACGTGGAGAAGCTCGCCGGCGCCGGGCGCCTGCACGACCCGCGGCTTGACCTGCGCCTCGACTCCGGCGGGAGCACCAAAGGTGAGCACAAGAGGCAGCGACAGCACCGCGCCCGCGCTCCATCGCCTCATGCCGGTCATGACTCGCATTTGTCCTGTTTTCTGGGGGGTGGGCGGAGTTTCCGCAGGGGCGAGAATCCTACCAAAAGGCCGTTTCTGGCTGCGGTTTGAAGCGTTCTCGGGGCCGTCCGTCCGGCGGCGTTTCTAAGGCGCTGGCGGTAACCTCGGCCCTGTTCTGGCGTAGTCTCTATCGAGACCGCCGTGGCGGCTCGGAGGCGTTTCGTGCGCCCGCGCTTCTGCCCCGAAATGACGACTCGTAACTTTCTGCTCGCCGCCGGCCTGGTGGCCTTTTTGATCGCCGGCTTGTCGATCGGCGACATGTACCGCTCGCGCCCCTCCGACGGGGTCGTGCTGGAGGCGGACACGCCCGGCCGTCTGATCGTGCGAGAGGTCGTCCCGGGCTCGGGCGCCGAGCGGGCCGGAATCCGGCCCGGCGAGCAGATCATCGGCATCGACCGGTCGGTGATCCGGTCGAGTCACGAAGCGGCCGCGATTCTCAACTGGTACGACGTCGGCGAGACCGTGCCCTACCTGGTGCGCGGGGCCGCCGGGCTGCGTGAGCTGCCGGTGGAGCTGGGTCTGCAGCGGATCGGCAGCTTGCCGTACCTCTACGCTTGTCTGTTGGGCTTTCTCTTTTTCTTTGTCGGTCTTTTTGTCCTCGAGCGTCAGCCACGTCAACGGGCGGCACAGGTCTTCTTCTGTCTCTGCGCGTTGTTTTTTCTTTTTCTGGTCTGCCGGCTGCGCCCGGCCTCTTACACTTGGGTCGACACCTTTGTCCTGCGCACCGGCACGGCGGCGCTGCTGTTTCTGCCGGCGAGCTTTCTGCACTTTTTTCTGATCTTCCCGCAGCCCATCGCGCTGCGGCCGTCGCGCTCCGACCCGGACTACGGCGCCAAGCACACCCGCTGGTTGTGGATCTTGGCCGTCATCTATCTGGTCCCGCCGCTGGTGCTGGCGGGGACCTTTCTGGAATCGCGGGTAGCCGATCGGGCGCTGGTGTTGATCAGCGGCGCGCCGGCGCCCAATTGGTGGCTGCTGGCGATCTACATGCTGACCGGGATGGCCGTGCTGGCGGTGGCCGGCCGTCGCTACAGCAGCCCGCGGCTCAGGCGGGGCGCCGCGATGGTGCTTTTTGGCTCGCTTTTCGGGCTGTTGCCATTCCTGGTCACGGCGGTCGCTTTTCCGTCGTTTCTCCATACCGAGAAATTTCTCTTCTACGGCGTGGCACCGCTTGTCCTGGTGCCGCTGACCTTCGCCTACGCCATCGTGGTGTTCCGCCTAATGGACGTCAAGGTGATCTTGCGCAAGAGCTTGCTCTACACGCTGACCACCGTGATGGTCACCGGTCTCTACGCGCTCGGCATCGCGCTCTTCAACTTCGTGACCCGGGGCACCTCGGTCGCCGCCTCGCCGTTTTTCCCCATCGTCTTCGCGCTGGTGATCGTTCTCTTGTTCGAGCCGTTGCGGCGGCGAGTCCAGGTCTGGGTCGACCGGTTTTTCTACGCTGAGCGCGGCCAGTTGGAGGCGGCGCTCGAGGAGATGGGCGACGCCTTCGCCGCACAGATGGACTTGCAGCCGGTCGTGCGGAACCTGGTCGATGATCTGCCACGCCGTCTGGGACTCGATTTCTGCGGGCTGTATCTGACGCGCGAGGAGTCGATGGAGCGCATCGCGGGCCCGGCCAATCTGCCGGTGAAGCTTCCCGTCATCCCGGCGCTGGTCGACGAGCTGCGCCGGCGCAGCAAGGGCCGCGGGCTGACGCGTTTGGAGGAAATCGAGGGACTCGCCGGCCAGGAAGGCGTCGCCGATCTCGCGGAGAGGCTGCGGGACGCCGGGGTGCGTGTGCTGGGATACCTCGCCTCGCCCCGCCGGCCGATCGGACTCGCGGTCTTTCCCGACCGGGAGGGTCAGCTCGAGTTCGATCCCACCGAGATTGCCCTGCTGCGCCGAATTCTCGACCAGGCAGCGCTGGCGCTCGAGACCAGCATGTTGCTCGAGGAGCGTACCGAGCAGGCCGAGCTGGAGCGTGAGCTCGAGATCGCGTCCTCGGTGCAGACCGATCTGCTTCCCGAGACGCTGCGTTTTGCGGACGGCTGGAGCATCTCGGCGGTGTGCCGCCCGGCGCGTCACGTCGGAGGCGATTTCATTACCGAGCTGCCCGGCCCCGCGGACGATGTGCACGCCATCGTTTACGGCGACGTCGCCGGCAAATCGGTGTCGGGCGCCCTGGTCATGATGGCGGCGCACGAAGTGCTCAACTCGCTGGCGTTGACCCACCCCGATCCCGAGCGTCTGATGGAGCTGGCCAACCGCCGGCTTTACGCGCTCGGGCGGCGCAAGAGCTTCGTCGCCATCGCCTATCTGGCGCCGGCCGCGGATGCCTGCGGCATCCGCTATCTGCTCGCCGGGCAGCCACAGCCCTTTTTGCGCCGTACCGACGGCAGCGTCTTCGAGCTCGGTCTGCCGGACAACCGGATACCGCTCGGAGCGCTCAACAACGGTAACTATCAGCTCGCTGATGTAGACATGAAGCGGGGCGATCTGGTCCTCGGCTATTCCGACGGCGTCGTCGACGCGCGCTCACCCGAGGATGAGCCCTTTGGGGCCGAGCGCCTGGCGGACGTCGTCGCCAAAGGACCGGACGAACCGGAACGTTTAGTCGATCACGTCATGGGGGTGCTCGCCGATTTCACGCGCGGCACGGAGCCCTACGACGACCTGACCTTGGTGGCGGTTCGCTGCGACCGGGAGGCAGTGCGATGAGAAAGGTTTGGATTCTCCTGATTTTGATTGTTCTGGCCCTGGGGGTGATGCTCCTGATGGCGCAGAAGGTGAGGAGCGAGTGGACGACCAGCTCCCGTGAGGCCCTCGAGGAGTACGAACGCGGGCACGCCGCGCGCATGAAGCTCTATCCGGCCGACGCGCGGGAGCACTTTGCCCGCGCCGTGGAGCTCGATTCCGACTTTGTGGCCGCCAAGCTCGGGTTGATGGTCTACAGCCGGGACCGTGGTAAGCGCGACCGTTTGGCTCGCGAGCTGGCGGCCACCGACCTCAACAGGCTGACCGCGCGCGAGCAGTTTCTGGTGCGCTATCACCTCGCCCAGCACGACGGCCGCGACAAAGAGGCCTACCAGATCCTGAAATCGTTTCTCGACGCCTACCCCCACGATCCATGGGGTCTGGCGGTATTTGCCGGGCTGGCGTGGGAAGCTCAGAACTGGGACAAGGCGGAGAAGGTCTACGGCAAGCTGATCCAAAAGGACCCCAACTGGGTCGAGGCGCAAAACCGGTTGGCGTACATCGCCATGGCACAGGGCAGGTTCGAAGAGGCCGAAGAGCTGCTACGCACCTACCAGTACATCGCCCCCGACCAGGCCAACCCGCACGATTCGATGGGCGAGCTGCTGACGCTTCTGGGCCGTTATGACGAGGCTCGGGAGGAGCTCGAGAAATCGCTCGAGATCCGGCCCGATTTCTGTTTCTCGCATTTCCACCTGATGGACGTGTATCTGCTCGAAGGACGGCCGGAGGACGCCGAGCCGGTTTTTGCGCGCGCGGACGAGGTGTGCGATCCGAGGTTTGTCGAGCGGATGCGATGCAATACGAAATTCTGGTCGGATTACTTCACCGGCGATCTGGACGCTCCTTGGCGGCCGGAGCGTGAGCGCTGCCGGGAGGTGGTCGGTCCGGTCTATTTCCTGATCCACCGGATGGCGGTTCTGTCGGGACGTTTTGACGAGGCCCGCGAGACCGAGGCCATGATTCGAAAACACATCGACGGCAAGGGCTCTGAGGGTCTCGAGGCCAAGCATCTCAGTGGCTTGCTGCATCACATCGTCGGGGTGCGTCTGGCGGCCCAGGGGGACCCGGCCAGCGCGGTGGCCGAGCTCAAAGAGGCCGACGATCTCTTTTACTACTGGGGACAGAACGAGGGGATCGCCAAGCTCTTCAACCGGCTCAATCTGGCGGCCGCCTACGAGCTGGCGGGCGATGAGGCCGTGGCCCGCAAGATCGTCGAAAAGGTGCGCAAGGTCAATCCGAGCTTTGCGACCTTTTACGAAGAGGTCAGGGACGAGCTGGCGTCGTGAAACCGGGGCGGGATCGTCCGATCGATAGACTGGGACGATGGCGCCTGTAACCAAGGCGGACGGCGGAGAAGCCCGGTCGGCGGCCTGGCCCATCGCGTTTGCGATCGTCGGCGTCGCCGCCCTGGCGACCTTTGCCGGGCTCTATGTCTTCAACTCGGTGCGCCGGCTACCCGGCGAGGCGGTCGAGGCCGGGCGTGAGGTCCTGTCGAACCTGAGAAGCGTCGCCGCCGCCTTTCGCGAGGGGACGGTCGAGACCACCTTTATCAGCTACGCCGCCCGGGTCTCGGGCAGCAGTTTTCTGCAGGTGGCCCGGCTGGAGCAGACCGAGGTGTACACGCGCCTCGACTCGGGCACCCTTCTGTGGGGAAACCTCCAGCTTCCCGACGTGGTGGTCGCGGCGATCGTCCCGGTGGAATACACCTTCCACGTCGACCTGGATGACTCGTGGGAGTTTTCGCTCGAGGAGGGTGTCCTCCAGGTGATCGCTCCCGAGATCGGGTTCAACACCCCGGCGCTGGACGTCTCCGGACTGCGGTTCGACGTGCGCGAGTCGAGCCTGCTGCGCGACGAGAATGCCGCCATCGAGGCGCTCAAGTCGGGGCTGTCCGAATTGTCGAGAGGGCGGGCCCGGGAACACGTCTCGCTGGTCCGCGAGACCGCCCGGCGCCGCACCGAGGAGTTTGTCGGCACCTGGCTCGCCGGGGCCTTTGGGGACGCCGAGAGCTACCGGGTGGAGGTCGTCTTCGCCGACGAGCTGCCCTCGGCGCCGGGTCTCAGTACCGGCCGCGACTGAAGCGGCCGGACCTGTGCCGGCCGGACGATGGTGGCGACGTTGCTCAAAATGTAGGGGCCGGGCTTGTCCCGGCCCGTGGTCGCGTGTGCTCGGACGTG
Source organism: Candidatus Multivoradales bacterium (assembly GCA_965224065.1). GTDB lineage: Bacteria > Acidobacteriota > Thermoanaerobaculia > Multivoradales > JAHEKO01 > JAOTZA01. Next base: position 3,453,733 of record CBDCYF010000005.1, read on the forward strand.
GCGGGCGGAGGCAAGCCCCGCCCCTACAAACTGGCTGTTGAAGGAGCTTGTGGCGCTTCTTGCGTCCACGACCTGTAGGGGCCGGGCTTGTCCCGGCCCGTGGTCGCGTGTGCTCGGACGTGGCGGGCGGAGGCAAGCCCCGCCCCTACAACTGGCTGTTGAAGGAACGCTTGCGGCGCCCTTCCGTCCGCGACCTGTAGGGGCCGGGCTTGCCCCGGCCCGTGGTCGCATGTGCTCGGACGTGGCGGGCGGGGCAAGCCCCGCCCCTACAACTGGCTGTTGAAGGAACGCTTGCGGCGCCCTTCCGTCCGCGACCTGTAGGGGCCGGGCTTGCCCCGGCCCGTGGTCGCATGTGCTCGGATGTGGCGGGCGGAGGCAAGCCCCGCCCCTACAACTGGCTGTTGAAGGAACGCTTGCGGCGCCCTTCCGTCCGCGACCTGTAGGGGCCGGGCTTGTCCCGGCCCGTGGTCGCATGTGCTCGGACGTGGCGGGCGGAGGCAAGCCCCGCCCCTACACGTGTTTGAAGCGGCCGGACCTGTGCCGGCCGTTAGGCCGGCGTCCCTGCCGGCCGTTCACACCTGCGCCCCGCCAACGCTTCTCCTAAATCGTGCGCGTCTTCCAGGTGCCGCGCCGGAATGCCAGGACCCCGACGATCGCCAGGGCCGCCTGCGCGATGGCCACGGCGATGAATACGCCTCGCGGCCCCATCCCGAGCGTCACCGAGAGCCCATAGGCAAGGGGAAGCTGCAGCACCCAATAGACCAGGAAATTGATCCAGGTCGGCGTCGTGGTGTCGCCGGCGCCGTTGAAGGCCAGCACCGTGATCATGCCGTAGCCCCAGAAGACGTAGCTGTAGCTGAAGATGCGCAGGCTGCGGGCCGCGACCTGATTTACCTGCGGGTCGCCGGAAAAGAACCCGACCAGTGGCTCGGCAAAGAAGATCAGGATGACCGAGACAACACCCAGAAAAAGGCTGTTGCAGAGTGCGGTGAGCCACACCGATTTCTCGGCGCGATCGGTGTCACCGGCCCCCAGGTTCTGGCCCACCAGCGTGGCGGCTGCGTTGCCCATGCCCCAGGCCGGCAGCAGCACAAAGATGATCACCCGCACGGCAATGGTGTAACCGGCCAGCGCGGTCGCGCCAAACAGCGCGATGATGCGAACCAGCCCCAGAAAGCTCGCGGTGCCCACCAGGTACTGGAGGATGCCGATGCCGCTGACCCGTGCCAGGCGGGCCATGATTGGCGGCACGATTCGGATGCGCCTCCAGTCCACCCGCACCCGGCTGTCGGGGTGGTTGAGCTTCCAGAACTGGTAGCCGACTCCGACCCCGCGACCCACGGTGGTGGCGATGGCGGCCCCGGCGAGGCCGAACGCCGGAAACGGGCCCCAGCCGAAGATGAGAATCGGGTCGAGCACGATATTGAGGCCGTTGGCGATCCACAGCGCCCGCATCGCCAGCGCCGGGTCTCCGGCGCCGCGAAAGACCGCGTTGATGAGAAACAGGAGCATGACCGTGGCGTTGCCGCCCAGCAGAATGGCATTGAAGGACGAGCCGTACTCGGCAACCTCGGCCGAGGCGCCCATCCAGCGCAGGAGGTTCTCGGACAGCAGGATGCTCGCCAGGCCGATCGGAATCGCGATCGCCAGCCCCAGTGCGATGGCTTGTTGGGCCGCCACCGACGCCGCCTTGGGGTCATCCTCGCCGATCCTGCGGGCCACCATGGCGGTGGTGCCCATCGACAGGCCCACGGCGATGGCGAAAACCATGGTCAGCAGCGAGTCGGAGATGCCCACCACGGCCACCGCGTCCGAGCCCAGCCTGCCGACGAAGTAGACGTCGACCACCGAGAAGAGTGACTGCATCGACATCTCGAGCACCATCGGCACCGCGAGCAGTAAGATCGCGCGGCCGATCGGAACCGAGGTGTAGTCCATCCGCACGCCGCGAATCGAGTCGCGCACCGCGGCCCAAAAACCGGCGCTGCCGGCCGGCACGACCTCGGGCGATGGCGTATCGGGCGAAGCGTCTTCCGACATCGCGGGATGGTACAGGAGACGCGGCATAGGCGCCTCGGGGTCGCCCTTCGCTCCAGCTCGAGCAGCGTCCGCTCCGGGCGACCCACTCGGCGCTACGTTGTCGCCATGGCTGGAGTCCCGCAGGCCAGACGAGTCCCGGCGGAGTGGCCGAAGGCTCCACGAGGGCCGTCTGACCGAGCGCATGGCAAGAGCCATTGAACGGCGTGCTCGGTCCGGCGCGAGGGAAGCCGAGGCGCGCGCCTAGGTCACCGGAGTTCGAGTAGCGCGCGTCGTGCCCTGTGGCGCCTTCGGCCACCCCGCCGACATGAAAGCCACGCGCCGCCGAATGCCCGCTACAATCGGTCCGATGAACATCGCCGTCATCGGAGGGGGGCCGGCGGGCCTGTATTTCGCGCTCTTGATGCGCAAGGCGTTCCCCGAGACCCAGATCCGGGTGATCGAGCGCAACCGGCCCGATGACACCTTTGGCTGGGGGGTGGTGTTTTCCGATGAGACCCTGGACGGGTTCGAACGCGCCGATCCCGAGTCCTTTGCCGAGATCACCGGGAGCTTCAAGACCTGGCACGACATCGAGACCTACTACGACGGTACCTGCACCGTCTCGACCGGTCATGGATTCGCAGCTCTGTCACGCAAGCGCCTGCTCTTGATCCTCCAGCAGCGTTGCCGCGACCTGGGCGTGGAGCTCGAGTTCGAGCGCGAGGTCACCTCGCTCGACGAGTTCTCCGGCGCCGATCTGATCGTCGCGGCCGATGGTGTGAACAGCCGGGTGCGGGACTCGCTGGCGGAGCATTTTCGACCCCACCTCGACTGGCGGAAGTGCAAGTTCACCTGGCTGGGGACCGACAAGCCACTCGACGCCTTTACCTTCATCTTCCACCAGACCGATCACGGTCTTTTCCAGATCCATGCCTACCCATTCGAAAACGGCCTGGCGACCTGGATCGTCGAATGCCGCGAGGAGGTCTGGCGCCGCGCGGGGCTGGAGAACGCCACCGAGGAAGAGACGGTCGCTTTTTGCAAGAACCTGTCGCGGGAGCATCTCGAGGGCCACCGGCTGCTCTCGAACCGGTCGCTCTGGCGCACGTTTCCGACCGTGCAGTGCGAAACCTGGCGGCACGGCAACGTGGTCCTTATGGGCGACGCGGCGCACACCGCGCATTTTTCGATCGGCTCGGGCACCAAGCTGGCCATGGAGGACGCCATTGAGCTGGTCGCCGCCTTCGAGCGCAAGGGGATCGGCTCGGTGGAAGCCGGCCTGGAAGAGTACGAGGAAGCCCGCTGGGTGGACGTCCTCAAGGTCCAGAAGGCCGCGCAGACCAGCCTCGAGTGGTTCGAGAACTCGGCGCGTTACATGGAACAGGATCCGCTCCAGCTCACCTTCAACCTGATGACCCGCTCCAAGCGAATCACCTACGAGAACCTCCAGGAGCGCGACCCAAAGCTGATCCAGGAGGTCAACGCCTGGTACCGGCGCAACGAAGTCGCGCCAAAGATCGGAGGCGTTCCGGGTGACGCGCCGCCTCCACCCCCGATGTTCATGCCGTACCGGCTACGGAACATGGAGTTGGTCAACCGGATCGTCGTCAGCCCGATGTGCCAGTACTCGGCCCGCGACGGGTCGCCCAACGACTGGCACCTGGTCCATCTCGGCGGCCGGGCCATCGGCGGGGCGGGGCTGTTGATCACCGAGATGACCGATGTCTCGCCCGAGGGTCGCATTACCCTCGGTTGCGCCGGCATGTATACCGAAGAGCACGTCGGGGCGTGGAAACGGATCGTCGATTTTGTGCACGACAACTCGCGGGCCAAGATCGGGATTCAGCTCGCGCACGCCGGACGCAAGGGCTCGGTGCGCCACCCCTGGGAGGGAGAGGACATCCCGCTCGCGCCCGAGGAGGGCGCGTGGCGGACGCTGGCACCCTCGCCGATCCCGTTCTATCCCGACTGGCCGGCTCCCAAAGAGATGGACCGCGCCGACATGGATGGGGTGGTGGCGGACTTTGTGCGCGCGGCGGGTCTCTCGGAGGCCGCCGGGTTCGACCTGATCGAGATCCACATGGCGCACGGCTACCTGTTGTCGAGCTTTATCTCGCCGCTGTCCAACCGGCGGACTGATAAATACGGCGGCACGCTCGAGAACCGTATGCGGTTTCCGCTCGAGGTATTTCGGGCCGTGAGGGAAGCGTGGCCGGCGGACAGGCCCATGGCGGTGCGGGTCTCGGCGACCGATTGGATGGAGGCCGACGGACGCGGGGTCACCCCCGAGGAGACCGTCGGCGTGGCGCGTCTGCTCAAGGACGCCGGGTGCGATTTGATCGACGTGTCCTCGGCGGGCAACTCGCCCGAATCCGACCCGGTCTATGGACGGATGTATCAGGTGCCGTTTGCCGAGAAGGTGCGTTATGAGGCCGGAATGCCGGTCGCCGCGGTTGGCGCGCTCCTGGGCGCCGACCATGCCAACACCGTGCTGGGGGCGGGGCGGGCCGATCTCGCGGTGATGGCGCGACCGCACCTCCACAACCCCTATCTGACCCTCCACGCGGCCGAGACCTATGGCGTGTGGGACCATCCGTGGCCGGGTCAGTACGAGCCGGCGCGTCCGAGACCGGCCAAGACCGAGCAGCGTAAGAGCGATCAACGCAAGATCCGATGAGCCGGGACCGGCAGGCCGCGAAGGCCGAGAGCTTTCGGGCCCTGCACACCGATCCGAAACTACTGGTGCTCCCGAACGTCTGGGACCCGCTGGGGGCGCGGCTGCTCCAGAGCCTCGGCTACCCGGCGGCGGCGACCGCCAGCGCCGCGGTGGCATGGTCGCTCGGCTTTGACGACGGAGAACGGCTCGCGTTCGGCACGATGCTGGACGTCATCGGCCGCATCGCAGGGAGCGTGGAGATTCCGGTTTCAGCCGACATCGAAGCCGGATATGCCGAAGAGCCCGAGCCGCTGGCCGCCAACATGCGCAAGGTGTTGGAGGCGGGCGCGGTCGGGATCAACCTGGAAGACAGCCGTGTCGAGCGGCCACGAGCCCTATTTCCGGTGGAGCTCCAGTGCGAGCGCATCCGCGCGGTGCGCGAGATGGCCGACGACTTCGGGGTGCCGCTGGTGATCAACGCGCGGGTCGATGTCTTTGTCCGGCCGCCTTTTGGAGCGGAGCCCGAGACGATGCCGGACAAGATCGCCGAGGCGGTGCGGAGGGGAAACGCCTACGCTGCGGCCGGGGCCGACTGTGTTTTTCCGGTGGCCTTGGGTGACTTCGAGGTCTTGAAGACCCTGCGGCGCGAGATCGACTCACCCCTCAATGCGTCGGCCACCGGCTCGACACCGTCGATCGCCGATCTCGAGGCCGCCGGGATCCACCGGCTGAGCCTCGGGCCGGGCCTTCTGAGCGTTTCCATGGCCGCGATGCGCGAGGTCGCCCGCGGGCTCCGGGACCCGTCGGCGTCTTTGGCTTCGTTGGCTCCCGAACGGATGGCCGGCTCCGAGATCGAGGCGCTGGTGTCCGAGCGAGACGAGCCGGCCCGCGAACCTGTGTAGCGCGGCCGGTTCAATCCGGACGGCAGATCCATTACTCTGTCTCCATGACCCACCGTGTCCACAACTTCGGCGCCGGGCCCTCGGCGCTGCCCCTGCCGGTGCTCGAGCGGGCCCGCGAAGAGCTGTTGGATTTTGACGGCACCGGAATGTCGATTTTGGAGTCGAGCCATCGTGGGCCGGCTTACGATCGGGTTCACAACGGGGCGATCGAGCGTTTGCGGGCCCTCGTCGGGGGCAGCCAGGACCACGAGGTTCTGTTTATGGGCGGCGGGGCACGCACCCAGTTCAGCGCCGTGCCGATGAACTTACTGGGCTCCGGGGGCGCCGGGTACCTCACCACCGGCCGCTGGAGCGAGCTGGCGCTGGCGGCGGGAGCCAAGGCGGGCGGCTCGGACTCGGTCGAGGAGCTGTGGTCGAGTGCCGGGACGGGACACGATCGCGTACCGGAGGGTGGAGAGCTCGAGATACCGGAGGGGCTGGCCTATCTCCACTACACCTCGAACAACACCATCGCCGGGACGCAGTATCCGGCGCCGCCGTCGACCGGCGCGCCCCTGGTCGCCGACATGTCGTCGGACATCCTGTCGGGACCGCTCGACCTCTCGCGATTTGGCGTGATCTATGCGGGAGCCCAGAAGAACCTGGGCGCCGCCGGGGTGACCGTGGTCATCGTGCGCTGTGATCTTCTGGAGCGCTCGCCGGCAAATCTCCCCGACACGTTGAGCTACGCTGCGATGGCGGCCAAGAACTCGCTGCTCAACACGCCGCCGGCGTTTGCGATCTACGTCCTCGGCTTGGTGCTCGAGCACCTCGAAGCCCGTGGCGGCCTCGACGCGGTGGAGAAGCGCAACCGGGCCAAGGCAGAGCTTTTGTACGGCGCGATCGACTCTTCCGAGGGTTTCTACCGCGGGCACGCACGGCCCGGCAGTCGCTCGCGGATGAACGTGACCTTCAACCTGCCCAGCCCGGAGCTCGAGGGGGAGTTCGTCGACATGGCGGCGAAACGCGATCTTGTCGGCCTCAAGGGACACCGCTCGGTGGGTGGGATCCGCGCCTCGCTCTACAACGCCGTCGAGATCGAGTCGGTGCGGCTGCTGGTCGAGCTGATGGAAGAGTTTCGCGCCCGCCGCGCGTAGCAGCCAGGTCCGAGCCCGAGGATGCCCCGGACGATCTCATCGCACGCCCGGGAGACGCTGCGGCTGGCCGCACCGCTGATCGTCGGCCAGATCTCCACGGTGGCGATGAGTTTTGTCGACACGGTGATGGCGGGACGTCGCGACGCGACCTCGCTGGCAGCGATCGCGGTCGGGGGGGCTGTGTGGTCGGCGGTCGCCTATTTCATCCACGGCGTATTGATGGCGCTGCCGCCCACGGTCGCGCAGCTACGGGGCGCCGGCAGGACGCCGGAATCGGCCTCGTGGACACGGCAGGCCTTCTGGCTCGGCCAGGGTCTGGCGGTCCTGTCGATCCTGGTCTTTTTCAATGCCGAGTGGATTCTCGACCGGGTCGGGATTCAAGCCGACATCGTACCGCTCACCGGGAGGTACTTGAAGGCCCTGTGCTGGGGGATGCCACCGCTGTGCGCGTATCTGACCCTACGGTTTCTGAGCGAAGGTCTCGGATATACCCGGCCGGCGATGTACCTGGGGGTCGTCGGGGTGGCGGTCAATGTGGTCGCCAACTACGCGCTCATCTACGGCCGATGGGGATTCCCGGAGCTGGGCGCGGTGGGCTGTGGCTACGCCACCTCGCTGGTCTTTCTGGTGCAGCTTGCCGGTATTCTGATTCCAGTGCTGCGGCAGGAGCGATTCCGCTCCCTCGCCCTCTTTTCCCGCTGGGAGCGGCCTCGCTGGCCCGAGCTGCGGTCGCTGCTGCGGCTGGGCTTGCCGATCGGAACCACGATCTTCATCGAAGCGAGCTTCTTCACGTCGATTGCCCTGCTCATGGGGACCTTGGGCACGACGATCGTCGCCGGGCATCAGGTGGCGATCAACTTTGCCGCGGCCACCTTTATGGTGCCGCTGGGTCTGTCGCTGGCGATCACCGTACGGGTGGCCGAAGCCGTGGGTGCGGGAGAGCCGGCGGAGGCGCGCCGCGCCGGGCTGGTGGGTATCGGGCTGGCGCTTTGCACCCAACTGCTCTCGGCGTCGGTCATGCTGGCCATGCCCGGCTTGATCGTCGCGCTCTACACTCGTGACCCTGCCGTCGCCCGGATTGCGGTGGGTCTGCTCTTTCTGGCAGCGATCTTCCAGCTTCCCGACGGCCTCCAGGTAAGCGCCGCCGGAGCCCTCCGGGGTCTCAAGGACACACGCGTACCCATGCTGGTGACCCTGATCTCCTACTGGTTGGTGGGCCTGTCCCTCGGATACTTTCTCGGCATCCGCATGGGCAATGGCCCCAGGGGTCTGTGGGTCGGGGTGATCGCGGGTCTGTCATGCGCCGCGGTGATGCTGGTGGCCCGGTTCCATCGTCTGTCCAAGAACAAGAAGCCTGCTTCAGGCCTCTGAACCGCAACTTCCGTTTGCCCTCTCCGTACCGATGAGAGGCTTTTTCCCCGTCCGGTGTCCCGTGGGGCGCCGTCCTCGATCTCTCATAGGAGGCTTGTCGAATGAGAAGTCGCACACTCCGGACCGTCGTCGCCCTTCTGTTCCTGGTCGTCCCCCTGGCGGGGACAGCGGCCTTAGATGCTCAGACCCTGACCATCCCGCCGCCGGGTGCCAACCAACGGTCCATCGTCACCCAATACATGGGGATGGTCTCGGTGACCATCGACTACAACAGCCCCGACGTCACCAGCCCGACCGGCGACGACCGGACCGGCAAGATCTGGGGACAGCTTGTGCCCTGGGGGATCGCGCCAAACCCCTTCTACCCCGGTTTCGGAACGGCGGAGCAGATGCCGTGGCGGGTGGGTGCCAACGAGAACACGACCATCAGCTTCTCGCACGACGTCGAGGTCGAGGGCGAGCCCCTGGCCGGCGGGGAATATGCGCTTTTCATGGCCCCCGGTGAAGACGAGTGGACGATTATCTTCAACCGCAACACCTCGGCCTGGGGGAGCTTTTTCTACGAACCCGCCCTGGACGCTCTGCAAGTCAAGGTCAAGCCCGAGAAGACCGAATTCTTTCGCGAGTGGATGACCCTGGAGTTCGACGATCGTCAGGTCGACACCACCCTGGCCGTGCTGCACTGGGAGCATCTTCGAGTGCCCTTTCGGGTCTCGGTTCCCAACCTTCCCGAGCTCTACCACCGGGCCATGACCCAGGAGCTGACCGGGGCGGCGGGATTCAGCTTCCAGAATTGGGTCCGAGCATCCCAGTGGGCCTCCCAGCAGGAGGCGTATCACGAAGACGCCGTTGCCTGGGCGGACGCCGCCATCGGCGCCAACTCCAACTTTCAGACGATCTCGAACAAGGCCCAGGTCCTGGGGCGGATCGGACGGAACGAAGAGGCCCAGGAGACCCTCGACCAGGCCATCGATCACCCGACGGCAACCGCCGTCCTCGTGCACATGGCGGCGCGCGCCCTCCAGCAGCAGGGACAGATGGACGCGGCCAACGCGGTCTTTCGCAAGAACCACCAGAAGAACCCGGGTCAGTGGCCGGTCGACTTCGGGATGGCCCGTGTCTACTCTCAGGAAGGAAACTTCGACAAGGCCTTAGAGCACGCGCGCATCGCGCTGGAGCGTGCCCCGGCCGGCGCGCAGCGGCAGAACCTGGAGACCCAGATCGACCGCCTGGAGAAGGGCGAGAACATCAATCCTTAGAAGCCCAGCGGTTTTAGGGGGGTTGTACAATCTGGATCGCCGCGGCGAGGAGCGCCCTCGGCGCGCTTTGCGCCATGTCGAGAACGCGCCGAGCGGGGTCAGGCCGTCGAGATGGCCAGCGATTGCCAACGTTCCAAGGGAGGGAAGACCATGAGACGCTACTCAACTCTTTGGTTGCTGGCAACGGCGTGGGTCCATACAGCCCTGGCCAGCGAAGGGGTTCCAGTCGAGAGGGGCGAGGCCGGCTATAACCCAGTGCTCGTGCGCTTTGTCGGCGCTCCGGAGGCCGGAGTGGCCACCGAAGATCGGTCCTCTGTCTTGGCCCAGCAGGCCGCGAGGCTTGAAGTCCGCGCCAGAAAGACCCTGGCCAAGGGGCGCAAAGCGCTCAACGAGGCCAACGCCGAGGCCTTGTCGCAATTGGAGAACCGGGGCTGGACGACCGTGTCGGCTGCGACCCAGTGGGCGGAGTTGGCGGACTTCGAAGCCGCGGCGGTTCTGGCGAAATGGGGTCACGAAGGCGTCGCCGAGGCCTTTTTCGAGCACTGTCTGCGCACCTCGGTAGTCGAGGAAATCTATCTACGATGCGCCAGATCCCTCACGGTGACCCAGCCCCAAAAAACGCTCGACATTCTTCTCGACACCGCCAAGAACGGCCTCGGCGCAGTGGGTGAGCGAGCGACTCTGGCGCTGGGCGATCTGGTCGCCGAGCCGGAGTGGCCACCGGAATCGAAGCAGGCGGCGTTTGACTACTTGGCGGCCGGCACCGGAGGTCTGAAAAAAATGGTCCGCGGCCCGGCCGCTATACGCGCCCTCGTGCGAACCCGGCGGCCGGACGCCGTCCCGCATCTACAAAAACTGACCAAGGGCATGGTCAATGCCGGAATGAGGCACGAAGCCCGGCGAGCCCTGCTGGTGGGGTTCGGAGACACGAGCATTCTTCCTCGCATCGAAAAGAGCCTCCAGGGCAAGACGATTCTCGCCGCCGCCAGCGGCTCGACCGATTCTCTCGAGTCCGCGCTGATCCTGATCGAGGCTGGGGTTGCCTCCGGTTTCGATTGGGCCGCCAGACCTTCCACCATACGCGAGAGCGAGGGCCGCCTCCGGCTGATCGACGCGTTGGCGGTCGCGGGCGGGCCCGAAGCGATCACCGCCTTGAATGAGTACTGGACCCACCTCTCCACTTCGCGATCGAAAAGAGACCAAAGAGATCTCCCGTGGGTGGCATTGGCCCTCCTCGAAGCGGGAGATCCGGTTCACGCGGATGTCGTCGAGAGACATCTCGATCACCCGGATTGGGTGTTTCTCGTCCCGCGCATGGCGGCCGCTCTTGCCAGAGGCGGCACGAGCGCAGACGTGGTTTCAGCGCTGGCCGGGGCCTATCAGAAAATCCTGCGGGGATTGACGGGTCTGGACATCGCGCTCGAGATTCTCGGAGGCAACCCGGCCTCGCTCATCTCGGAGAAAGAGATGCGGCGGGCGCGCGCGCAATGGGGCAAAGTGGCCATCATCGACACCCTGGACGAGCAGGGTGGGGACGAGGCCGCTAAAGTGCTGGCCGATATCGTGGCCGATGAGGATCGGGTGGTCGCGGCGTCGGCGGCGCTCGCTTTGGTGCATTCCGACACTCCCGAGGCATCGAGATATTGGCGGGCGCTCCTCGCTCGGGATTTCGACTCCGAGGGTATGCCTCGCAACGAGGCGATCCGCGCGGAGCTAGCCCTGGCGGCCGCGGGGCGGGCCGCGAGCGATCCGCTTGCAGCCGAGCTGCTGGCAGAGCTTGCAGCCAGTTCGGACCTATCTGTCAGTCTACTGGCCGGTTGGCTTGGTCCGGATACTGCACAAGACCAAGCTAGAACGTCCACGTAACCCCGAACGACAGGATACGCGGGAACCACTTCTCGAACTCGTGCTCGATGATCAGACGGTCGTCGGGTAACGGGTCGCGGGCACCGATGGCGGTGCGCCGACGGCCAGGCAGGCCGTCAGAGCAAAAGACAAGGATGCAAGGCGACTGTGCGTTTTCATTGGTTCGATCTCCTCTCGCCGGTTCCTGTCCCAACCGGTTAGTGTCGGATCGATGCCAAATCAACCGCGATCGGGCGGAAGATGTCGGAGATACGCCCCGCGGGAGTCAGCTTACGGGCGGCGCACCGACCACGGAGCCCTACTCTCCCGCTTCCCCTGCGAAATCCCGCCAAACCCTTGCGACGGACTCCTGCCTTGCGCGCAGCCAGTCTTTTTGGGTGTCCCAGACGGTCTCCAAGTATCGGTGGTCGAGAGCGCCCGGGGCTCCGACGTGCGTGCGCTCGCGCCAGCTCTCGGCGGGATCGGCGGCATAAGCGCTTGAAGGATCAGCGGACACCTTGCGGTAGGCGTCACGGAACGCCTCGCCATCTGCGACGCGTCGGTAGACCGCGTCCGTGGCCGCGGAGCTTCGCAGGACGGCCCGCCGGCAGCGTTCGGTATCGACAACGAGACCCTCGAGTACTCGACCCATGGCCGCCGAGCAATCAGTGACAAGGGCAAGCCCTCTCAAGAACGGCTCTTTGGTGAGTTGCAAATCCCGATGGTAGCCGAAGCCCAGGCCGCCGTAGATGCTTGCGACTTCGGCCTGAAGTCCGCGGCAGCGCGCCGCTGATGAACGAATGATCTCGAGGACGTCGGGGTTGAGTTTCTGCGGCATGATGCTCGACCCGGTGGTCGTCTCGGGATCGAGCGCGACAAAGTCGGCTTCGTCGGCCGAATAGCGAATGAGGTCCGTCGCCAGCCGGCCCAGGTCGGTGGCGATCGACCCTGCCACGGCCAGGACCAGAGTTTCCGACCGCCCGCGATCGTTTTGAACCGCAAGGGTGTTGTGCTGTACCTGGGAGAACTCGAGGACCTGGGCGACCAGTTCCCGGTCGAGATCCAGCGCCACGCCAAAACCCGAGGCGCTGCCAAGGGGTGACCGATTGAGGTGATCAAAAGCGGTCCGAAGCCAGGGCATGTTGTCGAGCAGGCTCTCGGCAGCGGCCCCGAAGAAATGGCCAAGCGTTGTCGGCATTGCTTGCCGGGTGTGGCTGTAGCCGGGAAACGAGGTTTCGGCGTGTTCTCGGGCGAGGCCGGTCAAGGTTGCTGTTGTAGCTAGAAGCTCTTCCGCCAGCTCCAGGACCGCCTCTCGTCCCCACAGGCGTAGAGCGGCGATGACTTGGTCGTTCCGGCTTCGGCCGGTATGGATTTTTTTGCCGGCATCGCCTAGCCGAGCCGTGAGCCGGTTCTCGATTGCCGTGTGACCGTCCTCCTCGGACGGCCGGATCACAAAGCCGCGGCTTTCGGGACCGTCGGAGGAGTCGAGTACGTCGTGAACGATGGCGCGCAGCTCGTGCAGAAGACCCTGGAGCTCGTGCTGCGTGAGGACTCCGATCTTGGCGAGCATCCGCGCATGGGCCGCGCTCGCGAGCGCGTCGTAGGGCAGGAGGTGGAGATCGAGTTCTGGATCCGAGCCAACGGTCAGGCGCTCGAGGAGCTCGTTAAGCCCTCCGCTACGGGTCCACAGCGTGTTCACGAGCGCCCCGTGCGGACGATCATCCGGTGTGCCTTGAGCCGAAGGGCGTTGACGCGAATAAAGCCGCGAGCATCGGTGGCATCGTACCCCCCCTCGACATCCATCGACGCCAGATTTTGATCGTAGAGCGAGCTGGCCGAGCTCCGGCCGCGGACGAGGACTTGTCCCTTGTAGAGTCGCAGCCGAACCTCGCCGTCAACGAGCTCCTGCGCTTGAGCGAATGCGGCGCGCACGAAATCCATCTCGGGACTGAACCAGAAGCCGTTGTAAATCAACTCGGCGAACTTCGGTGACAGGCTGTCGCGAAGTCTGAGGACCTCGCGATCCATGGCGATGCCCTCGAGATCGCGAAGCGCGGCATGAAGAATCGTTCCGCCGGGGGTCTCGTACACGCCACGCGATTTGATACCCACAAAGCGATTCTCGACGATGTCGATCCGTCCGACGCCGTGGATGCCACCCAGGGCGTTGAGACGCATGAACAGTTCGAGCGGGTCTTGGATGTTGGTACCGTCGCCGTTCTCCCGCAGGCCGACGGGCCGTGCGTCCTTGTATCGGATCGTAATCTCGGCGGGCTCGTCGGGTGCATCGAAGGGCGATCGGGTCAAGCGAAACATGCTGTCGGGTGGCCCGGCGGCGGGGTCTTCCAGGACACCAGCTTCGTAGCTGCAGTGCATCAGGTTTTCATCGGTGCTGTAGGGTTCGCTCGCGGTGACGTCGATGTCGAGACCCTGGTCGGCGGCGTATCGGAGCAGGTCCTGGCGACCTTGAAAACGGTCGAGGAAACCGCGGTCTTTCCAAGGGGCAAGGACTTTCATCCCGGGTGCGAGCGCTGCGAATGCGAGCTCGAACCGGACCTGGTCATTGCCCTTTCCGGTGGCTCCGTGCGACAGGGTCGTAGCACCGGCCTCGCGAGCAACCTCGACCAGATGCGAAGCGATCAGAGGCCGGGCCAGCGCGGTGCCGAGAAGATAACGGTTTTCATAGACTGCGTTGCCGGCGATCGCGGGATAGACGAAATCGGTGACCAGCTCGCGTCGCAAGTCCCGCACAACGACGTCGGCTGCGCCCTGGGAGCGTGCGCGGGAAGCAACGGCTTCGAAGTCCTCCTGTTGGCCGACGTCGGCCACGAAGGCGACAACATCGTAGCCGCGCTCCTGCAGGAACCGGAGAATGCAGGCTGTGTCGAGTCCACCGCTATAGGCCAGAACGATTTTTTTACTCACGGGAGCTCCTCCATAAAAAAAGCCCCCAGCCGTTGGGCTGGGGGCTCGAATATTCGAAAGATCGGTTCTTAGATCACGGCGTTCCCGGCCCGTGGGTTGATGTGGCTCGACGCTGGCGTCGAGCGCGGACTCGAAGCGAAGGCGTGAGGTTCCAAGAAGTCGTCATCGAGTACGACGTTAGAGCGGTCCCGGCGTGGTGTCAAGGCTGTGTCCACCGAGTACGAGGGCACCCGGCTCGAGGATCCCGGTGGGGTCAAAGCGATCTTTGAGCCGCCGCATGATCTCGACACCGCCCGGCGGATCGCCCCAGACGTCCAACTCGCCCCGGAAGCCGTGCGGGACCTGAACCGCGACGGCGTAGCCCGCGCGCTCGCGGGCCGGCTGGCGGAGCGCCTCCAGCCGCGCGGTGGCGTCTTCTGCCGTCTCGGGGCGCTCGATGGTCCAGACCAGCCCAGCCGCGTAGTCGACCAGGGTTCTGCGGCCATGCCCGCTGCCTGCCACGGCCGGATCCTCGAGATCGCCGAGGTAGTCGTCCAGCCGGCTGACCGGAACCCCGGTACGAGTCAGGAGCTCGTCGGGGCCGGCGGACGCCAGAAAAGCCGTCCAGCGCTGTTGCCCCGAGACGCTCGTCTCTTCCGCATCGTTCCAGCTCCCTCGCGCCACCGCTTCGCTGACCTGTTCGAGCTCGAGCTCGACGTCGTCGGGCAGCCCCTCGGCGGTATAGAGCAACGACAGATTTCCTTCGCCGTCCTTGTCAAGAACGATGCCCGAGGCGATGAGAGCGATCGACAGCGCCTTGCGCGCCAGGCCCGCGCCCTCTTCCAGGCTCTCGACGGTCGCCCGCAGGGTGCGAAGCGCTCGCGGCGCGGGTGCCAGCTTGAAGGTCACGTCCACCAGGACGCCGAGCGTGCCGTGCGAGCCGACAAAGAGCTTTGGCAGGTCGTAGCCGGCGACGTTTTTGACCAGCGGCCGGCCGGCGCGCACCACGCGGCCGTCGGCCAGCGCGACGGTGGCGCACAGGGTCAGATCGCGGATGCCGCCATAGCGCATACGCCGTGGGGAGTTGAGGTTGGTCGCCACCAGGCCGCCGGCGCTCGAACCCTCCCACGGCGCGGCGAGCGGCAATGCGAACCCGCGCGACCGGACAAAGGACTCGATCTTCGCGACCGCCGTGCCGGAACCGACCGTGAGGTACAGATCGTCGGGAGCGATAGCTTGGATGCCACGCAGACTCGAGGTCGAGAACCAGACGTCGGCGCCGTCCGGATCCCCATCCGCGGTGGAGCCGATCCGCACCGTGTGGCCGGCTTCCGCCAGCGCCCGCAGGGCGCCAGCCGCCTTCTCGGCCGACACCGGAGCGATCGAAGACCGTGCCCTCGGAGCGATCTCGGCGGGGAGCGCGCACGGCGCCTCGGGAATCTCGGCCGGCAAGACCTTGCCGGGGTTGAAGAGATCGTCGGGATCAAAGGCGAGCTGGACGTCGCGCATTGCGGAGAGCTCGGCGCCATCGCACATTTGCAGCATGTGGTCTCGTTTTTCGATCCCCACGCCGTGCTCACCGGTGATGCTGCCGTCTTCCAAGACACAGAGTTCGACGATCTCGTGCATTGCCCGCTCGACGCGTTCGAGCCAACCCGGCTCGCTCGGGTCGCCTGGTATCAGGGGGTGTAGGTTGCCGTCGCCGGCGTGGAAAAAACTCGCGGTGCGCAGACCGTGCCGTTCGCAAATCCCACGGATCCGCGCGAGCACCGCCGCCAACCGGCTGCGGCGCACGGTCACGTCGGTCAGGTAATAGCTCGGCGCCAGTCGCGCCATCGCTCCGGCGGCGCTCTTGCGGCCATACCAGATGCGCTCGCGTTCCTCCTCGGATCGCGCGATGCGTGTGTCGCGGCCGCCGTGTCGCTCCAGGACGGCCGCGACCTCGGCCGTTTGCGCGTCCAGCCCCTCCTCGTACCCATCCACGTCGACGATCAGCACGGCCCCGGCTTCGACCGGCAATCCGGCTTGGCAGAACTGCTCGATCACCCGCATGCCGTTGCGGTCGATCGCCTCGAGGGTCGCCGGGACGAGACCCGTGGAAATGACCGCCGAGACCGCGGCACCCGCCGCCTCTAGCGTGTCGAAGGCGACGGTCATGGTGCGAACTGCGGGGGGCGCCTTGAGGAGGCGCACAGAAGCCTTTGTCACCATCCCCAAGGTGCCCTCGCTGCCGACCACGAGACCGGTGAGGTCGTACCCCGGCGCGTCCGCGGCGCGGCCGCCCAGGGAGACCGGGACCCCGTCGGCGGTGACGAGCTCGAGCCCGGTTACGTAGTTGGCGGTGACGCCATATTTGAAACAGTGCGGCCCGCCGGCGTTGGTGGCCAGGTTGCCGCCGATGACGCAGGAGCGTCCGCTCGAGGGATCGGGCGGGTAGTAGAGACCCTCGGCGGCCACGCGGGTAGCCAGGTCGAGATTGGTCACGCCCACTTCGACGACCGCCGAGCGCCCCACGGTGTCGATCTCTTCGATCCGGTCCATACGGGTCGTCGCGACGATCACGCCGCCGCGCTCGGCCACCGCGCCACCGGCCAGACCGGTGCCGGCGCCGCGGGCGACGACCGGCACCCCGCTTTGCTTAGCCCAAGACACCATCCGGGCGACGTCGTCGCCGTTCTCCGGATAGAAGATCCCGTCCGGCAGACCCCGGTCGAGCCCGGCGTCGGTCTCGTAGGTGAGTCGCTCGGCCGGGTCGATGGCCAGCCGGTCCGCCCCGAGCTCGTCGCGCAGCCGCGCGAGCCGCTCGGCGAGGCCCTGGTCTTGGGATTCAGCGCCCGGTGGCGGCATAGGAACGATCCAGCAGCTCGATCACGTGAACGACTTCGGCGTCGAGACGAGCGCGGCGGGCGCCGTGGCGCAATTGAAGATGACACCCGGTGTTGCTGGTGACGATGTACTCGACATGGGCGCCCGCGATGTCGGCCATCTTGGCGTCGAGCAGGCGGTCGGCGGTGTCCGCCTGCGTCAAGTTGTAGACGCCGGCGCTGCCACAGCAGGTTTCCGGAGTGTCGAGCTCGACGAGGTCCAGGCCCGGGATCTTCCTCAGGAGCTCGCGCGGGGCATCGATCACGCCCTGGCCGTGCCGCAGATGGCACGAGTCGGCATAGGTCGCCCGGCCCTCGACCTGCCCCGTCGGCGGCTGATGGAGATTCTCCTCGAGAAACTCGCTGATGTCGCGCACTCTGGCCGAGAACGAACGCGCGGCCTCGGGCACGGGTGTCGAGCCCAGGAGTTCACGGTACTGCTTGAGGGCCGCTCCGCACCCACCGGCGTTGTTGACGATGAAGTCGTAGCGTCCGAAGAAAGCGTCGACGTTTCGCGCCGCCAGCTCGCGGGCCAAATCTGCCTCGCCGAGATGGAGCGCCGCCGCGCCGCAGCAGGTCTGGCCGCGGGGGACATGGACCTCGTAGCCGTTTTGCTGCAACACACGAATCGTCGCCGCATTGATCTGGTGGAGAAAGGCGTCCTGAACGCAACCGTGGAATAACGCCACGATGCCGCGGCGCTTGCCGGAAGGCGGAAACGGTTTCCGGTAGCTCAGCCGCCGGCGCCGGATCGGTGGCAGAAGCGCCGCGAGCCGTCCAAGCCTCGCCGGTCCCAAGGCCGCCACCAGACGGGGAATCCCGAAGAGCTGGGGCCCGCGGGCCAGGCGTGCCAGCCAGCGCAGCCCGGTCGGGGAGGGAAGAAGCCGCCTGAGCGCCAGCCAGCGGGTGATTCGCTCGAAGGGGCCGTGTCGACGCCGGCTTTCGATCGCGGCGCGCGTTTCTTCGAGCAGCACGCCGTACTCGACCCCGGAGGGGCACGCGGTCTCACACGCCCGGCAGCCCAGACAGAGATCCAGATGCCGGCGGACGGCGCCGTCCAGCGGAGCGCGCTCCTCGGCCACCCCCCGCATGAGCGCGATCCGGCCGCGCGGTCCGGCCATCTCGGTGCGAAAGAGATCGTAGGTCGGACAGGCCGGCAGGCACAGGCCACAGCGGATGCAGGTGCCGAGCCGGGCCCGGAAGGAGGGGGATGACAGGTTTGACGCGGTCTGGGCCACCTTACGGCATCCTAACGGCTACCGTGGGATCGAGTGGTGGGCGCACCTTTGACGCCACCGGGGAAGGTGGCTACAATAGATTTCAAGGTAGCCACATGCGCAAACGGATCGGCATACGGGAGTTGAAGAATCGCGCTTCACGCGTCGTGGATGAGGTGCGCGAGAAAGAGGAGCCCTATGTCGTGACCAAGCGCGGCGAGCCGGTTGCGGTTCTCCGGCCGTGGAACGTGGAGGATGCTCGGGCCGATCGGGAGGAGTACGCCCGCCGGGTGCTGGCGGACCTGGAGGGGCTGGCCGGCCGAGTGGGCCGTGCTGCCGGACGGCGCAGCGCCTCGGCCGCCGTGTCCTCGCAGCGCCGATAGCCGGTGCCGGTCGTGGACGCCAGCGTGTGGGTCTCGCTCTGTCACGGGCGCGATCGCCATCACGAGAAAAGCAAACGCTGGCTCGAGGCCCGGTTGATCCGCGGGGAGCGCCTGGCCGCGCCGATGTTGCTCCAAGTCGAAGTGGCGGCGGCGATCCGGCGGTTGACCGGTGACGGAGATCTGGCAGTCGCCGTCTCATCGGCGCTCGAGCGAGCCGACTGGATCGATCTCTTCGATCTCACCGCCGACCGGGGCCGGCGGGCTACTGAGATCGCCGCGGCAACAGGCCTCCGGGGAGCGGACGCAATCTACCTCGAGCTGGCCTCGCAGCGTGGAGAGTGCCTGGTGACCTGGGATCGCCAGCAGCTCGAGCGGGGCCGATGGGTGGCGAGGGTCGAGAGGCCGTGATCCGGCGCGAGAGGTCGAGTTAGCGCAGGTCAAAGAGCCGGCTCAGAAACATCTGCAGCGGAAAGCGCTGCAGGGCTCCGGCGGCCGCCGAGGTCTCGTCGAAACGCTCGACCGAGTCGGGCTCCACACCGTCCCCCCAGATCAAGACCGGTAGGGGGTCGGCTCCGTGCTGACCGCTCTCCGACAGAGTGGCGTGATCGGACGCCACCGCGATCCGCAGCGGTCCCTTGTGATGCTCGATCAAGTCCGCCAGGGCTCCGTCGACTTTCTCCAGAAATTCGACCTTGAGGTCCGGGCGTTGATCGTGGGCCGCGATGTCCGCCCCCTTGAGGTGCAGGATCACCAGGTCGCTGCGCCGGAGCGCCTTGCTGGCGGCCTTGAATTTGCGACCGAGGTCCGTGTCGAGGTTGGCGGTCATCGCGGAGTGCGTGACCGTGTCGGCGCCCAGCCACGATGCCAGTCCCAAGATGGTGTGGTCGCCGGCGATGCAGGTCAGGTGAAGCTCGATTCCCGCCTCCTCGAGCGGCACGAGACGGTGGATGTGGCCTGCTCCGCGCGTAAGGATGGCGTTGGCCGGGGGAAGCTTTTTCTTGACCCGGCGCCGGTTGATGCGGTGATTGGAGAGCACGCTTCGCGCCTCTTGCTCGAAGAGCGCGAGCACGCGCGCGGTGTGGACCGCTCTCGCGTCGCTCGGATCGAGCGGTTCGGGGGTGAGGGGAGGTCCGGCCGGAGCGCCGTCTCCCGGGTCGCTCCCGCGGACACGTGACGACAGCGAGCCGCCTCGCAGGACGATGCCCAACCGATGTTCGGTGCCGGCCCGGACGCGCACCTCGACTTCGTCGGCAAGGCTCCCGGGCAGCGGCAGCCGGTCGATCGCCCGAGCGAGCTCGACGGTCTCGTCCCGAATCCGCCCGGCGCGTCGGTCGATGACCGTGCCGCCCTTGTCGAGCGTAGCGAAATTGCCGCGCAGTGCGATGTCGCCGGGGCGCAGCGCGAGCCCGGCGCCAAGGGCCTCCACCGGTCCGCGTTTGAGAGCCAGCGGCGACTGACCAAAGAGGGCGAGAGTTCCGGCGGCGGTGTCGGGTACCACCCCCGGCGCCACGGGATCGGCCAGCCCGCAACTGCCTTCGGCTGCCAAACGATCGAGCGTCGGAGTCTCGGCGGCCTGGAGCGGCGTCCTCCCTCCGAGCGCCCGCACCGGCCGATCGGCCAGACCGTCGATGACCACGAGAAGGGTCGGCGGGCTGGTGTCGGTCCTGTCGGCGGCGACCGTGGGAATTTTTTTCTCGAGGGCGCCGGTCAGCAGCCGCAGCGACAGGTTCACCGGTGGGTCGGGGTCGGAGTTGTCGATCAGCGGTACTTCATGAGACTCGGCTTGCTCGATGACAAAATCGTGCACCGTCCGAATCGAAGAGAAATTCTCCAGATAACGCTCTGCCCGCCGTCCTCCCAACCGCGCGCGGGCCAGAAACCGGGTGCGGTGGAGCTCCTCGTCGAACGTGCCGAGCATCAGCGGTAACTGGTGCACCGCGCCTTCGAGGTCCTGGAAGGGAACCAGCGGCGGGTAGAGATGGACACCTTCGACGATGATCGACATGTTCTCCGCGATGGCGCGCTCCACCACCGCCCGTACGCCGACCATGACCCTAGCCGCCTGCTCCGCGAAGCTGCCGGTCAGTTGCTCCACAGAGACCGGATCTCGCGGTGAGCCCGATCGCTCGACGTCCTCCAACGGGGCCTCGGGGACCTCGAAGCTCGAGGTGTAGAGGCCCGGCAGAACCGCCGGCGAGAAGACCATCCGCATGACTTGCCGGATGGTGTCGGTGGCATTGATGCGATAGATCCTCAGCAACGGCGCCAGCTCGAGGGCGAGGGTCGACTTGCCGGTGCCGGAGGCGCCCCCCAGATAGATCACCAGCGGACGCGGGAGACGGTGGATCTGCCGCACCAGGCGGTAGCGTCTGGCGGCGTCCTTGCCGGCGCGCTCCTCGAGCAGTTCGGCGACGCGGCGCGCGATCTCGCCGCTTGGGAGGACGGTCACGCCCTCCTGCCGCAGACGCTCGCGCAGCTCGGAGACCAGGGGATAGGCGCGGTCGAGGTCCAGACCCGCGGCGAGGATGCTCTGGGCCAGAAGCCCGCGGGAGAAGGGCTGGCGCTCGCCGCGGTAGATGACGTGAAGATCGGGGGCCGGCTTGACCGGCTCGGCCATGCCGGGAGGGAGCTCCGGCCCGAAGCGCGCTTCGAGCTCTGTCCGGATCAAATCCCGTATTTCGGCGGTGGTGACCTGATCGCGGTCCATCAGCCCGTCGCGGATCCCGCTGGCAATCGCGTAGGCCTCATCAAACGCCACCCCGCGCTGCACCAGATCGTGGGTGATCATGCCGCGGAGGAACCGCTGCGGGCGTCCTTCGGATCGCAGAACGGTCGGCGGCTTGGGGGTCTTGTCGCCGTCGAAGACGATGCGGATCGGCGCCTTCTCGGGCTTTTTGGCCATGAGATCAGTGTATCGGAGCCCCCCGCGCGACACATGTAGAATCCGCCCGCCACATGCCCAAGCGCGACGATCTCGAGTCCATCCTGATCCTCGGCTCGGGTCCTATCGTTATCGGCCAGGCCTGCGAGTTCGACTACTCGGGAACCCAGGCTTGCCGAGTCCTGCGCGCCGAGGGTTACCGGGTGATCCTGGTCAACTCCAATCCGGCGACGATCATGACCGACCCGGAGATGGCCGACGTCACCTATATCGAGCCATTGGTGCCCAAGATCGTCGCCAAGGTGGTGGAGAAGGAGCGGCCGGACGCCATCTTGCCGACGGTCGGCGGTCAGACCGGGATCAACCTCACCCTGGCACTCGCCCAAGACGGCGTCCTGGAACGCTTTGGCGTCGAGACGCTGGGAGCCGGGATCGAGGCGCTCGAGCTGGGAGAGGACCGGTTGCTCTTCAAGCAGGCGATGGAAGAGGTGGGGCTGCGGGTCCCCAGGAGCGGCTACGCGGAAAGCCTCGAGCAGGCGCACGAGATCGCTGCGACGATCGGTTATCCGCTGATCATCCGGCCGAGCTTTACCCTCGGCGGCGAAGGCGGCGGCACGGTGTTCAACCGTGATGAGCTCGACGAGATGGTGGAGCTGGCGCTCGACGCCAGCCCGGCTCGCAAGGTCCTGCTCGAGCAATCGGTGCTGGGCTGGAAGGAGTTCGAGCTCGAGGTCATGCGCGACCGGCTGGACAACTCGATCGTCGTTTGCTCGGTCGAGAACGTCGACGCGATGGGGGTCCACACCGGCGATTCGGTGACTGTGGCGCCACAGCAGACGCTCTCCGATCGCGAATACCAGGAGATGCGCGACGACGCCTTCCGGGTCATCCGGCGCGTCGGCGTGGCGACCGGCGGCTCCAACATCCAGTTCGCGGTCGACCCGTCGAACGGCGAGCGGGTGGTGATCGAGATGAACCCCAGGGTGTCGCGCAGCTCGGCCCTGGCCTCAAAGGCCACCGGGTTCCCGATCGCCAAGATCGCGGCATTGCTGGCGGTGGGCTACACCCTGGACGAGATCCCCAACGACATCACCGGCAAGACCTACGCCGCCTTCGAGCCGTCGCTCGACTACACCGTGGTCAAGATTCCGCGCTGGGCCTTCGAGAAGTTCCCAGCAACGACGAGCACGCTGGGCACGTCGATGAAGTCGGTGGGTGAGGTGATGGCCATCGGGGCCACTTTCCGCGAGGCGCTGATGAAGGGCCTGGCGTCGCTCGAGCTGGACGGCGACCTGGCGGCGCGCGAAGCGGCGCTCTCCGATCCGGTGGGTTTGCGCGCGCGGCTCGAGTCGCCCAATTGGGAGAGGCTCTTCGCCGTCTTTGCGGCGCTGCGGCAGGGCTGGACGGTGGCCGAGGTCGCGGCCGCGTCACGGATCGACCCTTGGTTCCTGCGCGAGATCCGCGCGGTGATCGAGATCGAGACCGAGCTCGGTTGCTGGAACCTGGAATCGGTCCCGGCCGGGCTTCTGCGCGAGGCCAAGGAGGCGGGGATCTCAAACCCCCGGCTGGCCAAGCTGCTGGACTGCGAGGGTGACCGGCTGCGACAGACGCTCTCCAAGGCCGGCGTCGCGCGGGTGTACAAGCGCGTGGACACCTGCGCCGCCGAGTTCCCGGCCAGGACGCCGTATCTCTACTCGACCTACGGGGATGAAGACGAGGCCGAAGTCTCCGAGCGCCGCAAAGTGGTCATCCTCGGCTCGGGACCCAACCGCATCGGACAGGGAATCGAGTTCGACTACTGCTGTGTGCACGCTGCGTTCGCCCTGTCCGACGCCGGCTACGAGACCGTGATGGTCAACTGCAACCCGGAGACCGTCTCGACCGACTACGACACGTCCGACCGGCTGTATTTCGAGCCGCTGTCGCTCGAGCACGTGCTGGCGGTGTGCCGGAGCGAGCGGCCGGACGGCGTCATCGTGCAACTGGGCGGCCAGACCCCGCTCAAGCTGGCGCGCGGGCTCGAGGCCGCTGGCGTTCCGATCTGGGGCACGCCGCCCGACGCCATCGATCTGGCCGAGGATCGCAAGCGGTTTGGCGCGCTGCTGGGCGAGCTCGGCATCCGGCAGCCGCCCAACGGCACCGCCGACTCGGTCGAGGAGGGAATGGCGGTGGCGGAGGAAGTCGGTTTTCCGATCCTGGTGCGGCCGAGCTATGTCCTGGGCGGACGCGCGATGGCGATCTGCTACCAGCGCGACACGCTCGCCCGGTATCTGCGCCAGGCGGCCGAGGTGTCGCCCGGGCAACCGGTGCTGCTGGACCGTTTTCTCGACGACGCCTATGAGGTCGATCTGGATCTGCTCGCCGACGGCCGCCGCGCGGTCACCGCCGGCATCCTCCAGCACATCGAAGAGGCGGGTATCCACTCCGGGGATTCGGCGGCGGTGTTGCCTCCCTACCGGCTGGATCCGAGTCATCTCGCCGAGATGCGCGAGACCGCTGGCCGGCTGGCGCTCGAGCTGGGAGTGGTGGGTCTGATGAATGTGCAATTCGCCGTCCACGAGGACCGGCTCTACGTGCTCGAGGTCAACCCGCGCGCTTCACGAACCGTGCCCTTTATCGCCAAGGCGGTGGGTGTGCCGCTGGTGGGGCTGGCGGCTCGGGTCATGGCGGGTGCGACCCTCGAGGATCTCGGGTTCACCCGGGAGCCCGAAGTGCCCGCCGTGTTTGTCAAGGCTCCGGTCTTCCCGTTTCAGCGGTTTGCCGGCGTCGACCCTCTCCTGGGACCCGAGATGAAGTCGACCGGAGAGGTGATGGGCGTCGACCGCGACTTTGGAGGCGCCTTTGCCAAGGCCTGGCTGGGTGCCGGGCACAAGCTGCCGCTTGCGGGCACGGCGTTTTTGTCGGTCAACGACGGCGACAAGCCCGAGCTCGTGCCCCTGGCCCGGCGGCTCGGCGAGATCGGTTTCGAGCTGATCGCCACCCACGGGACCGCCGAGTGGCTGGCCGGTGAGGGCATCGACGCGGCCACCGTGCGCAAAGTCCACGAGGGCCGTCCCCATCTCGCCGACCGGATGATCAACCGCGAGATCGATCTGGTGATCAACACCCCGCTCGGACAGGCGTCCCACTTGGACGACGCGATCATCCGGCAGACCGCGCTCAAGTACGGGATCCCCTGCATCACGACCTTGTCGGGGGCGCGGGCGGCGATCGAAGGAATCGCCGCGATCCGGGGCGGTGAGCTGGATGTGGTGGCACTGCACGAGCTGCACGCCGGCGACCGGCTGTCGGCCGCCGGTGCGTAGGCTCGCGGGAAGCTGTTTCCCCGGGGCGGGATCTGCGATGATAGAAGCTGGTCCGGAAAGAGGGAGACCATGTCCGATACCCGAACAGAGACCGACAGCCTGGGCGACGTCGAGGTTCCCGCCACCGCCTACTACGGCGCCCAGACCGAGCGCGCGCGGCAGAACTTCCCGGTCAGCGGGCTGACTCTCCCGCGCCGCTTTATCGAGGCCCTGGGCATGCTCAAGGGCGAAGCGGCGGCGGTCAACGCCGACGGTGGCCGGCTGGACCCGGAGCTGGCCAAGGCCATCCGCCAGGCGGCCGACGAGGTGGCCTCGGGAGAGCTCGACGAGCACTTTCCACTCGACATCTTTCAGACCGGCTCGGGTACCTCGTCCAACATGAACGCCAACGAGGTCGTTGCCAACCGGGCGATCCAGATCCTGGGCGGCGAGATGGGTGCGAAGAGTCCCGTCCACCCCAACGACCACGTCAACGCCGGTCAGTCCTCCAACGACATCATCCCGACCGCGATCCATGTCTCCGCGTACTCGGCGATCGACGAGGATCTCGAGCCGGCGCTGGAGCACCTGGCAAAGGCTCTCGAGCAGCAGGCGGAAGCGCTCGACGACGTTGTCAAGATCGGCCGCACGCACCTCATGGATGCGGTGCCGGTTCGATTGGGGCAGGAATTCGGCGGCTACGCTCAGCAGGTGCGCAACGGTCTGGCGCGGTTGGTCTCGGTCAAGCCGCGGCTGGCCGAGCTGGCGCTGGGAGGCACCGCGGTCGGCACCGGGCTCAACGCGCCCGAGGGTTTTGCCGATGGCGTCATCGCCCGGCTGGCCGAGCGCACCGGGCACCCATTTGTGGGCGCGCCCAACAAGTTCGAGGCGCTGGCGGGCAAGGACGCCGCGGTCGAGGCTTCGGGCGAGCTCAAGACCATCGCGGTCTCGCTGACCAAGATCGCCAATGACCTGCGCTGGCTGGGCTCGGGGCCTCGCTGCGGCATCGGCGAGATCACCCTGCCGAGCCTGCAGCCGGGCTCCTCGATCATGCCGGGCAAGGTCAACCCGGTGATCCCGGAGTCGGTGCTGATGGTCGCCGCGCAGGTGATCGGAAACGACGCCACGGTCACTACCGCCGGCATGTCGGGCGTGTTCGAGTTGAACGTCATGATGCCGGTGATCGCCTACAACCTGCTCCAGTCGATCGACATCCTGGCCAACGCCTCGCGGCTGCTCGCCGACCGGTGTGTGTCCGGGCTCGAGGCGAATCGCGAGCGGGCGCGGGAGATGGTCGAGAAATCGCTCGCCATGGTGACCTCGCTCGCGCCCAGAATCGGCTACGACCGGGCCGCGGAGATCGCCAAGGAGGCGTTCAAGACCGGGCGCACGGTGCGCGAGCTTGCGATGGAGAAGGGTGTGCTGCCCGAGGACGAGCTCGAGCGCGCGCTCGACGCCCGCGCGCAGACCGAGGGCGGCGTCCAGGATTAGCGTTAGCATCGCCTGCGCTCCCGGTCGAAGGCTCCCCAGGGAACGGGGCCATGCCCGCGTTGAGGGCGACCGCTCGCTCTCCCGGAGGACGGCTCGAAGCCCGCATGGGCCTGCGAAAGAGACTTCGGGCGGCCCGGTCGGAGTCTCCCCAGGGAACGGCACGCGCTACCCGGACTCCGGTGATCCGGAGGCGCGCGCCTCGGTTTCCCTCGCGCCGGATCGCGAACGGACTCCGTAGACCGTGCCCTGCGCTCGGTCAAACGTCCCTGGTGGAGCCTCCGACCGGGACCGCAGGCGACATTCCGGGCGGTCCGGCGTCTTCCGGTCGAGCGCGTGGAGCCTCCGACCGGGACCGCAGGCGACACTCCGGGCGGTCCGGCGTCTTCCGGTCGAGCGCGCGGTTGGTCGTTTCGATGGCGGAATCGGCTGGCTTCTTTGAGCGGTCTGACTCTCTGGCGCCGAGTGGCTTGAGCTGGAGCGAAGGGCGACCCCGAGGCGTCCGTGTCCCTCAGTATGATCGCGCCGTGGACACTTCCGCGCCGCAACGCCGCATCCTGCACTGCGACATGGACTGCTTCTACGCTGCGGTCCACATGCGTGACGACCCGTCGCTCGCCGGCAAACCGGTGGTGATCGGGGGTAGCCCCCAGGGGCGCGGCGTCATCGCCGCCGCGAGCTACGAAGCGCGCAAATTCGGGGTGCGCTCCGCCATGCCGTCCGCCCAGGCGGTGCGGCGCTGCGACCACCTCGTCTTTATCAAGCCCGACTTCAAGCGCTACCGTGCCGAGTCGGAGCGTATCTTCGACATTTTCAGGAGCTTCACCCCGCTGGTTCAGGCGGTGTCGATCGATGAGGCGTACCTCGACGTGTCCGATCATCTCGAGCCGTGGGGAAGCGCCACCGCCGTGGCTCAGGCGATCCGGCGGACGGTGCGAAACGAGCGACGGCTGACGGTGAGCATCGGGGTCGGCCCCAATCGGTTGATCGCCAAAATCGCCTCGGACCACGACAAGCCCGACGGTCTGACGGTGGTGCCGCCCCAGAAGGTCGAGGCGTTTCTGGCGCCTATGTCGGTGCGCTGTCTCCCCGGCGTCGGGCCGGCGACCGAGCGGCGTCTGCAAGCGAAGGGATTCGAGCGGGTGGAAGACCTGCGGCGGGCCTCGGTCGAAGAGCTCGAGCGGCGGCTCGGGAAGCACGGTCGCACGCTCTACAACTACTGCCGCGGGATCGACGAGCGGCCGGTGCGACTGGTTCGCGAGCGCAAGAGCATCTCGAGCGAGACAACCTACGCCGAAGACCTGGAGCGATTCGAGGAGATGGGCGACGAGCTCGCCCGGCTGGCGGAAGGGGTCGCAAAGAGCCTCGGCAAGCGGGATCTTTCCGCCTTTACGGTGACGATCAAGGTGCGCTACGGCGACTTCACCACCATCACCCGCTCGCGCACCCTGGCGGCACCGACCCGCGACCCGGAGGTCCTGGTCGAAGTCGCCCGCAACCTGCTCGACAAGAGCGAGGCGCGCCGGCGCCCGGTGCGCCTGCTGGGTGTCGGAGCCTCCAACCTACTTCCGGGCAGGCTCGAACAGTTGGCGCTCGAATTACGGTGACAGGATACGTAATGATCGGCCGCGAGCGCTAACAGTTAAGTATCCTGTCCCCGCAATCTTCGCCGCCACTTGTCCATCTCCCGCCGCTCCCTCTTGGTCGGCCGGCCGGCGCCCGGCTCGCGACGAGCCCCTGAGAAAACCGCGCGGTCGCGGCGCTCCGGCTCGGGTTTCGGAGGGCTGTGATCGATGTAGACGCGCGGAGCCTCCGCCTTGGGCAGCGGCTTGTCGCGTAGCTCGACCACTTCCA
The DNA here is from genome assembly GCA_965224065.1 of Candidatus Multivoradales bacterium. Lineage (GTDB taxonomy): Bacteria > Acidobacteriota > Thermoanaerobaculia > Multivoradales > JAHEKO01 > JAOTZA01. The sequence continues at coordinate 3,481,796 of CBDCYF010000005.1, forward strand.
GAATCCGGCCCCAGCCGGCGTGTTCGAGCTCGACGCGGTCGCCGACGGCGAGCGGCCGGTGTGGCTTGGCGACCAGGCCGTTGACTCTCACCCGGCTGGCCGCACAGGCCCGGGTGGCTTGGCTGCGGGTCTTGAACATCCGCGCTACCTGCAGCCACTTGTCGAGACGCACGGCCATGGTCGGTGACAGGATACTCAATTCTCCACGGCATCGATCAAACGCTGTCGTGGCCGCCGAGAATTAAGTATCCTGTCACCGTAATTGACGCTGTCGCTCGATGCTTCATCGGTCGCAAAAACGGTTGCTGCTCTTGCTCGCGGCGCTTCCAGTGCTGCTGGTCGTGACGGCCGTTTTGTACATGCTGGGGATGGGGTTCTTCGAGGGGGAGTCGCGGGGCTTCTGGGAGGCGTTCGAGTTTGTCTCCGAGACCCTCTCGACCACGGGTTACGGAGCGGATGCTCGTTGGTCGCACCCGCTGATGGTGATCTTCGTCGTGGTGTTGCAATTCCTCGGCGTCTTTCTGATCTTCCTGATCTTCCCGATCTATCTCATCCCGGTCCTCGAGGAGCGTTTTGAGGTCCGTCTCCCACGCTCGGCGCCGGACGCCCGCGACCACGTCCTCATCTATCGCTATGGATCCGCGGTCGCGACGCTGCTCGAGCAGGCGCGAGCCGCGGGTCTCGAGACCGTGGTCATCGAGCCCGACTCCTCGCAAGCCCGGCGTCTGGCCGAAAAAGGCCACTCGGTGGTGCGGGGACGTCTCGACGACGGGGTCCTCGAGCGCGCCGGCATCTCCCGGGCTCGCGCGCTGATCGCCAACGCCGCCGACGACGAAAACGCCGCGGTGATCCTGGGGGCGCGGCAGAGCGGTTTTGAGGGAGAGGTTTTGGCTGTAGTCGAGGAGCCTTATCACCGCAAACCGATGATGCTCGCCGGCGCCTCCGCGGTGTACACGCCGCGGCACATCCTGGGCGCGGCGCTGGCGGCGCGGGCCAGCGAGCGCATCAGCCCGCGGGTCGAAGGCGCTCAGCTTTTGGGCAACAAGCTGGTGGTGAGCGAGGTCCGGATCGAGAATCAAAGCGAGTTGGCCGGTCAAACTCTTGCGACCAGCCGGCTCCGAGAGCGCGCGGGGGTCAACGTCATCGGCCAGTGGGTGGCGGGGGAGATGGTGGGCGAGCCCACACCCGACACGCAACTGGTGCCCGGCGGGATCCTGCTGGTCGCGGGGAGCAGCGATAGCGTCCACCGGCTGGCGCAGCTCGGTGCCGGCACGACGCCGCTGCGGCGCTCGGGTCCGTTTCTGCTGGCGGGATACGGCGAGGTGGGGCGAAAAGTGGCGCAACTGCTGCGCGACGCCGGGGAAGAGGTGGTGATCATCGACAAACGGGATGGGGAGGGGATCGACATCGTCGGCGACATCCTCGACCACCGGGTGCTCGAACAGATCGACGTGCGAAAGGCGCAGGGGGTGATCCTCGCGGTCGACAGCGACAGCGCGACCCTTTTCGCCACCGTCATCCTGAAGGACTTTGCACCCGAGACCCAGGTGATCGCGCGGGTCAATGAGGCGCAGAACGTCGAGCGCATCCATCGCGCCGGTGCCGAGTTCGCCCTCTCGATCAGCCAGGTGTCGGGTCAGATCCTGGCGGCGCGGCTGCTGGGCCAGGAAGGGATCTCGGTCGGCCCGCAGATTCGGGTGCTGCGGAGCTCGCCGGCCGCGTTTGCCGGAAAGAGCCCGGCGGCACTCGGGATCCGCCATCTGACCGGGGTCTCGATCGTGGCGGTCGAGCGGGGAGAGGAGCTCCGGGTCGAGCTCGATCCCGGATTTACCTTCGAGCCCGGTGATGTGGTCTATGTCTGCGGCAACGAGCGGGCCATCGACCGCTTTGTGGCCGAGTTTCCGGAAGAGGGCTAACCGGCGAATCAGCTCTTGCGGAGGGCCGCGATCTCACGCTCGCGCCGGTCTTCGATGCGCGCCCGTTCGCGCCGGTACTCCTGTTCCTCCTCGACCCGCTCCTTGGGGTCGGTGATCTTGGCCAGCCGGTCGCGGTGGAGGATCTCGAGCTCGGCCAGCGAGGCTTCGGCGCGCGACCGCGCACCGGCGACCCGTTCGCGGCCTTCGTCGCTCAAGGCGTCTTCCCGCGGGGCCTCGATTCCGCGATCGGCGAGTTTGTCGAGGGCGATCTCGTAAGCGGACTTCACGGTGGAAAAAGACTACCATCGGTTTCTCTTCGTCTTTGTTGACGGAATCGGGCTGGCGCCCGCCGGCCCCTCCAATCCGTTCTCGCAATCGCCGGCGCCCACGCTTCGACGGCTCCTGGGTGGCCCGCTGACGATCGAACAAGCCAGCCACGCCGAAGGGCTGCTGCTGGCGCCGATCGACGCCACGCTGGGTGTCGACGGTCTGCCCCAGAGCGCCACCGGACAGACGGCCCTGCTCACCGGTGTCAACGCTTCGAAGAAGATGGGCCGCCACGTGACGGGGTTCCCGGGCCCCAGGCTGCGGAAGATCATCGAGCGCTCGAGCGTGCTGCTCCACGCGGTCGAGCGAGGTCATCGGGCCACCTTTGCCAATGCGTACACCGGGCCCTACGTGCTCCGTCTTCGCGAGGGGCGAGCGAGGCGCTCGGTGACCACCTGCGCCGTGGAGGCGGCTTCCATCCCGTTCCGCACGCTGGAGGATCTGGAGCGTGGCCGGGCGGCGACCTGGGACATCGAGGGCGAGCTGGCCGGTGAGCGCGCCGGAGCGCGTATCCATCCGGTGGAGGCCGAGGAAGCGGGCCGCCGGCTGGCTCGATTGGCCGCCTGTCACCGGCTCACTCTCTTTGAGACCTTTCTGCCCGATCTGGTGGGGCACGGCCGCCTCGATATGCCGCCGGCCGAGGTCGTGCGGCGTCTGGACGGCTTGCTCGACGGGATTCTGGGGGAGCGGACCGCGGAGACGACGCTGATCCTGACCAGCGACCACGGCAATTTCGAGGACACCGCGGTCCGCACTCACAGCCGGCGGCCGGTCCCGCTGCTGGCGGTCGGTCCCGCGGCGCCCGAGCTCGCCGACGTCGCCTCCATTCAGGCGGTCTCGCCACGGCTCCTCGAGCTCTTGTAGCGTCGAGACGGCGCCTGTCCGGCCACCGGCGCGTCAGGTTGGCGCGCGCGCGGATGCTGCGGATGCTTGGGAAGTTGATATTCGCGTTTTCTTCGCCCTGTCCGATCCGGCATTAGAATTGCTGCGAGTCTGGGACGCGCGCTCACCCAATCCGCCAACTCGAGAGGGAAAGAGGAAGGATGATTGAGGCCCAAGCTGTGACTCGCCGCTACGGCGACTATGTGGCGGTGGACAATGTGTCGTTCGGCATCGCCGAGGGAGAGATCGTCGGCATCCTGGGGCCCAATGGGGCTGGCAAGACGACCACCTTGCGGATGATCACCGGGTTTCTCCCGCCCACTGCGGGAAGGATCACCGTCAACGGCAAGAATCTGGTGAGCGATCCCGTGGGGGCCCGCCGCGACCTCGGCTACCTGCCGGAGAACGTCGCGCTCTACCCCGAGATGAGGGTGAGCGAGTACCTGATGTACCGCGCGCGGCTGGAAGGTCTGGGTCGGGGCCAGGCCACCGAGCGCATCAGCCAGTCGGTCGAGCGCTGTCTGCTCACCGACGTCCAGGATCAGATTATCGGCACCCTCTCCAAGGGATACCGCCAACGGGTCGGGCTTGCCACCGCGATCTTGCACCAGCCGCGGGTCCTGGTCCTCGACGAGCCGACCGTGGGTCTCGATCCCAAGCAGATCATCGCCATCCGCGAGCTGATTCGTGAGCTGGCGAGCGAGAGCACGTTGCTGCTCTCGACCCACATCCTGCCGGAGGTCGAGCTGTTGTGCGACCGCGTCATGATCATCGATCGCGGCAAGATCGTGGCCGAAGGCACGCCCGAAACGCTTCAAGAGAGATGGATGGGCAACGCCGCGGTGCGGGTCGGCCTGGACGGGCCGGCCGAGGGTGCCGAGAGCGCGCTGGCCTCCATCCCCGGCGTTGCCGCGGTGACCGCCCTCGACGATACGCCGACCCGTTTCCGGATCGAGTGCGAGGGCAATGCCGATCCGCGCCGCGACATCTTCCGCACCGCGGTCGAGCGCGGCTGGGTGTTGATCGAGCTCGACCAGAGCAAGGCGTCGCTCGAAGACATCTTTGTGCGGCTTACGACCCGCGATGGCGCCGGTAGGAGCGGCCCGCTGGCCGAGAGTACCGGTACGCAGGATGGGGAGGTGCCGGCATGAGCGGCTTGATCGCCAGCTTTCTGCGCGAGATCCGCGCGTACTTTTTCTCGCCGCTGGCCTACAGCGTGCTGGCTCTCTTGTTGCTGGTCAACGGATTCGTCTTCTGGATCATCGTCAGCTTTCTCTCCGATCCGCGGGCCCAGATCGGGGCTCCGCTCGAGTACTTTTTCGGCCAGACGTTCTTTTTCTGGCTGGTGCTGCTCTTTGTCACCCCGATCCTGACCATGCGTCTGCTGGCCGAGGAGCGCCGCAGCGGCACCATCGAAGTCTTGATGACCGCCCCGGTGACCGAAGGGCAGGTGGTCGTGGGCAAGTATCTCGCCGCGCTCGTCTTCTACATCTTTTTGTGGGTGCCGACCCTGGCCTACGCCTTGATCCTCGAAAAATACGCCGACGTCGATTGGGGCCCGGTGGCCTCGGGCTACTTGGGAGTGCTCGGAATCGGCGCGTTGTTTCTGGCGGCGGGTGTTTTTGCCTCGACCCTGAGCCGCAGCCAGCTCGTGGCGGCCCTCCTGACCTTTGTGGTCCTGATCCCGCTCTTCACCTTCGGGCTGATCGAGAATCTGGTCAACAACGAGACCCTCAAGCAGGCCTTCTCGTTTCTGAACCTCTGGCAGCACATGGACGACTTCGGGAAGGGCGTGGTCGACACCCGCCGTCTCGTCTACTACGCCTCGGCCACGGTGTTTCTGCTGTTTCTGGCCGCTCGGGCCCTGGAGGTCAAGAAATGGCGATAGAGAGATCCGACGGCGCGGCGCGTGAGCGCTGGATCAAGTCCGGAACGCTGGGCGCGGGCGCCATCCTGGCCTTTGCGCTGCTGGTGCTCGTCAACTACCTCGGCGGCAAGTACTACAAGCGGTTCGACTGGACGTCGACCAGCCTGTACTCGCTGTCGGAGAAAAGCCTCAACGTCGTCCGCTCGCTCGATCGCGACATCGAGGCGGTGGCGCTGATGAGCCCGGCCGCGCCCCTCCACGATCCGGTACGCGAGCTCCTGGCGCGTTATGAGGCCGAGTCACCGCACTTTTCGGTGCGTTTTGTGGATCCCGACAAGAACCTCGTCGAAGCCAGGTCGCTGGTGGAGCGCTTTGATCTGTCGCAACTGGACGTGGTGGTGTTCGACAGCGGCGACGATCGCCGCGTCGTCGACAGCGCCGATCTCGCCGAGTACGACTACTCGGGCCTACAGCTCGGGCAAGGGCCGGAAATGACCGGCTTCAACGGCGAGCAGATCTTTACCAGCACGCTGATCGAGCTCACCGAGGGTAGAAAGCCCAAGATCCTTTTTACCAGCGGCCACGGCGAGCGCAGCCTGGACGATTTTGGCGCCACGGGTCTGGATCAAGCCCAGACGCTGCTGGGCCAGGACAACCTCGAGGTCGAAGAATGGGCGTCGCTGGGGCAGATCGCCGTTCCCGATGGCACGGACTTGGTGGTCATCGCCGGTCCGACGTCGAGCTTTGTCGAGCCGGAGCTCGAAGTCCTGCGGAGCTATCTGGAAGGCGGCGGACGGTTGATGGCGCTGATCGACCCCGGTCTCACTCCGGCCGGCGAGATCAAGGACCTGGGGCTCGAGGCCCTACTGCGCGAGTTCGGCATCGAAGTAGGCGCCGACATCGTGATCGATCCGGCCAATCCTCTGCCGTTTTTCGGCGCCGAGACCATCGTTGTGAGCTCCTATGGCTCTCACCCGATCACTCGATCCCTCGACCAGGCCCAGGTCCCGGTGATCTTTCCGCTGTCCCGCTCGGTGGCTGCCGCCGATGCCGCCGATGCCGCCGAAGGCTTCGAGATCACCGAACTGCTGCGCACCTCCGGCGAGGGCTGGGGCGAGCGCAATCTCACCGATTTGCAGGGAATCGCCCAGGACGACGACGACCTGGACGGCCCGGTTCCGCTGGCGCTGGCGGTGCGGTTGGCAGAGGACGAAGCCGAAGAATCCGCCCCGGCCGAAGAATCCTCCATCGAGACTCCCGGCGAAGACGAGGACGGCGAAGGCGAAGGCGAAGACTCCGCGGTCGACGAGCCGGCGGAGACGGCGGACATGCGAATGGTCGTCTTTGGTGACTCGGATTTCTTCACCAACGGCCAGTTGGCCAACGTCGGCAACGCCGAGCTCTTCATCAACACGATCAACTGGCTGGTCGAGCGCGAGAACCTCGTGGGTATCCCGCCCAAGAAGCCCGAGCAGGTCCGGCTTACGTTGACCGGGTCGCAGATGCGCAACCTGAGCCTGCTGGTTTTTGTCGTGCTCCCGGGTCTGGCGGTGCTGGCGGGGACTGCGGTCTATTTCCGCCGCCGGAGATAGACGCGAGGGACCCCGATGCGCCCGCGCTCGCTGTTGATCCTGTTTTTGGTCGTCGCGGCCCTCGGTGCGTTTGTGTGGTTCTTCGAGCGCGACCTGCCCTCGACCGACGAGAGGGCCGAGCAGGCCAAGAAAGTCCTGGTCTTCGAGCCGGAGGAAGTCACCGGATTGACGATCGAGCGAGGTGGCGAGGTGGTGCGGTTCGAACGGCCGGCTGCCGTCGCCCCCGAGGACGAGCGGGAAGACGGGCAGACGGCGGCCGAGGAAGGCGCGTCCGCCGACGCCGCGTCGTGGCGGATCGCCGAGCCCCTGGAGGCGCGCGCCGACGAGGACTCGATCGCCGGCGTCCTTGAGCGGCTGAGCGATCTCGAAAAAGAGAGAACACTCGAGGAATTCGTGCCCGAGGACGCAGGGCTGGCCTCCCCCGGCACGAGCGTTCGAGTGCGGACGGCGGATGACGAATGGACGCTCAAGGTCGGCGAGCAGATCCCCGCCTCCTCCAACGTCCTGGTCACCGTGGAAGGCCGGACCGAAGCCTACGTGGTGGCGGGCGGCTTCCGGGACGATCTGGACAAGAAGCCCGGGGAGTGGCGGTCGAAGGACGCGTTCCCGTTCGATCGTTCGGAGATCTCGAGGTTGCGTCTTCTCGGGGCCGGCGGGGAAGACGAGATCGTGCTGGAGAAGAGCGGCGACGACTTCCGGGTTGTGGCGCCCTACTCCGATGAGGCCGATCAGGACCAAGTAACCGATCTTCTGGACGAGCTGACGGGGCTCACGATCGAGGCCTTTCTGGACCAGCCCGGCCCCCTGACGGACCTGGGGCTCGAGCCGGCCGAGGCGACCGTCCGGGCCACGCTGGGGAGCGGGGAAGACGTCGAGGTGCGCCTGGGCGCGGCCCGGGACGAGGATGCCGGCAAACGGTTTGCCCTCACCGGTGGCCAGGTCTTCGAGACCGAGACCGATCTCGCCGGCTTGGTTCTGACCGCCGGGGACGATTGGCGCTCGACCGATTGGACCGGACTCGAGGTCTATGAGATCGACAGCTTTACGTTGCGCCAAGACGGCGTCGGGCTGACGCTCGAGCGCTCGGACGGCGACTGGTTGCGGGGCGAAGACAAGATCGCCTACACGACCGCGAGCGACGTGCTCTATGCGGTTGCCGACACCGAGGCCGAGAGGATCGTGGACGCCGGCTCCGTAACGCTGGGAGAGCCGATGATGGAGATCGAGCTCGGCGCCAAAGAAGGAGCCGAGAGTCTGAGGCTCTATCCCGAAAGCGACGGTGTGTATCCCGCGGTGCGCGAGGGCCGCTCCGCGGTGCTGATGCTGTCGCGGGAATCGGTCGACGAGCTGCGGCGCAAGATCGACGCCGTCCGTGACGCCGAGCCGGTCCCGGCGCCCGAAGACACCGGCGGCGCGACACCCACCGAGTAGGCCACCGGAGGTGGCGGGGTGGGCTCGCTCCGGACGGCCGGCAGGGCGCCGGCCGCTTCAACTTGTAAGGGCGGGGCTCGCCCCCGCCCGGGAGGGCGCAAGGCCCTCCCCTACACGAAGAAGGCAAGGGAGGTCGCAAGGCCCTCCCCACAAAGAGGCGACCCGACGGAGGCACCGGTCACCGGGCGGCCATTTTGGGGCGCCGGCCGTTTCAACCTGTAGGGGCGGGGCTTGCCCCCGCCCGCCGGCCGCCGACGGGGCTACCGCTTCAACCCAAATCGCCCTCTGTGTGCTCGCCGTAGATCTCTCGCAGCGTATCCGCGATCTCTCCCAGCGTCACCTCGGCGCGCACGCAGTCGAGGATCGGCGGCATCAGGTTCCGCCCCTCGCGGGCGGCGTCGGCGAGCGACCCGCGGGCCGTCGCGGCCCGCTCGGTGTCGCGCCGCAGTTTCAAAGCCTTCAAGCGCTCGACCTGCCGTTGCTCGACCGCCGGGTCGATCGGAAACGTCTCGCTCGCCTCGGCTCCGGAGGCACGATGAATGTTGACGCCGACGACCTGTTCCTCGCCGTCTTCGACCGCCCGCTGCGTCCTGTAGGCAGCTTCGGCGATCTGGTCTTGCTGGTATCCGGCGTCGATCGCCGTCATCGCTCCGCCCATGTCGTCGATCTTCTCGATGTAGGCGCGCGCTCGCGTCACGATCTCGTCGGTCAGCGCCTCGATCGCGTACGAGCCGCCCAGTGGGTCCGCCACGTCGGCGACGCCGGTCTCGCTGGCCAACACTTGCTGGGTCCGGAGCGCCAGGCGAGCCGACTCTTCGGTGGGCAGCCCCAGCGCTTCGTCGAACGCGTTGGTATGGAGCGACTGTGTACCGCCGAGAATCGCGGCGAGCGCTTGCAGGGCCACCCGTACGACGTTGTTCTTCGGTTGCTGTGCGGTGAGGGTGGAGCCCGCGGTCTGGGTGTGAAAGCGCAGCCACAGGGAGCGCTCGCTCGAGGGATCGAAGCGCTCCGTCATGAGTTCGGCCCACAACCGTCGCGCGGCGCGGAACTTTGCGACCTCCTCGAGAAAGTTGTTGTGGGCGTTGAAAAAGAACGAGATCCGCGGGGCGAACTCATCCACCCGGAGGCCGCGCTCGATGGCGGCGCCGACATAGCAAAGGCCGTTGGCGAGCGTAAACGCGACTTCCTGCACCGCCGTGCACCCGGCCTCGCGCATGTGGTACCCGGAGACCGAGATGGGGTTCCAGCGCGGCACCCGATCGGAGCAGAACTCGATGACGTCGGTGACGAGAGCGAGCGATGGCTTGGGTGGAAAGATGTAGGTGCCGCGCGCCGCGTACTCCTTGAGGATGTCGTTCTGCACCGTGCCGCCGAGCCGCTCCCAATCGACGCCCTGTTCCTCGGCGGTCGCCAAGTACAAAGCGAGCAGGATCGCGGCCGTTGAATTGATGGTCATCGAGGTCGTGACGCGGTCGAGGGGAATACCGTCGAACAGCCTTCTCATGTCTTCGATCGAATCGATCGCCACACCCACGCGGCCGACTTCGCCAACCGACATGCTGTGGTCGGAATCAAAACCGATCTGTGTAGGCAGATCGAAGGCGACCGATAATCCCGTAGTGCCGTGATCGAGCAAGTAACGGTAGCGTCGATTGGTTTCGGCGGCGCTTGCAAACCCGGCGTACTGACGCATCGTCCACAGACGACGCCGGTACATCTCCGGATAGAGGCCGCGTGTAAAAGGATAGCTACCCGGGTGTTCGCCTTTGCTCTCGTTCTTCGTCGCGCCTTGTCGCGCGTCGTAGCTCGTCTCGAGAGGTATCCCCGAAGAGGTGAAGCGTCGCTCGTTGTCGGACATGGCGCGGATTATAGTCACGTGGGTACACCACAAGATCTTGTGGCGAAGCCTTGACAAATACGCTACATGTAGTGCAAGCTTTGCGCGTTCGACACGAGCGCGACGCGAACTTCCTCATGGCAGATCAGCCTCTCCTTGCCCCTCCTGTAGTCGGAGCGCGCGACGACTCTGCGCGGCGGCGCGGGATTGTGGTTCGCGATCTGCGAAAGAGCTGCGGCGACCGTTTTCTTCACAACATCGAGTCGGCGATTTTTTCGCGCCAAGAAACCGATACCCGCGGCGGCGATCACGCGAGTGGTTCCGCGCTCGAAGCATCGGCGGCTCCGGTTGCCGGCCAGGTTGCGGAAGGCAATCTCGTGCAACCGGACACCCAAGAGGTGAACGAGCCCGCGGTAACCTTCGCGTCGACGAGGACGCCGAGTTCGACGGATCAGCGTGAGGGCAATGTCGCTCTTGCGCATGAGTTTGGGCCCGTGGGTCCAATCGCCCCGCATAGGGGCGGGAGGCGATAACCGATGGCAAAGAAGCGAACCCGAAAGAAGGCGACCAAGCGCAAGACCAAGCGCAAGGTCGCGAAGCGGAAGCCGGCGAAGCGCAAGGCGACCAAGCGCAAGACCAAGAGGAAGCCGGCGAAGCGTAAGGCGACGAAGCGCAAGACGAAGAAGAAGGCGACCAAGCGCAAGACCAAGAGGAAGGCCAAGCGCAAGCCCGCGAAGCGGAAGGCCAAGAGGAAGGTCAAGCGGAAGGCGAAGCGCAAAGCGAAGCGGAAGCCGGCGAAGCGTAAGGCGACGAAGCGCAAGACGAAGAAGAAGGCGACCAAGCGCAAGACCAAGAGGAAGGCCAAGCGCAAGCCCGCGAAGCGCAAAGCCAAGAGGAAGGCCAAGCGCAAGGTAAAGAGGAAGGCGAAGCGCAAAGCGAAGCGGAAGCCGGCGAAGCGCAAGGCGACCAAGCGCAAGACCAAGAGGAAGGCCAAGCGCAAGCCCGCGAAGCGCAAAGCCAAGAGGAAGGCCAAGCGCAAGGTGAAGCGGAAGGCGAAGCGCAAAGCGAAGCGGAAGCCGGCGAAGCGCAAGGCGACCAAGCGCAAGACCAAGAGGAAGGCCAAGCGTAAGCCCGCGAAGCGGAAAGCCAAGCGCAAGGCGACCAAGCGTAAGACCAAGAAGAAGGCCACCAAGCGCAAGGCCAAGCGGAGACCGGCCAAGCGCAAGGCGACCAAACGTAAGACCAAGAGGAAGGCCACCCGCCGCCGTCGGTAGTCGGTCGGTCTGAACTCGATAAAGCGGCTGCGAGCCGGCCGGAGCGACGCGGAAGTCCTCCGGTCCGGCTCGTGGCCGTTTCTTTATTTCATCCCGCGCTGCCCCCGTGCTGTCCACACACTGCCCGGCACTGCGACATTCGGGCGAATTCGCGTATGCTTCACGGATGAAGTCGGTGGAAACAGTGGCGTGTGCTCTGCTGGTGATCGTGGCGCTGACTTCGTGCGGGCGGTCTCCCGAAGCCGAGGCGGCTACGGATCTCGCCGTCCCGGATTTCCGGCTGGCCTCGCTGGACGGGCCGAAGATGGGGCCCTCGAGCTTTGCCGGCAAGATTGTGGTGTTCGATTTCTGGGCGAGCTGGTGCCTGCCCTGCCACGTGCAGGCCGACATTCTCAAGCCTCTTCATGAGGATTTCAGCGACCGGGGGGTCGAGTTTGTCGCCGTCAACGTCGGGGAAGCCGAGCGGCAGGTCCGGCAGTTTGTCGAGAAACGGCCGTTTCCCTACCCGGTCTTGATGGATCCGGCGGACGAGGTCTCGGTCCTGCTGGGAATCTACGGTCTGCCCACGGTGATGGTGCTAAACCCCCGCGGGGAAGTGGCTTTTTTGCGCACCGGTGTGTCGCCGGAGCGCGATCTGCGCGCGCTGCTCGAGACGCTGACCGCCGAGGCCGCTGCGTCGGTGTAGCCGCCACACCGGCGGCCCGCAGACCGGAGGTCCGGGAGGGTTTCGGGGATCCCCGCGCCCTGCTAGAGTCGGTCGCGCATCGAGCTGGGGCCGCTTTCCGGTTGGAGCTTGCTACTGTTGTCCGAGCCCGGTTTCGTCAACATCCGCAACTTTTCGGTCAAGTGCGGCAACTGCGATACCTACCAGACCCTCTCCGGCTTTGCGCGGAGGGACGAGTTCAACGTCTATACGTACGAGTGCGAGAACGAAGTCTGTGACCCCCTCGTGACGCGCACACTGGTCGAGGTCCACCGCGATATTGACGAGTTTGCTCGGCGCGACGCCGGATGGCGCGGTGGCGGCCGACATGGGGAATGGGGAAACGGAGAAGGTCCCGAGTGAGGAAAAGATGAACCGCATTATTCATGTAGTTGGAACCGGAACGATCGGAGAGCCCCTGATCGGCCTGCTGACCGATTTTCGCGAGCACATGGGGATCGACGAGATCACCTTTCACAAGCGAACGCCCCTGGAGTCCGACCGGGCGCGGATCCAGCATCTGATGATGCGCGGGGCCAAGCTGGCCACCGACAAGGAGAGCATCGAGGCCTTCGAAGGACTGGGCCACAAGGTGAGCTTCGAGGCGCGCGAGGCCCTCGAGCGCGCGACCGTGGTGATCGACTGCACACCGGCGGGGAATGCCAACAAGGAAAAGCAGTACCTCGACCTGAGCGGTCCCAAGGGCTTTCTGGCGCAGGGCAGCGAGTTCGGTTTTGGCAAGCCCTACGCGCGTGGCGTCAACGACGAGGCGCTCGTGCCCGGTGAGGATCGTTTTGTCCAGATCGTCTCCTGCAATACTCACAACATCACGACCCTGATCAAGACACTGTGCGACGACGGTGACTCCTATTGCCTCGAACAGGGCAACTTTGTGTGTATGCGCAGAGCCAACGACGTCACGCAGCCGGACAAGTTCATTCCGGCGCCGCAGGTCGGCGGGCACCAGGACGCCGAGTTCGGAACCCACCACGCCAAGGACGCGCACCATCTCTTCGAGACCCTGGGGCAGGACTTCGACCTCTTCTCGAGTGCCGCCAAGATCAACACCCAGTACATGCACTCGATATGGTTTCGTCTCGCCTTCAACCGCGACGTTACCCTCGAAGAGGTGGAGAAGCGGCTGCGCGATAACGTCCGTGTAGCGGTCACCAAAAAGAACCAGGCGAACATTGTCTTTAGCTTTGGCCGCGACCATGGGTACTACGGCCGGATCCTTTCGCAGACCGTGGTGGTCCTGCCGACACTGGCGATACGAAAAAGCCGCGAGCTGTACGGTTTTTGTTTTACGCCACAGGACGGCAACTCGCTGCTTTCGTCGGTAGCCGCCGCGCTCTGGTTTATCGACCCCGAGCCCGAGTCGCTGTCGCGGCGGCTCGATGCTCTGAGTCGCTGGCTCTATCAAGAGCTCTAGCCCGCTGCCGTGGGGCGAGCCGTTTTTCGCTGCGATCAACTCAAGATCGAGGGCGAGTCTCGCGCCGGCGACCGGACCTGGTTCCGGGTCCATCCGCCGGGTCTGGCTTTTGACGTCGGGCGCGGTGCCCTCGAGCTGACCGGCTCGGAGCAGATCTTTCTCACCCACGGTCATCTCGACCACGCCTCGGGTCTTCCCTTCGTGCTCTCGAACCGGGCGATGCAGGGGCTCGCGACGACACGGGTGTACTGCCCGGCCGAGTGCCGGGCGGCGCTTGAGCGTTTTGTCCGGGCCGCCGAGGGGTTGGAGCGGGCGAAATACGACTACTCGATCCAAGGCCTCGAGCCCGGCGAGCGCGTAGGGGTGGGGAAGAATCTCGAGGTCGAGGCCTTTGCCGTCGACCATGGCGTTCCCGCGCTCGGATACCACCTGGTGCGTCGGGTACAAAAACTCGAGCCCGAACATCGGGGGCGTCCCGGGGAGGAGATCGCCCGGTTGCGCCGCGCCGGGGTCGAGGTCTCGGCCGAACGGGAGGAGGTCTGGGTCTCGTATTGTGGGGACACCAGCCGTCGGGTTTTCGATCTCGAGCCGCGGCTTTTCGACGCCCATGTGCTCTTGATCGAATGCACGTTTCTCGGCGCCGTAGAGCGTGATCGGGCTACCGAGTACGGACACCTCCACTTAGACGACCTGGTGCGGCTGGCGGACCGGTTTCGGAATCGAGCCATCTTGCTCCACCATCTGACGCGACGGTACGGCCCGGAAGAACTGCGTCGGGAGGTGGATGAGAGGTTGCCCGGTTTGGCCGACCGGATCCACTTGCTGATGCGGTCCGAGCGATGACGGGTACGCCGGTCCGGGGGGGCGGAGCGGAGACCGTGGGCTCGACCCTGGCGGCGGCCGACGAGCTCGAGATTCGGATCGAGAAGCTGGTCGACGGCGGGGACGGGTTCGGACGCTACCGCGGCGCACCGATCTTTGTGCCGCGCTCGGCGCCCGGAGACCTGTTGCGCGTGCGCATCGTGGAGCGGCGGCGGCAGTACGGTCGCGCCGAGATTGTGGAGATCCTCGAGCCGGGCGCGGGGCGCCGGGCGGCACCTTGCCCCTTTTTCGAGCGTTGTGGTGGCTGCGACCTGCAGCACCTGGAGGATGGGCTCCAGACCGAGCTCAAGGTCGACGCCGCCCGGGAGACCTTGACGCGTCTGGGTGGGCTGGAGCTCCCCGACAGCCAGCGCGTGATCGTCGGAGACGCCTGGGGTTACCGGTTGCGCACCCAGCTTCAGGTGCGGCCGGGGGAGGAACGTGCCGCGATCGGCTACCACCGGCGCGGCACTCGTGAGGTCGTCGAGGTGGATCGCTGTCCGGTGCTGGTGAAAGACCTCGAGTCGCTCCTGCCGCTGCTGCCGAAGCGCCTGGGCGGGGAGACCGTAAGCCGGCTGGATCTTCTGGCGTCGTCCGAGGCGCTGTCGGCCGCGCCGCCGGTGGCCGGTCTGCCCGGAAGCGACATCGCCCTGGCCGTTGGCGATTGGGTTTACCGGTTGGATGCGCGGGTCTTTTTCCAGGGCCACGCCGGGCTGCTCGAAGAGCTGATTTCGGCGGTCGTCGGGGAGGACCGGGGTGGAGAGGCGGTCGATCTCTACTCCGGCGCCGGCTTTTTCACCCTGCCGCTGGCGCGCCGGTACGACACCGTGGTGGCGGTGGAGGGAGACCGAGTGGCAACACGGTACGGCCGCAAGAACGCGCGGCTCAACGGAATCACCAACATCGATTTTGTGCCCACCGCGGTCGACGGCTGGATCCCTCAGTTGCGCGAGAACACCGACCGGGTGGTGGTCGATCCGCCGCGTGTCGGGCTGACCGCCAAGGTGCGCGTCAAGCTCCTCGAGCGCCGGCCCAAGCGGCTCACCTACGTCTCGTGCCACGCGGCGGCTCTGGCCCGCGACCTCAAGATGATGGGCCCGGGCTTTGTGCTCGAAGAGCTGACGTTTCTGGACCTTTTTCCACAGACCGGTCATCTGGAGATCGTCGCGCAGCTTCGCCGACGACCTCCAAAGAAGCCGATATAATCCGAGCCCGAAGGGAGGGCCCGCAATGCCCGTGATGACGATCGAATACTGCGTCGTTTGAAACTACAAGCCACGAGCCGCCGGTCTGGCGGACGAGATCGAACGACGTTTTGGACAGAAAGTCGAGCTGATCAAGGGACGCGACGGCGTCTTCGAGGTCACCTACGACGGTGACCTCATCTATTCAAAGAAGGCCACCGGCCGCTTCCCCGAGCCGGGTGAGGTAGAGGGGCAGCTCGAAGAGCAGCGCGCGAGTTAGCTAGCCAGGATTTTGGCCGAGCTCTTGCTCGGAGCGCGCGAGGTTCTCGCGCGCCTGGGCGTTGTCGGGGTCGAGCGCCAGCCCGGCGCGGTACATCGAAGCCGCCTGCGCCGGCTGGCCGGTCTGTAGCAGGATATCGCCGAGGTTGAAGTAGCCGACGGCCAGCGCCGGGTCCTCCTCGACCGCCCGCGCATACGCCTTGGCCGCATCCTCGAGGCGGCCGCCGCGCTCGAGGAGGAAGCCGAGGTTGTTGTGGGCCAGGGCCTTGCCGGGGTCTTGACGGATCGCCCTCCGGTACCATTCTTCGGCTTCGTCCAGCCGCTCCGAGCGGTCGAACAGCGCCGCCAGGCGGAAAGGCGCCTCGGCGGAGCGTGGGTGCAGTTCGGTCAGACGCCGGTACAGGTCCTCGGCATTCTCGGCTCTGCCGTCGGCCTCGAAAAGGACGCCGAGGTTGATCGCCGCGGTCTCGAAGTCGGGCTGGAGGTCGAGCGCGCGGCGGTAGAGATCTTCGGCTCGGTCGGTTTCGCCAAGCCGTTCGAGCACCGTCGCCAGGTTGGACAGTGGCTCCGGGAGCTCGGGATAGAGGTCGACTACCCGCTGGAGCTCCGTTCTCGCCTCGTCAAAGCGACCCTGGTCCGCGAGCGAGAATCCGAGGCCCGTGCGCCACTCCTGCGCGCCGGGTACGAGGCTCACGAGGCGGCGCCAGTGCGTCTCGGCGCGCTTCGCCTCGCCGCGCGCCGCGAGCAGCCGCGCGTAGCGTGCGGTCAGCATCGGGTCGCCCGGCCCGTTGCCGACGGCCCGCCGGTAGAGCTCGTCAGTGGTGGCGCGGTCGGCCACCGATCCGGCGCGCAATCGCCGTCGTTCGAGGGCGAGACGATTCAAGCGCGCGGTGTGTCCCAGTTGAGCGGTGAACGGGGGCCGGCGCATCATGCGCAAAATGTCATGGTGCATCCGCCAAGCGTCCTCGGGCGAGAAGGCCAGACGCTGTGCCACGCGCTGCGCGGTCGGCACGGCGCCCGTCCGGCCTGACAGGTGTCCTTTGGCCGCTTCGAGAAACGCCCGCGCCAGCCGGTAGTTGCCCAGATAGTTGAAATGGACGTGCTCGTAAAAGAGCTCCCGGCCAAGCGGCCGCCCACCGGCCTCGGGGCTCTGCTCGAGCAGGGTGTCCGCGGCGAGCAGCGTCGCCCCCTCATGGGTCGCGACTTCGCGGATGATGCGGTTGACCTCCGAGTCGGCCCGAAACCGCAGCGTGTCGAGGTCGCGGGCGAGAACGAGCTCTTCCCGAGCGCGTGGATCGCCGGTAGCCAGCAAGGTAGTGCCGAGTAAAAAGCGGGTTTCGGCCGAGTCGGGTCGCGCCGCCGCCTCTTGCTCTAGAGGGCCGACGGCCGCGGCCGCCTCGCCGCGGCGCAGCCGCTCAATGGTGCGGTTGTAGAGCTTGTCCCGCCGCCCGAGCTCGTCCTCCCCGAGGCCGGACGAACCGCTGCTGCTAAAAGGCGGGCTGTCCTTCAAGTTGGTGGCGACGGTCGAGAGCACCACCCCGGCTCCGGCATCGTGCGCCCGTCGGACGATCTCCCTCAGGTTGCGCTCCAGGTGCTCGTAGGCCGCGCTGAGACGCGGGTCGTCGGCCGCGACCTGGTGCTCGGCGAACATCTCCATTCCCCGCCAGCTCACCGGTCGCCGTCCGGACCGCCCGAAGCGCCGCAGGGCCGCCTCGAGGAGTTGCGCCAACCTCAGCTTCTTGAGGCGCGAGTGGAGACGGACGAAGGTGTTGTTGGGGGAGAAGCGGCCAAAGATGCTCCCCGGCCCATAGGGTCCCACCACTTCGTTGTTCCCCAGATAGACCAGAAACAGATCGGGCTCGCGCGCAGCGCACTCGCGGGCGATCTCGGCGACGACATGCGAGTTGATGGCCGCCATGGCGGCGTTGATCACCACGTAGTCGGTCGAGGGGTCGGTCTCTTCCAGCAAGACTTCGAGGATCTCGGCAACCCCAAAGGCCGGCTCGGGCGTGCCCATGGCGGCCGAGCCGCCCAAGACGAAGATCCGGTACTCGCCATCCTTCTTCTCGCGCTCCAGTCGCTCCACGACCGGCGTCCGAGCCAACAGTGGGCCGAAGAAGCGGTAGCCGTAGCGTGGGTTGGTGGTCTCCGCGCCCTCTATCGGCACAAAAAAGCGGGTGTCATAACCGTAGCCGATCGCCCGCAGCGCCCCTTCGGCCACGAGAACAAACACGATCGGACCGAGTACGAGAGCGAGCAGGCGAAAGAGACGGAGGCGGGCGCGGGGCGTCATGGCGGTTGCGAGCCTAACCCGTCTCGCCCCCCGTGGGGCTCTGTACAATCGCGCCGTGTCGGGCCCGGCGGATCACACCAACCGACTCGCGCAAGCGAGCAGTCCCTACCTGCAGCTCCATCGACACAACCCGGTGGACTGGTACGAGTGGGGCGACGAGGCCATCGAGCGTGCGCGCCGGGAGGATCGCCCGATCTTTCTCTCGGTCGGGTATTCGACCTGTTACTGGTGTCATGTCATGGAGCGCGAGTCGTTCTCCGACGAGCAGATCGCGGCCCTGATGAACCGGTCCTTTGTCAACATCAAGCTCGACCGGGAGGAGCGGCCGGAGCTCGACGAGATTTACATGACCGCCACCCAGGTCCTGACCGGTCACGGCGGTTGGCCCAACTCGGTGTTTCTGACCCCGGAGCTCGAGCCCTTTTTCGCCGGCACCTACTTCCCGCCGGTCGACCGCCCGGGTCTTCCAGGGTTTCCTACCGTGCTGCGGTCGATGGAGGACGCCTGGCGCGAGCGCCGGTCGGATGTGGAGACCCAGTCGGCCAGTGTCATGGACGCGATCCGCCAGCATCTGGGGGGCCGAGCCGAGCTGGCCGGCGATCCGGATGCCACGCCGCCGCCCGGGGCCGTGGCCCAGCAGTCGTTTGAAGAGCTCGAGCGCTCGTTCGACCCTTCATGGGGCGGCTTTGGCTCGGCACCCAAGTTCCCGACGCCGTCGAACCTGATGTTCTTGCTCGAGTTCGCGGAAGAAAACGAGACCGCCGGCCGGATGCTCTCGGCCACGCTCGATCAGATGGCGCGCGGCGGGATCTACGATCAGCTCGGCGGCGGCTTTCACCGTTACGCCACCGATCGCGAGTGGAAGATCCCCCACTTCGAAAAGATGCTCTACGACAACGGGCTTCTGCTGGAAGTCTACGCCCGTCACTACCGGCTGACCGGCGACCCGCAGTCGGCGCGAGTGTTGTGGCAGACCGCGGAGTTTCTCTCTCGCGAGCTGACCTCAAAGCACGGCGCGTTCTGGAGTGCCCTGGACGCGGAGACCGGGGGCTCCGAGGGCGCTTTCCACGTGTGGACCCGGGAGGAGCTGCGAAGCGTCCTTGGCGAGGAGGATTTTGGCTTTCTGGCCCCGCTCTACGGCTTCGACGGGACACCCTTTTTTGAAGGCGAGCACTACGTTCTTCACCTGCCCGAGAGGCTCGACCACCAGGCCGAGCGGCGGCGGACCACCGAGAGCGAGCTGGTGGCCGAGATCGAGCCACTGCGCCGGCGGTTGTTCGAGGCGCGGGCCGAGCGGCCCCATCCGCTGACCGACGACAAAATCCTGGTCGATTGGAACGGCACCGCGATCGCCGGTCTGGCGGCCGCCGGCTCGGCGCTGGACGAGCGGACCATGATCGAGATGGCCGCTTCGGCGGCGACGTTTCTTCTCGAGCGCCTGCGCACACCGGGCGGGCGGCTGCTCCATGCCTGGCGCGATTGGGAGGGAGCGGATCAAGGGCGGATCGAAGCCTTCTTGAGCGACTATGTCTTTCCGGTGCGGGGCCTTCTGGCGCTGGCGCGGGCGACCGGAGAGCCGCGTTGGCGGGAGGCGGCGATCGAGCTGACCGGGGAGCAGGTCGAGTGTCTGGCCGATGACGCCGGCGGTTTTTTTGCTTCCGAGGAGCGTCCCGACGTTCTGGTGCGGAGCAAGGACCTGTTTGACGGCGCCATGCCCGCCGCCAACGCCATCGCCGTGCTCAACTTGATCGAGCTCGCCCGGACTGATGAGAGTGGGCCTTGGGCCCGGCTGGCCGAGCGGGCGCTGGCCTCGGCGGCTCCGGTGGTCGAGCGTGTGCCCGGCGCCGCCCGGACGATGGCGATGGCGGCGCGCCGCTGGGCGGCCGTGGAGAAAGAGTCCGGTCCTTCCTCGAGGCCGCAAGCTGGAGGTGCGAGCCCGCAGGATCTCGGGGAGGAAGCGCGGAGGCACGTCGAGATCGCGGCCGACTTTGGCGAGCCGGATGGAGACGGCTGGAGGACGGCGCGCATCCGGATCGAGATCGAGCCCGGCTGGCATATCTACGCGGGCTACCCGCAGGACGATGCGCCCGACTGGATCCATCCGACTGAAGTCGTGGCGCAGAACGCCGAGCTGGACTCGGTCGTCCTGCCGCCGGGAAAAGAACTGGCGGAACTGCTGGGTCGGGAGCGTGTGCTGATCTATGAAGGGCGGATCGAGATCCCTGCTCGGGTGAGGCCGACCGGCGAGGGGTCGGGGGGAAGAATCGAAGTCCGCTACCAGGCCTGCGACGAGACCCGCTGTCTCCCGGCCGTAGCTCACGCAATGCCGGTTTGAGCCCGCTTCGAAAAGCGCTCGCGCCGGCTGTGAGTCTCGCGGTCCTGTTTCTGGCGGCCTGTGGACGCGGACCGGCTCTGGAGCTCGCCGACTTTGTGGACTTCCAGAGCGAACATGTCACCACGCGCGTGATCTCGGTGCCCGAACGAGTCAATCTCGATCGTCTCGGATTCGGCTGGCGCATGGAGGGCGCCGAGAGCCCGGACACCGCGAGGCTCCGCCTGCACCGGCGCCTGGCCAGGGTCACCTTGTTTGCCGCCCGCGGCGAGGTGACCGGGGTCGAGCTCGAAGGCCGGGTCGGGACGGGCGCGGCTCTCAAACCGGTGCGATTCGCCGCGCGGCTCAACGACGAGCCCGTGGGCCGGGTGCGCGTCCATCCCGAGCTCGACCGCTATCGGCTCGAGTTTCCCGCCGGCTCGGTGCGAACGGGTCTCAACTTCCTGGATTTGACGCGAAAGGGACGGCCCCAGCCCGGGACCGATACACGGCTGAGAATCCAGAGGCTGCGGTTTCTCGGTGCCGAGACCCGAAACCGGCGCTCGCGCCAGGAGCGAATCGTGACGGTCGGAAAGGACATCGAGATGCCGGCGCCGAGCTATCTCGATGCGGTCTTTGTCGCCACACGAAAGGCCCGGTTCGAGACCCGAGTCGAGGCCACCGGCCGAGAAGACGCGGCTCCCGCCGTTGTCGAAGTCGAGCTGCGGGGCCGGGCCGGGATGGGCCACGGATTGAGCCGGCACGAGCTCGCATCGGGGGAAAACGCCCGAATCCGGGTGCCGCTTTCCCAGTGGGCGGGCGAGCTCGTCCGCTTGCGACTGTCGGTTTCGGGCCCGGCGGGCGCTCAGGCGAGCTGGCGCCACCCGAGGGTCCGGGGTGTCGAAGGCCCTGGCTCCGATCCGCTGGCCGCAATACGAATCGTCCCGGAGGCGCCCCCAATCTCGGCGCGTCTGGATCGGAGCGATCGAAAGCCGGATGTCCTGCTGATTCTGCTCGACGCGGCGCGGTCCGACGCGTTCTCCTGCTATGGCGCCTCGCAGCCGACGCCGGCGATCGACGCGTTGGCGGCCGACGGCACGCGATTCGCGCGCGCGCTGGCGCCGTCGTCCTGGACCGGGCAATCCGTCTCGTCCGTTTTCACCGGGGTCTACCCCGACGGGCTCGGGGTCAAACACTGGCTGGACGCCTTGCCGCCGGCAACGCCGACCCTTGCCGAGTTGTTTGCGGACGCGGGCTACCGTACCGTGCTCTGGTCGCAGCACCCCTTCTATCGAGGTTGGTCGAGCCTGGTCCGGGGGTTCCAGCAGGTGAATATCTCGCGCAGTGCGGACCCCGGTGAGCTCCCGCGCGTGGAAGACCTCATCCCCGACGACCGGCCGACCCTTGCGGTGGTCCATCTCCTGCCGCCCCACACACCCTACGAGCCGCCACCCCCGTTCCGGGGCAGCCTGACCGGCTGGTATCGGGGCGACGTGGAGCCCGAAGCGACTTTTCTTCATGAGTTTCCGCACAAACGCGATCCGGGTGTCCTGAACGGCGACGATCGCCGCTACATCCGGGAGCGCTATCTCGAGCACGTCGCGTTTGCCGATTCGCTGGTCGGACGGTTGGTTGACGGCCTGCGCGAGGCCGGGCGCTATGAGGACGCCCTGGTCGGTGTTTTCTCCGACCACGGCGAGGGCTTTCTGGAGCACGACGAGTTTCTGCACACCAGCTTGCTGCACCGGGAGTTTCTGCAGATCCCGCTGGTCGTCAAATGGCCCGGCTCGGTCGAGGGCGCGGTCGCGGTCGTCGACCAAACGGTCGGCTCGATCGATCTGGTGCCGACCCTGGTCGACGGTTTGGCCCTGGAGACCGGTGGCCGGGGGTTCCAGGGCCGGAGCCTGCTGCCGGTGGTGTTCGATGGCGCCGCACCCGAGCGCTGCCACTATGCCGTAACCAGCGGTGTCGGCCGGCGCGATCTGACCCGGCCGAGGGCGATGATCGAGTGCGACGGATGGAAGCTGCACTACGATCCCATTACCGAGGAGAGACGGCTGTACCGAATCGACGACGACTCCGGAGAGCAGGTGGACCTCGGGGCGGAGCGTCCCGACCTGGCGCACTATCTGCGCCAGGAGCTGCTGCGCCAGGGTTTCTTCAACCAAAATCTGGCCGGGCCGGCCGGGTCTCGAGGTGCCGAGCAGGCGCTCGATGCCGAGACCGTAGAGCGGCTCAAAGCGCTGGGCTATCTCGGCGGCAACCGATAGCCGCTGCCGATCGAAAAGCTATACTGAACCGGTGAGAAGGACGGCTCCTTTTGCCCGTCGCGACGCGCGGTTGCGTGGCCTGGTGAGGACTTTGGGCTCCCTGGCCGCGGCGGCCCTATTGTTGGCGGGCGTGGGCCTGGCTCAAGAGGCTCAAGAGGCTCAGGGCGGAGAGGACTCGACAGCCCCCGGGCCGGTGATCCACATTCGCGTGGATTCGATCATCCATCCGGTGATCTCCGAGTTCGTGCGTGAGTCGCTCGAAGAGGCCCAGGAACGGGAGGCCTCGCTCTTTGTTCTCGAGCTGTCGACCCCCGGCGGGCTTCTGACCTCTACTCGGGAGATCTTCAGCGCCATGCTCGAGTCCGAGGTCCCGGTGGCGGTCTATGTCAGCCCCAGCGGCTCGCAGGCCGCCTCGGCCGGTTTTTTTCTCTTGATGGCCGCCGACATTGCGGCGATGGCTCCGGGTACCAACACCGGAGCGGCGCACCCGGTGGGTGGTCAGGGCGAGGACATCGAGGGGACCATGGGCGAGAAGGTCGAGCAAGATGCCGCCGCTACCATCCGCTCGCTGGCGACCCGCAACAAGCGCAATGCCGAGCTGGCCGAAGCGGCGGTGGTCGAGAGCCGCTCTTTCACCGCCGAGGAGGCGCTCGAGAGCGAGCTGATCGACCTGATCGTCGCCGATGTGCCGGCCCTGCTGGCCGAGCTCGACGGCCGGGAGCTCGCCGCGGACGGCGGCGAGACCAAGACGGTACGCACCGCTGGCGCGGTGATCGAGCGGCCCGAGATGTCGTCGTTTCAGCGTTTTCTCGGAGCCATCGCCCACCCCAACATCGCTTACATCCTGATGACTTTGGGGGGGCTGGGTCTCTATTTCGAGCTGCAGAATCCGGGCGCGATTCTGCCGGGGGTGATCGGCGCGATCTGTCTGATCCTGGCCTTTTTCGCGCTGTCGGTCTTGCCGGTCAATTACGCCGGGATCGCTCTGATCTTTCTCGCCTTGATCTTCTTTATCGCCGAGGTGAAGGTGGTGAGCTACGGTCTGCTGACCGTGGGCGGCCTGATCTCGCTGGTCATCGGGTCGTTGATGCTGTTCAAGAGCTCGGATCCGGCCCTGCGGGTCGGGCTCGACGTGATCGCGGCGGCGGTGATCTTCTGCCTGGTGACGGTCGGGTTTCTGTTGTTGATGGCGATCCGCGCCCACAAGAGCCAAGTGAGGACGGGGCTGGAGGGACTGGTCAACGAGCGCGGTGTGGCGCGCTCGGCGCTCGAGCCCTCGGGCAAGGTCTTTGTCCACGGCGAGCTGTGGAACGCGGTCGCCGAGTCGCCGCTTGCGGCCGGCGATGACGTCGAGGTGGTCTCGGTAGACGGAATGACGCTTCGGGTGCGCGCCCCTCGGGCGGGCGGCGAGGCTTAGAAAGGGGTAAGTCGATGCTGACGCCTTACGGTCTCGGTTTTCTGGTTCTTCTGGCGCTGTTTGCGATCTCGCGCTGGATCAACATCCTCAACGAATACGAGCGCGCGGTGACCTTCTGGCTCGGCCGCCTGGGGCGCAAGCCCAAGGGGCCGGGGCTGGTGTTTATCTTCTGGCCGTTCGAGCGCATGGTGAAGGTGTCGCTGCGCACGGTGGTCCACGACGTGCCGTCGCAGGACGTGATCACCCGAGACAATGTCTCGGTCAAGGTCAACGCGGTGGTCTATTTTCGGGTCGTCGATCCGTCCAAGGCGGTGGTGGAGGTGGAGAACTATCTTTTCGCCACCAGCCAGATCGCCCAGACCACCCTGCGCTCGGTGCTCGGACAGGCCGAGCTCGACCACTTGCTCTCCGAGCGCGAGAAGCTCAACGACGAGCTGCAGTCGATCATCGACTCCCAGACCGACCCGTGGGGGATCAAGGTCTCGGCGGTAGAGGTCAAGCACGTGGACCTGCCGCAGGAGATGCAACGGGCGATGGCGCGCCAGGCCGAGGCCGAGCGCGAGAAGCGGGCCAAGATCATTCACGCCGACGGTGAGGCCCAGGCCTCGCAGCAGCTCGCCGAGGCGGCCGAGACCATCAGCGCCAACCCCACGACCCTGCAGCTACGCTATCTTCAGACCCTGACCGAGATCGCTTCCGAGAAGAACTCGACCATCATCTTCCCGCTGCCGATCGAGATGGTCAAAGCCATGCTGGGGAAGAACTGAGCCGAGCTTCTCCGGGGGGGACGTTGTGAGCGACGGACGAGAACAGAGCTACTACGAGATCGCGCTGACCAACCGGCAGGTGATGTCGATCTTTGTCGTTCTGCTCTTGTGTCTCCTGACCGCCTTTGCGTCGGGGGTGTGGGTAGGTCGGGACGGCGGTGCCGGCGCGGTCCAGACCGCCGACGCGCAGGTCATCAGCTCGGGCGTGGGAGACGGCGAGGAGCCGCTCGGGCAGATGGATTTCTTTGGCGACTCTTCGGGCTCGGACAAGTCCTCTGCGACCGGTGGCGCCGGAGCTGCCGATGCGCCGGCCGCGACGCCGCCCCCTGCCAAAGAAAAACCGCGCGCGCGAAAGGCCGGCAAGGCGGGCAACAGCGCCTCGAACGGCGCCGCACCCGCGAAGGCCTCGCCCGAGCCCTCGAAGCCGGCGTCCCGGCAGCCGGCCGCCAACAAGCCCACAACGGACAAGGGGGCGAATCCGCCGGCGGCCACCGGAGGCCGGGTTTCCGGGGAATCCCCTCCGGCGCCCGCCCGGCAGGGCACCGGGTCACCACCCGCTGCGGCCGCCGCCCCGGAAAGCGCCTTTTTCTTCATCCAGGTCTTCTCCTCCAACGACGAGGCCCAGGCCAGATCGGTGGTGGGGAGGCTGCGCCGCGGCAGCTACCCGGCGCTTCTCTCGAGCGCCGAGATCGGCGACCGCATGATGTACCGGGTTCGCATCGGCCCCTACACCGAGCGGGACGAGGCGCAGAAGGTGGCGCAGAGGGTGCAGCAGGAGTACAAGCTTTCGACCTGGATCACGAGATAGCACGCCGCAGTTTGCGAAGGTCACCACTCATCTCGCGCCGTCCTCCTTGTGCGCGGCTCGATCTAACTGGCGCCTTTCGCAAACTGCGCAAGTATGCGCCACGGGCGGCGATTCCGTGTCACGGCACGATCTAGCAGACGCTGTCGCGATTCAGCCCCGCAGCTCACCCGTCCGTAGGTTCGCGGCCTTACTTTTGGGAGCGGTTGAGTAGGACGCGGCAGATTCTCGGCAGTGGCTGGTGGCCGGTTGCGGTGGCCGCCGCGAGCGGCGCGCTGTGGGCCGCCTGCTTTGGGCGCCAGGCACTGATGCTGGCACCGCTGGTGGCCCTGGCGCCGCTTCTTCTGTTGTTGGGGACGTCACGCCCCGCCCTCGCCGGGTTTGTCCACGGGCTGGTGTTCTGGGCGGTGTCGATTCCGTGGATCCGGCCGACACTCGAGACCTACGGAGGTCTCCCGACCTGGCTTTCCGTGCCGGCGATGGTGCTGCTGTCCGTCTACCTCGGGAGCTATACAGCGGTCTTTGGCTGCCTGGGCGCTCGGTTGTGGCGGCGAGCCGGGTGGATCGCGCTCGCCGGGCTGCCGGCTCTCTGGGTGGCCCTGGAGACGATTCGAGCCCGCTTGCTGAGCGGTTTCCCCTGGAACCTGGCGGGCTACGCGGCGGCGGAGACGCCCGGCGCGCTCGCGGCGTCGAGTTGGGTGGGTGTGTACGGGCTGTCGTTTTTGCTGGTGCTCTCGAACGTCGCGGTGGCGCTCGTGGTGGCGCGTCGCGGTCTTCGGTATCCGCTGACAGCGATTCTGATCGTCGCCGCCATCCTCGCCGGGAGCGCGATCGCGGCGCCGGAACCGGCGGCGACGCAATCCTCGGATCCCGCGGTCCGGCTGCTGCAACCCAATAGTGAGGTCCTCGCCGTGTGGGACGGGGAGCGCGCCCGGCAGAGTTACCGGCGCCTGCTGGAGCAGTCGACCGAAGCCTGCGACACCGGCCCGGCGCTTCTGATCTGGCCCGAGAGTGCTTCCTGGCCGTTCTCATACGAACGAGATCCCAGGCTGCGCCGGGATCTGCTCGAGCTGGTCAACCGCGGTTGTCCGGTGATCGTCAACTCGGCGGCACGTCGTGGCGAAGAGGTCTACAACTCGGTCTATCTCGTGGCCGGCCCCGGCGACGCCCCCCGCTACGACAAGCGTCATCTCGTGCCCTTTGGCGAGTATGTGCCGTGGTGGAGCCGGCTGCCGTTTGTCGGCACCGTCGCCCGGATGGCGGGAAATTTCACTCCGGGTGCCGAAGACCAGCTCCTCGAGTGGGGTGGCGAACGGCTGGCGATGGCGATCTGCTTCGAGGTGATCTTTCCCGAGGAGACCGCACGGCGAGTGGCGGCCGGCGCGACGGCGCTGGTCACGGTGACCAATGACGGCTGGTACGGTGATTCCACGGCTCCCTGGCAGCACTTCCGGATGGCGCGGTTCCGGGCCGCCGAAAACCGGCGGCCGCTCCTGCGCGCCGCCCTGACCGGGATCTCCGGCGTGGTCGAGAGCGATGGCTCGATCCGCCGGACCCTGGGCATCGGAGAGCGCGGAACCCTCGCGACCGGGTTGCGCGGCAACACGGAGCGGACCTTCTACAATCGATTTCCCTGGCTGGTCCCGGCGCTCGCCTGGATCGCTTCCGCCTTTGCTATATTGCGATCCGCCCGAGGCCGTCGACCATGATCTCCGCCGAGAAACAACAGCAGATCGACCACCTCGCGAGCCGTCTCGAGACGCTCAGGGGGTACCTTTGAGGCCGCCGGTCTCGACGAGCAGATCGCTTCGATAGACAAGCGGATGGAGGCCCCGGGCTTCTGGGACGACCCGAGCGCCAGCTCGCCGATCCTGCGGGAGAGACGCGGAATCGAGCGCCGGCTCGATGTCTTGCGCCGTCTGCGCTCGGACGAAGAGGAACTGGCGGCCTGGCGCGAGCTGCTGGCCGAGGGCGAGACCGATCCGGAGGTCGAGACCTTTCTGGACCGGCTCGGCGTCGAGCTCAAGGAGCTGGAGCTGCAGCTCAAGCTCTCGGGACCCGACGACGAGAAAAACGCCCTGGTGGCGATCCACCCGGGCGCCGGCGGCACCGAGTCCCAGGACTGGGCCGAGATGCTGCTGCGGATGTACCTGCGCTGGGCCGAGGCCAAGGGGTTCACCGCCGATCTGCTCGACCGGTTGGATGGGGAAGAGGCGGGGATCAAGAGCGCCACGATCGCGATCAACGGCTCCTACGCCTACGGCTACTTGAACGGCGAAAACGGCGTGCACCGCCTGGTTCGCATCAGCCCCTACGACGCGGCCAGCCGGCGGCACACGTCGTTTGCCTCGGTCTATGTCTATCCGGAGGTCGAGGACGACGTCGAGATCGACATCGAGGAGAAGGACTTGAGGATCGACACCTACCGGGCCTCGGGAGCCGGCGGGCAGCACGTCAACAAGACCGAGTCCGCGGTACGCATCACCCACCTGCCCTCCAACATCGTGGTGTCCTGTCAGAACGAGCGCAGCCAGATCAAGAACCGGTCGACCGCGATGAAGATCCTGCGTGCGCGGCTCTACGATCAGGAGCTCAAAAAACGCGCCGAGGAGCAGGCCAAACGCGAGGGCGAGAAGCTCGACATCGCCTGGGGAAGTCAGATCCGCAGCTATGTCCTGCACCCCTACCGGATGGTGAAGGACCATCGCACCAGCACCGAGGTGGGGGACGCGCAAAGGGTCCTCGATGGCGACTTGGACCCCTTTATCGAGGCCTGGCTCGAGGGCAAAATGTCCGATACGGTCGCGGCGGGGTAACTTCGTGCGGTTGGCACTCGATTTTGTCTCGCCGCTCCCCCCGGTTCGCTCGGGGATCGCCGACTACAGCCGTGATCTCTTGGAGCCGCTGTCGCGCCACTGCGATCTGCGGGTGGTGAGGGTCCCGGGCCAGGAGATCGCCGGAGAGCTGGCCGAGCGCTGGTCGCCGGTCGAGGTCGAGCGGCTGGGGGAGGGGGGGCAGGTGCCCTTCTACCAGATGGGCAACAACCGCTACCACGAGGATGTGCTCAAGCTGGCTCTCGGAAAGCCGGGCCTGGTGACCCTGCATGACGTGGTGTTGCATCATTTGTTGATCGAGTCGACGCTCGGCAAGGCCGATCACGCGTCCTATCTCGAGCGGCTCGAAAAACAGCACGGTTGGATCGGCGAGCTGATCGCGCGCGCGCGCTGGTGGGGCGAGCTGTCGAGCTCGGCGGTGTTCGAGCTGCCGGCCCATCGCTCGCTGGTGCGCCGCCAGCGCGGCCTGCTGGTGCACAGCCATTGGGCCGCCGAGCAGATTCTGGAGGAGAACCCGGACATTGCGGTGCGGGTGGTGCCCATGGGGGTGCCCTTGCCGCCGCCGGTGAGCGCGGAGGCCGCGCTCGAGTTCCGCCGCCGTCACGACCTGCCGCGAGATCGACCGCTTTTGGGCTCCTTCGGATTCCAGACCCCGATCAAGCGGACGGAGGCCGCCATTCGCGCGCTGGCGCGGCCGGAGCTGTCGGATGCCCATCTGGTGATCGCGGGCGAGGTGGCGGGTGTGCTGGACTACGAGGGCGTAGCCGCCGAGCTCGGAGTCGGCGATCGGATCCACGTCACCGGTTTTCTCGACTACGACGAGTTCGAGGCCGCGATCGTGGCCTGCGATCTGTGCTTGAACCTGCGCTACCCGACCGCCGGCGAGACATCGGCGTCGCTCTTGCGCGTCCTGGCGCTGGGGCGGCCCGCTGTGGTGTCCGACTACGCCCAGTTCGCCGAGCTGCCGGACGATGTCGCTCTCAAGGTACCGCTGGGGGAGGACGAAGAGGAGAGTCTCGCCCGGGGCGCGGGCGAGCTGCTCGCCTCGCCCGACAAACTGCGAGACATGGGCGCGGCGGCACGAAAGATGGTCGAAGAGCGCCACGACCCCGAAGCCGCCGCTCGGGCGATCGCCGCCGCCTGCGCCGAGCTGGCGGTCAAAGAACCGGCCGGCGAGCACCCGGTCGAGGTACCGCCCCCGACGACACTCTTGTGGGAAGAGCTCCCGGGACGGCTGGAAGTCATCGGGGCCGATGAGCCGTGGGGAGAGGGTGACGGGCGTGAGCTTTCGGTCGAGTTGACCAACGCCGGCTTTGCCACCTGGCTGCCGACCAAAGAGCAGCCCGGGGGGGTGATCCTCGACGTCCAGTGGCGCCGGGGTCTCAAGGAAGAGCCGATCGAGCGCACCTGGGCCGAGCTGCCGACGCCGCTTCCGGCCGGCAAGAAACGCCGGTTCCGGCTCGAGCTCCGCCGGCCCCGAGGTGGGCGCTACCTCGTGATCGAGCCGCACATCGAGGACGTCGCCGGGCTGAGCCGCTTCGGAGGGCCGTCGTGGGTGGGCGAGTACCCGGTCTGATTTCGCGCAGCGGCACCGCCGTCGCCGGGCTGTTGCTGCTGGGTCTCCTGCTCCTGGCGCTTCTGGTGGCGGCGGTCGTCCGGGAACGGACCGCGCCCAGCGTCGAGGAGGTCACGTACCGTCTCCAGGCCGAGAGCCTGATCCACGATTTCGATTTAGTCTACGGCCCGGACGACATCGAGAGATTCCGCGCCCACGGCTGGGCCGAGGATTCGCTGGTCGCGCTGGGCTTGAGACCGCCGGAGCGAGACGTCTTTCAGCGGCCGCTGCCGTATCCGCTTCTACTGGCGCCGTTTGTCGCGCTGGCTCCGGAGCGCGGGCCGGCGATACTCAATACGCTGCTGTTGATCCTGGCCGCCGTCCTCACGGTGAGGTTTCTGGACCGGCTCGTCGGGGACGGCGCGCCCTGGGTCACGGTCGCGCTGATCTTCGGCTCGGCGCTCTTTGGCTCGGTGTTTCTCGCCCAGCCCGACATCCTGCTGGTGGTATCGACCGTGGCGGTCCTGACGCTCGCCGAAGGATTGCCCGCCGGCGGGCGGCACCCGGTTGGCGATGGGGACCTGCCGGATCTCCACCCCGGCGGCAAGGCGATCCGGCCGTCGGTGCTGCGCTGGATCGGCATCGGGTTGCTGCTCGGGATCGT
This sequence comes from Candidatus Multivoradales bacterium, assembly GCA_965224065.1. Lineage (GTDB taxonomy): Bacteria > Acidobacteriota > Thermoanaerobaculia > Multivoradales > JAHEKO01 > JAOTZA01. The sequence goes on from CBDCYF010000005.1 coordinate 3,512,297, forward strand.
CGTCCTCCACCATCCCTTGTACCTGCTGCTCGCAGTGCTCGTCGGTGTTCGTCTTCCACCAAATGAGCGGGTCGCGGCGCTGCTGCTGGTAGCGTTGGGCTTGGTGGTGGTCCTGCTGATCGGCTGGTGGGCCGGCGGACTCTACGCCGAGCTCGGACCGGCCGAGAAGCTGGCGCGGGCCGACGACACGCTTGCCGGCCTTCACTCCCGCGGAGCTTCGCCGTTTACCGGTGCCGGCCGCCGCGTCACCTGGCCGCCCCGGCTCGAGCCCGCGCTACTGGGCTGGAACGCACTCTATCTCCTGGCCGGCCGGCATGTCGGGCTGCTCCCGTACGCTCTGCCCCTGGTCCTGCTCCTGGCGCTGGGGTCGGGAAGCGGACGGCTGCGCTCGCCACTCCTCGTGGCGGCGCTGGTGACGATGGCCTTCTTGGTGTTTTTCCCCTTCAACTTTTTTGGCGGACCGGCGGTCGGTAACCGGTGGTTCCTGCCCCTCTACGCTGCGCTGTGGACGGTTCCCGGTCGGCCTTCGGGCCCCGCCGGGCCGCTTCTGTGCCTGGCAATCGGCGGTGCACTACTGGCTCCTCTGTGGATCGGCGCCAATCCGGCCGAGGCCGGTCCGGGCGCGGCGGTGCTATCGCGCCTGCCGTTTGAGACCACACAGAGAGAGATCCCGGTGCGTGCCGAAGTCGTGTCCTCCGACCTGCGAGTCCGGTCGACCTCGGCTTCGGTGGCGCCGACCGGCGGGGAGCGACCCCTGGCGCTCGCGGCCGGCGGTGGTGCCGAGCTGGTGCTGGTCTCGCCGGCCGGTCTGGAGTCGGTGTTTCTCGACTTCGGGCGGGCTGCCAAGGGTGAGCCGGCGCTGGCCGGGGGAAGCCTGGGGCGGACGATGTTCCGGCCCGACGGCGGTGTTTCCTACGAAGTGTTGTTGGAGGCCCGGGAGCGGCGGCACTCGACGTGGTGGAACTCCGAGGCGCAATCGGTCCGCGTGCTGCGATTCGAGATGCCCGAAAGCGAGCGGGCCGAGTTCGGGGTTTCGATTCCCTAGGGTCTTTCTGCAAGCCGCCTAGGGCGGGGGCAAGCCCCGCCCCTACATCGAAACCGGTATCGGAGCGGCAAGCCCCGCCCTCATCGAAACCGGTATCGGAGCGGCAAGCCCCGCCCTCATTGAAACCGGTATCGGGGCGGCAAGCCCCGGCCTACTTCGGTGACGGTTGCCGGGCGGGGGCATGCCCGGTCCCTACCGGATGAAGCGGCCGGCGCCCCTGCCGGCCGGCGTCCCCAGCGACCGAGATCTGGCATGTGTAGGGGCGGGGCTTGCCCCCGCCCTGGTGGCGGCCGAAATCGGCTAGAGTCGCCCGATGCATCCGTCCACGATGACCGGTCCCGGTCCCCAGAGCTGGATCTTGCAACTGCGCGAGCGTCTGGACTCTCCCTCGCCGGCACGGCTCCAGCCCGGTGAGGCCCGTCAGGCCGCGGTCCTGGTGCCGCTCTTTGTCGACGCCGGCGAGCTGTGGACCCTGTTGACCAAACGCTCGGAAGAGCTGCCGCACCACAAGGGCCAGGTGGCGTTCCCGGGCGGGGGACACGAGACCGGCGAGGACGCTTGGGCCGCCGCGCTCAGGGAAAGCCAGGAAGAGCTCGGGATCGATCCTTCTACAGTGGTCAAGCTGGGCCAGCTCGACGAAGCCTCGACGCCGAGCGGATACCACATCGTGCCGTGCGTCGGAGCGCTGCCGCACCCCTTGAAGCTCGAAGTCAACGAGAGCGAGATCGCAGAGGCCTTTCCCGTTCCACTGACGGCGTTTGCCGAGCCCAGGGTGGTGGAAGATCGCTTGGTGCGAATCGACGGACGCGAGCGGTCCCTGCGGATCTACCACGTCGGCCGGCACCAGGTGTGGGGCCTGACGGCGCGCATCGTCCAGAATCTTCTGGAGCGTCTCGAGCTGGCCCCCGTCCAGGGCTGATCTCGCCGCCGCTGCCCGCACCCCTCCAATGACCGATCCGATCGAGAGCGAGAACGCCGCGATTCGGGAGGGGTCGCCGGCCCTCTTTGCCGCCCTCTCGGCGCTGGGCCGGCGGGTGAGCTTCCCACCGGATATCCCGTTTCAAGCCGCTGCCGCGCGGGGCAAGACCTACAACGCGACCATCGGCCAGATCACCGACGGCATGGGCACTCCGTTGCCGCTTGCGCCCATGGCCGCTGCGGTCGCGGGGCTCGAGCGCTCGGACCTCGACCGGGCCTTCCTCTACTCGCCGGTGGATGGGCTCACCGAGCTGCGGAAACGCTGGCAAGAGTGGCAGCGCCGCGACATCGAAGGCGCCCAGCCTCCCTCGAGCTTGCCGCTGGTCACGGTCGGTCTGACCCACGGACTGTCGCTCATCGCCGATCTTTTTGGCGGCGAGGGCCGTAAGGTGGCGGTTCCGGCCCCGTTCTGGGGAAACTACCGGCAGACGTTCGCCGCGCGCACCGGCGCCCAGATCGTCTCGGCGCCGGCCTACGACGACAGCGGCTACAACCTCCACGCCATCCCGCAAGCGCTTTCCGGCGTGCCCGACGGCGAGCCGGCGCTGGCGATCCTCAACCTGCCGTCCAACCCCGGCGGCTATTCGGTGCCCGACGCAGACCGCGGGGAGCTGGTGGCGGCTCTTATCGCCGAGGCCGACCGCCGCCCGCTCGTCGTGATCTGCGACGACGCCTACGCGGGGCTGGTTTACGAGCCGGGGTTGTCGCCGCGGTCGCTTTTCTGGGACCTTACCGGTGTCCATCCGCAGCTCGCCCCCATCAAGGTCGACGGCGCCACCAAGGAATTTTCCTTCTTTGGCGGTCGGGTGGGGTTTGTCACCTTTCCGTTCGACGCCGAGAACACGATCGCGCAGGCGCTCGAGAGCAAGGTCAAGTGCCTGACCCGGGCCACCATGGGCTCGCCGGTGGCGCTCACCCAAGTGGTGCTGCTGCAGGCGTTGCGCGACGGCCGGATCGGCCGGGAGATCGAACGGGTTCGCGCGCGGCTGGAAGCACGCTATCGCACCTTGCGCCGGGCGCTCGCCAAAGCCGAGGATGGCGCGGACGGGTTGTTTCGCGCGCAGCCATTCAACTCCGGGTGCTTCGCGCTGCTGGAGCTCGCTCCCGGCCTCGATGCCGACGCGCTCCGGCGGAATTTGCTCGAACACCGCGACACCGGTCTGGTATCGATCGGCTCGCGCTATTTGAGGATCGCTTTCTGCTCGGTGGGCCGGTCCGCCCTTCCCGAGCTCGTTGAGAGAATGGCCCGCGCGGCCCGCGAGATGGCGGCGAGCTCGTCGCGCAACACTTGAGACTGGGAGAATCGATGATCGAATTGATCTGCACCCGCACGTGATCGACCTGCCGCAAGGCGGTCGCCTTGCTCCAGGAAGAAGGGGTCGAATATCGCTACCGCGAGTACCGCAAAGAGCCCTTGAGCGAGAAGGAGCTGCGGAGAGTTTTCAAGCTCCTCGGGGTGAGTCCAAAGGACGTGTTGCGTCGCCGCGACCGGGTCTATCGTGAGCTCGGGCTGACCGGGGACGAGCCCGATCGGCGGCTGATCGCCTTGATGGCCGAGCACCCGACTCTGTTGGAGAGACCGATCGGCGTGCTGGGCGAGCGGGCGGTGGTGGGCCGCCCGCCGGAGAAGCTCCTCGAGCTGCGGGCCTGACCTACTGCTTAGACTTCGAGGCTCCAGATCGACGGCGCAAAAGGACAGACTTGGGAGGCGGGCTGCTGTGCTTCAACCGTCGCACCGCACACGCTTGGCCAGGTTGTCGAGAGCCGTGAGCCCGTGCTCCGAGGCGGGCCGCCGAAGAGCGCATCGAACGGGCTCGCCGGCCGGGCCCGTGCTTTGAGCGCAGACCCACGCGAGGCCGCGCTCGGTTGGCGTGCCGTCGGACTCGGCCCACACGGCGAGGGTGCCGTCTCCCAAGGTCGTCGCTCCGGTGGCGACGATGGCGCCGGCCGCGAGGCCGTCCAGGTATTCGAGTAGCGTTCCGGAATCAAAGACCTCGGCCGCCGGGCCGCAGCCGATCTCGACATCCTCCCAGGCGATGACCTGACGGTTTCCGATCGCAAAACTCGATGACGGCGCAGCCGGCACGTCCTCTCCGGGCGCGGCCGCGACCACCTCGGTCCAGCTCACCTGCCAGTCGATCCTCGGCCCGGGGTCCGGCCACCCGCCGGCGGGCGGCGAGATGTCGAGGCCAAACGCCTGTAGCCGGCCGGTCTCGGGGTCGACGCCACCCAGACCGGCAAACGGAACCGGTTGGGGATTCGCTTCGAGCGCCCCGACCAGCCGCCGCATGTTGGTGAGCGTGGTCTCCGAGTACAGATTCCTGGGAGCGTTGAACTCCACCCGTGGCCGGTCGTCGGTGTTGAGCGGGGCACCGGCAGTGAACGTTCCGAGCTCGTCGGGACCCAGCAGATACATCCGTGCCCAGCCCCGAGGGTGAAGGAGATCCAGCGGCAGGAGGTCGAGAATGCCGCGAGGTGTGGCGGCGACTTCGGCCAGCCGATCGAGTTGGAGCCGGTGAGGGGTGCGGCCCCCGATCAAGACCAGATCCCCGAGCTGGGGTGTCCAGACCGTGACGTAGGGAAAGACCGAGCGATAGGTGGCGAGCACGCCGCGCAGGTCCGCCTCGGACATGCTGTAGGTGTGGAACCACTGCGACATCACGCCGCCGACGGCCAGGTGCCGCAGCGCCAGCGCGAAGAATTCCCGGGTGAACAGATTCGAGATCCCGCTGATCCACGGGTTGGAGGGCTCGGAGATGATCACGTCATAGAGCTTGCCGGTGGTGCGCAGGTGGTTGCGCGCGTCGGCGATGACCAGCCGCAGACGGGGGTCGAAGAGCACGCCCTTGTTCTCATCCTGGAAAAACTGCGACGCCTCGACGACCTCGGGGGAGATCTCGAGGACTTCCAGCCGCTCGATGGCCTCGTGCGCCACCGCCGCGCCCGCCGTCATCCCGGTTCCCAGGCCGACCATGAGCACATCGGCCGGACGCTCGTGCATCAACAGCGGCAGGTGGCCGACGACGAGCTGGGTCTTGCGGTCACCGTGCCGGCTGCCGTCGGCCTTGCCGTTGATCACCAGCAGCCGCTCCTCGCCCACGTCCCGCACCGAGACGTTGCCGTCGGCTCCTTCGGCGTAGTAGACGAGCCGGTTGCGCCGGCGGATCCATTCGCGAAAGGTCTCGCCCTCGGGCACGTCCACGATGCGGCTGGCGGCGATAAAGGGGCCGGTGGTCATCACTACCGGGTCCCAGCGCGGCACGGCGGTGGCTAAAAGGAGCAAGACCGCCGCCGCGACGACCACGTGGAAGCGAGGATTGCGCAGCAGTGAGGCGGCAGGGCGTTTGCGGCCCCGTTCGAGCCATAGCCAGCCGCCCACGACTCCGTGGAGCGCCGCCGCCCCGACCACGGTTCCCTGGACCCCGAGCACCGGTAGGGCAAACAGACCGGCGGTGACGATACCGACGACCGTCCCGATGCTGTTGGCCGCGGCCGCCCGCCCGACGTCCCGGCCTACGGCATCGGCTCGCGAAGCCGCCAAGGCCGTCAGCAGGGGAAACAACGCGCCGAGACACAGGGTCGGTGCCAGGATCACGCTGGAGGCGAGCAGCACCCCGACTCCCTGGAGGGAAGCGAAGCTCTCCTGGGCCCCAGCCCGGTACGCCGCCAGAAAGAGCTCCGGAAGACGCCCGATCACCGGCAGACCCAGGAGCGCGAGCAACCCAACGGCCGTCTCGAGCCCGGCCGCCCAGGCGACTGGCTCGCGCACGCGCCGCAGACGGGCGAACAACAGGCTGCCGAGCGCGATGCCGGCCAGATAGGTGGCCAGGGTGACGCTGAAGGCGTAGACACTCGAGCCCAGGACGAGGGTGAGTGCCCGCACCCACGCGAGCTGCAAAGCCATCGCCGCCAGACCTGAAAGCGCCAGCGCCGCCAGCAGCACGTTGCGCCCGGCGGAAGAACGGATGGCGCGGTCGGCTGCTTCCTGAGTCGGCGTCCGTGTTTGGTCGGCGGACGGGTCGATCGGATCTCGCGGCCGTGGGCGGAGAAACACGGCGGCGATCAGCAAGTTGCAGGTAACGGCGGTGAACAGTGTGCCACGGATCCCCAGACGGGGGAGCAGCAAGTATCCGGCGGCGGCCGCTCCGGCGGCGGCTCCCAGCGTGTTGACGCCGTAGATGGATGCGATGGTGCGAGTCAGCCCTTGATGACGCCGGGCCGAATGGACTCTTTCGAGACCTCGGACCAGGGCCGGCAGCGTGCCTCCCATCAAGAATGTCGGCGGCAGAAGGACCGCCGTGGCCATCGACAACCGGATCAGCAGGGCGCCGGTGCCGCCCGCGGGCCGGCCGGCGGCCAGGTAGGCGTAGGCGGACTCGACCAGGGGCAGCGCCCACACGCCCACGAGAGCACAGGCCCCGATCCCCGCCTCGAGCCAGCCAAACAGACGCAGCGGTTCTTCTTTCCGGTCGGCCCGGGGACCCAGAAGCCGGCTGCCCAGGGCCAGGCCGGCCATAAAGGTCGCCAGTACGACCGTGTGGGCCTGGCTGGTGATGCCGAGAAAGGTCGCGAGCTGGCGTCCCCAGACGACTTCGTAGATCAGCGCCGCGGCGCCCGAGAGAAAAACGAGGAGGTAGACGTGCATAGGAGCGAATCCTGGTGCGGCTAGCTTCCGGGCGGGGTGGATGCCCGGCCATGAGAGACCTCGGGCACCAGGATCGACAGCCTGCGCGCCGCCAGTCGGATTTCGACCGGTAGCGGCTGGCGCAAGGCGTCGCCGTCGAGCTGTACGTCGAGCTCGGCTGAGCCGTCGAGCACAACGGACTCGACGCCGGTCACTTCGACATCGGCGCGCTCGACGTGGCGTCTGCGGGCCAGATCCCACGCAAACGAGAGCATCGCCCGCCGCCCGCGGCCGTGAAACAAGACTAGCTCGAGCCGGCCGTCGTCGGGCTCGGCGGCGGGCGCGAGGCGGAAGCGCCCGGCATAGAAGGGCAGGTTGCAAGCCGCCACAAAACCCGCCTGGCGTCGTTCGCCGCCGACCGTTACTTCGATCCCGGGGCTCTCGTATCGCCACCATTCCCGCAGCGCCGCCAGAGCGACAGCGGGCTTGCCCAGCCGGCGTTTGAGGGCGGGCGAGAGCCGGGCCAGCACGCGCGCATCCAGCCCGGCCGAAGCCTGCATCAGAAACGGCTCGCCGCCGCACAGGCCGACGTCGATCTGCCGGACACATCCCGCTTCGAGCGCACCAAGGGCTTCGAGCGGATCGCGTGGCAAGCCAAAGGCCTGGGCGACAACGTCGGTGGTGCCCGCGGGAAGCGGCGCCATGGCGGTGTCGGTGCCGAGAAGCCCCGCCGCGATCTCGCGTAGCGTGCCGTCGCCACCGAGAGCGAAAACACACTCGGCGCCATCTTCGGCCGCTTCCCTGGCCAACCGAGTTGCGTCGCCCGGCCCGCGGGTTTCGCGTGTCTCCAACCGGTAGCCGTTTGCCAGCAATGCCGCCTCGACTTCCGGCCGGCGGTAGCGGCCCCGCTGGCCGCTTGCCGGGTTCGAGATGAGCGATGCGCTACGCCGCGGCATCAGGGAGCTAGATGGATCCGACTACAGCAAGCCGCGAGCGTAGCCGCCGTCCACGGTCACCGCCTGCCCGGTCAGATACGACGCGGCGGGGGAGCACAAGAAGCCCACCACCCGGCCGATCTCGCTCGGCTCGGCCATCCGTCCGATGGGAAAGTCGCCCTGCCGCTCGGCCAGTACCTCCTCGACGCTCGCGCCCGTGCGTGCCGCGACGCCTTCGGCGATCTCGACCTGCCGCTCGGTGCGGGTGTAGCCCGGCAGCACCGCGTTGACCGTCACGCCGTCTACCGCTACCTCCTGGGCCAGGGTCTTGACGTAGCCCATGACCGCCGGCCGTAGGCTGTTCGAGAGAGCCAGGCCGGGGATGGGCTGCTTGGTCGAGACCGAGTTGATGGCGACGATCCGTCCCCATCCTCGCCGCCGCATCGCCGGCAGCACCAGCCGGCAGAGACGCGGGACAAAAAGAAAGACCAGTGGCCACGCCTCCTCCCAGTCGGCGTCGTCCAGCTCGGCGGCGGGCTTGACCTTGGGTCCGCCGCCGTTGGCAACAAGGATGTCGATCTGTCCCATCGCTTCCTCGGCGGTCGAGACCAGCTCCTCGAGCTGCACCGGGTCCCGCACGTCGGCCGGCACCGAGATGACCTCCGGAGCCGACGGAGCGATGGCGCCGAGCCGGCGCTCGGCCGCCGCCAGCTTCTCGCCGCCACGGCTGCTCAAAACGACTCGCGCGCCCCGTTCGGCGAGCGCCTTGGCGGCGGCGAACCCGAGTCCCGAGCTTGAGCCCGTGACCAGAGCGCCCCGTTCGGCGAGGTCGGCGTCAACGGGGTTCGACATGGCGGAGAAGTTTACCGTGCCGGTCCGTTAGCATCGATCCCGATGAGTTGGTCGAGACTGCGCGGGATCGTCGCGCCGCTGCTGCTCGTTCTGGTGCTGCTCGTTCTGGCCTTGCTGGCGCTGGCCACCCGGTATCCGGAAGCCGAGGTCATCGCGCGAGCGGAGGGCTGGCCGATTGTCGGACCGCTGGCGGTGAAGTTTCGAGCGCGGTATGTGCCGGCCGACGCCGCGACGGCTGAGGCGGTGAGCCCCGGCCCCGGATCCGGGGCCGAGCCCCGAGAGGTGCCGGAGGTGGAGATCATCCGGGTCGTGGGCGAGGATTTCTTGGGAGTCAAGCCCAAGGTCTGGGCACCCGCCGGAACCCGGATCCATGTCCGCCCGGATACCGCCAGCCGGGTGATCCTGCGGCTCCAGCGCGATTTTCCCCTCTCCCGGTTGAGCCAGAAAGGCGATTGGTACGAGGTGCGATTTGGCAACCTCACGACCACGGGGATGTCGAAGGGCTGGGTTCTGCTCCAGGACTACCGCGAGCCGAGTGCCGAAGAGTTGAGTGCCCCCACCCCGGTCGTGCCGCTGGCCGCGACCGCGGCCGATGGGACAACGATCGAGGCGGCGAGGGAAGGGCTGATGGACGGCGGTGTCGAGGGCCGTTGCGGTTCCTATTCGCTCTGGACCGACGTCGACGACGCCGCGATGCTGGAGGCGTGCGAGCGAGTGGGCTCGCGGGTCGATGAGGCCTACCGGAAGCGATACGACATCGATCCGGTGAGCGGGGCCGCCGAGACCGTCTTTCTGTTCCGGAACACCGAGGCGTACAGCCATTTCCGTGACCGCCTGGCACCCGACGCGCTCGAGCTGGCCCACGCCTACCCGGGGCGTGGCTATGTGGCGGTGGCCCGCGCCCGGCGCTCGGTCGCGGAGCTGGCGCGGAGCTTGGCCCACGAGCTGGCGCATCTGCTCAACCGGCGCAGCCTGGGGCCCGCGCTGCCGCCCTGGCTGGACGAGGGGATCGCGCGGGACTTCGCCTTGCACGCGGGGAGCCTGAGTGACGCGGCCGGGCGCGGCCGGCGCCTGCCCACATTGCCGGGCCAGGACCGGGTGGCCTCGCTGCGTGTGCTCTTGCCGCTCGACCGAGCTGCGTTTCAGAAGAACGCCGGGCTCAACTACCGGGCCGCCGGTCTATGGGTCGAGTTCTTTCTCGAATCAGGCGGGGGGAGCTTACGGGGTCGTTTTGGTGATTTTCTGCGCGCGGTGGCCCGCGGCGAGCCGATCACGGAAGAGCTCCTGCTGGAACATCTGGATTCGAGCTGGCCGGAGCTCGAATCGGCGTTTACCGAGTGGGAGCTGGCTGGTTTCGCCGGCCGCTAGTCGCCGACCGTCAAGACGATCTTGCCGAATTGTTCGCGGTTCTCGAGCGCCCTCTGCGCCGCCGGAGCTTCTTCCAACGGAAACGTACGGTCGATGACCGGTTTGAGTTCGCCGGTCTCGAAGAAGCGCAGTAGATGCCGGAGCTCCGCCTGGCTCCCCATGGTCGAACCCAGAATCGACAGGCTCTTGAAAAAGACCGCTCGGAGGTTGATCTCGGCCTGGGCGCCGGTGGTTGCCCCGCACAAGACGATCCGCCCGGCCCAGGCCAGCGTACGGCAGGTTTTCTCGAATGTCTCGCCCCCCACATGCTCGAACGCTACCTCGACCCCCTTGCGGCCGGTGATGTCGCGGGTGGCGGCGACAAAATCGTCGGTCTTGTAGTTGACCGTGTGGGTGGCGCCCAGCTCGCGCGCCTTTTCGAGCTTCTCATCGCTGCCCGCGGTGGCGATGATGCGGCGGGCGCCCAGCAGCTTGGCGATCTGGATACCGGCGCTCGAGACACCCGAGCCGGCCGCCTGGATGAGGACATCTTCCAGAGGCTGGAGCTTTGCCCGCTCGGCCAGCATGTGCCAGGCGGTCAGGAACACCAGCGGGATCGCCGCCGCCTCGACATAGCCGAGGCCCTCGGGCAACGGCAAGACGTTGCGTCGCGGAACGACCGCCAGCTCGGCATAGCCGCCGTCGTGGTGCTCGCCGAGGATGCCATAGCGGCGACAGAGGTGGTCGGCGCCTCCGACGCACTTCTCGCAGACGCCACACGAGAGACCTGGGGCGACCAATGCCGGCTTGCCGGGCTCCAGATCGTCGACACCGACGCCCACGGCGTCGACGTCACCCGCGATCTCACTCCCCGGGATCAAGGGCAGCGGGAACTCGTGCCCGGGAACCCCGTTCCGCACCCACAGGTCCAACCGGTTCAGGGCGCAGGCCCGGATGGCGATCCGGACCTCGCCGGGTCCGGGCTCCGGAGCGGGAAGCTCCGTCCATTCGAGCACCTCGGGCCCGCCGTGGCGCTCGATCCGGTAAGCACGCATGTGCGGGCGATCTTAGTGGATGACAGCGAGGCGCAACCGCCTGGCCGCCCGCTCCGCTAGACTTCGGGGAATGGGCTCCGCCACCCGGAACACCGTCCCGGCCGCTCTCTGCCTATTGGTCCTGGCGTTGGCGCCCACCAGGGCGGGCGCCGAGCTTCCGTTTCTGCTCGATCTCCCTGCCACGCACAAGAGCTGGGCGGGTGTGCGGTACACGCCCGGGTCGCTCGACCGCGCTTCTCACGTCCAGGACCGGTTGGGACTGCTGGTCGACGATTTCGACCGTTGGACGGACCAGAAGCAACCGCTCTTCGCCTATCTGCTGTCGCGAACGGAGTGGGAGGAGGTCGGCGTGCGAATCCCCTACGGGCTTCCGGCACGCCTGCCGGATGGCGGGATCGTGCTGGCGGCCTGGGGCGACAAGGGGATGGTGGCTCTGTGGCGGGAGCTTTTGAACGGCGCCTTGCCGGAGATCGAGGGCACCCCGCTGCGCGGCACGGTGGAGGAGTCGTCGAGCCTGCTGGCGCTGGACCTCCTCGGGCAGGTCGAAGCGTCGCGGACGCTGGTTGCGAGAGGAGAGTTGCAAGCGGCCGAACCGCGGGTCTACGATCTGTTCGCCCACACGCTCGCCGCGTCGGCGTTCTACCGTCACGAGCGCGGCCGGTTCAACGACATCGCTGCGCTGTTTCGGCGGTTGGCTGCGGCCGAGGTGAGTGCTGACTCATCTCATGCCGACCTGCGCACGCTGCTCCAGGAGCAGGCGCGGACCTTCAACGCCGCGCACTGGCTGCTGGCCAAACGCGGCGAAGACGCCCCCAAGACGCTGTTCAAGCTGGCGAGAAAGAAAAAAGGCGCCCTCGACACGAGCACCTTACGCCAGAGGTTCCCCGAGCTCGCGGCGTGGCTGGGGGAGAGCTAGATGTTCTTTCGCCAGATCCTGGACCGCCGGCTGGCTCAGTACGCGTACCTGATCGGCTGCCAGCGCGCGCGTGAGGCGATCGTCATCGACCCAGAACGTGATGTGGACCGGTATCTGGACCTGGCACGCCGGGAGGATCTGGAGATCACCGCGGTGGCCGAGACCCACATCCACGCCGACTTCTTGTCCGGCGCCCGCGAGCTGGCGGAGCGCACCGACGCGGTGGCTTACCTGTCGGACGAGGGCGGGGAAGGCTGGCGCTACCGGTGGCCGGCGGAAGACGGCTGCCGGCATGTCCCGCTGCGCGACGGTGACACCTTCCGTGTCGGCGAGATCGAGCTCCGAGCGCTGCACACTCCCGGTCACACGCCCGAGCACGTGAGCTTTCTGGTCACCGATCGTGGGGGTGGGGCTACCGAGCCGATGGGACTGGCCTCGGGTGATTTTGTTTTTGTCGGCGATCTGGGCCGTCCCGACCTGCTGGAGTCGGCGGCCGGGCAGAGTGGCGCGATGGACCCTGCGGCACGCGCCCTCTACCGATCGGTTGGCGATTTTCTCGAGCTGCCGGATTATCTGCGTGTGTGGCCGGGTCACGGCGCCGGCAGCGCCTGTGGCAAGGCACTGGGCGCGGTCCCGGATTCGACGGTCGGCTACGAGCGGCGGTACAACGCTTCGATTCAAGCGGCTTCGCGCGGCGAGGATGCCTTTGTGGAGTCGATTCTGGAAGGCCAGCCCGAGCCGCCACTCTATTTCGGACGCATGAAGCGCCTGAACCGGGACGGTCCCCCGTTGCTCGGGAGCTTGCCGTCGCCCTCACGCCTCGGAGCGGAAGAGCTGGCGGGGCTCGCCGGTCGCCGCGACGCCGCGGTCATCGACACTCGGCTGGACCGCGTGGCGTATATGGCGTCGCACCTCGTCGGCTCGTTGTACGCGCCGCTCGACAAGAGCTTTCCGACGGTTGCCGGCTCCTATGTCGAGCCCGGGCAACCGATCACGCTGATCGTGGAAGAGGACAGGGTAGAGGAGGCGGTTCGCGAGCTGGTGCGTATCGGGCTGGACGAGGTCACCGGGTTTGCGCCGCCCGGAGCGCTCGCGGATGTGTCCAGCGAGGTGCTGCGCTCGACCCCCCGCGTCGATTTTGAGGCCGCGCTGGCGCGGGCCGACGGCGTGCTTCTGGATGTCCGGGGCCGCTCGGAGTTCGTGGCCGGTCGTCTGGAGGGGGCACTCAACATCGCCCACACCCGGCTGCTCGAGCGGCAAGCCGAGGTGCCCGCGGGTGAGACTGTCTACGTGCACTGCGCGAGCGGAGCCCGGGCGGCTGCCGCCACAGCGCTTCTCGGGCGCTTGGGTCACTCGGTGACCTATGTGGACGATCTGTTCTCCCGTGTGCCGCGGGCTCTCGTCGTTCGCGGCGTTTGATTCCGCGGAGCCGCCACCATCGGATTGATGTGGCCGGCGCCCCTGCCGGCCGTTCGGGTTGGAACAAGCCCGGCCCCTACATGAACTGAAGCGGCCGGCGCCTCTGCCGGCCGTCCGGGTTGGAGCAAGCCCGGCCCCCACATGAACTGAAGCGGCCGGCGCCCCTGCCGGCCGTTCGGGCCAGGGCAGATACGGCCGTGTCTGGGGTTCTTCGCCATGGATGTCCCGGGTGTGAAAAAATTCACTTGTCATCGATAGTTATTTACCGGAGAATGGATGCCTCACGACCCGAGAACCGGTCCGGACTCGACGCCGCGCTGGGACGAAGGAGGTTCAGCATGAAGAGATCAGCACTACTTTTTGCCGCCGCGACCCTTTTGCTCCCGGCTCTGATGACGTCGCCGACCCCGGCCGTGGCGGGGGGGATCGGAGTGCTGGCGTCCACCTGGGACACCGAGACCGCTGGAGACGATCAGGGGGGTGGAGTCAAGATCGAGCTCGACATGGGCGACGCCTTCGACTTCGAGTTTCGCTGGACGCTCTTCGACGTCTTTGGCCAGGTCAGCCAGGGCGATTTGTTCGAATTCGAGGCGGCGCCGATCGACGTCGGGCTTGCCTACAACTTCCGGCGGAACGAGAAGGTCAATCCGTATCTGGGCGTCGGCGGGACCTATGTCTCGCTCAAACCCAACCAGGGGTCATTGGACCTGCTCAACGACCCCTCGCGGCCCAGAAGCCAGGAAGAGTTTGGCTACTACGGCGAGCTGGGACTGGAAGTGCGGGCGACCCAGCGGATCTCGTTTTTTGTCGAGGGGCTTTACCGCAACATCAAGGGAGAGGTTCGCGGCCGTGACCTCGGCACCGATCCCAACCTCGAGTTCCAGATCGATCTGGCTGGCGCTTCGGCCAACCTGGGTCTGCTGTATCGCTGGTAGCCAGCGACCTCGTCCCGTTTGAAGCGGCCGGCGCCTCTGCCGGCGGTCTCGAATAGGACACCTCGGGGTCGCCCGTCGCTCCACTCTTGAAGCGGCCGCCGTCGCTGGCGGTCGTTTCTACGGCTGACCGGCGGTTTCCACCAGGATCTTGGCAGCGGCGCGCGAGCCGAGGGTCAGTCGCTCACCCGGAGAGACGGTGAACGCCACTGCGTCCGCCGCTTCGTCGCGGCTCAACAACTCGAGCTCGCTGCCGGGCTTGAGCCCGTTGCGCTCGATCAAACGGAGAAAGTCGACGCTCTGGTCGCTGATCCGCGCCACCCGTACCCGATCGCCGACCTGGCAGGCTGCAAGGCTCCGTAGCTGGCGCTGTGGCACCTCGCCGCCTGCGGTGGGGATTGGGTCCCCGTGTGGATCGACGACCGGATAGCCGAGCATCTCGTCGATGCGCTCGACCAGACGATCGGAGATGGCGTGCTCCAATTGCTCCGCCTCCGGATGCACCTCGCTCCAATCCATCCCCATGACCTGAACCAGGAACAGCTCGATCAGCCGGTGGCGGCGCAGCACGTGGAGCGCCAGTTGTCGGCCGGAGTCGTTGAGGCGGACACCGCTGTAGGGCTCATAGTCCACCAGGCCGCTGTCGGCCAGAGTCTTGACCATGGTGGTGACCGTGCCGGGGGTTAGCTCCAGGGCTTCGGCCACGCGCCCCATCCCCACCCGCAGGCCCGGCCGGCGCAGCTCTTCGAGCAAAATCTGCTTGAGATAGTCCTCGACAGTGCTACTGGCCACGTTGCCTCCTGAAAACGACGATGGAGCGGCGCGCCATCATCGCGCCGGCACGGTTTGCCAACGCCCAAAAGGGGCGGGCATTGTACAGGAGCACGACGGCGTGCTCATTTCGTAAGATGTGCCCCGGTGAGCCTGGCCATCCTGATCGTTCCGTACGAGCTCGAGCGCGACGACACGCCGATCGCCAGGGCGCCAGAAGAGCTGATCGCCAGGGGTTTTGACCGCAAGCTCCGCCGCCGGGGCTTCGCGCTGGGGGTTCGAAGGATCCGGGTAGAGAATGACGGCGGCAGGGTAGGGACTTTAGGTGCCCTAGCGCGCGAGATCGCCAAGTGGGTCGCCACGGCGCGCGAGCAGGACCGTTTTCCGGTGGTGGTCTCGGGGAGCTGTCTCTCGGCGCTCGGTGTGGTGACCGGGCTGCGGGCGCCGGGGCGCCGCTCCAGCGTCCTGTGGATCGACGCCCACGGGGACTTCAACGACGAAGCCTCCTCCCCTTCGGGTTACTGGGACGGGATGGCGCTGGGCGCTGTGTGCGGCCGCTCGCTGCCGGCACTCCGCGAGCTGGCGGGAGCGGTCGAGGTCCCGGGTGGGCGGGTCGTCCATCTGGGCGGGCGCAACCTGGATCCGCCGGAAGTCGAAGCGTTCGAGGGGGAAGGCGTGCTGTGTCTCGGTCCGCACGCGCTGGCGCGGGGCGGGGCGGTCGGAGCGCTGAAGAAGCGGCTACGAACCGCGCGCGACATCTATCTCCACGTCGACCTCGACGGCCTCGACCCGCAAGACGCGCCTGCGGTGGCCTTTCCCGAGATCGGGGGCGTACGGCTCGAGGACCTGAAAGCCGCGTTGCGGGAGCTGCCGCAGCCGGCGGCGGTGACGTTTTCGGCCATGAGCTTTGCTAATTTCGGACCGGCCAAGATCTTGCGCACTCTGGGAGTTTGCGTCGAAATTCTCGAGACGCTGATTCCTGAGTGAAGGCCGCGGGCCGGACGCATCGCGGCCCACCTCCACCGGGCCGGGGCAAGCCCGGCCCCTACAGGGGGAAGCTCGTTCTTCCCCGGCCGCGACGGTCGCCATCCGCGTAGGGGCGGGGCTCGCCCCCGCCCTCATCGGCCGGCGCCCCTGCCGGCCGAGTTACCGGGCCTGGGCAAACCTGACCCCTGCGGGGGAGAAGCTCGTTCTTCTTTGGCCGCGCCGCCGGTGTCCGTGTAGGGGCGGGGCTTGCCCCCGCCCGGATGTTTCAACCACACCCCGTGCCGCAGTCCCGCTCGAACTCGGGTGTCTCCAACTGGATGGTCTGATGCTCGATCCGGAACCGGTCCTGGAGCACCGTCCGGATGTCCCGGAGAATCTCCTGGTTGGCCCGATCGCGCGCGACGACGTGAGCGGATAGGGACTCGCGACCGCTGGTGATGCTCCAGACATGGAGGTCGTGCACCGAGAGGACCCCCGGCACGGCGAGCAGGGCCCCTTGAACCTCGTCGGTCTGGATGTGCGGCGGCGTTCCTTCCATCAGAACCGCCACCGATTCGCGTACCAGATGCCAGGCCGAGACGATCACCAGGACCCCGATCAGCGCCGAGGCGAGTGGGTCCGCCCACAGCCAGCCTCGGGCCCAGATCAAGCCCCCGGCGACCAGGGCCTGGATGCTGCCGAGTGCGTCGGTCAGTACGTGGAGCCAAGCACCGCGCAGGTTGAGGCTGGAGGAGCGCCCCGGCGCCAGCAGCCGGAGCCCGATCAGGTTGATCACGAGCCCGCCCGCCGCGATGGCCATCATTCCAGGCGCTGCGACCTCTTGCGGCTCCCGCCAACGCTCGGCGGCCTCGAAGAAGATCATCACCGAGAGAGCCAGAAGTGTGGCGCCATTGACCAGCGCCGCCAGGATCTCGGTGCGGTAGTAACCAAACGTGCGTTGCGGCGTGCGCGGCCGCCGGGCGATGTGGATGGCAAAGAGCGAGAGCCCCAACGCGCCGACGTCCGAGAGCATGTGGGCGGCGTCGGCGAGCAGCGCCAGCGAGCCCGTCAGCCAGCCCCCGATGGCTTCGGCGAGCATGTAGGCGGCGCTCAGACCGAGAACCCAGGCCAGCCGTCCGCGATGCGCGGAGAGAGCGCTCCCGTGGTGGTGGTGGCCGCCCACCTGACGATTATCTCAGGCGAGCTACTTCCCTTTGTAGGGGCCGGGCTTGCCCCGGCCCGCTGGCGCTACTCGGCCGGCACCGGTGGTGGCCCGTTGGGAATGTAGGCCTTGTAGGTCTTGCCGGCGGTGTTCTCGTCGAACTCGGTACGGATGGCGTCGCGCGTCGCCGGGTCGGCAAAAAGATCGACCATGGTGGCGGCCAGCGCCTTGGCGGCCCAGGTCATCCCCTTGTGGCCGATCGACATGCCACCGGTCGCCACCACCGGCCAGGCGTGCCACGGCGTGCCGGCCGGGGCGGTGGTGACGGACAGGTGAAGAGTCGGTACATTCCACGAGACATCCGCCACGTCGGTCGAACCGCCCTCCGGCGGCCCCGGGTTCTCGTCGAGCGGCTCGATCGCTTCGCTCAGACCCTTCTCCTCGGCCCCGGTCGCCCGCTGGATGGCGCGCGCGAACTCGTGCTCTTGTCCGGTGAACTCGAGCGGCCCGAGCCACTCCATGTTGGCGTGGATCAACCGCGCGCCTTCGATGTTGGGGAGCATCTCGTAGTCACCGGTCTGGACCGTCAGGGTGGCCTCGGTGCCGGTCGCGAGCGCGACCCCCTCGGCGATTTTCTCGACCCGCAGCAGCAGCTCGTCGACGCTTTCGTGCTTGGTGTCGCGCAGCCACGCCCACACGCGGGCGTACTCGGGGACCACGTTGGGCACGATCCCGGCGTGAGTGATCGCGTAGTGCATTCGCACGGAGGGGCGAACGTGCTCGCGCATCAAGTTGAGGGCGTGGGTAAAGAGCTCGGCGCCGTCCGCCGCGCTGCGGCCGTTCCAGGGGTCATAGGCGGCATGGGCGGCCTTGCCGGTGAACTCGACCTCGAAGTCGACTAGCGCTTGGCTCGACTGGGTGTCCGCCTGGGTCTCATTCGAGGGGTGCCAGGCAAGCGCAACGTCGAGGTCGTCGAACAAGCCCTCGCGTACCATGTAGAGCTTGCCACCGACGGCCTCTTCGGCGGGAGTCCCCAGAAACACGATGGTGCCTTGGAGCTCGCCGGCCGCGATCAGCTCCTTGATCGCCACCGCCGCGCCCAGGCTCCCGGGACCAAAGAGATTGTGCCCGCACCCGTGGCCTCCGGCCCCTCCGACAAGCGGCTCCTTGGTCGGCTGTGCCTTCTGCGAGATCCCGGGGAGCGCGTCGTACTCGCCCATGATGCCGATGACTGGCCGCCCGCTGCCGTAGCGGGCGACAAAAGCCGTCGGCATCCCGGCGACGCCGCGCTCGACCTCGAATCCCTGCCTCTCGGCGTAGGCCGCGAGCAGCTCGGCGGACCGGGTCTCGCGCAAAGCGGTCTCGGCGTACTCCCAGATCTTGTCGGCCAAGTCGATCAGCTCCGGTCGCAAGCGGTCGATCGATTCGACGGCGGCCTGCTTGGCTGCGCCGACATTGACCGCTGTATCAGCCGGAAGGTCGGTTGCGATGAAGAGGCCGCAGAGCAGTGCGGTGACGATTCTCTTGGAGCTCATCGGTTTTCTCCTTACGGAAGCACCCGCGGGGAGTGTAGCCGACCGGCCGAATGAAGCGGCCGGTGCCCCTGCCGGCCGAGCGGTGATGGCAGTATACAAAACGGCTGGCGGAGTCACGAGTCGTCTCAACCCGGGTTGCTTGGATGTCCGCTACGAGAAGAACCGCGCGCGCAGCAGGAGCATGAGACGGGTGAGGAGGCCGAGCGAGGGCCCCTTGGCAGGTGTTTCCGGCGCGTGTACGAGCCGCCGTCCCGCCAACTGGAAAAAGCGCGCCGCCCGGGACCAGGGCGCGGGAAGCGAACCGGGTCCGGTCTGCAACGTGGACCGTATGCACGCCGGTTCGTCGTCGTCATCCGGCGGTGCCCCCCGTCGGATCTCCAGCAGGCGGGCCAGGGCGGCGCCGAAAGTGCCTGTCGTCGGTGGGACGGTCTGACCGATCAGGGCCTCGGCAAACGCGCCGGCGAGATCGGCGCGGCTGTCAACCTCGGCCGTGCCACGGCCCAGAGCCCGCTTGCGGGCGCCGGCGGACAGACGATCGAGTGCCCTGCGCCGCCACGGGCGTCGCTCTTCTTCCACCGCCATCAACACAAAGACCGGTTGGCCGGTGGGCTGGCCGTCGAGGGCCTGTTCGAGGGCGAACTCCCAGCGGTTGATCTCGGCCAGCCGGTCGCCATCGAGGCCGCGCTGGCGGGCGAAATCGAACAGGGTCAGTGTGAACGCCGCGAGTACCCGCGCGCGCCGGCGCTCGGCGCGTGGGAGGAGAAGCAGGGCCGGCGCCAACTCGCCGAGTGCGCTCCGTGCGATCTCCGCGCACAGACCCTCCGCGCGGTCGGGATCGTGATCCTCGAGCGGCTCCCGCAGCTCGTCCAACAACCGTGAGTGGCGGCTCCCGGCCAAGGCATCGTGGCGCCAGCCCTCCCCGTTGGGGGGGTGCTCGCCGCGGACCCGCTCGACCGGCACGGCTCCGGACGGTTTGGGCCGGTGGTCGGGCATCCGGTGATTGTGTCAGGGGCCGACCGGCCGGCAGAGGCGCCGGCCGCTTCAATCGGAGCGGGCGGGGGCAAGCCCCGCCCCTACAAACGGAAAATCGAGTTGCCGGAACCCTGCGGGCCGTCGAGTCCGGCGGCCGGGCCACCGTCGGGCCGGGGCAAGCCCCGCCCCTACAAGGGAGAACAAGCGCCTTCGAGTGGCCCTGCGCCCGCACTCATGGTGTAGGGGCCGGGCTTGCCCCCGCCTGCCCGGTTTTCAGGCGAGCAGCCGCAGCAGCTCTTTTTGCGGTTCGCCCCCGGTGACCTCGACGCCCGCGGGCGTCAGGGCTACGTTGATCTCGGTGCGCACGCCAAAGTCGCCCTCGAGATAGATCCCGGGCTCGATCGAGAAGCCGGTCATCTCGGCGAGGCGCCGGGTGTCGTGGGTCTCGAGGTTGTCCATGTTGGCGCCCTGGCCGTGGTCCTGGATGCCGATCGAGTGGCCGGTGCGGTGGATGAAGTACTCGCCGTAGCCGGCCTGTTGGATGACCCGGCGCGCGGCGTCGTCCACCTCGAACCCACGGACCGGCTCTGCAGGGTAGCGGCTCCGGACCAGCTCGAGCGCGGCGTCGCGGGCCCGCACGTCGATGTCGAAGAGCTCGGCCTGGCGGTCGGTGGGGCTGGCGGCGCAAACACCACACCAGGTGATGTCGCCATAGATGGATTCCGGCGGCTTTTCCTTGGCCCATAGATCGATCAGCAGAAAATCACCCTCGCGGATCGGTGAGGTCTTGTCCGGGCCGGGCTGGTAGTGAGGGTCGGCGCTGTTGGCGTTGACTCCGACGATCGGCGGCGACTCGGTCCACATCCCGTTCTGCTCGAATTGCTCCAGGATGAATTTCTGGATCTCGTACTCGTCGGATTCGCCGCCCGCCGAGAGTGCCGCTTTCACGCGGTCGAACGCTTCGAGCACGATGCGGTGCAGGTGGGTCGAGGCGCGCCGATGGCTCTCGAGCTGCTCCGGCGACCACACGGCGGCGAACTGCTGCACCAACTCGGCCGAGCTTTCGAGCGTCACACCGAGATCGGTCAGTCGCCCGGCCGTGCCGGCGTCCAGGCGCGAGATCGCCGGCAGCTCGTTGTCCTTTGAGTACTGGGCTGCGAGGCGCTTGTGGCCGCCGACCAGTTTGGCGAGTGCCCGGGCGTGCTCTTCCCAGGTGAGATAAAACGAGTTCTCACCCGGCAGGTGCTCGAGCATCGCGGGCTCGAGCCGGTGGGAGAGCTTCTGCGGCTCGCCCGTCGTGGGGATCAAGTAGTAACAGCGACGGGTCACCAGCTTGTCGCCGCCGAGCCCGAGCAGCTCGAGTGACACTGGGTCGTTGTTCTGGAAACAGCAGAAAAACCAACCGTCGACCCCGGCTTCGCCGAGGGCTTGCTGGATGGTGGGGATTCGCTCCTTGAGCATGGTCTTTTCCTTCCTCTTCGGCGTCAGGCCGGTTCTGCGAGCAGTTCCTCGATCAGGGTCTCCAGCTCGGCGATCAGGTTCCGGTGATGCCGGCCGGTTCCCGGCCCGGAGTAGCCGGTGTGGATCTTGCGGACTCGCCCGTCGCGGCCGACAAAGACCGTCGTCGGGTACGCGACGACCGCGCTCAGGTCCGGCAGGGTTTCGGCGGCCTTCTTCTTGTCCGACACCCCGGCGAGCGCCAGAGGGAACTCGATCGCGTGGCGCTCGGCATACCGGCGAACCTGCTCGCGGTCGCGCTCCGGGTCGCCGGTGAATTCAAAAGCCAACCCTACGATCTCGAGCCCCTCGTCCCGGTAGCGTCGGTACCACTTCGACAGATAGGGCGCGTTGTCGTTGCAGTTGGGACACCACGAGCCAAAGATATCGACCAGCACTACTTTGCCGTCGAAGCGCGGGTCGTCGAGGCTGATCTCGTTTCCCTCCAGGTCGGGAAACCGGAAATCGAAGCGGCCCTCCGAGTTAGTCAGGCCGACCAGAGACCAGTCGTCGGGCAGGACGGTCTCTTGTTCGGTGATCCTGCTGGCGGTCCAGGTGGCGTGGTAGGTCTCGCGCGACCAGAAGTCGCCGTCGAGTGTCCCGTCTTCGCCGAGCGACGCCCGGAAGAGAAAGGCGTGCCCCCCGTCAAAGGTCGAAAGCCTCAGGACGCCCGATTCGAAGGAGCCCTCGAGAAATCGATAGTCACCGGTCGCAGTTAAAAACGTTCCCGTCACCTCAGTTCCGCTCTGCTCGAACTCGCCCCTCGCGGGCTGGGTGCCGGAGTCGTCGGTGAACTCGACCGCCCAATGACCCCCGATCGAGTCCACGGAACCGTTCGCGCCACCACCCGCCGATCCCGTTTGCTCGGACCCCATGTCGAGCACGAGAAACCTCCGCTCGTCTCCCCGGACCGCCTCGAACGGCATTCGGGTGACACCCGCGGGGACGGTCTTGGTCCACTCACCGGTCAGCCGCCCCGCCGTTGGGTCCCACTGCGCGCGGATCGCCGAGTCGTACCAGTCGAAGGAAAGAACGACCTCGCGCCCCGCCACCGAAACATCGCTGAACGGGACTTCCTCGGCCCCGGTGATTGCTCCGGCGCGCAGCTCGCGGCCCTCTTCCCGAATGACTAATTGGAACGGCAATTCACCGCCCGGTGAGCCCAGGACCGCCCTCCAGGTGCCCACCAGGTCCGCGGGCTCCGGGGCCGTCTCGGCTTTTTGGCAGCCGATCACCGGCATGAGGAGTGCACACACGAGCGTTGCGGCGGCGGCTGGGCGCATCGCGCGATTGTACTGTGCGGTCCCGGCCGGCGGCGGCCCCGATCGAGTATCCTTCGCCGGGCGGAACGGATCGATGTCACTTCTGGACAAGCTCTTGGGTCGTAACGGTGCGCCGGTGGCCGCCCCGGGGAGCGGTGACACCGAGACCGTGCGCCGCATCGTCGGACAGCTCGAGGCGCTGGAGCCCGAGCGGGCCCGGTTCGTGGCCGCGTTTGCCTACATTCTGGGCCGAGTCGCCCACGCCGACCGTCACATCAGCGAGGAAGAGACCCGGACGATGGAGCAGATCGTCTTGCGCCTGGGGCACTTGCCCGAAGACCAGGCGGTGCTGGCGGTGCAGATCGCCAAAAGCCAGAATCGTCTCTTTGGTGGCACCGAAAACTTCCTCGTCACCCGCGAATTCAAGGAGCTCGCCAACGTCGGCCAGCGCCGGGAGCTGCTGGATTGCCTGTTTGCGGTTTCGGCTGCGGATGATTCGATCTCGACTGTCGAGGAGAACCAGATCCGGCAGATCGCCAGCGAGCTCGGCTTCACCCACGGTGAGTACATCGACGCCCGCTCCAAGTACTCCGACCAGCGCGAGGTGATGAGAGCGTTTCGCAAGGGCCGCCAGGAGTGAGAGTGCGGGAGGAGCCTCGCCGCCGCAGGCGCGGGTGGAAGATCTTTCTCGTTCTGCCCTTGCTGGCGGTGATCCTGCTGGCGACTCTCCGCACCGGATCGGCGCCGGACGTCTCGATCCGGCCGGCGCTGCCGGGGTTGGGCAAACGAACTCCGGTGACGGTGTCGCTGGAGACCGCCGGTCGTGGGCTCGGCAAGGTCCGGGTCCTCCTGACCCAGAAGGAAACGACGCATGTTCTCGAAGAGCGGGAGTATGTCGCCCGCGCTCCGTGGGCGTTCTGGGGTGAGCGCACGATTGCCGACACGCTCGATCTCGAAGTCGGCAGCGAGACGGTTCCCGAGCTGCGGCAGGGTGAGGCCACATTGCGGGTCGAGGCGGAGTCCCCGGGGACCTGGCTGCGCCGCCCTCCCACCGGGGTGGCCGAGCTCACCCTGCCGGTACAGCTCCGGCCGCCGTCGCTATCGGTGGTCTCGAGCCAGCACTACCCGGCCCAGGGCGGGGCCGAAGCGGTGGTCTACCGGGTGGGGGACAGCTCGGTGCGGGACGGAGTGCAAGTGGGTGAGATCTGGTTCCCTGGGGCGACGCTCGCCGGGAGCCCGGCGGGGGAGCGAGTGGCTCTCTTTGCGGTGCCGTTCGATCACGAGGACCCCACCACCATCCGCCTGACGGCCGAGGATGCAGTGGGCAACGTAGCCGCGACCTCGTTTGTCGACCGGTTTTTTCGCCGTGGCTACGAGACCGACGACATCGAAGTGTCGGATCGGTTCATGTCCAAGGTGGTGCCCGAGATCCTCGCCCAAACACCCGAGATGCAAGATTTTGGGGACCCGGTCGAGAACTACGTGGCAATCAACCGCGATCTGCGCGCCGCCAACGCCTCGACCCTGCGCGAGCTGGCCGCCGAGTCGCCCGCCGAGATCCTCTGGCGCAAGCCCTTTGTGTCGATGCCCAATGCCCAGGTGATGTCAGCATTCGCCGATCGCCGTACTTACCGCCATCAGGGGCGTGAGATCGATCGCCAGGACCATCTCGGGTTCGACCTGGCGTCGGTGCGGCGGGCCGAGGTCCCCGCCGCCAACAGTGGGCGGGTCGTGCTGGCGGACTATTTTGGCATCTACGGCAATGCTGTGGTCATCGATCACGGCCTGGGGCTGATGAGCCTCTACGGCCATCTTTCCTCGATCGAGGTGGAGCCGGGCCAACCCGTCGAGCGGGGCCAGATCGTCGGTCGCACCGGCGAGACCGGGCTCGCGGCCGGAGACCACCTGCACTTCACCATGCTGCTGCGTGGCGAAGCGGTCAACCCGGTGGAATGGTGGGACGCCGCCTGGATCCGGGACCGGATCGCCCGCAAGCTCGGTCCGGCGCTGCCGTTCGAGAACTAGATTCCGGTAAGTACCTTTCGTCCCGCAACCTGTGCGGACGCCGTACGTAATTTGTATCGGATAGCAT
The DNA here is from genome assembly GCA_965224065.1 of Candidatus Multivoradales bacterium. Classification (GTDB taxonomy): domain Bacteria; phylum Acidobacteriota; class Thermoanaerobaculia; order Multivoradales; family JAHEKO01; genus JAOTZA01. The sequence goes on from CBDCYF010000005.1 coordinate 3,536,657, forward strand.
GAGCGAGCGCCGATGACGATCAGGGCCCTATCAGTGGCCGGTCTTCTCCTTCTGGCGGGAATGCCGTTTGGCAGGCCGGCCTCTCCGCCTGCGGTGGCACCCGCTGGTGAGGCTGCCGCCCGCGGGGCCATCGAACGCGGCCTGACGTTTCTCGAGAAAGACGGCGACTCCTGGATGGAGGGTCGCAGCCACCTCAACCAGGGCAATGGTTGCGTCTCCTGTCACGTGGTGACATTCGCGGTCTGGAGCCACAACGAGGCCAAGCGAGGCGGTGTGGCGATTGCTCAGGAGCGCATCGACGACCTGACCGAGCGCGCCGCGCGCTTTCTGGCGCGGCCGCGGAAGGGACGTCCGGTGTCCTGGGGCCAGCTCCTGCTGGCGCGCGATCTGGCGCCCGCGGGGGTGAGTGCCGAGCGCTGGCCCGACTTCCGGCAATCGGTCATGGAGATGCAGAAAAGCGAGGGCTACTGGGAAGCTAGGGGCCAGTTTCCGTCCCAGCGGCGACCGCGGATCGAGTCCGACGCCGTGGCGACCATGTGGACCGTGCTCGCGCTGGCGTCCTTTGACAATTACGACGACGGCGAGGTCGAGGGCATCGGTAACGCCCTCGACTGGATCTCCTCCTCGGAGCCGGGTGAGAGCACCGAGTGGGTTTTGGGCCGGATGCTGCTCGAGCACCGCCTGGGCAAGCCGGACGAGCGGCGGGAGTTCCGGGACGCGCTCCTTGGCCGGCAGAACCCGGACGGCGGCTGGGGCTTTCTCGCCGGCGAGCCGAGCGACGCCATGACTACCGGCCAGGTTCTCTACGCGCTCGCCCGGGTTGGTGAGCCGGCCGAGTCAACAACGCTCCAGAAAGCCACGGCTTACCTTCTCTCCGCCCAGCAGGCCGACGGCACCTGGCTCGTCCCCAGCGGCCTGATCAGCCGCTCGGCCGATGAGGCCAAAGACTACGTCTACAAGTACTGGGGCACCGCCTGGGCGACCATCGGGCTGTCCCGGTCGCTCGTAGCGGGCTGAGGGCCGGCTGAGGTCAGCGAGGCGACCTGTCGGCTGTCGTGCCATACAGATTTTCTGAAAATCAGAAAGTCTGTTAAACTCCGAACTGTGGAGGTGCTTTGAATGCCGGTGAAAAAGCTCAAGCCCGGACATACGGCTCCATCTTCAGGTCAGTACGTGGTGATAGGACCGAGGGGAGGTAGGGGAAGGGAAATCACAGTGGTAAAGGGCGAGCCCATGCCACCCACCTCCAAGCCGGGGATGACGTACCGGCCGAAGAAAAAAGCCGGCGCGACAAGGCGGAGGCGTAAGGTGGAAACAAGAATTTTCAAGAGCGAAAACGTTTCGGGTTTCAAGGTGGTGCAGCTTCGCTCCCGCAATCAGTTGACCCTTCCCAACAAGATGGTCAAATCGCTCGAGCTCGAAGAAGGGAGCCCCCTGATCGTCGAGATGGGCGATGAGGGTGAAATTCGGCTTCGTCCGGTTCGGCTTGTGCCTCTCGCTGGTACCCGTGAAGCACAGCAAGCCGAGGCGCAGGCTTCAAAGCAGATAGCGACGGCAGGGCGGCCGAGGTTTCGCAGCAAAAAGGAGCTTCGGGAAGCCTTCGATGAACTGCTCGAAGATCGAGGGTGACGAAAACTCCCGTTCCTCGGTACATTGACTTTATTCGTCCAGCTTTTAGCATCTCTTTCGCCAAGCTTCGCCAAGAAGTAGGACGACGCGAGGCGAAACAGCTCCTCTATGCGGCACGCAACGAAGCGGAGAAGCTCTTCGACATTGACTGGTCAAACCTCCCGAACAATGTGACGGTCAAGCCCGGAGGACGCCGCTATCGTTGCTCCTTCGCGCCCGGGTACGAATTTACGTTTCGACGAACGACTGTCAGAAAATCGCACAGGGTACAGGAGGAATGGATCTGGCTCGCGACTATCCAGCGAGCTCGTTGAACAGACCTTGATCGGCGGCAAACAGTAGGGCGGCCGCGAACAGCAACAAGACGCCGATCCAGAACCTCCGGGTTGTCCACCTGTCTTCCAAGTCCTCCTCCTTCTCCGCGTGCCCGTCCGCCCGGATTCGACTTTCGCGAAAGACATCCTCGATTTCCTGCGCCGCCCTGTTCTTTTGCCTCCTTTTGTGGGCTCCGGCGGCTCCCCAAGCCATGACAAGGGCGCCGATCAAGCCGAGACCGTAGGACGCGACGGCGAGTGACACAGAAAAACCCCGAGGAGATTCGACAAAACGGAGCATACCAGCCGCCGGCTGGCACCGGGCTTGCCCCGGCCCCGCGCCGCTCTCACAGGGTGAGCAGGTGATCGGGGCTCGCGCCCTCGACTGCGGACAACGGGATCGCGCGGTCGAAGGTCACCAGACGGCAACCGTGCGACACGGCCAGGCCGAGCAGATAAACGTCCGTCACCTGTCTCGCGCCATGGATGCGCTCCGTCAGGATGCTTGTGTCGAGAAGACTGACATCGCAGGGGAGGAATCGATGATGTTCGGTGCCGGTCGCAAGGCGCAGCCGGTGGACCGCTTCAGCCGGCGACACCGGGCTTGGGTAACGGTCCTGGGTCAGAACGCGGACAAAACCGTTCTGGGTGATCGCGCAGGACGCCCAGCCGTGATCGATGTCGTTTTCGAGCCAGGATCGTGCCGTTCGGTGGTCGACGTGGTCGGCATCCAAGAGCGCGAGGAGCACATTGACGTCCAGCAGCGCGCGCATCACTCCGGTTCGTCTTCGAGCAGGCGGTCGATCAAATCGTTGGAGATCGCCGGACCTCGACGGGGAAGCGGCTCGAAGCCGTAGAAGGCTCCCCCCTCGGCAATCTCGCCGGAGGTGCGATCCTGTGTCAGCGCCTCACGGGCCAGATCGGAGAGGACTTCCCCCGCGCTTCGGCCCTGACGGCGGGCGCGCTCTTTGACTGCGAGCAGAACGTCCTCTGCGAGATTGAGGGTGGTGCGCACGCATCAGATGATAACACATCGATAGATCCGCGACGCTTGTGTGGTTCTTTGTCAGCAAACCATTGCTCGGGCGGGGGCAAGCCCCGCCCCTACAAGGACGTGACCGTCGCGAACTGAACCGGTCGCCGCGTCTGCCCGCCAAAAGCCGACGACTCTGTAGGGGCCGGGCTTGTCCCGGCCCTCACGGCCGGCAGGGGCGCCGGCCGCTTCAACAGAAAACCGTCTTGTGTAGGGGCCGGGCTTGTCCCGGCCCTCACGGCCGGGCGTTTCAACAGAAACCGTTTCGAACGTAGGGGCGGGGCTTGCCCCCGCCCGCGCGGCTACGTTGCGCTGACCGCCAGCCGTCTCAACTCCCCGCGGTCGATCTTTCCGAGGTGCGTTCGAGGAAAAGCTTCGAGGAAGATCACCCGCCGTGGGTGTTTGTAGGGCTGGAGGCTCTCGAGCACAAACTGTTTGAGCTCGTCGCCCAGGCCGTCGTCGCGGGTTTCCCCGTCCTTCCGCACGACGAAGGCAAAGGGCTTGGTCAGGCCGTCCTCGTTCTCGACACCGACGACGGCGCATTCACCGACTGCCGGGTGCTTGACGAGGCAGCTCTCGACCTCCTGCGGCGCCAGCCACTTGCCGCCGACCTTGAGCACGTCGTCGCCACGCCCGCAGTAGGTGACGTAGCCGTCGGTGTCACGGCTCACCAGATCGCCGCCCACAAACCAGCCGTCGCGGAAGGCCCGAGCCGTCTTCTCGGGGTCGTTCCAGTAGCCCAGGGCCAGGGAGTCGCCACGCACCCACATCTGCCCGACCTCGCCCTCGGGCAATCGTTGGCCTTCTTCGTCTCGAACCTCCAGCTCGAAGCCCGGCACCACTTGTCCCAGTGTCCCGGGACGAACTGCCCCCGGCACGTTAGTGACAAAGATGTGCCACATCTCGGCGGTCCCCAGCCCGTCGAGCAGCTCGACCCCAAAGGTGTCCTTCCAGCGCTGGTAGAGCGGCGCCGGGAGCGCTTCCCCCGCGGAGGTCGCGAACCGCAGCGAGCTCAGATCCTGGCCGGCGGCCTCGGGGTGGGCGAGCATTTGGTTGACCATGGTCGGCACGTTGATGAGCACCGTGGGCCGGTCGCGCCGAATCCTGTCGAAGAGGACCTCGGCGGTGGGTTTTTCCGGGAAGAGAACCGCAGAGCCGGCGACCGAGAAGGGAAAGAGCAGATTCGAGCCGGTGGCGTATCCGAAGAACAGCTTGGGCACCGAGACCGTGACGTCCTCGGGGCCGTACCCAAGCGCTTGCTTGGCGTAGAGCTCGGTGGTGTTGGCGAACGAGCGGTGGGTCTGAACGACCGCCTTGGGCCGGCCGGTGGTTCCGCCCGAGAAGAGCCAGATCGCCGGCGCGTCACGAGAGGTTGCGGCCGGGGCCGAGCCGTCGACGGACCGGTGCGCGGGATCGAAGACCGAATGGTCCGATCCGGACTCGCCGCCGTCGCCGCAGATCAGAAATCGCGGCTGGTTCTCGGCACTCCGGCCGGCTTGTTCGAAGGCCGGGAGAGCCGAGGAGTCGAGGATCGCACAGGTGGCCCCGCTCGAATCGAACAAGTAAGCCAGCGAGTCGGCCTCGAGCGCCGGGTTGACCATCACCACCACCGCCCCGATCTGAAGGATGCCGAACAGCGAGCCGACAAATTCGGCTCCGTCGGGGAGCGCGATCAGTACCCGATCCTCGCGCGCGACGCCCAGGTCGAGCAGGTGACGGGCGAAGGCAACGGCAAGGGATTGGACTGCCTCGTAGGTGAGCTCGCCCGAGTCGAGGCGCAAGGCGACGCGGTCGCCGTTTCCCTCCTCGAGCCGTTGCCGCAGAAAGTAGTCGGCGATGTTGAAAGTCTCGGGGATCTCGAAGGGCATAAGACGCGCCATTCTAGCGGGGGCCGACCCGACTCAATGCCGCCTCGCTACGAACGCTGGCAAGAAGATCGGGCTAGACTCCCAGCGTGCGCCGCGGTTCCCACGCCCTCGGGCTCATCGCCACGCTTGCCACGATCTCGGCTTGTGCCGAGGTCGAGCCACCGCGTTTTCAGGAGACCGAGCAGGACAGCGGAACCACAGCGCGGCTCCAGGCGGTGTGGGCGGTCGACGAGCGGGTGGTCTGGGCGAGCGGCCTGGAGGGAACTGTCCTGCGCACCCTGGACGGTGGGGCGACCTGGACGCTCCTGCCCGTACCCGGCGCCGAAGAGCTACAGTTTCGAGACGTCCACGGTTTCGGTCCGGACGTCGCTTTCTTGCTCAGCGCCGGCGAGGGTGAGCAATCGCGGATCTACAAGACCGAAGACGGTGGCTCGACCTGGACACTCCAATTTCTCAACCTCGACCCGGCCGGCTTTTTCGACTGCTTTGACTTCTGGGACGCCGAGACCGGGGTCGTCTACGGGGATTCGGTCGACGGAGTGCTGTATGTCCTCACGACCTCGAACGGCGGTGAGACCTGGGCGCGGGTTCCGGCGTCGTCGCTCCCGTCCGCCGGGGCGGGTGAGGGTGGGTTTGCCGCCAGCGGCACCTGTGTCGCGGCCGGCGCGGAGGGCAGGGTGTGGGTCGGGACCGGCGCCGGGGGCAACGCCCGGGTGCTGCGGGGCTCGAACTTTGGCCGGCAATGGGATGCCGTGGCGGCGCCCGTTGTGCGGGGGGACGTTGCGGGGCTGATGTCGGTCGTGATGGCCGACAGCAAGACCGGTGTCGCGCTGGGGGGAGATCTGAGACAGCCGGACACCCGGACCGCCAACGTCGCGACCACCCGGAACGGCGGTGAGACCTGGGAGGCAGGGGGGCCGCTCCGGTTAGCCGGTGCCGCGTACGGCGGAGCGGTGGCTCCCGGCGAGCGCCGCGGGCGGTTCCTCTTTCTGGCCACGGGTCCCGGTGGACTCGATCTGTCGGTGGACCGCGGCGCGACCTGGCTGCGCGTGAGCGACGGCGACTACTGGTCGGTGGACTTCGGCGGTCCAAACGCCTTCTGGGCCGTGGGTCCGGACGGCCGGATCACCCGGTTCGACCGACGGCCGTGAGCATCCGCCCGCTCTCGAAATCGAAACCGCCCAGCCCGTCCAGCTCCACGCCGAACTCCGAGCGCGCGATCTCGGGGATCGGGCCGGGCCGTCGCAACAGCCGGTTGTGGAATTCTTTGAGGGTCAGGGGCGGGTCGGCCTCGTGGGCGAGGCGGCGAAGCTCCAGGATCTGGAGCAGCCCGACAAAGTAGGAGGCCTTGTTCGCCGGGTCGGCGAGGTGACGGCGGACTTCGGCGCGGGCGGCGTCGGCTCCGGTCAACAAGCGCTCTTGGTAGAGCGTCGCGGCCCCCGTGGCATCGAGCGCCCCGCCGTGAAGCATGGCGTCGACGCGCGCGCGGAGGGCCCTCAGGAGCAGCATCCGCCAGGCCCCGAGCTCGCGCGCCGGGTCCCCCCCGTAGTAGCCGTGGTCGAGCATCAGGAGCTCGGAGTAGAGGCCCCATCCTTCATGAAAAAAGGGCAGCGGGGGCCGGGTTCGGATCTCGACCGGTTGACCCGGCTCAAGTCCGGCGTTGGCGATCGACGAATGGTAGAAGGCCACGTGATGGCCGGGATAGGCCTCGTGCACCGCGAGCGGCGGGATGCACACCCGGCAGTGGTTGGCCAGGTAGGCCGGGGCGGGCTCCTGGCCCGGTGACAGGGTGACCGCCAGCGAGCCGCCCATGTAGAGGGCCAGCGGGAAGGACTCGCGGATCAGCCGGTTGCGGCCCTCGACAACGTCGGGTAGCGAAGGCGGAAGGGTGACAAAGTCCTGTCGAGCGACGAACGCCGCCGCCCGCTCGACCTCCTGGCGGTAGGTCGCTAGCACCTCTGCGGCGTCTGTCGGGTGCTCGAGGCGCAAATCCGCAAACACCTCTCGCCAGCCGGCTCCGGGACGGATCTTCTCGGCCAGGTGCTCGAGGCGAGCCTCGATTGCTTGCTCTGCGCTCGAGGCCGCCCCGGCGAGATCGGCCGGCGCGACTGCCGAGCCGGACCGTTCCTCGAGGAGCCGGGTGTAGGCGGTTTCGCCGATCGGGGCAGCGCGCGTTTGGCCCGCCGGTGGGTCGTTCGTCGCGCTCGGCTCGCGGGAACAGCCGAGCGGAAGCATTGCAAGAACGACAGCCGCGCAGGCCAGGGCGGGCCGAACGGCCCGGGCGCGACGGGGAGTGGAATGTCGGTTTCGGTCTCTCATCCGGGCCCCAATTGGATCGGTTGCCGGCTTTCTTTTTCCAGGCGGTCGACGATCTCGGCGTCGCGCGCCCTCGCCGCAGCCAGAAATCGCTCGGCGTCTTGTGCGTGACCTTGGGAGCGCGCCAGAAACGCGCGGGCGCAGAGATAGTGCAGGGAGTCGTCGCCCGCGGCCTCGGCCAGCCGAAGGTGGCCCGAAGCCTCGTCGGTGTGCCCGGCCCGCAGCTCCAGCAGCGCGGCGTTGGTCAGCGCGGGAGCATAGCCGGCTAGCTGCTCGATGCTCTCGAGGTACGCCTCGTGGGCCTCGGAGTACCGGCCGTCGTCTTCCAGCGCCACGCCGAGATTGTTCCAGACGCGTGGCTCGCCGGGTATCAATCGGGCCGCGGTCCGGAAAGCGGTCTCGGCCAGCCGCGGACGCTCGCGTCGCAGCTCGACGTTTCCGAGCTGAAAATGGTGCATGGCTTCTTGCGGTTCGAGCTCGGCGGCTCGTCGCGCGTCGTCCCGCGCTTCGTCCAGGCGCCCGAGCTCGAGCTGGGCCATCGAACGGTAGAAGAAGTCGCGTCCCTCGGGCGGCGGCGGGATACGTAGCCAGTTGACGAGCGACAGCGCGGCCAGCAAAACGACGACGAGGGCCGGGCCGAGGACGGGGCCGAGCGAGCGCCGGCTCCGGGCCTCTCCGAAGCGCCTCCACAGTCGGATGGCGCCGGCCGCCGCCAGCACGCACATCAGCGGCCACATCGGCGCGCGGTAGCGGCCGTTGACAAAGAACAGCACCAGCCCGGCTCCCCAGCAGAGGAGGAACGAGGTGACCCAAAACGTCCCGACGCGTCTGTGCCGCCATAGCTCGGCGACCCCCAGGGGCGCCAGCGCGATCAGCAGCCACCAACGGACCGGCAGCCGGCCCAGCCACGACGATTCATAGCGGCTCACCCAGGCGTAGTTGCGGTTGTTGGGGATCTCGCGATTCCACAGCAAAAAGTACGTCTTGCGCGCCATCAGCCCGAGCCAATCCCCGGGCGCCCCAACGATCTCGTCCAGCCCGCGGCCGAGCCAGTAGCGCGAGATGTCCGGAGCCGGAACTGCGGCGGCTTGGGTCGGTGAGAGGGAACGCGCGCGCGCGTATTCCTGGCGTGCAAAAACCTGCACCGAATCGCGGTAGCCCTCGGCGTAGGTCACGGCAAGGTCCTGCCGCGGGATCATCCCATCGGCCCCTTGCTTGTTGCCGAGGTAGAAGTTGACGCCACCGGCGCCGGGCAGGAGCTGGAAGCGGCCAAAGTGCGGTTTTTGAAACAGCCCGAAGACCGTAAGGGCCGCCAGTACCCCGAGAGCGGCCAGCGCGGTGGGCCAGATCGCCGACCGAGCTCCGGCGGCGAGCGCGCCCTTCGCCGGCCGTCCGCGCCCGGACCAAAGCGCCGCGCCCACTGGGAACGCCAAGGCGAACAGCAGCACGTTGGGGCGGGTCTGTGCCGCCAGACCCAGCAGCAGCCCGGCGATCAGCCAGGCGAGTCTCGGGACGGCTGGGGAAGCTTCTCCCGCATCCCGCGCCGGTCCACCGAGCCGACCCACCAGATAGAACACCAGCGCCGTGCAGAGGACCGTGGTGAGCGAGGTCAGGAGGATCTCGCCCTCGAAGTACAGGGGCGGTCCGGCCAGAACAAACAGCAGACCCGCAAGGGCGGCCACCCGGTTCGAGCCGCTCAGACGAAAGGCGACCAGGAGGACCAGGATCGTGGTGACGACGCCCAGCAGATGCTGCAGGCCGATGGCCAGCGGTACCGCGGAGTCACCCGCCAGCCGATCGAGCCACGACAGCAGCCATGGGTAGAGGAGCGGCCGAAAACCGGGGTTGATCTCGGCGAGGCTCTCCCCCCGAGCCAGAAGACCGGTCACCGTGTCGTAGTAACGCGCGTCGAGAACCGTATAGGAAAAGAGCGGCGAGCGAGCGTGCTCGGCGAGATACAGCAGGCGGACGATCAGGCCGAGAGCCGCGACGTAGAAGACGCGGAACGAGAGCTTTCCGTCGTCGTCGGCTCGTGGCATCGAGCTATCTTAGTCGGAGCCTCGACCGCCGGCGCCCGGAAGGAAAAACGGGGACTGTCCCCGAATCAAGAAAAAGGGACTGTCCCCTTTTTCTACGACAGAAACCCGCGGGTGAGGTAGTCGGTCAGGGTGATCCCGATGAGGATCGCCAGCCACAGGAAACCGGCCACCACGGTGAGCTTGGAAAGACGGCTCGAATGCGCGACCTGCATAAAGAACAGAACCACCAGGACCGCTTTGAGCCCGGCGATGGCCATGGCCACGACGTCGTTGAGGGCGCCCAGGTCCTGAAAGGCCACAAAGACGGTGATCGCGGTCAGGACCATCAGCGCCACAAACACCGCGAGATAGGTCCGAACCGAGGTGACGTGCTCGCTCATCTCAGATATTCCTTCCCAGCAGATAGAGGAGAGGGAAGAGAAAGATCCACACGATGTCGACAAAGTGCCAGTAGAGCCCCATGCCCTCGACAAAGTTGTGGTTCTCGCGGGTGTAGGCCCCACGCCAGGCGCGCAGGATCACCCAGGCCAGAAGACCGATCCCGATGATCATGTGCAGGGCGTGCAAGCCGGTCATAGCGAAGTAGAGATTGAAGAACATCTCCACCTGCTCGGGGTTCTCGCCCTCCCAGACAAAGTGCGGCCCCGGGACGTGGTGCTCGTGCCACTTATGCTGGTACTCGACCGTCTTGATGCCGAGAAAGACGCCGCCCAGCAGGATGGTGCCGAATAGGAAGCCGATCAGGCTCTTGCGGCGCTCGGTCTGGGCCGCCCAGACCGCCAGCGCCATGGTCAGGCTCGACCCGATCAAGACCGCCGTGTTGATCGCCCCGAGGGTGATGTCGAGCTCGTGGCTGCCGGCCGCAAAGGCCTCGGCGTGCGAGCGCCGGTAGACGACGTAGGCGGTAAAGAGCCCGCCAAAGAACATGATCTCCTGCACCAGAAAGAGCCACATCCCGAAGTAGGCGGACTCCTTCTGCTGCTCGAACGAGTCGAAATGGTGCTCGAGGCGCGCGCCGGATTGGACGTCGGTGGTCATCGAGTTCTCTCCGGGCGTGGGCGTGCGATTTCAGTGGTGCATGCAATGTAGGGGAGGGCCTTGCGCCCTCCCGGGCGGGGGCAAGCCCCGCTCCTACACGGTTGGAGACGAGATCGGCTAGGCGACATCGCGCTCCTCGTACTTGGCCGCATAGTCGTAGGCCTCTTCCTCGACCACGGGGGTCTGGTCGAAGTTGTGCGGCGGCGGTGGGGAGGACACCTTCCACTCGAGGCCGAAGGCGCCCCAGGGGTTGGTCCCGGCGCTCTTGCCGTACCGCATCGACCAGATGAAGTAGACCAGCGGGATGAGATAACCCACCCCCAGAATCGTAGCGCCCGCCGAGGACATCACGTTGAGCACCTGAAAGTCCTCGGGGTAGGCGTGATAACGGCGCGGCATCCCGAGATAGCCGAGCATGAACTGCGGGAAGAAGGTCAGGTTGAAGCCGATAAAGATGACGATCGCCGAGATCTTGGACCAGAACACCGGGTACATCTTGCCGGTGATCTTGGGCCACCAGAAATGCAATCCGCCGAGATAGCCCATGATGGCGCCGCCCACCATGATGTAGTGGAAGTGCGCCACCACGAAGTAGGTGTCGTGGACGTGGATGTCGATTCCCAGGGTCGAGAGCATCACCCCGGTCAGCCCCCCGATGGTGAAGAGGCCGATAAATCCCAGGGCGTAGATCATCGGTGTCTCCCACGACACCGAGCCCTCGTAGAGCGTCGCGGTCCAGTTGAACACCTTGACCGCCGACGGCACCGCCACCAGCATCGACAGCACCGAGAAGATCATCCCGGCGTAGACCGACTGGCCGGCCAGAAACATATGGTGGCCCCACACCAGAAAGCCCAGCACGGCGATCGCGACGCTGGCGAAGGCGATGAACTTGTAGCCAAAGATCCGCTTGCGCGCAAACGCGGTGATGATCTCGCTCACCACACCCATCGAGGGCAGGATCATGATGTAGACCGCCGGGTGAGAGTAGAACCAGAACAGGTGCTGAAAGAGCACCGGGTCGCCACCCACCGCCGGATCGAAGATGCCGATATGAAAGAGACGCTCGGCCGCCAGCAGCAGGATGGCGATGGCCACGACAGGGGTCCCCAAGATCTGAATGATCGAGGTCGCGTAGTGCGACCAGACAAAGAGCGGCAGCCGGAACCAGGTGAGCCCCGGGGCCCGCATCGTGTGGATGGTCACCAGGAAGTTGAGACCGGTGAGAATCGAGGCAAACCCTGCGATGAACGCGCCGACACCGGTAGCGATGACGTGGGTGTTGGAGAAGCTGGTCGAGAACGGGGTGTAGAAGGTCCAGCCGGTGTCGACCCCGCCGGCCAGCATCGCCCACAGCGTGCAGGCGCCGCCGATGTTGAAGATGTACCAGCTCGCCAGGTTGAGGCGCGGGAACGCCAGATCCTTGGCGCCGATCATGATGGGGAGCAGAAAGTTCCCCAGAACCGCCGGGATGGCCGGGATGAGGAAGAAGAAGATCATCATCACGCCGTGCATGGTGAACAGCCGGTTGTAGGTGTCCGGCTGCACGAGGTCTCCTTGCGGCGTCGCCAGCTCCAGCCGGATGCCCACCGCCATCAGCCCGCCCAGGGCGAAAAAGACGGTGATCGACATCAGGTAGAGGATCGCGATCCTCTTGTGGTCGCGGGTCAGCAGCCAGGACCACACCCCGTAGTCGGCGTTGAGGTAGTTCCTGCGCTTGCGGGTGGAGGCTGTGGCGCTCATCCTGCTGTCTCCTCCGGCGTCTGCGTGCGCGCCGCGGTGTCGCCGGCCCCGAGCGACTTGATGTAACTGATGAGCTCGACCAGCTCCTCTTCCGAGAGCTGGCCGGCAAAGGTCGGCATGACGGCCTTGTTCTCGTACCCCTGGACCACCTTGGCGCCGGGATCCAGGATCGACTCGCGCAGGTAGTTCTCGTCCACCACCGCGGTCTCGCCGGTCGAGAGGGTCACTTCATGTCCGAAAAGACCGTCCAGAACCGGTCCCAGCAGATCCGAGTCCGACCGGTGGCAGGTGCCGCAGGTCTTGGCCTCGAAAAGCTCGGCCCCGGCCAGCGCCAGCGTGCCGCCGGTGCTCTCGCGGGCTAGCCACTGCTCGTACTCGCGGGGCTCCATCACCGTGATCGCGCCGCCCATCAGCGAGTGCTCGGCGCCGCAGTACTCGGCGCAGAACAGCCGGAAGGTTCCGGTCTTGGTGGCCTCGAACCAGACATCGGTGTAACGGCCGGGCAGGACGTCCATCTTGATCCGGAACGCCGGTACAAAAAAGGAGTGGATCACGTCCTCGGACGTCATCTTGAGCTTGATCGGCTGGCCGATCGGCACGTGCAGATGGTTGATCTCGCGGTGGCCCTCGGGGTGCTGGAACTTCCACATCCACTGCTTGCCGGTGACGAAATACTCGATGGCGTCGGCGGGTGGGCGGCGGGCGTCGAAGTAGACCTTGGCGCCCCAGGCGAACATAAAGAGCAGGATCCCCAGCGGGATGATCGACCAGGTGATCTCGAGCCACATGGCGGCCTTTTCCCGCTTGCCGACCTCATCCTCGGAGCGGCGCCGGTAGCGGATCGCCAGATAGAAGATGAGGCACGCGATCAGCAGCGAGAAAAACGCCGCGATCCCGAGCCCGAAGAAGTAGATGGCGTCGACCTGTGGAGACAGGGTTGAAGCCGATTCGGGAAACAGCGGAAAGCCGAGCTTCATGGAGTGACCGGAACGCGGCGCCGGCGCTCGCGCAGGAAGTTGATGAGAAGAAAGGAGCCGATGGCGGCGACGGTCAAGAGGGCCGCGGTGCGCACTAGAATCCAGACGGCCAGGGTGTATTTTCCCGTCGATGGGTCGTAGCGGTAGCAGAAGAGCACGATCTGGTCGACCAGCGAGCCGATGCGGTTATCCGAGGCTTCGACCAGGCCGAGCTGCAAATCGCGGGGCGGGTAGTCGATGCCGTAGAAGTACTGCGCGATCCGTCCTTCGGGGGTGAGTACGGCGATCGCCGCTGAGTGGGCGAACTCGCCGGTCTCCTCGATCTTCTTGTAGCGGAAACCGATCGATTCGGTGAGCCGCCGGATCGACTCCGGCTGAGCGGTCAAGAAGTGCCAGCCGTCTCCCGTGCTGTCCCGCGTGCCCTCCCGGCCATAGCGCGCCACAACGGTCTCCTTGCTCGCCCGGGCGAGCTCGGGGGTCTCCTCGGGGTCGAAGCTCGCGGCGATGACGTCGAAGTCGCGGCCGACTTCGAGCTTGAGCGCCTTGGCCGAGCGGGTAACGCCGTCGAGCACCATGTCGCAGATCATCGGGCACTCGTAGTAGACCGGCGCGAGGATGGCCGGGCGCTCACCCAGCAAGTCGCCCAACTGAACTTCGGCCCCGGTCGAATCGGTGAACACCGCGTCGAGCGGCACGCTCTCGCCCAGCTTCTGCTCGACGCCGATCTCGGCGAGCTCCGGCGGCAGGTTGTTGCGCTGCGCGGCTGCAGGAGCCGCGATCAGCACCGCCAGGGCGAAGAACAGGCACAAATCCGGGCGACCCGCTCGGCGTTCCCGTGAAGACCGGCCCGGAATCCGGCTTCTGGTGGCCATCGCTCTACTCACCGGACCCCTCCTGTGGATCGGCCTCTTGGGCCGCCTCGGCCATCAGTTCGATGGCGCGCTCGATCGGGATGCTCGCGACGCCGGCCGCCTCGTCCACCCAGGCGTAGGATGTGAGCACTTTCTCTTCGGCGGCCCGGAGTTCCCGCATCTCTTTGAGTGGATACTCCTGCAGCAGTGGCCCAGGAATCTCGGGCGCCTCGCGGGCTTCGAGCAGCACCGGCGGGGCCGGGTCCTGGGCCTCCTCGAGGTTTCGTAGGAACACCGAGGCGAACCACATCAGGCCCGCCGCCACCGCGACCAGGACCGACAATCCGATCGCAAAGCCGACGATGGACCGGACGTCCAGATCGTGCGGATCCAGGTCCGGTCTCAAGGGACGATGGGCGTCGTCTGTCATTCGTCGTCCTCGTCGAGGGCTTCGCCCAGGTAGGGCTCGAAGACCGGCAGCAGCGGACGCTTTCTGAGCTGCCCGATGTAGACCGCCGTCCACAGCCCGCCGATGCCGATCAGGGTGGCGAAATCGAGCCAGTGGAAGTGCAGCCCGGAGTGCTCGCCGTGTCCAAAGGCCGGCGCGGCCAGCCAGTAGAGATCCAGCCAGCGCATTGCCAGCAGGATGAGCGCCACGATCGCCAGCCGTTTGGCGTCACGCTTGAGATCGCGCGACAGTAGCAATACAAACGGCAAGGCGAAGTGTCCGACGGCCAGCGCGATCGACACCCACTTCCACCCGCCGTCGGTGCGCGCCAGATACCAGGCGACCTCCTCCGGCAGGTTCCCCGACCAGATGATGATGAGCTGCGAGAGCTGGAAGTAGGTCCACAGCATGACAAACGCGAGCAGCAGCTTGCCGTAGTCGTGGAAATGGCGCGGCCGGAGCAGGCCTTGGAGCGGTGGCCGGCGGGCGAAGTAGAGCGCCACCGGGATCAGCCAGGCGAGTGCCGACACCGCGTGGCCGCCGATAAAGGACACGCCGAAGATCGACGAATACCAATGCGGGTCGAGCGACATCAGCCAGTCCACCGAGGCGAAAGTCGCGGTCAGAGCGTAGAGGACCAGGCCCGGCCCCGCGACGTGCTGCATCCGCCGGAACAGCTTGCCGCTCTTTTCATGGTCCTGCTTGAGCGACAGCCGGTTGAGGACCCAGGCGATCGAGATCCACACGGCGAAATAGAAGATCGCGCGGGCGACAAAGAAGCGCGGCTCGAGGTACCAAGCCTTTTGCTGGATCAGCTCGTCGTGCGCAACCACCTCGGGCTGTGCCCAGACAAAGAGTTCCTTCATTCCCAACACGATGGGGACAAAGAGCAGCGCCAGAAACGGGAACGTGCGGGTGGCGGCACCCAGGATGCGCCGGACCATGAGCCCCCAGGCGCCCTTGGTGAGCTGGTGGAGCAGACCGAGCGCAAAACAGCCCAGGGCGATCCCGAGCCAGAACAGCCAGGACACCAGATACGAGCGGTAGAACTGGGTCGAGTCCAAAAAGAAGCCGAGAACGGACACGCCGAGCCCGATCGCGGCCGCGATCCAGGCTTTTTTCTGCAGGTCCGCCAGGCTCGCGGGCGGTGACAGGTCCGTGCCGGCCGGTAGGACGAGATCGGAGCTCATTCTCCCGACTCCTCCGACGTCGGATGACCGTCGTGGTGGCCGGCGTCCTCGATGGAGATTTCCAAGTCGTAGGTCTCGAGCGCGGCCAGGTCGGTCGCGTCGAGCATCGCCACCGGCGCGTTGCGGCTGAGCTGAAGGGCGCGGATGTAGGCGCCGATCGCCCACCGGTCCTTCACCGGGATCTGGGCGGAGTAGCCCGACATCTGGCCAAAGCCGTTGGTCGCGACCTCAAAGAAGTAGCCCACCGGGACATCGCGCAGACGGTCCTGGTGGAACGACTCGGGCTGCTTGAACCCGCGGCGCACGATCATTCCGCGGCCGTCTCCGGCACGCCCGTGGCACGGCGAGCAGAAAATGTCGAAGCGCTCCCGCCCGCGCGTCAGCGCCTCGGCGGTCACCGGCATCGGCAACGTCGCCGCCAGCTCGCCGTTGGCGTCGAGACCGCGGTACAAATGGTCGTCGTCGCGCAGCTCGCCGCGGGCGACCGTCCCCGGGACCGGTTGCCGCGACGCCCGCCCGTCGCTGAAGAACGCGCTTGTCTCGAGCGGCTCGTACTTGGGCTGGTCGTGCATGTCCTGCCGGCAGCCGGTGAGCGCCGTGAGGGCAAGCAGCGCCACGGTGACCGTCACGCGGGCGGGGGCAAGCCCCGCCCCTACACTGCCGGCGCCGGGTCCAACCCCGCCGAGTTTGGAGCGGGCGGGGGCAAGCCCCGCCCCTACACAATGGAGAGCCGCCACCCTTGTAGGGGCGGGGCTTGCCTCCGCCCGCCCGCCCGGCAGGGTCGCCGGCCGCTTCGGGCTGCGCAGCTTATTCCTCAACTTCCGACACCTCCATCGGGTCGAGGCTTTCGAGAAGCTCGCGGGTCTGCTCGAGGTCGAACTTTGGGTCGACCGTGCCGATCATCAAAAAGAAGCTGTCGCGCGAAGCCGCGCGAAAGCTCTTGACATTGAAAGCCGGGTGGTAGGGGCGCGGCAGCCCGTTGAGCGCGAACATGCCGAGCACCGCGGCAAAGGCCGCGAAGAGAATCGTGGTCTCGAAGGTCGGCACGATAAAGGCCACCCAGGAATTGAGCGGGCGCCCGCCGACGTTGAGCGGGTACTCGATCACCGAGCTCCAGTACTGGAGCGCGAAACCGGCGATCGCGCCGGTGAGTCCGCCTCCCAGGACGATCAGCGGCAGCTTGGAGCGGTGATGACCGATCGCCTCCCACACTTCCTCGATCGGATAGGGCGTATAGGCGTCGAGCTGGGTGTAGCCGGCCTCTCGTGCCGTTTCGCAGGCCTGGATCAACTCCGCCGGCGAAGAGAACTCGGCCATCAGACCGTAGAGCGGCTTGCCGTTGCCGCTCCGCCACTTGCGGCCGGCGCTCACGACGCTTCCTCCTTCTTGCGCTTGGCGTCCGGAAGGATGGTCCGCATCTCGAAGATCGAAATCATCGGCAGGAAACGCAGGAACAGGAACAGCAGCGCCACGAACAGCCCGAGGGTGCCGATATAGGTCGCCCAATCCCAGAAGGTGCCGCTGTACATCCCCCACGAAGAGGGCAGGAAGTCGCGGTGCAGACTGGTGACCACGATCACAAAGCGCTCGAGCCACATACCGACGTTGACGAACATGGCGGCCAGAAAGACGATCCAGGGCCTCGAGCGGACCGAACGGATCCACAGGATCTGGGGCGCCAGCACGTTGCACAGCAGCAGCGCCCACCAGTGGTACTTATACGGCCCGGTGATCCGGTTGAGGATCATGAACTCCTCGTACTGGTTGCCGCTGTAGAAGGCCATGAAGATCTCGACCATGTAGCCATAGGCCACGATCAGACCGGTGGCGAGCATCACCTTGGCCATGTTCTGGATGTGGCGCAGGGTGATGAAATCCTGGAGGCCGAACACCGCCCGCAGCGGGATCGCCAGGGTCAGGACCATGGCGAAGCCGGCGAAGATGGCTCCGGCCACAAAGTAGGGCGGGAAGATGGTGGCGTGCCAACCGGCGAGCTGGCCGACCGCGAAGTCAAAGCTCACCACCGTGTGGACCGAGACCACCAGCGGCGTCGCCAGACCGGCGAGCAGCAGATAAGCGACCTCGTAGTTGTGCCAGTGCTCCGCCGAGCCCCGCCACCCCATGGCGCCAAAGCCGTAGACGATCTGCTTCCACTTGCGCTTGGAGCGGTCGCGCAGAGTGGCGAGATCGGGGATCAAGCCGACATACCAGAAGAGCGCCGAGACCAGCGCGTAGGTGGTGACCGCGAAGACGTCCCAGATCAAGGGGCTGCGAAACTGCGGCCACAGACCCATGGTGTTGGGGTAGGGGAGCAGCCAGTAGGCGAGCCACGGGCGCCCGACGTGGATGAGCGGAAAGATCCCGGCGCAGGCCACGGCAAAGAGCGTCATGGCCTCGGCAAACCGGTTGATCGAGGTGCGCCACTCCTGGCGCAACAGCAGCAGGATGGCCGAGATCAGGGTGCCGGCGTGCCCGATGCCGATCCACCAGACAAAGTTGATGATGGCAAAGCCCCAGCCCACCGGGACGTTCAAGCCCCAGATGCCGGTGCCCTCGACGACCAGCTTGGTGAGCGACACCAGCAGGAGCTGGACGAGCAGAAACGCGACCCCAAAACCCACCCACCACCAGCGTGGCGTGCGCTCGAGGACGATCGAGCTGATCTTGTCGGTGACGGTCCCCGAGGTGTGCCCGGGGGCGACCACCGGGGGCTTGCCCATCAGGGTGTCGGGACCCTGCGTCACGCTGCCCCCTCCCGGGCGGGGGCAAGCCCCGCCCCTACACGGGCGTTGCAGGTGACAGGCCGTGCCACACGGAGGTTGCGGGTGACAGGCCGTGCCACACGGAGGTTGCGGGTGACAGGCCGTGCCACACGGAGGTTGCGGGCGGCGAGCTGTGCCCCGGTCGTGCCAAGAGGACCCTGCGTCACCCGTGATCCTCGGTTTTCTCCGCCGTGTCGGCCAGCGGGTTGGGGTTGGTGATCTTGGCGAGATAGCTGGTCCTCGGCCGGGTGCCGAGCTCGCTCAGGATGCCGTAGTCGAGCTTGTCTTTCTTGCGCCGGGTGACCTCGGACTCCGGGTCGTTGATGTCGCCAAAGACAATCGCCCCGGTCGGGCAGACCTGCTGGCAGGCCGTCACCACCTCGCCGTCGCGCAGGTCGCGGTCCTCCCGCCGGGCCGCGATCCGGGCGGCGTTGATGCGCTGGACGCAGTAGGTGCATTTTTCCATCACGCCGCGCGAGCGCACCGTGACGTCGGGGTTGCGGAGCAGCTCGAGCACGGGTGAGTCGGTGTCGTTGTACTTGAGGAAGTTGAACCGCCGGACCTTGTAGGGACAGTTGTTCGAGCAGTAGCGCGTGCCGACACAGCGGTTGTAGACCATGTCGTTCAAGCCCTCGTCGCTGTGGACGGTGGCGGCGACCGGGCAGACCACCTCGCAAGGAGCCTGCTCGCAGTGCATACACATGACCGGTTGGTGGTGCGCCCGGGGTGTGTCGCGGCTGCCCTCGTAGTAGCGGTCGATCCGGATCCAGTGCATCTCCCGCCCCCGCGCCACCTGGTCCTTGCCGACGATCGGGATGTTGTTCTCGGACTGGCAGGCGATCACGCAGGCGTTGCAGCCGGTACACGCGCCGAGGTCCACCGACAGCCCCCACGCGTGGCCTTCGTACTCCCAACCCTCGTAGAGGCTCAGGCTCTCGTCGATGCCGTGCCCGACGTGCTGGGCGAACTCGGGGTGGTGCGCGAAGTGGTCGAGGGTGGCGGTGCGGATGAGATGCCGGTCGCCGGCCGTCCTGCCTTCGACCTCGATGTTGCTGTGGAGCTGGGTCGACGACAACGGGTACTTTTCGGACGTCGGCATCAGCTCGAGACCGGGAACGTTCCACGGGGCGGCCGCGGTGCGCAGCCGGTAGGCGTCGAAGCCACACCCGTCGCCGATCCGCCCCGAGCGCGTGCGGCCGTAGCCGAGGGGCGCAGTGACCACGCCGGGTGCCTGCCCCGGATGGATCCACACCGGCGCGCGCAGAATCTGCGAACCGGGGCCGGTGCCCGCGCCCGGCACGATCAGCTCCACTACCTGGCCGTTCTCTAGCCCCAGACGGTCGGCCAGCGCCGGCGCCACCAGCGCCGCGTTGTCCCAGGTGAGCTTGGTCAGCGGCTTGGGGCATTCCTGGAGCCAGCCGTTGTTGGCGAACCGGCCGTCCCAGACCGTGGGGTCGGGACGGAACGCGAGCTCGAGGCTGCCGGTGGCTCCGGTCGCCGTGTCGGCGCCCGCGATCTCGGCCGCGGCCGCCTCGGCGGCTCCGGACGCCGGCGCCAGGTCGAGCGGTTCGAGGGCGGTGTCGCTCACCAGCCCGTCGTGGAGCGATCGGCGCCACTGGCGGTCGAACCCTTCCCCGGCGGCCAGTTCGGCTCGCCAGTGCTCGCGCAACAACTCCTCGCCGGTCGGCGCCCCGGCGGCCGTTGCCGGCCCCTCGTCCGCTGCCAGCAAGGCTACGGTCTCGAGCGCGGTCCGGCCGTCGTAGAGCGGCTCGATCATCGGCTGAATCAACGACACGGTGCCGTCAAAGGCCCTGGAGTCGCCCCAGCTTTCGAGGAAATGCGCCTCCGGCAGCACCCACTGGCAGTACTCCGAGGTCTCGTTGCGGTAAAGCGACAGGTGAATCCGCCGCGTCACCTTTTGCATGACGCCCTGGAAGTCGAGATCGGCCGGCGCGTCGTAGACCGGGTTGCCCCCGAGAATCAGCAGGGCGTCGACCTCGCCCGCGGCCATGTCGGCGACCAGCTCGGAGATCGATTCGGCCTCGTCCACGGGCTGCGCCTCGACCGGCTCGGTGACCAGCACCGTCTTGGAGACGTTGCCCAGTTCGGCGTTGATGGCGTGGGCGAGCGTGTGCACGGCCGGGGGCGACGATTCCCCCGGGATCACCAGGGATCTGCCGCGATGGGCCTCCAGATCGCGCGCCACCACCTGGACGAGCTCGCCCAGGTGACCGTTTTGGGAGCCGGTCCCGGGCGCGCGGGCCACCCCGAGCTCCGCCGCCAGCGCCAGGGCAAACGCATCGCTCTCCCGCTGGCTGACCGGAATCCGGTGATCGGCCAGGGTTCCGGTGGCCGTGGGAGAGGATTCGAGGCAGTAGAGCCGGTTCATTCGGGAGCCGCGGGAGCCGTCGGCCGGCTCGACCCGGCGGCCGGCGGCGAAGTCCCGCGCGTAGCGGACCGACCCCGGGCCCTGGGTCAGAAAATCGCTCCCCAGCGCCACGATGACCTCGGCTTTCGACAAGTCGTAGCGCAGTCCGACCGGCCGGCCGAACAGGGCTTGCGCGCCGATCCGCGAGCGGTTGCCACCGACGGGCTGGTACTGGTGCCAGCGGGCCTTGGGGTATTTCTCGAGCAGCCGTTTGATGGCCTCGGCCAGCGACGGCGAGGTCACCGTTCCGGTCAGAACACGCAGCCGGGCGCCGCCCAGCTCTTCGAGCGCGTCCAGTCCGCGAGCGGTGTCCTCGGCAAAGCTCCGCCACGTGCTGATGCGGCCCAGCTTCTGGACCGTTTGATTGCGGTCCGGGTCGTAGAGATCCAGCACCGACGCTTGCGCGAACACATCGGTGGCGCCGAGGCTGGCGGGATGCTCCGGGCTTCCTTCGATCTTGATCGGCCGGCCCATCTGGGTCTCGATCAGCAATCCGGTGGCGAAGCCGTCGAGCTCCATCGAAGTGGCGAAGAAAAGCGGCTTGCCCGGGATGATCTGCTCCGGCTGCTCGGCATAGGGCACGATGAGCTCGAGCGGTTGGCGGGTGCAGGCGGTGAGCCCACCCAGCGCCAGCGAAGCGCTCATGAGCTGGAGGAACCGCCGCCGGCTGACACCGTCCGCCCACTCCGAGGCCGCCTGCGGGAACTCCCGCTCGACCATCTCGAGGAACTCGGGCGAGCGCGACAGCTCCTCGAGGCTGCGCCACAGCTCGGGGCCGCGCTCGGTGTCGAGCGCGCCGTTGCCGATCTCGAGGTTCTTTCTCACCGGTGGCACCTCGAGCAACTGGTCGACGGCTCGGCGTGGTAGCTGGCCACCAGCTCTTCACCCGACGGAACCGGCTGCTGGGCCGAGTCCGGTACCCAGGCGGTGTCGAACAGGGCCTCCTTGGGCCGCAGGTACTTCTCAGGCTCGCGGTGACAGTCCAGACACCATTCCATCTGCAACGACTCCGCCTGGTAGAGCAGCGGCATCTGATCTACACGGCCGTGACACGACACACAGCCGACGCCCTTGGCGATGTGGATCGAGTGGTCGAAATAGACGTAGTCCGGGAGATCGTTGACCCGAATCCAGCGGATCGGCACCCCGGAGGCGAAGCTCTCCCGTACCGGCTCCAACATGGCGCTGTCGTTCCAGATCAGCTTGTGGCAGTTCATGCAGGTCGACGACGGCGGCAGGCCGGCGAAGGCCGAGGTCTCCACGGTGGTGTGGCAGTAGCGGCAGTCGATGCCGAGAGCCGCGGTGTGGTGGTCGTGCGAGAAGGGCACCGGTTGGGCGAGGGTCACACCCTGGCCGGTGTTGTAGGCGGACCGATCCAGCTTTGCGAACATCCAGCCGAGGGCGGCGACAAAGAAAACCGCCCCAAAGAGCGAGACGCGGGCGATCGTGTTGGTCGATCGGTGGAAGATCTGGGACATTCGAGTGAGCGCCAGAAGGCGAGATCATACATTTTCACCCGGAGCTTGTGAATAGTTTCACAAGCGAGCGGAGCGTTGAATGGACCCGCCGGAGGGCGCCCTACCCGGCGGGGTGTCGCCGCGCCGGCTGCCCCGGGAGAGAATCCTCCGTTAGTATCGATTTGTTTGACCGCTCGACCGCGGGGCCGAGGCGGCGGGACAATCGACCCATGAACCTGAAGACCGAGAGATTTCTCTGGGTGGCCCCTGTGGGTCTGGTGGTGTTTGTCGCGCTGCTCGAGTACGCGATCTTCATCCTCAAGCCGGCACTGCTGGAATGGCCCGGCCGCTTTGTGCTGGCGACCGTCGTGCTCGTCGCGCTGGCCGTGACCTGTACGGTGGTCTACCGCGGAGTGCGGAGCGCACACCGCAAGATGAAGCGTCGCAACGACGAATTGCTGGCCCTCCACCGCGCCAACCTCGACATCTATGGCGAGCTGTCGCTCGAGAACGTCCTGCAGAGGGTGGTGGATCAGGCTTGCCGGCTGCTGGGGTCCCGCTACGGGGCTCTGGCGGCGAGCGACGAGAACGGCAGGATCGAGCAGTTCGTCACCTTTGGCATCGACAAGGAGGAGCGCGAACGGATCGGCGACCCGCCGGTTGGAAAAGGAATCCTCGGCATCGAGCTCGAGCGAGGCCAGCGTTTGCGTCTGTCCGATCTGAGCTCGGATCCGCGCTCCAGCGGGTTCCCGGCACACCACCCGCCGATGGCCACGCTGCTGGCGGTGCCGATCGTCGGTGACACGCGTTTCTCCGGCAAGCTCTACGTCGCGGACAAGCTCTCGGGCGAGCCGTTTTCAAAGGACGACGAAGAGACCCTGACCCGCTTTGCCGATCAGGCGGCGCTGGCGATCGAGAAGGCCTTTCTGCACCGGCAGTTGAACACCCTGGCAGTGGGGGAGGAGCGCGCCCGCATCGCGCGCGAGATGCACGACGGCATGGCGCAGGTGCTGGCCTACGTCAACACCAAGGCGCAGGCGGTCCGCGAGTACCTGCGCAAGGGCAAGCCCGAAGAGGCGAGCCGTCAGCTCGAACAGCTCGCCGAGGCGTCGCGCGCCGTCTACACCGAGGTGCGGGAAGGGATCCTGGCGCTGCGGACCGAGACCGGCTCGGGGCGCTCGCTGGCGGCGGTCCTCGACGACTACCTGGGAAAGTGGCGCGACCAGACCGGCATCGAAGTCGATGCCCGGATTCCGAGCGGTCTCCAGGTCCCGGCCAACATCGAGCTCCAGCTCATGCGCATCGTCCAGGAGGCGCTCGCCAACGTCCGCAAACACTCGGGGGCCTCCCGAGCGTCGGTCGAACTCGCCAACTCGGATGGCTCGGTCGTCGCGGTCATCGAAGACCACGGCTCGGGCTTCGACACCTCCGCGGGCCGCGGCGGCGGGGTGCCGCGTTTTGGCCTGGCGATCATGCGCGAGCGGGCCGAGAGTGTCGGCGGTGCCTTGACCCTCGAATCCTCACCGGGTCGGGGGACGACCGTTCGAGTCGAGTTGCCGGCCGAGTAACGGCTTTTCGGCCCGCGCTTTCTCGCTGCTAGACTAGCCGGCCATGCGGATCCTGATCGCCGACGACCACGCGCTGTTCCGCGACAGCCTGCGCAGCCTTCTCGAGGCGCGTGACTTTGAAGTCGTGGCCGAGGCCGGCGACGGCGAAGAGGCTATCCGGATGGCGTGGGAGACCAAGCCGGACGTCGTGCTGATGGACTTGAAGATGCCAAAGCTCGACGGGCTCGAAGCGACCAAGCGGCTGGTCTCCGAGCTCCCGGAGACCAAGATCGTCGTCCTGACAGCGTCCGACGACGAATCCCATCTGTTCGAGGCCATCAAATCGGGCGCCAAGGGCTACCTGCTCAAGGACCTCGAAAGCGAGCAGTTCTTCAGCCTGCTCGAAGGCGTGGCCCGCGGCGAGCCGGCGCTGACGCCGACCCTGGCGCGCAAGCTCCTGGAGGAGTTCGCGCGGCCCAAAAAGGCCGCCAGGGATACCGACCCCGACGCCCTCACCCAGCGCGAACAGGAAGTGCTCGAGCTGATGGTCGAAGGCGTGACCTCCAACCGCAAACTCGCCGCCGCCCTCGGGGTCTCGGAAAACACCGTCAAATTCCACGTCCGCAACATCCTCGACAAGCTCCACCTCCACAACCGGGCACAGGTCGTGGGCTTCGCCCTGCGCCACCACCTGGTGGAGCCCTCCTCGGCCAGCGACTGAGCGGCTCGTAATTCGGGGACAGTCCCCGAATTACGAGCGGCCACGCCCATCGTAGGGACGGGGCTTGTCCCCGCCCGGAAACGGCCGGCGCAAGCCCGGCCCCTACACCGCCAATCCAAAGGAGGCCGCGTTGTTTCGGCAGGGTGGGTGGTATTTTGGACGCCGTGCAGCCCAAGAACGCCCGCCGCGAGGAAGTGCTCGACCGCCTGGAGGAGAAGGGCGGACTCCGGCCGGGCGTCGCGCGGCAGGTCCATCTCGAGACCGGCGTTCCCGAAGCCGATGTCTACGGTGTCGGAACCTTCTACCATCTGCTGGCCAAGCCCGACGCCGGGGTTGCGGTGTGTCAGGGGCTCTCGTGCCGGCTCGCCGGCTGCGATCGGATCAAGGCCGAGCTCGAGGCCGGTGGCACGGCCGCGACCTACACTTCCTGCCTGGGTCGGTGCGATTTTGCGCCCGCCACCTGGGACCCCGCGGTTTCGCCGGCCGAGACCGCCGAGCCGCACGCTGCGGTTTCCCCGAGCAGCCCCGATCTGGCCATCGATCTGGCGGCCCCCGACACCACGGACTATGCAGCGCTGTCCGCGCTGTCCGAGCGAGGCGTCGAGTGGGCGCTCGAACAAGTCGAGACCTCGGGTATCACCGGCCGAGGCGGCGCCGGCTTTCCCGCCCACATCAAGTGGCGGGCCGTGCGCGGCCAGAGCGAGCGCGAGCGCTACATCGTGCTCAACGCCGACGAGGGCGAGCCCGGGACCTTCAAGGACCGCGAGATCATGCTCCGCCGGCCCCACCGGGTGATCGAAGGCCTGGCCGTGGCCGCCACCTGCCTCGAAGCCAACGACATCTACGTCTACGTCCGCGGCGAGTTCGGGCGCTTCCGCGCCTCGCTCGAAGACGCGCTGGCCGAGGCGCGTCCGCGGCTCGACGATTCCGTCCGCTGGCACTTTGTCAACGGCCACGGCGCCTACATCTGCGGCGAAGAGACCGCGTTGCTCGAAGCCCTGGAGGGCAAGCGCGGGATGCCGCGGATGAAGCCGCCGTTTCCGGTCGAGTACGGGTTCCGCGGCAAGCCGACCCTAATCCAGAACGTCGAGACCATCGCCTGCATCCCCTCGATCCTCGAGCGCGGCGGCGACTGGTTCCGCGAGCTCGGCCGCACCGAGCCCGGCACCAAGCTCTACTGCCTCTCGGGACACATCGAGCGCCCGGGCGTCTACGAGGCCCCCATGGGCGTCACCATGGCCGAGCTGATCGAGATGGCGGGCGGTGTGACCGGGACCCTCAAGGCCTTCTCCCCGGGCGGTGCGTCGAGCGGCTTCCTGCCCGCAGACCAGATCGACGTCCGGATGGACTTCAAGTCGCTCGGCGAAGCAGGGTCCATGCTGGGCTCCGCCGGGATCGTCGTGCTCAACGACACCGTCGACATGGTCGAGGCCGCCCTCATCCAGGCGGTCTTCTTCGAAGACGAGTCCTGCGGTCAGTGCTCGCCCTGCCGCATCGGCACCCAGATGGTGCGCCAGGCGCTCGAGCGCTACCGGGAGTCCGGTGCCCCCTCCGCGCTGCGAGACCTGGACGAAGTCTCCTGGGGAATGACCGAAGCCTCGATCTGCGGTCTGGGCCAGGCGGCCTCCCTGCCGCTCACGAGTGCGATGAAGTACTTCCCGGGGGAGTTTGGAGGGTAGGGAGCCGATCAAGCTCACTCGGGGATCTTCGCGTCGGCGCCTACCCACTGCCGATTGAGGCTCTCAGCTTCCTGGGCGTCGCATCGGTAGGCCTCTTCCAGCTCGCGCTCGAGTTCCCTGCTCATGGTTAGGAATAGTACTTCTAGCGAGAACGTATGTCCGTTATGCCTCGCGGCCGAAGCTCCCGCGTCCCTGCCGACAGCGCTGGCTGGTAGAGCTAGCCGCGGAACAGCAAACGAAATGCCGCCTTGAATTCGGTCTTCCGGTCAGCCTCTCCAGTTGACTCCAGGCCAGTGCATCGATGGGCGGCATGAGCGTCCCAACCCTCCGGCCAGCTCTCGAAGACCTTCTTCCCGCAGCATGGGCAACGGACCCGTTTGTGAACCACCTGCGAGTCTCGGAGGACCGCTGTGTTTAGGATTGTCTGTTCAGAGTCAAAAACGGGCTTCATAGTGGTCTCCAGGTGTAAGGGCGATCTGGCACTGCTTCCGGCGCGCTACTCCGCCCAGTCTTCACATAAAACTTCGGCCTGTTCGATCACTCGCTTTACTGCCGCTTCCTGGCCTTCCGGCGGGTACTTGTATTTGCGCAGGAGACGCCTGATCAGCAATCGCATCTTGGCACGGAGACTGTCGCGAACCTGCCAGTCGACGGTTGTGCTGTTGCGCAGCTTTTCCGTGAGCTCGGTCGCCAGGTTCTTGAGCGTTTCATCGCCCATGGCCTCGAGAACTTCCGGGCGTTCGGCCAGGGCGTCGTAGAAGGACACTTCGTCCGGATTGAGCCCCAGGCTCTCGTGGCGCTTCGCGTCTTGTTTGACGTCCTTGGCCATCGCGATGAGCTCTTCGATGACCTGTGAGGTTTCGATCGCCCGGTTGTTGTACTTGCGGAGGGCTTCGAGGAGCCGGTCGCTGTACTTCTTCTCCTGAACGACGTTCGTTCGGGTGCGGCCTCGTATCTCGTCGCGAAGCAATCGCTCGAGGAGCTCGACCGCGAGGTTCTTGGTCTCCAGGTTGCGGACTTCTTCGAGAAACTCGTCGGAGAGGAGGCCGATGTTCGGTTTCTCGAGACCCGCCAGGGCGAAAACGTCGGTGACACCTTCGGCCACGACGGCGTTGTCGAGAATCTGCCTCAGCGCCGAGTTCTTGGCGTCTTTGGAGAGCTTCGTGTCGCTCGTGCCGTCTTTGACGAGAATCGCCTTGACGGCCGAGAAGAACGCGATCTCCTTGCGCAGGCCGGCCGCCCCGTCCAGCGTGCTGCACAGCGAATACGCCTTAGTGACGGAGGCCATGACGTCCCCGAACCTCTTCTTGCCGTCGTCGAGCCCGAGGATGTGGTTGGCGGCCCCGGGCAGAAGCTGCAACGGCTCGGTCTCCAGCGCCGAGTAGTCGAACCCGTGGAACATGGCGCGAACCACCTCGGTCTTTTCCAGCAGAACGGCAAGGGCGTTCTCGGCCTTCAAGGTGGGTTGTCCCTTGCCCCTCGCGTCGGTGTAGGTCTTGACCGCGCGCCTCAGCTCGGGGGCGATCCCGATGTAGTCGACCACCAGACCGCCGGGCTTGCCCTCGAACACGCGGTTGACGCGGGCGATGGCTTGCGCCAGGTTGTGGCCCCGCATCGGCTTGTCGATGTACATGGTGTGGCAGACCGGCGCGTCAAAGCCGGTGAGCCACATATCGCGCACGATGACCAGCTTGAACTCGTCGTCCGGGTCTTTGAATCGCTTTTCGAGCCGCTTCTTCTCCGCCTTGGTGAAAACGTGGTCTCGAAGCTGCTTGCGGTCCGGAGCCGCGCCGGTCATGACGATGCGAACCGCCCCGTCCTCGGGGTCATAGCCGATGTCCTTACCGTTCCTCTTCCGGCGCGTCCCCTCCCACTCGGGGCGCAAAGCGATGATCTCTTCGAAGAGCTCGACACAGATGTCCCGGCTCATGCAGACGATCATCGCCTTGCCCCGCGGGCTGCCGTCCAGCGCCAGGGCTTCGTTCCTAGCCTCGAAGTGGGCCACCAGATCGGCGGCGACTTCTTCCAGACGGGGCTTAGCGCCGACCAGTTTCGCCAGCCTGGCCCAGCGGCTCTTGGTTTTCTCGCGGGCGGAGACGTCCTCCTCGTCTTCGATGACCTCTTCGACGTCCTGGTTGAGGGAGTCGATCTCTTCGCGGTTGATGTCGAGCTTGGCCAGCCGGCTCTCGTAGGAGATCGCGACCGTCGCCTGGTCCTCGACCGCGTCCTGGATGTCGTAGATGCTGACGTAGTCGCCGAACGTTCCCCGGGTGTCCTTGTCCTCGAGCGCGATCGGGGTTCCGGTAAACCCGATGAACGAGGCCTTCGGCAGCGCATCGCGCATGTGCTTGGCGTAGCCGAACACGTACTTGCCCTTCTTGTTCAGCCTGGCCTTCAAACCGTACTGGCTGCGGTGGGCCTCGTCCGAGATCACGACGACGTTCGACCGGTCGCAGAGCACCGGGTGCTCCGTTTCCCCCTCGAGCAAGGAGAACTTCTGCACCGTGGTGAAGATGATCCCGCCCGACTGGCGCGAGGCCAGCTTGCCGCGGAGCTCCTCGCGGCTCTCGGCCTGTTCGGGTGTCTGTCTCAGCAGGTCTTTGGCAGAGCAGAACTGCTGATAGAGCTGTCCGTCCAGATTATTTCGGTCGGTTACGACCACAAGCGTCGGGTTGTTCATCTGTGGCTGCTGGAGGAGCATCCCGGCATAGCAGCACATCGAAATGCTCTTGCCCGACCCCTGGGTGTGCCAGAAGACGCCGGCCTTCCGGGAGCCCGGGACGACTTCGGTCCCGTAGGTGGCCCGCGGTTCCCGGACGTCCCGCCCTTCCGCCTCCGCCCGGGCCGCGATCAGCGTAACGCGGACCGCCTCTCGGACGCCGTGAAACTGGTGGTACCCGGCGCTCTTCTTGATCAGCGAGTCGCCCTCTTGCTCGAAAAGAACGAAGTACCGGACGTACTCGAGGAAGAGCTCGGGATCGAAGAAACCGCGGACGATCTTCTCCAGCTCGTACTCGAGGTGGGGCTTGTCGTCCTGGTCCTTCACCGTCCGCCAGGGCAGAAACCACTCCCGCCCGGCCGTCAGGGCGCCGACCCGCGCGTTGGTGCCGTCGCTGATGACCAGCGCCTCGTTGAAGACGAAAAGGTCGCTGATCTCGTCCTTGTAGGTCTGGAGCTGGCTGTACGCCTTCCAGATGTCGGCGCTCTCATCACCCGGGTTCTTGAGCTCGATCACCGCCAGCGGCAAGCCGTTCACGAAGACCACGAGGTCGGGTCTTCGGGTCTTCTTGGTGCCGGTGACGACAAACTGACTGACCACCAGAAAGTCGTTTTCCAGCGGCTGTTGGAAGTCGATCAGTTGGACATGGTCCGACTCGGGCTCGCCTTGCCTATTCGTGAAGTTGAGCTTGACGCCCTCGACGAGGTGACGGTGGAAGGCGCGGTTGCTCTGCGCCAGGCCCGGCTCGGTGGGCTTCGAGACCAACTGGACCACCTCGTCTACCGCGTCCGGCGGCAACACGGGGTTCAGCCGAGCTATGGCCTCGGCCAAGCGAGTCTTTAGAACGACATCGCGGAAGTCCTCCCGCTCGGGCGCGGCACCTTCGGGGGCGATGTCGGGCCCTTGGGCGTAGCTCCAGCCGGTGTCTCGGAACCACTGGATGGCGAGCTCTTCGAGTCGGGCTTCGGTGATCACGAATTCGTCTCGGTCGAACCCTCTCTCCGAGGCTCGACTGCTGTTTTTGACAGGGTGGCTACTTTGCTAGCGATAGAAACGGCCGCCTCAGCGATGGAATCCTCTTCAAAGTTTATTCTGCCCAGTCTTCGGCGCACGAAAGTTCGCAGACGCGCCAGCTCCGATTCTCTTGAATACCAATCAACCCCCGCCTTTGTATTGATGAACTCGACAACTGAACGTGCAATGTTGGTCAGCTCATTCAGTTTTGCCGACTTCTTCACCTGATCGTTTACCAGCAGCGAATCAATGAGTGGCTTCAGTCCCTCCGCGTCGTCAGGCAGGGTATGGGCTTCCCAATAGGGGATGTCCGTTTTTCGCCGGACTCCTTCTCCACTCCTGCTTACTCTCTGCTTCACCACGTACTCCCGCGCCAGCTCATTGCAGTAGCTGGCTGCGCCGATCACATCAGGGAAGAGGCTGGCATGATGAATGTTCATTTTGCGCAGGTGCCGAAGACACTCTCGCCGGATTTTCCTCGAGTTTGGAATGTGAAGTTTGCATAGGTATTTGGAGGCCACGGCCGGATCATCGACATCGACCTTGCTATCTACAAGAGCCCTTAGAAGCGACGATTCGAGGGTCTCTCCATAGGGCGCGATCGAGAACAGGCCGGCCTGGTTGACAAGTCTGCCGTGGTCGTCTTTGGAGGGCTCGACGACACGAGGATACTTGTTGTCAACAGGATTTTCGAGATCCTCCAAGAACGACTTGTTCAGGATGTAGACAGCTCTGCTGGAGTTCTCCCTGTTCCCGTTCTCGGTCCAGTCGGGATGATCCTCATCGACGAAAGCGAAGAAAAGGGCCACATAAGGCGAGCGCGTCCAATCAAGTAACGGCGTAGCCAACCCGTGGTGTTGGCCCACGGCCCACAATTCCATGGCCTGTGGATCGTCCAAGTCCTCGCTAGCCTTGAGCAGCGAGTTGTCCGCGACTCTCCCGCGGATGGAGAGGCGAAAGTACCGAAGTTGTCTTGCGGCCAGCTCTGTGCTGATCGCTCCTGCCGCCATCCTGTCGAGCGTTGGCTCAAGGAACCATTTGTAGTGATGTTGGCCACGAAACATGAACTCTTCGCCACCGTCGTCCGACCGAAAAGCTCCAACGACATGGTTGAAGTGCTCCCACGTATCAATCCGTGCGGCAGGAACTAGGCCATCGACGGTTTGGTCGATGACATCGGCCTCCGGCCAGGCAGGCAACTTCTCGAAGTGTTTCTTCTTCGATTCGGGCCTCATCGGGTTCTTGCCTTGGCGGCCCGGTCTTCAATCGCGTCAACGCTCAGCTCGCCCGAGAGGAGTTTGGGGAGAAGTGTGTCGCGGAGCTCGGCGAGGGTGCGGGATATTAAGCGGTTCCTCAGAACGAGCTCAAAAAGTGGTTGCGAAAACTCCGCGTACTTTGATCGTAGTGTGGGTCCGGCGCTGACGATGTCCATCTTCGCGACCTGTTTTGGCTGCGCCCGCTGATGGCTGCCGGTACTGCCGGATACCCGCTCGGAGATTCCGGCTTGAAAAGGCGACGAGCTAATAAGGCTGTAGATGAAGGCCTGTCCATTTTCTTCCTCAGGGACAAATTGCATGAACTCGGTCGAGCACACCGCCGCGTCAGGATCCAGCATCAACGGCCACCAAGTGCGCGGGAACCGAGGGTTCAACTTCGAGGAAAGAATCGCGCGAGGCTTCACT
This sequence comes from Candidatus Multivoradales bacterium, assembly GCA_965224065.1. GTDB lineage: Bacteria > Acidobacteriota > Thermoanaerobaculia > Multivoradales > JAHEKO01 > JAOTZA01. The sequence goes on from CBDCYF010000005.1 coordinate 3,568,112, forward strand.
ACATATTTGTTGCTTTTGATGTTCGAGCCAGGCTCGAATGCTGGAAGCCTGGACTCGTCGAACGCCGGAATACTGTAGTGCTCCCACGTCTTGGAGGGGAACTTGAAAGGTTTGGTTGAGGTTGTATCGAGGGCGGCAAGTGACCCGAAGTCAACAACTGCCCACCCATCGGGAATCTCCCCGAGTTCCGAACCCGTCAAGGCGTCTGGAAAGAGGGCGGCGGTTTGGGCGAGCGATTGGCGCTGGGATTCGGGGAGATCGTCGAGCTCGAACTCGGGCTTGCCCGAGATGGCCGCCATGGCGGCGCGCTCGATTTCGGAGGGTGACTTGCCGGCGGCCTTCGCTGCGGCCTTGGCCTTGACCGGATCGAAGTCCACGAACCACGACTTGAAGAGGGCCTGGGCGATTGCCTCCAGGGTCCGGTTCATCCGCCGGTTGAGCTCGATCTTGTCGTCGAACCTCTTGAGAGTGACTCCTATCGCTTTCTGTGTTTGGAGCGGCGGTAACACTATTGTTAGCCGCCCAAGAATGTCGTTGTTCAGGCTTGCCCTGGTTGAAAGAGAAGAGAATGCAGAAATCTCGTTGCGAAACCTTGGACCCCTAAAGAAATAGCCAGCATATTCGGGTTCGATCTTTACACCAGGCTTCGGCCGCAAACGCTTGGTAAACCCATTGAATGTTGCTCCGTCATAGTTTTTAAGCGCGACGCAGCTCATTCCCAGTTCTTCTTGGGTCTCACTCGTTCTCGTCAGGAACACGTCACCTCTTTTCACAGAGCGCGTCTCGCGCTCGTGCTCCGTCGAATTGACGAGCTCGGTGAGTTCGTCGGGGACGAAGAAATTGTGGAACACGTCCTTGAACGACAAGAATCCGTATCCCGACCCGAACTCCGAACGCGGCTTGGAGAGTCCAGAGCCGAACTCGAAGAGCTCGCCGAGGCTGTGTGTTTTCCAATTACTCCCCATATCCGATCGCTTCGAGACTGGCCTTGATTTGCTCCTCGAGTGAGTCACTCTCTTTCAACTGTTTTCTGAGCTCGGCGTTTAGCTTCGCCATCTTCTCCGCGAAGGGCTCGCCATCGTCGTCTTCAGGGGCCACGCCAACGTACCGCCCAGGTGTGAGCACATGGTCGTGCTTGGCGATTTCATCGAGAACGGCGGATCTGCAGAAGCCCGGTTCGTCTTCGTAGTCGGAGCCACGCTTCCAGCGGCGGAAGGCTCCGGTGATCTTCGCGGTGTCTTCTGCCGTGAAATCGCGCAGAACACGGTCTTTCATAAATCCTAGATTGCGGGCGTCGATGAACAACACTTCGCCCTTGCGATCACGGTACTCGCCACGTTTCTTCTTGTTCTTGGTCAGGAACCAGATGCAGGCGGGGATCTGGGTGTTTGTGAAGAGCTGCCCCGGCAGGGCGACCATGCACTCGACCAGGTCGGCTTCCAGCAGGGCTCGCCGGATCTCGCCCTCGCCCCGGGTGTTGGAGCTCATGGAGCCGTTGGCGAGCAGGAGCCCCAGCGAGCCGTTGGGCGCGAGGTGGAAGACCATGTGCTGGAGCCAGGCGAAGTTGGCGTTGCCCTTGGGCGGCGTGCCGTATTTCCATCGCGGGTCGCCCTCCAGCTTGCCGTCCCACCACTCCTTCATGTTGAAGGGGGGGTTGGCCATGACGAAGTCGGCGCGAAGGTCGGGGTGTTGGTCGTTGGTGAAGCTGTTGGCGGGCTCTTTTCCGAAGTTGAAGTCGATGCCGCGGATGGCCAGGTTCATGGCGGCCAGCCGCCAGGTGGTGGGGTTGGACTCCTGCCCGTAGACCGAGAGGCTGCCCAGCTTGCCGCCGTGTTTCTCGATGAACTTCTCGCTCTGGACGAAGAACCCGCCGGAGCCCATGGCCGGGTCGTAGACGCGCCCCTTGTAGGGCTCGAGCATCTCGACGATCAAGGAGACAATCGATTTGGGCGTGAAGTACTGGCCGCCCTTCTTGCCCTCGGCCTGGGCGAACTGCCCCAGGAAGTACTCGTAGACGTGGCCCAGGACGTCCTTGGCCTGAAGGTCGATGGGTTTGCCGTCGTGCGTGGGGCTGGTGAAGTCCGTGCCGGAGAACAGATTGATCAGGCCCAGCAGGCTTTCCGAAGGCAGCTCCAGGCGAACGTAGCGGTTCTTTTCGATCACGCCCTTTAGCTTCGGGTTCTCCTTTTCGATCTCATCCAGCCCATCGTCTATGAGGCGGGCCAAGGACTTGAACTCGTAGGTCTTCTTCTTGCCGTTCGTGACCTCGATCTTGCTCTTGGGCGCAAGCGCAGCGTTGTCCTGGATTGTCTTCCAACGGGCCAGCGGCGGCACCCAGAAGACGTTCTTCTCGATGTAGTAGTCGCGCTCTTCGAGCTCCTCCCGGATGGCCTCCTCGTAGCCGGCCTCGCCCTCATAGTCGGCGGGGTCCAGGAAGTAGTCGTGCTCTGAATCGCGGAACTGCGTTTCGAGCTCCTCTCGGTGTTGCCGGAAGGAGTCCGAGATGTACTTCAGGAAGATCAGCCCGAGGACGGCGTGTTTGTAGACGGCGGCGTCCAGGCTGTGCCGGAGGCGGTCCGCTGCGTTCCAGAGCTTCTTGTCCAGCGCGTCGAGGAAGGCCTGTTCTTCGTCCTGTAGCGGTGGTGTCATAGTCGGTTCCGATCCTGGTTCAGGTCAGGGCGCTCGACGAGACGCGCTTCTCAGTTCGTAGGTGCCAGATAGTAAACTGGCTTGAGTGGCAGGAGGTTCTTGACCGACTCTTCGAGCTCGGCGTAGTGCTCGACCCAGAGGTCGAAAAGGCGCTCCAAGTCAATAAGCATGACCTTGCGCATCTTCTCGGCCCGGGCTTCGCTCTCTGCGGTCGATGTGAAGCCGCTCGTGCAGACGTAGATGCCGGCCTCGCCCGAGCCCAGGACGCCAAAGAAGGACCGGACTCCGTCGACGTCGGTCTTTTGCTTCGATCGGCGCTTGACCTGAACCTTGATGCGAGGGCCTTCGATCCCGAGCGGGTCGGTGTGCGCCAGGATGTCGATCCCGCGGTCGGGTCCGGGAGGCGAGACATAGGACACGTGGTATCCCATGGCCCGGAGCAGGCCCGCTACCAGGTTCTGAAAGTCGAAGGGGTTCATGTCGAGTAGGTAGTCTTTGATCGACGACCAGGCCGCTTCTTCTGCTTCTTCGACCGTCGCGTGGGCGTCCGGCCCGGCGTCGTCGCTTTCCTCTTCGTCTGGTTGCTGGTCCTTCCAGACCTTGTAGAGACGATTGGCCTCTCTCATGAAGTTCTCGGGGTCCTTGAACTCGCGAAACGCCTTTTCCCCGTCTTCGGTGAGCGTCCAGGTTCCTTTCTCCTTGACCAACCAAGCTGCTTTCACTGGGGCGATGGTCGCGAACCGGACGATTTTCTCGTAGCGCCGCACGGTGGGGCTCTTCGGGTAGGTGCTCTGCTCGAAGTCGGTTGGGGGAACCGATTGTGCCAGCCGAGCCAGCACCTCGCGAGCCTGAATACCCTCCGAGGAGGAAAGGAGTATTTCAAATACGCCGCGAACCAGCTCACCCGAACGGCGTGCCGTGATTTCAGCCATCAACCCTCCTACCTTGGCGCCTCGAACCGCGCCGTTGCTTTTCCCTTAGTGGGGTCTGCTGGCTAGAGGATAACAGGGGGAATCGACTCAAAATCGGCTCGGTGAGCCGTTGGTGGGGCAATTGGGTGGAGTAGGAGTTGTCGCTGCCGGCGACAGGTCAAGCGGACGTGTCGCCATTTTGTGAAAACGGCGACATGTCGAACCGGTCGGAGTCTCCAGGCCCGACAATTTCCCCTGAGGGGGAAAATGTCCGCGGTGATTTTGCCCTGAGGGGGAAAATGACAGTGTGGCTCTGACCTCGCGCAGATAGGAAAGACTTATGTTCATTGACTTTTTGGGACTCAGGAGTTCAAAAGCTCATGAGAATTGAACAGAAATCGGCTTTTGTGTTAATTTCTCTCTTCAAACTCCTCGAGGGCTTTAAAAGTGCGGAGAAAGACCGGTACCGAAGTCACCATTACGACCGTCGGGTCCGAGCCTATCCAGGCCTTTGTTCCTCACCCGTTGCCGCCGTCTCCGCCGCTCGAGATCAACGGCGAGCTCCAGGCCAGTCTCGATCGGGCTCTGACATCCCTGGGACGGCTCGACGCCGTTTCGACGCTGCTCCCGGAGCCCCATCTTTTTCTCTACAGCTATGTCCGTAAGGAGGCGGTGCTTTCGTCTCAGATCGAAGGGACACAGAGCTCTCTATCGCAACTGCTTTTGTTCGAGCTCGATCAGGCGCCGGGCGTGCCTATTGACGACGTCCAGGAGGTCTCGAGCTACGTTGCCGCGCTGGAGCACGGACTGGAGCGTGTGCGCGAGGGGTTTCCGATTTCAAATCGGCTTTTCCGAGAGGTGCACCAGGTGCTCCTCTCGACCGGGCGGGGCAGCGACAAACGGCCCGGAGAGTTTCGGCGCTCGCAGAACTGGATCGGCGGCACCCGTCCCGGCAACGCCACCTACGTGCCCCCGCCCGCGGACCGGGTCGAAGGGTGCATGGCGGATCTCGAGCGTTTTCTTCATGACCAGAACGGCACGACTCCTGTTCTCGTCAAGGCGGCTCTGGCTCATGCGCAGTTCGAGACCATTCACCCCTTTCTAGACGGCAACGGTCGCGTTGGGCGGCTGCTCATCACACTCCTCCTCTGCGCCGCGCGGGTTTTGAAGGAACCTCTTCTTTACTTGAGCCTCTACCTAAAACAGCACCGAGCCAGGTATTACGAACTGCTCAACTCGCTGCGGCTCAGCGGCAATTGGGAGGAGTGGCTCGTGTTTTTTGTTGAGGGCATTTCGACCACGGCGGAGGCTGCGGTTAACTCAGCACAAGCGCTCACGGAAATGTTCGAACGAGACCGCAAGCGTGTGCAGGAAGAACTCCGGCAGGCCGCGGGCTCGGCGCTGCGTGTTCACGATGTTTTGCAGGCGAGGCCCGTCTCGACCATTCGTCGGTTGGCCGACAGCACCGGGCTTTCCCAGCCCACGGTGACGAGGACGCTCGAACGCTTGATCGAAATGGACCTAGTCGAGGAGATCAGTGGACGGAATTGGCGCCGAACATATATCTATCGTGATTACCTCGCGATCTTGAACGAAGGAACGGAGCCTCTTTGAGTTTGTAAGGCCAAGGTCGGAGTAGGCTGAGCACCGAGTTAGAATACTCCCCCGATGACCGACTCGAAATTCGTCGTCATCGACGGCAATGAGCTGTCGCATGAGCCCGGGGAGACGATTCTCCAGGCGGCGCGGCGGGCCGAGATCGAGATCCCGACGCTGTGTCACGACGACCGGCTGACGCCGGCCGGGGCGTGCCGGATCTGTCTGGTGGAGGTGGAGGGGGCGCGGCTGATGCAGCCGGCCTGTCACACCAAGGCCTCGCCGGGGATGGTGGTGCGCACGCACACGTCGCGGGTGGAGCGCAACCGGCGCTTTATTCTGTCGCTCCATCTGGCGGACACGATCCAGGACCGCGCGGTCTGTGAGGATAACAACCCGTCGCGGCTCCACGAGCTGGCGGAGGCGTACGGCACGGCCGGCGAGTGGACGCCGGTGGATTCGCCCCGGCAGGGCCGGCCGCAGGACGACAACCCGTTTATCTTGTTCCGGCCGGACCGCTGTATCGCCTGTTCGCTCTGCACCCGCTACTGCGACGAAGTGGAGGCGGTGTCGGCGATCACGCTGGCCGGCCGGGGGGCGGAGACGACGATCGCCACGGTGGACGGGCTCGCCCTGACCGACACCACCTGCGAGCTGTGTGGCGGCTGTGTGGATGTCTGCCCGACCGGCGCGATGACCGAGAAGCAGGCGCTGGCCTATGGCAAGTCGGAGCACGAGCTGGAGAAGGTCCGCACCACCTGCAATTTCTGTGGGGTGGGTTGTCAGATCGACTTGAACATCGACCGCGACACGGAGCGCGTCGTCAAGGTCACCAGCCCGCCGCCGGGTACGACAGTCAACGACGGCAATCTGTGCGTCAAGGGCCGTTTCGCCAACGATTTCATCCATCACCCCGACCGGCTCACCACACCGCTGGTGCGCGACGAAACCGGCGAGCTGGTGCCGGCCACGTGGGACGAAGCGCTCGACCGGACGGTGGCCGGCCTGCAGGGTGTCCGCGCCGAACACGGCAACGACGCGCTGGCGTTTATCTCGTCGAGCCGCTGTACCGGCGAAGAAAACTATCTGATGCAGAAAATGGCCCGCGCAGCCTTTGGGACGCACAACGTCCATCAATGCGCGGCCACGTGACATGCCCCCACGGTCGCCGGTCTGGTGACCACGTACGGAGCCGGGGCGATGACCAACTCGATCCCTGAGATCCGCGACGCGGATTTTCTGTTCGTCACCGGCTCGAACACCAGCGAGGCGCACCCCATCATCGCGATGGAGATGAAGCGGGCAGTGCGCCGCGGCGCCAAGCTGGCGGTGGCCGACCCGCGGGCGATCTGGATGACCGAGATCGCCGACTGGCACCTGCAGCTCAAGGCGGGCACCGATGTCTGGCTACTCAACGCGATGGCGCACGTGATCGTCAGCGAAGGCCTCGAGGACCGCGAGTGGATCGAGGCCAATACCGAGGAGTTCGACAGCGTGCGCGAGACGGTGCTGCGCTACCCGCCGGAGGAGGCCGAGAAGATCACCGGGGTTTCCGCCGAGCTCATCCGCGAGGTGGCGCGCGCCTACGCCACCACCGAGAAGGCCGGCATCTACTACACGCTCGGGATCACCGAGCACACCTGCGGCACCGACAACGTGTACGCGCTGTCGAACCTGGTTCTGATGACTGGCCACCTCGGCAAGCGCTCGGCGGGGATGAACCCACTGCGTGGCCAGAACAACGTCCAGGGGGCCAACGACGCGGGCGCCACGCCGGTTTTTTATCCCGGCTATCAGTCGGCCGAAGACCCCGAGATTCGCGACAAGTTCGCCCGCGCCTGGGGAGTGCCCCAGAGCGAGACGCGCGGCCTCAATCTCAACGAGATGATGAAGACGATGGGTCCCGACGGGCAGATCAAGGGGATCTATCTGATGGGCGAGGACATCGTGATCTCGGAGCCCAACGTCGGCAAGGTGGAGGAGGCGCTTAACCGGATCGACTTTCTGGTGGTCCAGGACATCTTTTTGAACGAGTCCTGCCGGTTTGCCGATGTCGTGCTGCCCGCGTCGTGTTTTGCGGAGAAGGAAGGCGTCTTCACCAACTCCGACCGGCGCGTCCAGCGGGTGCGCAAGGCGGTCGAGGCGCCGGGGGAGGCGCGCGAAGACTGGCGGATCCTGCTCGAGGTGATGAAGCGGGCCGGTCTGGAGCAGCCCGACTACTCGGGGCCCTCGGAGATCTATGCCGAGATGGCCTCGCTCGTCCCCAAGTACGCCGGCATTTCGCATCAGAGGATCGACCGCGAGGGTGGGCTCCAGTGGCCGGTCGAAAGCCCCGACGCCCCGTCGACCGAGTATCTCCACAAGGGCGGGGTGCTGCGCGGCAAGGGGCTCTTCCAGGCGGTGGAGTTCAGCCCGCCCTTTGAAGAGGCCGACCCCGAGTACCCGCTGGTGCTCTCGACCGGGCGCACGCTCTATCACTACAACGCCGCCACCCAGACGCGCCGCTCGTACGGCCTGACCCGCAAACAGCCCGAGGGGTTTGTCGAGATCCATCCGTGGAACGCCCGCAAGCTCGGGATCGAGGACGGCCAGATGGTGGACGTTGTCAGCCGCCGCGGCCGGGTCCGCTGCCGCGCCATGGTCAGCCGGCAGGTGCGCCGGAATGCCATCTGGATGCCGTTTCACTTCCCCGAGGTCCGCGCCAACGAGCTGACCACCGACGCCGGCGACAAGGTCACCGGCACCGGCGAGTACAAGGTGTGCGCGGCTCGCATCGAGCCGGTCGCCGAGGCGGTGCCCAAGCGGGTGTTCCCGGGCTCCTACGCCACGGTCGCGGGCTGAGCCGGCCGGGTCGAGCGAAGTCGCTCTTTTCCCAGCGGGCGGGATTCGGTAGCCTGCCTGTGATCCATCTATGTGCGGGATTGTAGGCATCGCCGGACCGGAGCTGTCGGGGCGTGACGGCGTGGAAGCGGTCCGGCGGATGGCGGCCACGATCGCCCACCGGGGGCCCGACGGCCAAGGCTTCTCGGGCGATCCGGGTTGTTCGATCGGCATCCAGCGGCTGGCGATCGTGGACGTCGAGGCCGAGCCGCCTCCCTTCTCGAACGAGGATGGCTCGATCCGCTCGGTGGTCAACGGCGAGATCTACAACGGCGACGAGCTGCGCTCGGCACTCGAGTCGCGCGGCCACCGGTTCAACACCCGCGTCGATACCGAGGTCATCCCGCATCTCTATGAAGAGCGCGGTCCCGATCTGGTGGACGAGCTGCACGGGATGTTCGCGCTGGCCCTGTGGGACGCGCCACGCCGGACCCTGCTGCTGGCCCGCGACCGGGCGGGAGAGAAGCCGCTGTTCTATTTCGAGCGCAACGGCGAGGTCGTCTTTGCCTCCGAGCTCCGCGCCCTTCTCGCTCACCCCGCCGCTCCGCGCGAAGTCGACCCGGTCGCGCTCAGCCGCTTTCTGCTGCACGGCTTCTTCCCGGCGCCGCTGACGCCGTTTGCGGGCATCCACAAGCTGCCGGCGGGCCATCGTCTGACCGCCGGTCCCGAGGGGGTTTCGGTCGAGCGGTACTGGGACCTGGCCGACTACTTCAGGCCCGACCCGTCGGATTTGCGGTCCCGCGCCGAGATCGCCCAAGAGCTCGACGCGCGGATCGCGCTGGCGGTCGAGCGCCGACGCAAGAGCGATGTGCCGGTGGGGGTCTTTCTCTCCGGCGGGATCGATTCCTCGACCGTCCTGGCTCACATGACCGAGCAAGTCGGCCCCGGTGTGCCGGTGTTCGCGCTCGGCCACACCGACACTGGTTTCGACGAGGCGGGCTATGCGCGCCAGACCGCGGAGTTCTTCGACGCCGAGTTTCACCAGCTCATCCTGTCCGAGACCGATCTGGCCGAAGGGCTGGCGAGGGTGGGGGAGGGGTTCGACGAGCCGTTGGGAGACGCCTCGATCATCCCGACCCATCTGCTGGCGCGGTTTGCCCGCGAACACGTCAAGGTGGTCCTCTCGGGTGAGGGGGCCGATGAGCTCTTCGCCGGCTATCCGACGTACCCTGGACATCGGGTCGCCGGATGGTACCGGCGGCTCCCCAAGGCCCTCGGGCGCGGGGTGCTGGGTGCCGCCGCCAAGCTGGTGCCGGTCAAGATGGGCAACGTCGGCCCGGACTATCTGCTGCAGATGTTTGCCGCCGCGGCCGAGCGCGAGCTCCTCGAGCGTCACTCGGTCTGGTTTGGCTGTCTGCCCCCCGAGCGCCACGCCGATCTCTTCTCGCCCGCGCTCGCCGACCGGCTCGCCGTTGCCGACCCCTTTGGCTCGGCGCGATCGCAGCTCGCCGGGCGCGACTTTCCCGACGATCTGGCGCGGCTCCTCTACGCCGATTTCACCATGTATCTGCAGGACGACCTTCTCACCAAGGTCGACCGCGCCACCATGCTGGCTTCGCTCGAGGCCCGCGCGCCGTTTCTGGATCACGAGCTGGCCGAGTTTGTCGCCGGCCTGCCCTCCAAGCTCAAGCTCTCGGGTCTGACCACCAAGGCGATCCTGCGGCGGGCCGTCAGCCGGCGCTTGCCCAAGGCTGTGCTGAGCCGCCGCAAGCGGGGGTTCAACATCCCGTTCTCCCGCTGGCTGCTCCACGGTTTGGGCGAGGAGCTGCGGCAAAGGTTCTCGCGCGAGCGGGTGGAGTCGCGGGGACTCTTCTCGCCCGCCGGTGTCGAACGTCTGCTCGAAGAGCATCTGGCGCGGGAAGCCGATCACCGCAAACCACTCTTTGCCCTCCTCGTGCTGGATCTCTGGTGCGACCGGTTCTTTGGCGAAGGCAACGCCGTGCCGGTCGCCGAAGCCGGCGCGCCGCCGCCGATGCCCGAGCACTGCGTCGGCGAGGTGGCGTCGTGAAGCCCGGTGGCTTTTGGCAGGCTTCCGGACGTTGGGTGGTGCTCTTTGCGGCGTTGCTGTTTCTCTGGCGGCTCGGCAGTCACGATCTGTGGGCCCCGGACGAGCCCTATTTTGCGGAGGGCGCGCGGGAGATGGTAGTCGATGGGCAGTGGGCGGTGCCGCACGTCAACGGTGTGGTCACGACCGACAAGCCGCCGCTGTTCTTCTGGCTGATCGCGCTTTTCTCGCTGCCGCTGGGCGAGGTCAACTCGTGGACCGCGCGTCTGCCGTCGGCTCTGGCGGCGCTCGGCACGGTGTGGCTGACGATGCGGCTGGGGGCCCGCTGGTACGGGGCCAAGACCGCCGCGCTCGCCGGCGTGATCCTGGCCACGACCCTGCTGTTCTGGACCAAGGCGCGCTGGAGTCAGACCGACGCTTTGCTGTGTCTGTGCATCTGGACGGCGTTGTCCGCCTTTGAGGCGTTTCGCAGCGGCGTGGCCAAGGGCCGCGGTGCGGGAGTTCTTTTCTGGTTTGCGATGGCGCTGGCGGTGCTGGCCAAGGGGCCGGTGGGCCTTTTGCTGCCGCTCGGGATCGCGCTGGTCGTTCTGGCCTGGGACCGAGACCTCGCGAGCTGGCGACGGTTCGCGCCGCTCACCGGGCCGTTGGTGTTTTCCCTGGTCGCGGGGGCCTGGATCGTCTTTACCGAGCTGGCCGGACCGGAGAGCTATTCGGTCTGGGGTGCGCTCAAGGAGCATTTTGTCGATCGCGGGGTCCACGGGATGCACCACAAACAGCCGCCGTGGTACTTCCTCGAGACCCTGCCGCCCAACCTGCTGCCCTGGACGGGTCTGATACCGGGCGCCCTCTTGCTGGCCTGGCGGCGGCGGACCGCGGGCGACCGGTTCGCCTTTTCGGTCGCCGCCTTTGTGTTGATTTTCTTTTCGATCTCGACCGAGAAGCGCGAGCTCTACGCGCTGCCCGCGGTCCCGGCCTTTGCGCTGATGGCCGCGGCGCTGGTGGCGGTGGTGTGCGGCTGGGACGAGCCGCGGGCCGGCGAGCCCAAACTCCTCAGCCGGCGTTGGGCGACGGTCGGCCACGGGGCGGTCGCCGGGATCCTGTTGCTGGCCGCCGTCGCCGTCGGCTTGGCCGCGAGCCGTTTCCCCGAGCTTCCCAAGGGTGTTGCCGTGACGCTCGGAGCCGCGCTGGCCGGAACCGCGGTCGGGATCTTCTATGCGTTGCACCGCCGCCGTTTTCTCAACGCGGTCCTGACCGCGGCCCTCGGGATGGGGCTGACCCTCCTGGTGGCCTCGACCCTGGTGCCACCGTTCTTCGAGCCCCGCAAGAGCGCGCGGCCGTTTGCTCTGCGGATCAAGGAAGTGACGGCCGAGTCCCGTTCCAGCGGGCTGTCGGTGGTGACCTACGAGCTGGGCAACCTGCCCGAGCCGTTCGCTTTCTACAGCGACGGCATGTACACCCGTGAGACCAACGACCCCGAAGTGTTGATCGCCCACCTCGACCGCCCGGAGCCGGTATTTGCGGTGGCCAACGGTGGCAAGCTCGCGAGCCTGCCGCCGGGTCTGGCCAACAGGCTGCGGGTCGTCGACTCGACGCGCCTGGCGCGCCGGGACGTGCTGCTTCTCGCCAACCACCCCTACCCGGACGCCCGGCCGCTGTTGGAGACGGCCGGGCGCGAGTAGGTCGTTATCCGTTTACTAGGGCGCGAAGTCGTCGATCTGCTCGTAGCCCTCGGGGAGCACCATCTCGAAGAGCTCGGGCTTGAGCTCGGGGTCGACGGACAGCTCGGCCATGGTGACCTGGATCGAGCCCTCGCCACGCTGCGGGTCGGAGAACCGGCGGATTCGCCGCCGCGGTAGATAGTCCTCGGTGGAGAAGTACCACGTCGACTGACCGCGACCGCCGCTGTAGACGACGTCGATCTTGTAGCACTCCTCGCCAGCGATCTCCTCGGTGCCGAGGAGCTCGGCCTTGTCGGCGCTGAGCTCGTCGTCAAAGGGCGTCGGATGGACGAACTCGGCCATCCCCAGCGTCGTCAGGGCGCGGCCACTCGAGCCCAAAACGCCCGGGTCCATGTCCTGGTAGGCCTTCTTGGCCTGGTGATCGATAAGAAAGAAAAGGTCGCCGTTGCCTCCGCCCGAGATCAACACCGGCTCGTCGCTTCCCTGGCGGCTGGTCTTGACCTTGGCCCAGAATTTCTCCGGGGTCTGGCCGTTCCACCCGGTCATCAGCCCTTCGCCTTCGGCCGGCGCGACAAATGCTGTCGCGATGCCCGCGGGCTCGACGCTGGCCTTGAAGCGGACCGCCTGGACCGCTTTGACCGCCGCGTCGACCTTTCTGAGAATGGCGATGGCTTCGGAAACCTCTTCTTCCTCGGTCTCCATCGCCTCTTTTGCGGCCTCCATCACCTCGTGGGCTTCCTCGACGGCTTCCTCGGCAAGCGTCTTGGCTTCGGCCATCATCGCCTCGGCCTCCGAGACCTCCTCGCCGCGGCTCAGGTCGAGCGCCATGATGTTGACCTTGTCGCGCACGTACATTTTGTTGCCGACCACCGTCGGAACGGTCCAGGCGACCCGGTTGAGGAGCTCGACTTCCGAGTGAACGGTGAGGTCCTCGGGGGTGGCGGTGGTGAGATAGAGCTTGCCGTCCTCATCGAGCGCGATGACGCGACCGTCGGCAGAGAGGATGTTGGCCTTGCCAAAGCCACGCTTGCGCCACGGAATCTCACCGGTCTTGACGTTGACCGCCGACATAAAGGCGGGGGAGCGGGTGCCGCTCGAGCCATAGACATAGTCCCCGTCGCCGACGCTGGTCACGTGGTAGAACTGGATCTTGCGAGACGACCACAGCTCCTCGACCTCGGTCTTGCCGTCCTCGCGGTTGGACAGCTTGAGCCCGTGGGCGCCGGCCTGGGGTGACGACAGAAACAGATACTGGCCTTCGACCAGGATCGGCGGGTTGATGTTCTGGCGCCACTGGTTCTCCTGCGGGTAGCTCCACAGCAGGTCGCCGTTGGCCGGGTCGAGACCGATGAGTTCGGTGGCCATAAAGGTCACGAGCTGCTCCTTGCCGTCGACTTCCAGGATCTGCGGTGTGGCGTAGCTGTTCTGGAAATCCTGAGCCTGCCAGGCGATCGAGCCGTCCTTTTTGTCAAAGGCCACGACGCTCTTACCCTCGCCGCCGACCAGGGCGATGATGGTGTCGCCGTGCTCGATCGGGCTGGAGGAGTAGCCGTGCGGTAGCAGGTTGCCGCCGAACTCCTCGCCCCACAGATCGTGTGACCAGGCGATCGAGCCGTCGCTCTTGTCGAGACAGTGCATCCGGCCGGCGACACCGATGGTGTAGATCCGGTCGCCGACGATCAGGGGCGTGGCGCGCGGCCCGATCCCGAACTGGGTGACGTGATTCTCGTGCGGGTCGTGGTGATACTTGGTTTCCCAAAGGGTCTTGCCGGTGGCGGCTTCGAGCGCCACGACGGATTCTTCCTCGCCGCTGCGATACATGGTGTAGAGGCGGCCGTCTTCCACCAGCACCGCCGAATACCCGTCACCCAGCTCACGGGCCCAGAGCTTTTTGGGGCCGGCCGCGGGCCATTCCGCGGCGATTCCCTCGGCATGTGCCTTGAAGTCCTGGCCGGGGCCGCCCCAGCGAGTCCATTTTTCTTTCGACTTGGCCTCGGCGCCGGTGTCGGCGGCGAGAGGCAGGGCGAGTGTCAGGAGTGCCAGCGCCAGGACGGTGGCGATGCCGGTATAGAGGCGCGGGCGGCGGTTCAGAGTGTTCTGCATGATGCTCCTCTCGGGGTCGTTGAACGGGGATCGGCGTCAGGGCCGGCCTTGGGGCCGGAAGCGCACGGCGGATCCAGGAAGCGGCGATAGCTTCTCACAGGTCGCCCCCTGGTACGGAGTTCGGGCGCGGAGGTTGCGTCTTTCGATGTCCGAGAAACCGGCCGGGCTCGATCTGCTTACAAAAAGCGCCGGTGCCAGGCCGACATCCAGTAGTAGTGGCCGGAGAGCTTGCGGGCGAACCGGCGCTCGCTGTCGTTGGGGAAGACCATCATCCGGGGCAGCGCCCAGAGGCTTTGCGTGGGAGGCTCGCCGGCGTAGGCGGAGCGGTAGCCAGCCGCCCGGACCGTCTCCCGAGCCTCGGGGCTGTGGTGCGCGTAGGGGTAGCAGAAGTCGGTGACCGGCCGTCCGACGGCCTCTTCCAGAACGCGCTTTGATTCGACGGCTTCTCGCTCGATCTCGGTCTCGGGAATCCGGGTGAGGTCGGAGTGGCTCAGCGAGTGCGAGCCGAGGTCGTGACCGGAGTCGAGCCAGGCGCACAGCTCCGCGGCGTCGGCGATCCGTCCGGTCGCCGGGCCGTGCTCGGACGCGCCGCCGTAGGAGGGAGCAAGCCGGGCCTCCTGACCCAGCAGACCCGCCGGCACAAACACCGCGGCCCGCAGCCCGGCCGCAGCGAGCATGGGGGCGGCGATGCGCAGCGTGTCGGCAAAGCCGTCGTCGAACGTCAGCAGCACCGAGCGCCGGGGCACCCGCCCCGAGACAAAGGCCTCGTACGCCTCGTCGAGCGACAGGGCGCGAAAACCGCGTTGGGTGATCCAGGTGAGGTGCGTCTCGAACGTCTCAGGCGAGACCGTCAATGCGGGATCTCCGTCGCCGGTTCGGTCGATGCGGTGGAACATCAGTACCGGCAACACGCGGCGGGGCAGCCAACCGGTCATGCGGCTTCCTCTGACAGCTCGGCCAACAGGTGCTTCAGCCGTTCGACCGTGTTCTCGAGACGGAAATCGAGCGCCCGGGATCGTGCCCTCCCGCTCCAATCCTCCTCGAGCGCGCTCCGGACCGCGGCGGCCCAAGTCGCCGGATCCCGGTCTTCGACCAGTACCCCGGCGTCACCGACCATCTCGCGTCGGGACTCATCGGATGAGGTCACCATCGGCTTCCCGCAGGCCAGCGCTTCGAGGACGCTCAGGGGCGCGGATTCGAGCGGCGAAGTCAGCAGCACCGCGTCGGCGGCGGCGTAGAGCTCCGGCATCTCGGCGTGGGGCACAGCGAGCCGCTGATAGCGGTCGCCTCCGAGCTGCTCGGCTGCCAGCCGGTCGATCCGTTCCGCCAGCGGCCCGTCGCCGGCGATGACCAGCGATGCATCGGTGGCCGCGACCGCGCGGACCGCCAGCTCGGGGTCCTTCTCGGCCGAGAGCGCGCCGACCATCAGGACTCGGGGTCCGCGGACATCGAGCCGCCGGGGCTCGGCATCGGGCGAGAAGGCCTCGGTGTCGACGACCTGCGGCACGACCTCGACCCGCAACCCCGGCACCTCTTGCCGGATGGCCTGTGCCGCCCATTGGGTGAAGGTGACATAGAGGTCCGGGCGGCGACGCGCAAAGGGCACTTCCCAGCCCGCATGGGCGCCGTGGGCGATGTCCAGAAGACGCGCGCCGGTCCGCCGGCGCACACCGGCCAGGAGCATCCCGCCCCACAGACCGGTCTCGTGCCAGATGACCGCGTAGCGGCCGCGGAGGAGCGAAGGCAGGGCGCGCAACAGATGAGTGGTCCACTCGACGTGCAGCGGATCCAGGAAGAGAGTGTCGAGGAGCTTGCGAACGGGCGTGGCCGATCGGTACAGGGGCTCGACCCAACCGCGCGGGATCGCGCGGTGCTTCACTCCACCCGGGCCGCGGCCCGAGCGCGAGTAGACGTGGAGATCGAAATGCTCCTCCAGCCCCGGCAGCACGGTGTCGAGAAACGACTCGGCCCCGCGCCCGACCACACCAAAACCGGAGAGAACCACGGCCACGCGGGGCCTGGAGGCGACCGCGGAGACCACCGGGCCGTCCCCCAACCTAGTCCCCCACCATTCAGGCCCCCATCAGCCCCTTGATCTCGCCGTCCACCAGGTCCATCTTGGTGGCTTGCGGGATCAACGGCAGCCCGGGCATCCGCATGATGTCGCCCAGCAGCGGCACCACGAAACCGGCGCCCGCCGAGATGACGAAATCGCGCACCGTGATCTCGAAGTCCTCGGGCCGGCCGGCCAGCCGCGGGTCGTCGCTCAGCGACGCCGGGGTCTTGGCGACACATAGGGGGAGCTTGTTGTACCCTAGCGCACGGATGCGCTTGAGGGTCGTCTTGGCCTGTTTGGTGTAGGTAACCGTGGCGGCGCCGTACATCTTGCCGGCGATCTTGCGCAGCTTGTCGGCGATGGGCTCCTCCCAGTCGTAGAGCGGGTGGAAACGGGACGAATCCTTGTCGGCGTGCTCGACCAGCGTGGACGCCAGTTCGCGGGCGCCGTCGCCGCCCTCGCCAAAGTGGTCGGAGACGGCAAACGGCGCCTTGACGCCTTGACACGCCCGGCGCACGACCTCGATCTCGTCGTCGGTGTCCGAGGCGAATTTGTTGAGCGCCACCACCGGCAGCTCGCCAAACGTGCGGATGTTCTCGATGTGTTTGTAGAGGTTGACAAGACCCCGCTCGACCGCCTCGGGGTCGGGCCGGTCGAGGTCCTTTTTCTTGATCCCGCCGTGACGCTTGAGGGCGCGCACGGTGGCGACCAGCACCACCGCCGCGGTGTCGAGGCCGGCCGAAACGCATTTGATGTCGAAGAACTTCTCGGCTCCCAGGTCGAAACCGAACCCGGCCTCGGTGATCACCCAGTCGGCGTGGGCCATCGCCATCTTGGTGGCGATGACCGAGTTGCACCCGTGGGCAATGTTGGCGAACGGTCCGCCGTGGATAAAGGCCGGCACGCCTTCGCAAGTCTGGACCAGGTTGGGGAGCAGCGCGTCCTTGAGCAGGACGGTCATGGCCCCCACGGCGCCGAGCTGTTTGGCCGTGACTGGCTCGTCGCGATAGGTAAAGGCCACCAGCAGGCGCTCGAGCCGCGCTCGCAGATCGTCCGCGTCTTCGGCCAGGCACAGGGTGGCCATGACCTCCGAGGCAGCGGTGATGTCGAAGCCCGCCTCGCGCGGCACGCCCTGGAGCTTGCCGCCGAGCCCGATGATCGCGTGGCGCAGGGCGCGGTCGTTCAAGTCCATCACGCGCCGCCAGATCACCCGGCGTGGATCCAATCGCGGCTTCTGGCCGTGGTAGATGTGGTTGTCGAGCATTGCCGCCAGCAGATTGTTGGCGCTGGTGATGGCGTGAAAATCGCCGGTGAAGTGCATGTTGATGTCGGCCGTGGGCACCACGATCGACTTGCCGCCTCCGGTGGCGCCACCCTTCATGCCGAAGATCGGTCCCAGCGAGGGCTCGCGCAGGGCCAGGCAGACGCTCTTGCCGATCTTGGCCAGGCCCTGGGCCAGCCCGATCGACGTCGTGGTCTTGCCTTCGCCGGCACTGGTCGGGGTGATCGCCGAGACCAGAACCAGCCGTCCCTTCGGGCGGTCGTTGTCGCGCGCCCGCAGCTTGACCTTGGCCTTGTCGTCGCCATAGAGCAGAAGGTCCCGACGATCGATCCCCAACTCTCGGGCGACGTCGAGAATGGGGCGGGGTGCCGATTTTGTGCTCATGGTGCCTCCAGGGCAACGCGCGGGGAATCCCGGCGAAATGGTTCGAGTGAACTTGCGTTCCGCACGCGGATGCTACCCGATTGGGCGCTTTGTGGAGGTGTTCTCGGCGTCCTTGAAGGGCACTCTCGAGGAAGGTGCCGGCGTCTATAATCGTGCGGCTCACGAATTGCCGACAAGGAGTCTCTCCATGCCCAAGTCATCGGTCGCTCGAAAGATTCTTCTCGCAGGCGTCGTCGCACTCGCGGTAACGGCGGCATCGATCGCTCCCGCCACCGGCGACGAGTGGACCCGATTTCGTGGTCCCAATGGATCGGGGATCTCTTCCGCCACCGGTCTGCCGGTCGAGTTCGGTCCGGAGACCAACGTGGTGTGGAAGTCCGACGTGCCCTTTGGCCGTTCGTCCCCGGCGGTCGGCACGGAGCGAGTCTTTCTCACCGCGATCGAGGACGGCAAGCTGGTGACCGTGGCACTCGATCCGTCCGGCGGCGAGATTCTCTGGCGCCGCGAGATCGTCAGGGGCAAGGCCGCCGATCTCTACAAGGACACCGATTCGGCCACCCCGAGCCCGGTGACCGACGGCGAGAACGTCTACGCCTTTTTTCACGAGTCGGGTCTGGTGTCCTACGACGCCGACGGCGCGCTGCGCTGGCACAACCGGCTCGGTCCGTTTCGCAATTACTACGGCATCGCCGCGTCGCCGATCCTTGCCGGCGATTTGCTGCTGCTGGTCTGCGACCAGGCCGAGGGGTCGTTCCTGCTGGCGGTGGACAAGAACACGGGTGACGAGATCTGGCGTCGCGGCCGGCCGGCGCGTCTGGAGAGCTATTCGACCCCGATCCTCTATCCGGCGGCCGATCCCGAGGTGGTGCTGGTGTCGGGCTCGCGCTGGGTGGATGCCTACGATCTCGCCACAGGCCGCAGCGTCTGGACCCTCCCGGGCGTCGGCACCGGGCCGGTCTCGAGCCCGGTGCTGAATGGCGACGTGCTGTTTGTCAACGCGGTCGAGCACGCCGAGAACGGCTGGCCGGATTTTGCCAAGCTGCTCGAGGAGCACGACGCCGACGAGGACTCGAACCTCACCAAGGAGGAGGTCGAGGGCGCCTGGATGGCCAATCATTTTGGCTGGCTCGACGCCGACGCCAGCGGGTTACTGACCACCGAGGACTGGGAGCACATGCGCAACGAGCTGGTCAACGACGCCGCGGGCGTCTACGCCATCCGGCTCCCGGGGGCCGGGTCCGAGCCCGAGATCCTCTGGAACTACCGGCAGAACGTTCCCTACATTCCGTCACCGCTGGTCTACGACGGCGTCTTCTACATGATCAAGGACGCCATCGTCTCGAGCCTCGACCCGGCGAGCGGCGAGCTCAAAAAGCGCGGGCGTCTCGACGGCGCTTCGGGCAAGACCTACGCCTCGCCGGTGGCCGCCGACGGCAAGATCTTTATCGGCACTCTGGAAGGCAAGATCGCCGTGCTCGAAGCGGGAGCCGAGTGGGAAGTGCTGGGCGTCTACGACCTCGGCGAAGAGATCCACGGCTCACCGGCGATTGCCGATGGGCGAATTCTCGTACGCACCACAAGCGCTCTCTACAGTTTCGCCGCTCCGGAGAACGCCGGAGACGCCAGCGTGGCGCCGAGCCGCTGATTTACCCGTCGTCTTCCGTCGGCGTCGGACTCTCGGGCTCGTAGGGCTCCTGGAGCGTCTCCAGGTAGTAGATCAGCTCGGTGATCATCCGCGAGGCTCGCGCTTCTCCGTTCTCTTCGTCGCTCGGGGTCTTTTCAGAGAGCGGGCTTTGGAAGACCTCGCCCCAGATCGGCATCTCGCGGGTGCCGTGCCCGCGGACTTCCTCCCTGCCGTCGATCACCGCGAGTAGTTTGTCCTTTGGAAACTCACCCCCGGCACGCTGGGTGATTTTGCGAAGGTCCGAGGGTGGGATCTTGAGGAACTTGGCGACATTGCCGGTTCCGTCGGCCTTGATGCCGTGGCAGGAAGCGCAGTAGCGGTTGAAGCTGACGTGGCCCTTGGCGGCCAGAAAGCCCGGATGAGGTTGTGCCGGCTCCTCGTCCTGAGCTTGTGCCACGGTCGCAACGGTCAAGGTGAGCAGCCCGGTGAGCAGCAGCGGCGGTGCGAGAAATGAGGTCCATCTCTTCATCTTCGAGAACTCCCTTCCGTTGGCCGAGGGAGCCGTCATCGAGCGGCCCCTCGTCCGAACGGTAGCGGTGGTTCGGCGCGTTGGGCACACCTGCCCGGACGGTCTTTGCGCGTCCCGCCGGAGGGGGTGCGTCCCGTCTCGGCGGGCGGGGGTCGCTAAGGCGGGGCCCCTAGGCGTCGTGGAGCCGGCGCGCGAGCGTCAGGTGGGTGTCTGTGGCCTCCAGCCGGCGAAACCCGAGGAGGTGGAAGAGCTCGAGCGCCAGCCAGCGGGCGGTTCTCCGGTGGACGACAAACGTCCCGGGCAGCTCCGGATGTCTGCGCACGCCCGGTAGCCAGGGGAGAACCCGCTCGAATCGCATCCGCCGCATCGCGGTCGAGACCTTGAGCCAGGCGGGCCGCACTTTTCGGACGATAAAGAAGCCGTCATCGCCGAGCTTCTGGTAGAGCGGCATCAGCAACAGACCGTCTTGTGGCGCGGTCACCGGGCCGGCGTGGTCGAGCGCCAGCTCCGCACCCTGTGAGATCGGGCGAAAGCTCTCGAACCCCGGGCGCATGTGAAAGCCGTTGCCGTTCTCGATAGCGTGCCGGTAGCGGACCTCGACGACCTTGGGGAGGCCGGCGCTCTCGGTCGAGAGCTGATCCCAGGCCGCTGTGATCTCGGGCTGCTCGTCGCGGTCGAGAAGACCGGTCAGTCCCAGGGCGATCCAGATGGCCGAGGCGGCGCGGTCGGCCGAAGCCGGGTCATGGTGCTGACCCGACTCGAAGCCCAGCATCCGCACGCCGAGATCGGCCAGGTAGTTGGCTAAGGTGCCGCCCAGCTCTTCTTCCAACCCGAGCACTACGGGTACCGGGAACGCACGCGCAAAACGGCGGTTGGGGAGCGTGTCGTTGAGGACCGAAAACGTCGGTCCCGGACCCGACGTGGTGTGGAGATCCAGGCAGAAAACCGAGCGGGGGTCGCCCGCCTCTTCGATCACCCGGTGGATCTGACCGGCCAGCTCCATCAGTTCGGTCTCTTCCGCGCCCGAGGCGGCGTGGCTTCCTCTGAGCTCGCGGACCCGCTGCGGGAACCAGGCCCGGTTGAGATCTTCTTGCAAAAAGCGCTGGCCGGCGGCCAGCGCGCTACGGTTCCCGACCAGGCCGATGAGGCGTCCTTCGAGACGGTCCGGCCGCTCGGCCAGGCGGCGCAAGACGCGCTCCAGCGCTTGGATGCCCGCGGGCTCGTTGCCGTGCAGACCGGCGATACAGATCAGGGTCCTTCCGGCTCCGGCCGACCCTATGTCGCCGAGGACGCGGGGGTAGAGTTGCGCCCGCCCCTCGTCGGCCGGTGGCGCGGAGGGGCTGGAGACTGCTTCGGTCAGGGTCATGTCGGATTGGAGGGCGGCAAGGCCGCCGCGCGTATTGTAGGCGCTTCGCGCCCGTGGGAACACCCCCCAACGGGGTGGCCTTACGGATTGCCGGGGCGCGCGGATCGTCTTGGTAGGCTCCCCAGCCGTGAGCGGATCGCAAAACAGCGCCCGGCAGTCACCGCAGGGCCCCGTTCCGGCTCGCCGCGCGCATCTGGGGCTGTGGATCGCGGTAGCGGCCGGGCTGGTGACGGCCTTCATGCCCGCGCCCGCGGGCCTGTCGGTCGAGGGTCAGCGGCTGGCGGCGCTGTTTGTCACCGCCATCTTGCTGTGGGTCTCCGAGGCACTCCCCATCGGTATCACGGCGCTGTTGGCGGTGCTGCTCCAGCCGCTGCTCGGCATCCGCGACTTGCGAGGAGCGTTCCAGGGCTTCGCCAGCCCGGTGTTTCTCTTTGTGCTGGCGATGTTCTGCATCGCCGCCGCGATTATGGGCGCGGGGCTGGATCGCCGATTCGCCTACTGGCTGCTCGAGCGCGCCGGCGCGAGCACGCGGCGGATCGTGGTGGCGTTGATGCTCGGGAGCGCAGCGACCTCGACCATCATCTCGGACGTCCCGGCCTGCGCCATCTTTATGGCGATCGGTCTGGGAGTCCTCAAGAAGCTCGATGCCCGCCCCGGAGAGTCGCGGTTTGGCAAGGCGGTGATGATCGGCATCCCGATCGCGTCGTTGATCGGCGGCGTCGCCACGCCGGCGGGGAGCTCGATCAACGTCCTGGGGATCCATTTCATCGAGGAACACGGCGGAGTGCGGATCCCGTTTCTGGACTGGATGCTGCTGGGCGTCCCGATGGTTCTCGTTCTGCTGCCGATCGCCTGCTGGGTGGTGTTGCGGGTCTTTCCGCCGGAGATCGCCTCGATCGGAGATTCGAGCGAGATCCGCCGCGAGCGCGCCGCGCTCGGCCGCATGGACGCACAGGAGAAGAAGACCCTGGTGCTGCTGACCACGATGCTCGCCCTGTGGATCGCGGGGAGCTGGGTTCCGGCGCTCTCCACGGTGGTCGTGGCGCTCGCCGGCACCGTGCTGATGTTTGTGCCGGGCATCTCGCTGCTCGACTGGGAGCGGGCCGAGCGCTCGATCTCCTGGGCGACGCTGCTGATGATCGGGGGGGTCGTGTCGATCGGCTCGGCCTCGGTCGAGACCGGCTTGGCCAAGTGGCTGGTGGACGCGCTTCTGGGAGGCGTCGGGAGCTGGGATCTGGTGTGGATCCTGGCGGCGATCAGCGCCTTTACCGTGGTGATTCATCTGGCCCTGCCGATCGGCCCGGTGATCAACGCGGTGCTCATCCCGCCGATCGCGCTGCTGGCCAAGGAGACCGGTCACAACCCGGCGCTGCTCGCCCTGCCGGTGGCCTTTACGGCCTCGTGCTCGATGCTGCTGCCGATCGACCCGGTGCCGCTCATCACCTACGCCAAGGGGTACTACCGGATGTTCGACATGGCCAAGGCGGGCACCATCATCAGTATCTTCTGGGTGATCTGGATGACCGTGGTGATGCTGGTCGTGGCCCCGTGGATCGGGATCTCGTGAGGACCCTGCGCTGGATCTTGCTGGCCGTGCTGGTGGCGCTGGCCTGCCTGTGGCTCCTGAGCCGTGGCCCCGGGAAGGCCGCTGCGCCGGAGCAAGACGCGGCGAGCTCCGAGCCCGCAGCCGTGGAGTCCGCTCCTCAAAGGCAGCCCGCCGCAAAGCCCAAGCCGCGCCGCGCCGGCCGCCGTGCCGTGCGGCCCACGCCGACGTGGATCTCGGCGGCTCTGGAGGCGATGGGGGAGGAGACCGAGACGAGCTGTGGCCCGTACCGGCTGCTGACCGACAGCGCGGACAGCCGGCTGGCGGACGTTTGCCAGCGGATCGGAACCGCTCTCGAAACGGACTATCGCGAACGCATTGGCCTCGACCTGGTGGGGGAGCCGGACGGGGCCGTGCTCATCTTTGCGCGGGCGGCGGATTTCCGCGCGTTCACCTCCGCGGTCGGCACGCTCGGCGCCGGCTACGCGGGGTTCTCGCGGGCCACCCGCGGGATCGTGGCGCTCTCGGCCGAGGGTCTCGAGCCCGGAGAGGTGGCGCCGACTCTGGCCCACGAATTGACCCACTTGCTCAACCGCCGGGCGCTGGGCAGCGGCATTCCGCGCTGGCTTTCCGAGGGCCTCGCCGACGCCGTGGGAGACACGGCCACGGCCGAGGGCCTAGGGCCCCTGCGTGGTTTCGAGGGCGTCGAGACCCAGCGCCGCCGCCTGCGCGAGGCATATCGGAGCGACCGCGCCGGGAGCCTTGAGCGGCTGATCACGCTCGATCCCGAGGATTTCGACCGCGAGGTGGTGTCGTTCGACTACGAACAGAGCGCGCTCGTGGTGCGCTTTCTGCTGCTCGACCCCGAGCTGGCGCCGCGCTTCCGGTCCCTGCTCGCGCGCTTCGCCGCCGGAGAGCCCTTTCTTCCCGAGCGGGTCACCGAGGAGCTCGCGCTCGACTGGGAGGCCCTCGAACGGCGCTTTCGAGCCTGGCTGGCTTCTGACTCTTAAGAAACGGGGACTGTCCCCGTTTTCTTACGGTAAGCTCCGGCACCGCGATGCCGGAGGAAACCACGCAGCAAGACGGCGAGCCGCTCGACCCGCGGGACGACGCCGCACTCGAAGACGACGAGCGCGAGGTCCGCGAGGGCCCGTTGCGGGCCTTTTTCGGGTTGTTTCTGGTGCCGCTCCTGGTGGTCCTGGTCTGTGTGGGGGTCTTTGTCGGCTTTGGCTGGCTGGCCTACGACCGTCAGGAGGTCGGTGACTATCTCAACGATCTGCGCTCGTCGTGGAAACCGCGGCGGGCGCAGGCGGCCTACGAGCTCGCCAAGGTCCTGATCGCCGACGAGCACGCGCTCGACGCTCAGCCCGCGGTCAAGCAAGAGCTGCGGGATCTTTTCGAGACCGCCGAGGACATCGAGATCAAGCGCTACCTGGCGCTGGTTTTGGGATACACCAAGGACCCGGAGGCGGTGCCGGTGCTCGCCGGCGCCCTGGCCGCGAGCGAAGACTCCCAGACTCGCATCTACCTGTTGTGGGCGATGGGGGCGATCGGCGACTCCGACGCGTTGCCGGCGCTGGTCGAAGCCCTGGGCGACCCGGATGCGGGGATTCGCAAGACCGCGGCGTTTGCGCTCGGGGAGCTGGGGGACGTTGCATCGGTCGGCTCGCTCGAGCCGCTGCTGGGCGACGGTACCGCCGACGTGCGCTGGAACGCGGCGCTGTCGCTGGCGCGTCTCAAAAGCGACGCCGGGATTCCGGTGCTCGAACAGATGGTCGATCGCCGCCTGCTCGCCCAGGTCCCCGAGATCACCGCCGAGCAGCAGCAGGACACCATGATCAGCGCCATCGGAGCGCTGGCCGCGCTGCGGGGACGGGAGTTTTTGCCGCTTTTTGAGAGACTGGCCGAAGAGGATCCCAGTCTCAAAGTCCGCCAGGCGGCGATAGAAGCCAAGAAGGCGGTCACCCGAGCGTCGGGCTAGCGGGCTTCGCCTCGAGGTTTGAAGCGGCCGGCGTCTCTGCCGGCCGCCGGTTGAGTCCCGTCATCACTCGGCCGGCAGAGGCGCCGGCCGCTTCAAACTCCGAGCCGCCTTCGCAGATAATGACCGGCATGACCTGGGAGATCGGGCTGGTCCTGGCGCTGCTGGTCGCGGCCATGGTGGTCTTTGTCGCCGAGTGGCTGCCGGTGGACGTGGTTACGTTGCTGGTGCTGGCGATATTGATCGTCGCCGGCATCCTGACGCCGGCCGAGGCCTTTGGCGGATTTGCCAGCGAGATCATCATCATCCTGGGCTCGATCTTTGTGCTCTCCGGGGCTCTGTTACGCACCGGCGTCATGGAGCAGGTCGGCCGGCTCATTCATACCTGGGCGGCGCGTTCTTCCGGCGGGCTGCTGGTGACCCTGATGGCCCTGGCGGCGGCGATGTCGGCGGTGGTCAACAACACCAACGCCACGGCGGTCTTGATGCCGGCGGGTCTCGACGTCGCGCGGCGCCGCGGCTTGAGCCCGTCACGCCTGCTGATGCCGTTGGCCTTTGCGTCGATCATGGGCGGCACGTGCACGCTCATCGGAACGTCCACCAACATCGCTTCGAGCGGCCTGATCGAGCGGCTGGGGCTCGAGCCGTTTACCCTTTTTGAGTTCACCACCGTCGGACTGATCGCGGTCGCCGCGGGGATCCTCTACTTTGTGCTGCTCGGCCGGCACCTGCTGCCCGAGCGCGGTCTGAAAAGCGTCCAGGACGACGAGCCGATCGGGGAATACCTGGCGACCCTGGAGCTGCCCGAGGATTCCAAGCTTGCCGGCAAGAGCCTCTCCGAGACCGAGCTATCCAAGCTCGGCGTGACCCTGCTGGCCATCGTCCGGGACGGGGTCAAGACCTTCCCCAGTGGGGCCAGCCGGTTGGAGGTGGGCGATCTGCTGATCGTCCACGGACCGCGCGACGCTCTCATCCGAGCCGCGGAGACCTCGCACCTGAACTTCGAATCGGAAGCGTGGACCGGAGAACCGGCCGCAGGGTCTCCGGCCGATGGGACCGAACTGGTGGAGGCGGTGGTCATGCCGTCGTCCGGACTCGCCGGCTGGACGCCCCGCCAACTCGAGCTGCGACGCGATCACGGCCTGTCGCTGCTGGCGGTGTACCGGCGTGGGCACATGTTGGCAACCCAGATCGGCAACCTGCGCCTGGCGGTGGGGGACATTCTGTTGCTCCAGGGGGGGCGCGACCGGCTGCTCGAGTTCGAAAGACGGCGCGACGTATGGCGGCTGGGCGACGTGCCCCATCTCCCATTCCGAAAACGTCGCGGAATTTTCGCGGTTCTGGCGCTCATTGCCGGGGTGGTCCTGGGCTCGTCTTCACTCATTCCGCTCTCGGTTGCGCTCCTGCTGGCGGCGCTCGCGGTGGCGCTGGCCGGCTGTGTCGAGCTGCACCGAATCTACGAGCTGTTGGAGTGGCGTCTGCTGGTCTTGATCGGCGGCATGACCTCGGTGGGGCTGGCCATGCAGAAGACCGGGGCGGCGGAGTTTCTGGCCAACCAGATCGTCGGGCTGGCTTTGCCGTTTGGCGTGTACGCGGTCCTGGGTCTTACCGCCGCCCTGACCATGGTGTTGACCCAGCCGCTGTCCAATGCCGCGGCGGCGCTGGTCGTGCTGCCAGTGGCGCTTTCGACGGCCGCGAGCCTGGACGTCAACCCGCGCACTTTTGCCGTCATGGTGACCCTGGCGGCGTCGCTCTCCTTCTTCACGCCTTTCGAGCCCGCCTGTCTCTTGGTCTACGGACCCGGGGGGTATCGCTTTCGGGATTATGTCAAGGCCGGGACGGTTCTTACGGCCATCTCGTTCGTGATCCTGATGGTGCTGGTGCCCCGCCTCTGGCCGCTCTGAGCGCCCAACGGCCCGCGGGCCCGCCCAGGGGGCCTCTCCGGGAGGAATCCGTTGACAGATTTGGTGAAACTTTGTAGCGTGTAATGCGTAATACAGATGGAGGTAACGGACATGAGCGCGAAATCCACAGCTGGCTCGAAAACGGGGTTCGACTTTGGCGGGATCCTCGAAACGGTGCAGGACGAGCTCGAAAAGGCCGGGCTGGCGCTCGATCTGGGCTCGCTCGAAGGGGCCGGCTGGTCCTGGCCCAAGGGCAAGAGCCGGGTCAAGGTGGTGGCGGTGGCGCCCGGGCTCAAGAGCTCGGTCGAGGAGATGGGCAAGACGCCCCGCGACCAGGTGGTTATGGTCCGGGTCGATACCGATACCTCCGCGGCGCTCGACGATTGGGTGCAGACCGGCGCCGTCAAGAGCCGGTCCGAGGCGGCGGCGCTGTTTATCCGGGAAGGCCTCAAGGTGCGGGCCGACGAACTGGAGCGGCTCAAGGACGCGTTGTCTGAAGTTCAGTCGGCCCGCGAGCGGCTGCGGCAACAGGCCCGCGAAGTGTTTGGAGAGGAGGCGGACCTGTTGGACGCCGAGGAGCCGGATGCCGAGTAAGTTACCCCGCTATCCCGAGCTGCGGGTGGCGGTCCGGAGCGACAACCCTCTCGCCCTCGTCGCGGCAACACGCGCGGAGCTGCGGCTGGCGGGAGTCGACGCGACGGAGATCCGCGACTTCTCCGACCAGGCCCTGTCGACCGGCGTGGACCGCGAGCTGGTGCGGCAGGTGGTCCGGGAGTGGGTGAGTGAGGTCGACCCGGCCGTTGGGACCTGAAGGGGTCCGGGCAATGGAGGGCCGGTGCCAGGCACCGGCCCTCCGAGATCTTAACGCTTACACGACAGGCTCACCGAGCGGCCGGAAGCCGACCCTTTCGCGGACATCCGCTCCGGATGGAGATCTCGATCGGGTCCACGATTCCCGGGGAAGCGCTGGTACAGCACCGCGCCGTGCAACACATCGGCCTCGGTCGGGCCGTCCGCGCCCGCCATGACCGAGGGCAGAGGAACCTCGTCGCGGTTGCCGGCGTGAAAGAAGCCGAGGTGATGCGCCAGTTGGTGGCTAAAGACCGCGCGATCCATTCCTCCACAATCTCCGAACAGGTCGATTCGGCCCCCCTCGAGGATTCCGGCTGCGCTCCATTTCAGGAGTGTCGTCGCTTCGCTGCCGGAGGCGCAAGCGTCCTCCCGGATCATCACCAGGACCCGGCCCTCTTCATGGAGCGGCTGGTCGATCCTCTCGCCGCGTTTGTGGTCGATCCATCGAATCTGGTCGCCGCGCAGGACGCCGCCGCTATAGAGCGGAACGTCGGTCCGTAGCACCTCTTCGAGGAGCCGCCGGAACTGCTTGGGCACTCGGGCTCCGGCCTGCAGCTCCCCGCCGCCGATCGGAGCGAACTGGCGGCTGTAGATCTCGAACGACGGCTCCTCGACCCACCTCCGGGTCATGGGCGACTCGGCCAGCGGTTCGCGGAAGACGCGTTCAAAGAAGGCCATGCTGAACGCGCGGCCTTGCGGGATCAAGGAGAGATCCGCCCGGTTGACCTGCTTCAAGGACTCCACGTAGGTGCGACGGTTGAAATAACCGGGCTTCTTGAGTCGCATCTGGGCGATGCCGTCTCCCGGCATCTCGATCGCGTAGCGGCCGTGCTCGTTGGTGATGGCGGTCGCACCACCGGCGCTGCGCACGATGACGCCGGCCAGCCCTTCGGCGTCGAGGGCGTCGAGGATCTTCCCCTTGAAGAGGGACGATCGCGTCACGGTGTCCGCACCGGGGCAGGCTCCTGCGACCGAGTAGATCGGTCCATCGTTGACGGCTGTACCCTTCTTGTTGTGCGGTACGTGGACCTCGAATGAGGCAGTGCCGACGTTTCCGCTGGAGTCCTCGACGGCCAGGTCGAGGGTGTAGACACGGCCGTTGCCGCCTCCCTGGCGCTCTTTGCGCAGGTCAACAGAGCGGCAGTCACCGGCGATGACGATGTCGTCGACGGTGTTGCCGTCGCCACCGCCGCCGACATTCTCTTCTTCGTCACTCGATACCGACGTGATCGCGACATCGTCGGCCGACACGTCCTGATCGCAGATATCGGTGGCGTCAACCACCACGCTGGTCAGATCGATCGTGGCGTACTTGTGGTTGGGCGGCCACAAAACGATCGGGTCGGCCTCGACGGTGATCTCAGGAGGTGTAGTGTCCTCGACGATGACATCGCGCGTCTCCATGGCCGTGTTGCCCGAGGCGTCGGAGGCGTCGTAGGTCACTTGGTAGGTGCCCACCATGGTTTCGTCGACGGCGCTATTGTCGATCACCAGCGACGGAGTGGGGTCACAATTGTCGGCTACCGTCGCGCCTTCTTCGACGTAAGTATCGATGCTGCACTCGAGCGTCACCGGGTTGTCGCCATTCAAGGTGACGTCCGGTGGCGTGACGTCCACGACGCTTACGGTCTGGTCGCAGGCGTCGGTGTTGCCGCTTCCGTCGGTCGCCGTGTACATGATGATGTTGTCGCCCACGCCGTTGAACTGGGCGGGGAGCACCGGGTTGGCGGCGACTGAGACACCCGGACAGTTGTCGGTCGCGGTGGCGGGTGGTCCGGCGTAAGTCGCGTCACAGGTGGCATCGGCGTTCAGGGCGACGTTTGCGGGGCAGGTGATCACCGGATCGGTGTCGTCGATCACGTTGACGGTGATCTCCTTCTCGCATGTTCCTCCGTTGCCGTCATCGGCGCTGACCGTCACCGTGTTGGCGCCCAGAGCGAGAGTCGCCGGGCTCACCATGATGGTCGGGGTGTCGCCGTCCGGGTCGGTCACACCCGTGACGTCGGCGCCGGAGATGGAGGCCTGGCAACTGCCGTCGGCGCTCTGGTCGGCGATGGCGGCGCCGCTGCAATCCGGAGGCGAGTTCATCGGGTCGTTCTCGACGATGGTGCCGGTCCCGGTGGTGTTGCCGAGGAAGAGGCACGGTGGGCCGACGGACGGGTTTGCTTCGCCGCCCGGCTGCCCGCCGAGTCCGACCGTAAAGGTCTCGTTCCCCTCGAACATCGTGTCGTCGTTGAGGGTGACGACGATGTTGTAGGTCTGCAGATCGGCGGAGGTGGTGCCGATGGTGATGAGCTGTCCATTGACGGCGGTGTAGTCGTCGGGGGCGGTGGCGGTTCCGTCGAAGGTACGCCACCAGGTGTTGGCGTTGACCTTGCCGCAGGGGTTGCAGGTGACGGTAAAGGTGACAGTGCCGTCGTCCTCGTCGGCAACGCCGTTGCCGATATTGACGTGAGCGTGGCCCCCGTCGGCATTACAGGAGCCCGGGTCGGGATCGTGGGCGCTGACCGCGGTCGGCGCAAGAAGGCCGAGCACGAGAACGGCGGCAGCAAAGATGCGAGAGATCGGAACGGCTATCGGTCCTGTCATGGGCACCCTCCTCACTGAATGCGACCGGAGCCAGGTCTCGCCGACCGTGGCGGCCGCGGATCTCGGGTCGGGATGGCCGCCGTTTGTCACTCTGCGACGCGCCAGCGGGCAGTCGTAGCAGCGGTCCCCGTTTGCTTTATTACAAAAACCCTAACATCATTGCGCGGGGCCGGCAAATAGACGGTTGGCTATGTTGCCGACGCTGTGGGACGAGAGGCGCCTTTCCGTGCCTCTCACCGCAGAAACTTGTGGAGACGGGCAAAAGCGGCCTCCGGCTCGGGGTCTCCCCCCCAACTCTCCCAGTACTCCGACAGTGGGGTCGTTTCCCGATGGGCTCGCTTTGCGACGTCGCCTTCGGCGGTCGTGCCCTCCGGCTTCCAGTCCGGTCCGCGCGCAGCGACGGCCTTCTCGAGAAGACCTCTCGCGGCCACCGGATCGCCTTCTTTCCACGCCAGATAGCCCCGCAGAAAGAGGGCGCCGACCGAGCGGGAGTGGGTCCGGAGCACCAGCTCCAGCCGCTCCCGGGCCAGGTCGGTCTTGTTTCGCAGCAGCGCCACTTCCGCGAGGACGAGCAGCGCGCCGATCTCCTCGCGGTTGATCTCGTGCGCCCGCTCGAGAGCTTCTTTGGCCGAGCGGAGGTCGGTGTCCGATTCGGCGGAGAACGCCAGAAGGACACCTCGCTGGCGGTGGCCGCGATGGCTCAAGGGGTTTTGCTCGACCAGGGTGTCGAACTCGGCGAGGGCTTCGGCGGTCCGGCCCTCGGCGGCCAGGAGGTTCGCCAGGTAGTAACGCGAATCGCCGTGCTTTGGGTTGAGCTTCAGAGCCTCCCGAAAGAGTGCGAGCGCGCGGGGCATGTCACCGTCGCGTTTCATCGCGTCCATCGCGGCGCGCTGGGTGGTCCAGAATCGACGCAGGCGGTCTCGGTCGCCGTTTGTTGGGGTCGAGGGCGCTCCGGGCTCGGCGGTTGCCGACACTACGGCAACGGGAGCCGATTTTGCACCGTTCCCCGAGGAGACTTTTCTCGGTTCGGGCTCGCCCCGGGTGATCTCCCAAATCGCGTTGGCCGGCAAACCCGGGAACGTCTGGCGTGGTCCCGCGGGCCAGGCCACCTCGACGTCGTCGACGCTGTCGGCCGTTCCCAGGCCGAAGTGGAGCGTCTGGCTGCTCTGCGAAAGATAGGACGCCCGTGTGAGGGAGCGCCGCAGCGTCGCGCCCCCGGCCTGGAGAGTGACCGTCGCGCCTTCGACGGTCCCGGCGGGTTCGCCCCCCGATAGATCCTGCCGGAGCCGGATCTCGATCCAGTTGTTTTGCGGTTCCGAGTCATTGCGCAGGAGCCGCGCGCCGCGCTCGAGATCGACGACGACGAGGTCGAGGTCGCCGTCTCCGTCATAGTCCGACGTCGCCAGACCCCGCCCGACCCAGGGCTCGGACAAGGCCTCGGTGAGAGGCGCGACGTCGTGAAAGGACTTGCCCTGCCGATTCCACAGCAGGAAAGGCTTCTGTGGCCTGAGCTGTTTGGGGACCGCATCGGTCTCGAAGGTCGAGCCATTGGCGATCACGAGATCGAGCCAACCGTCGGAGTCGAAGTCGGCAAACTCGGTTCCCCAGCCCACCGACTGCAGCGCGATCTGGCCCAGGCCGAGCGGCGCCGCGACGTCCGAGAAGACCAGCCCGCCCACTGGGCGGCCATCCGAGTCTGGGGTGGGCTCGCGGGGTGCACTCAATCGCCGGGAGTCGTACAGCGCGTTCTCTTGCGCCACCCAGTGAGTGACAAACAGGTCGTCGTCGCCGTCCCGGTTCCAGTCCCCGGCGGCGAGTCCCATCGCGCCCCGGTAGTCCGCGACCCAGGCGGCGAGGCTCCGATCCTCGAAGCCATCCTCGCCGTTGAGATACAGGGCATTGTCCGAGATGTCGTTGGCGACATACAGGTCGAGGCGCCCGTCGGCGTCGAAGTCGTGCCAGAGGGCCGAAAGGCTACGCCCACCGGGATTCGAGATCCCCAGGGCGAGCGCCTCCTCTACGAATTCGACGCGGCCGGTCTCGGCCAGCCGGTTGCGGAACAGCAGGTTGGGCTCGGGCTCGAACGAGGCGGGGTTCAAGGTGTAGGGGACCGCCTGGCCGTACTGCTCGGAAAGCCGCCGGCGGCCATCTTCTTCCACCTCGTAGGCGACATAACCGCAGACATAGAGGTCCAGGTCGCGATCGTTGTCGAAGTCGGCCCAGGCGAGGCCGGCCCAGTATCCCTCCGGGGCTTGGAGGATCGGATCGCGCACAAAGCCGGTGCCCTCGTTGCGAAACAGGAGCAGCGACCGATAGCCGCTGACGGCGAGGTCGAGCCGGCCGTCGCCGTCGTAGTCGCCCCAGGCGGCACCCATGCCGTGGACCCGGGTCTCGGGAAACCCTGCGAACTCGCGAAAACCGCCGTCCCCCAGGTTCTCGTAGAGCCTGGACCGAGCGATCTCGCCGTCATCGAGGTCGAGACCGCCGCCGGCGCTCACCAGAAACAGGTCGTCGTCGCCGTCGCCGTCGAAATCGCCCCATGCGGCGCCCGCGCCCATGTCCTCCGGAAGCTGCGAGGTGCGATTGCCGACAAATGAGCGGAAGTCGCCCAGACCGGCCTCCACGGTCGCATCGGTGAACCGGGGGACCGGGGCGTCGGCGGGCAAATCGAGCGCCAGCTTGGTGGTGATCTCGGGGAGCTCTTCGCCCGGGGTCCGGGTTTCTGGCCGCGCGGCGAGCCACGCCCATATCCCGGCCGCGACCGCCAGGACGGCCGTTGCAGCGATGACCCAGGTGGCTCGCCGGAGCCGCCTTTTGCGTCGTCCGAGCGAGGGCTTGTGGGACGTCACGAGCCCAACTTTCTCACGGGCACTCTGTCGCCCGACGCGCCGGTCGCTCGGGTCAGCCGCCGGCGGCGATGGCGATCGTCGTGCCGCCGGACGCCACGGCGGCGGTCCGGCGCACGATCGGCACCGTCGCGCTCTGCCGCGTCATCTCGATGACCGGTGCCGTCAAACCCGAATCCTCTCCCAGCAGGAAGTTGATCAGAAACTGGTCGACCTTGCGGTACATCAACCGCGCTTCGATGGTGATCTCGCCCTCCCGCGCCGGGGCGTCGATGTCGAAGTCCTGGTTTTCCCAGGCCCGGCGCTCCTCCTCGGACCAGGGCTCGAACGCGCTCGGGCAATCGACCACGTACTCGACGGTGTCCGAGTATCCGGGAAACAGCGCGCGCCGGTATCGCACCCCCACCATCTCCCACAGGTTGTGTCGGTCGATCAGGTTGCCGTACTGGTCGACCGGCTCCGCCTTGAAGAGAAAGCTTCCCGGCTCTATAAAGTTCTTCTCGTCGCGCCGGCCGCTGGCGAAGATCTCGTTTCCGTCCTGGTCCTCGACATGCAGCTCGATCCAGCTCTGGATGATGTCGAGCGGTCCGGTGGGGAAGTCGTGGCCGACCTTGTTTGCGGTCATGACGATCCGGATCGGCAATTTCTCTCCGGGTGCGACCGAGTCGGGCACGTCTAGAGCGACTTGAACGACCGGCCCGGCGCGCCATTTGTCGCGGATCTCGGGGATTTCGAAGCGGCCTTTTAGCCACTCCTCGGTCAGCCGAACTTGTTCGCGCCAGCCGTCCAGCTCGAGCATCGCCGGCACCAGGCTGTTGGCGGCGATAAAGCGGTGGCTGCGGTGTTTGGAATCGCCGGCGTGCCGATTGTGGTCGACCGCGTCCCCGCGCGCCGGGTCGGTGGACTCCACCAGCGGCATGTGGCACTCGCGGCACTCGACCGTCTCCTCGGGGGAGCCCTCGACAAACCAGTGGCTCGCTTTCCAGTTGTCGTACTGGTTCTGCAACTGCACCCAGCCGACGCGGTTGACCTCCTGATCGATGAACTGCTTGTGGCACGCGGCGCAGTACTCCGGAGCCTTGAACATGCGCTTCGAGAGCTTCTGGTGTTCGTCGGGATAGGTGCGGATCAGAAAATCGCTCACGAATTTGGCCGCCGGGCGCTCGCTCCACTGCCACAAGTAAGTCGACGGCTGGGTCATCACATAGTTGGCGTTGCCCTGCAGATCGGTCTCGCGCACGCCGTGACAGGCCAGACACGAAATGCCTTCCTGATAACCGTGGAGCTCGGTGAGGTTCTCGACAAAGAGGTTTTTTGTGCCCGAGAAGAGCGAAAGCGGATCGTGGCAGCCCGCGCAGTAGCGGGTCGACTCCGGCCCGTTTTGCTCGGCCATAACGCTCTGGACCTTTTGGAACAGTGGATCCATGGCGGCGTAACGATGGGCGCTGGGTCGCCATTCTTCGAGGATCTGGGTATGACATCGGCTCGTGCCACAGCTCTCCGAGCCGGCCAGGGACTCGGCATCAAAGGCGCCGCCGGTCGAGGTCACCGCCAGGCTGGGCGCAAACGGGCGGTCTTCGCCGTAGAGAAAGTTGTAGTCCTCGGGCAGTTGGTTGACGTATTCAGCGCCGCCGTAGGCGAGCGGCAGCAGAAATCCGAGCGCTACCACCGCCGCGCTCACCCCGACGGTGACCCCTGCCAGCCGGCCCGCCCGGGCTTCGGTGCGCCGCTTGCCCAGCCGCAGAAACACCAACACGACGTGGGGGAGCGTGCAGGCGAGGACCGCGAAGGTGGAGTAGAGATGGATGTTGCGCCACAGTGGCGACATGCGCAATCCAAAAAGTCCTTGCCAGGTGACGACGAGCCCGGAGAGCGCGCAGAGCAAGAGGGCGGCGGCTGCCAGATAGCCCAGCAGCAGCGCGTCGGAGAAGCTGTAGTGCTTGTAGTCCGACCAATGAGCGCAGGTGTACCAGGTCAGGGGGGCCAATATCGCCAGACCCAGCACGGTGTGGAGGAGCACCGTCCACTCGATGGCTGCCGAGAACGGGGCAAACGTGATCAAGAGGCCGGTCGCCGCTTCGATGAGCAGCGCCGATAGGGCGATCCGGCTGATCGCCGCCGACCATCCGGTTCGGATCTCCTGCGGTCTCGGCATCTTGACCTCCGGCAGGAGCCTAGCCAGGAGATGGTGAAAATCGCACCACCCGCCGGGGTAGTGTAAAAAAGCCCGCCGGAGCCACAGGCTCGGCGGGCTTTTGCTGGATTCCGGTTAGGGACTACCAGCCGTGACGCTGCGGCCGCGGGCCGCGGTCGGTGCGCGGACGCGCCTCGTTGACGTTGAGGCTCCGGCCACCCATCTCGGTCTGGTGAAGGGCCTGGATCGCCTCGTCGGCGCCGTCGGCCATTTCGACAAAACCAAAACCCCGCGGACGCCCGGTCTCCCGATCGGTGATCAGGTTTACCGACTCGACGGTGCCGTATGGAGCGAATAGCTCGCGGACCTCTTCGTCGGTGGCGCTGAAGGGAAGGTTACCTACGTAGATCTTCTTCGACATGTCTCTGTTCTCCTGCCCCGCCTCATCGTGGCGAGAAAGATGCTTCGATCTCCAGCCACTGCGGCCGGACGGTTCGGGTGGGCGCAACCCCGGATACGGCACTACTCATCTGCTGTCAGGAAACGGAACTGAAAGGTCGCTTACTGGAGGAGGGGAGTAACTCGCGGTCCGTTGGATGAACCCAACGCGAGAACGCTAGCAGCTTGGAGCGGAAAGCGCAAGGAGATGGGGTCGAGTGGGCGGACCTGCCACCCACCCCTGGGAGTAGGGTCGCCCATCCCTTGGATATCGGTCACCCTGCCCGGTCGGCGGGTGCGTCGATGTCTTGACGCCGCGTAGGTTCTCGGTGGGGAGATGAGTTAGCAGAAAAAGTACCGACATTCCGGTCGCACAGCGTTCCCATCCTCCTTTCTCAAGTGGCGGCGGGGCAGAGAGCCCCCCTCGAAACTCCGCGACCACTGCGACGGCCGGAGCAAGGGGGCAGGCGTTTCTCGCCTGCCCCCGGATTTTCTTGCCGCCGAGGAGCGACCATGTCCCGGATCATCGAGCCGTTTCGAATCAAGATGGTCGAGCCGATTCGGATGTCCACCCGTGAGGAGCGGGAGCGCCACCTCGCGCGGGCCGGCTTCAACCTGTTTAAGCTCCCGGCCGACACCATCCTCATCGATCTGTTGACCGACAGTGGCACCGGGGCGATGAGCTCCGAACAGTGGGCGGCGCTGATGCGGGGAGACGAGTCTTACGCTGGTAGCTCCAGCTGGGTCCGTTTCGAGCAAGCCGTGCAGGATATCTTTGGCTTCCGGCACGTGATCCCGACCCATCAGGGTCGCGCCGCCGAGAGAATTCTGGCGGCCACTCTCTGCCGGCCGGGCGCAGTGGTTCCAAACAACACGCATTTCGACACGACACGAGCCAACATCGAAGCAACGGGCACCGAAGCGGTGGATCTCCCCTGCGTCGAATCCCACCGGCTCGACTCCTCTTTTCCTTTCAAGGGAAACACCGACGTCGAAGGGCTGGAGCGGTGCCTCGATGAGAATCCCGGCAGGGTCCCATTCGCCATGGTGACGATCACCAACAACGGCGGGGGTGGGCAGCCGGTGTCGATGGAGAACATTCAGGACGTGTCTCGCATCTGCCGCGCGCAAGGCGTGCCGTTCTACATCGACGCCTGCCGGTTCGCTGAGAACGCCTATTTCATCCAGCAGCGCAGCGCCAAACACCGGGACAAGACTCTGCTGGAGATCGCCCGGGAGATGTTCTCCCATGCGGACGGCTGCACCATGAGCGCAAAAAAGGATGGGCTGGCGAACATCGGCGGCTTTCTGTGCAGCAACGACGATGCGGTGGCGCGCCACGAAGAGGAGCTGTTGATCCTGACCGAAGGCTTCCCGACCTACGGCGGCCTGGCCGGTAGGGATCTGGAGGCCATCGCGGTGGGTCTGTACGAGGCCCTGGACCCCGACTACCAGCGCTACCGTACTGCGTCTACCCGGTATTTGGGCCAGCGCCTCGCGGCCGGTGGCGTGCCGATCGTTCAACCACCCGGCGGGCACGCTATCTACATCGACGCCGCCCAGTTACTGCCTCACATCCCGCGGTCGCAGTATCCGGGGCAGGCATTGGCGGTCGCGCTGTATTGGCACGGCGGTATCCGCTCGGTCGAGGTCGGGTCGGTCATGCTGGGCCGCTGGGATCCGGCGACCGGCGCCGAGACACCCGCGCGGCACGAGCTCCTGCGGCTGGCCATACCACGCCGGGTCTATACCAAAAGTCACATCGATTATGTGATCGAGGTCATCCTGGAGGTCGTGGCGAGCAAGAATGACATCCCGGGAGTACGGATCGTCGAGGAGCCCGAGACGCTACGGCACTTCAGCGCAACGTTCGAGCCGATTGCAGGTGCCGCCGCGACGTCCGGCCGCTGACGGCTTCCCGAGCTGAGCTTGGGCCGGGTCCGCACCTGGCCCAGGTGGCGAGCGGCACACCGTGCTGAAGGGGTGCACCAGATCTTGTACCCCGTCAAGAGCGAGGACTAAGTGTCTGCCCAGATCGGCTTGCGCTTGGCCAGAAACGCCTCGAGCCCCTCGGTAGCGTCTCGGGTTTCCATCAGTTCGCCGAGGTAGAGCGCTTCGATCTCGGGTAGCCGCTCCGCCATCTCGCGGTCGAGCCGGGCACGCGAGGCGCGGGTCGCCAGCCGGAGCGCAGCAGCCGAGTAGGGCCGCAGCCTGCGGTCGACAAACGACTCGATGGTGGCCTCGAGCCCTCCCGGCGGCGAGATCTCAGTGACCAGGCCGATTTTGTGTCCCTCTTCGGCGGTGAGCTCGCGGCCGGTGAGGATCAGGCTGTCGGCGACGGCGCCGCCAAAGCGTAAGGGGAAGAAGACGCAGGCAGCCGGCGGGAACACACCGAGCTGGATCTCGGGAACCGCAAAGACCGCGTCCGGCTCGGCGATCAGAAAGTGACAGAACGCGGCGAGCTCCAGGCCACCACCCAGACAGCGCCCGCGGACCGCGGCGACCGCCGGGACATGGGTCTCGGCCAGCGACCGCAGGACGTCGTGAAACGCTGGCAAGAAGATCTCGACCTCGCCCCGGCGGTGCTCCTGGATGCTCGCTCCATAGGAGAAGTTGGGACCCGCGGCCGAGAAGACAAAGGCCTTGAGGCTTCGGTCCTCGCTCTGTTCACGGATCGCCGCGACCAGCTCCACGCAGGTCGCGCGGTCGAGAATGTTGGCCGGCGGGGAATCGAGCCTCAGCTCGCAGATACCCGGGCGACTCTGGACCGTGACACTCACTTGGTGGCTCTCCGTGTCCAAGTATGCCCGAGTCGAAGGTGCATCCGGTACAGTTTGGTCGATGGCGTCTCGGGATGACCTCGCCGGCGACTCCGCCCGCCAGAGCGGCGGATTGCGAATCAACGGCCGGCTGACCCTTCCCACCAACGAGATCTCCTATGCCACCTCGCGCAGCTCGGGGCCCGGTGGCCAGAACGTCAACAAAGTCGAGACTCGGGTGACGCTTTTGTTCGACGTCGAGGCTTCACCCACGCTCAGCGAAGCCCAAAAGGCCCGTCTGAAACGGCGTCTCGCGACCCGGATCAACAAACACGGCGTGATGCGGGTGGTCTCGAGCAAGCATCGAACGCAAAAGGCAAACCGCGAAGCGGCGCGCCGGCGGTTTGTCGATCTGCTCGCCGGCGCCCTCAAACGCCGGCGCAAGCGGCGCAAGACCCGCGTACCGGAAGCCACCAAACGTAGGCGTCTGGAAAACAAACGTCGCCGGTCGGAAGTCAAGCGTCGCCGTCGGCGCGTCGAGGAATAGGCACCGCCCTACGCGGGACCAGCGGCACCGCCCCGGCGGGCTGGCCGGCCGCTACCCGGGGGTTTCTCGATCTCAGCCCGCGCGGGTGTGGTTTGGTTCGGCGCCGGGCCGTAGCTTGGGGTCGAGGAGGACGCCATGAAGTCCACGACAACGTCCCACGGAGAAGCCCTCGGACGCGTCGAGACGGTCCTGGTGGGCGCGTCCCTCGGCGCAGAAAACGACTGGCTGTTGCAAAGTGCTCTCGAGCTGGCGGCCGCTCTCGGCGCCCGGACCTATGTGGCCCACGCCGCGCCGCTCGAACCGCTCAGCCCACGGCTGGGCGCCGGTTGGGCGGAGTCGGACTACTTCCGCGAGCTCACGCAGGCGCGGTGGGCCGAGCTACGACGACGGCTCGAGCGGCTGGAGGTCCCGCCGGGTCCGCGGATCGAGTCGTTTGTGCGCACCGGTGCGCCACATTGGGTGCTGGCGTCGACCGCGCGAGAAGTCGGCGCGGATCTGATCGTCGTAGGGGCGTCGGAGAAGCCCCACGGTCTCGGGCGCGTGCTTGGATCGACCGCCGAGCGCGTGCTGCGCCGGGCCGAGTGCCCGGTGCTTGTCTTGCGGGCGCCGCACGAACTGCCCTGGAACCGGGTGCTGGCGCCGGTCGATCTGTCGATGCACTCGGGCGACTCGCTCCGCTGTGGCCTGAGTTTTCTGTCGCAGCTCGAGACCGCTGAACCCTCCGTGCGCGGGGTCTTGGTGCTGCCCGAGCTCCAGCGCAGCCTGCTCGAAGACCTAACATCGGCGGAGCGCGTGGACGCTTTCGCGCAGCGCGAGCTCGAACGTTTTGTCGAAGAACTGGTGATCGACGAGTCTTTTGGCGTGGAGACCCAGGTGAGGACCGGAGAGCCCCGGGCCG
Source organism: Candidatus Multivoradales bacterium (assembly GCA_965224065.1). Taxonomy (GTDB): domain Bacteria; phylum Acidobacteriota; class Thermoanaerobaculia; order Multivoradales; family JAHEKO01; genus JAOTZA01. The sequence continues at coordinate 3,607,664 of CBDCYF010000005.1, forward strand.
AGATCCTGGCCGAAGCCGAGAACTGGGATGCAGATCTGATCGTCATCGGCACACACGGTTGGAGCGGGCTCGAACGCGCCATGATCGGCAGCGTGGCGTCGGGTGTCGTCGGCAAGGCTTCGACCAGTGTGCTGGTGATCCCGCCGTTGACGGCCCTGGGGGCGTCGATTGCCCAGGCTGTGTACGAGCAGACCGAGCCCCACTGGCCGGCGCCGGAGGCGCCGGTCGCGACCACACGAGAGGAGGGCAATCCATGAGCCTGGAAATTCGCAAGATCCTTTGCCCGACCGACTTCTCCGCCGCGTCTCGCCAAGTGCTGGGGCACGCGCTTTTTCTGGCCGAGAAGCTCGATGCCGAGATCCACATGCTCAACGCGCTGGTTCTGCACGAAGACGACCCCAGCGCTTCGGCCGAGCACTTTGTCGAGCCCGCGGAGATTTTCGAGCGTCTCTTTGAGATCTCGGGCTCCAGGCTCAAGTCGCTGCTGGACGACCAGCCGACCGGAGCGCTGACGATCCACGAGGTGACGCGCAGGGGGTTTTCCATCCCCGAGGTGATCCTCGACTACGCTGAAGAGATCGAGGCCGACCTCATCGCCATGGGGACACATGGCCGGCGCGGCGCCAGGCGGTTCTTTCTCGGCAGCGTGGCGGAGTCGGTCGTGCGGCACGCCGACTGTCCGGTTCTGACGCTCAAGGCGCGCGAGCACCCCGGGAAGATCCAGGCGGTGGCCAATATTCTGGTGCCGGTCGATTTCTCCGAGCCATCCCGCGAGGCGTTGCTGGTCGCACGCGATCTGGCGGCCGTTTACGGCGCGCGGCTGCAATTGCTTTACGTCGTGGAGATGACCGCGTACCCCTATTTCTATGTCCCGACGCAGACCGAGGTCTGGGAGAACCGGCGCACGCGGGGCCGCGAGGCTCTGGCCAGGCTGGCCGCCGAGGTGTTGGGCGAGGACGTGCCCTACGAGACGTTTGTGGTCGACGGCCGCGCCGCGCGAGAGATCGCGCGATTCTGCAGTTCCGGGGGTGCCGATCTCATCGTGATCGCAAGCCAGGGTCTGGGCGCCGTGGGGCGGTTGCTGATGGGGAGCACGGCAGCCGAGGTCGTGCGGACCGTGGACTGCCCGGTCCTCACCGTGCGTCCGGACGGCCGCGAGTCGGCCAGCGCACCGGCGGTCGGTGACGGCGGCGAGCGCGCAAAGACAGCCTGAGTCGTAGCCCTACGTGTCCGGTGGGGACGGGGCTTGCCGGCCGGGACCTAGACCGCGACAATGGGGGAGTGAAGGATCGTCGGATCTCGCGCTTGCTGCACCTTGCGCCGGTCTTTGCGCTGGCCGGCCTCGTTGCCGCCTGCGGCACGCCGGAGGTGGTCTCCGAGGACGTCGCGGCCGGTCAACAGTTGTTCCGCCGCACCTGTGCCATCTGTCACGGCTCGGACGCCGAGGGGATGCCGAGTCTGGGCAAGGGGCTCCACGACAACGCGTTTGTCCAGGGTCTGTCGGACGCAGAGCTGGTCGAGTTTCTCCGCGTGGGCCGCCGCGCCGATCACCCGCTCAACGAGCGGCGTGTGGACATGCCGCCCAGGGGTGGCAACCTGGCCCTGAGCGACCGGGATCTGGCGTTGATCGCCGCCTACCTCCGTTCGATTCAGTAGCTCCCGAGGCCGAACGGACCCGTCCGCCGCCTTGACACCTTTCGCGCCATCGCGTAGAAAAGCGGCGTCGCGTTTAGCGAGTTTTGCGATGGGCGGGCGAGAGCCGGTGTCAGACGAGCCTCGATGAGTGAAGAAAGCAAGACATCCCCGGCGTCGGCATCGGAGGCAGCGGAGCCTGCGTCGACCAAGAAGCCCTCTCCCAAGCCAGCCCCAAAGCCCGCGCCGAAAGCCGCAAAGCCCGATCCCGAGCTGACCCGCCGGGGGCTGTTCTCGTGGGCCGCGGTGGCGTGGGTCGGGTTTACCGCCGCGATCGGCGGGTGTGTGACCGCAATGGGGCGCTTTATGTTTCCCAACGTGCTGTTCGAGCCGCCGACCTCGTTCAAGGTCGGGCCACCGGACGATTTTCCCGATGGCGTGGTGGACGTACGTTTTGTCGAAGCCAACGGGGTCTTTGTGGTCCACAGCGAAGGCATGATCTACGCGCTGATCGCGATCTGTACCCATCTCGGGTGCCCACCCAACTGGCTCGATGCACAGAACAAGTTCAAGTGTCCGTGCCACGGCAGCGGCTACTACAAGAACGGAATCAACTTCGAGGGGCCGACACCGCGGCCGCTCGAGCGGGCCAAGATCTTTGTCGATCCAGCCGATGGCCAGTTGGTGGTGGATAAGGCACAGAAATACCAATGGGAGCTCGGGCAGTGGGAAGACCCCGACTCCTTTGTGACTCTCAGCTAGCACCCAGTCGGCCGGGGGGTTGATGCTCAAAGAGCTACAGAAATCGATCGTCAAGTCTCAGATCTGGAAGTCCATCTTCCGGGTCGGAATCCCCACCGACAGCCGCAAGCGCGCGCTCGCGATGCTCGGCAACGTGGTGCTCCACATGCACCCCATCAAGGTCAAGAAGTCGGGCCTCAGGATGTCCTACACCTGGTGCATGGGGGGGACGTCCTTCTTCCTGTTCCTGGTCGAGACCATCACCGGGCTGCTGCTGATGTTTTACTATCGGCCGACCGTCGAGTACGCCTACTTCGACATGGTGGATCTGCGCGAGGTGGCGGCCTTTGGGATCATGCGCGAGCTGCACCGTTGGGGCGCTCACGCCATGGTCATCACGGTCTGGCTCCACATGTTCCGGGTCTTTATGACCGGCTCGTACAAGCCGCCGCGGGAGTTCAACTGGAACGTCGGCGTGATCCTGCTGGTTCTGACCCTGCTGCTGTCGTTCACCGGCTACTTGCTGCCCTGGGATCAATTGGCGATCTGGGCGATTACCGTTGGGTCCAACATGGCCCGCGCCACGCCGCTGCTCGGTTACGAAGGGCCGGGCGCAGCCTTATTGGAGTTAGGAGGGCAGAAGCTGATTCACGTCGGCAGTGATGCCCGGTTTGCCTTGATTGCCGGCCGCACCATCGGTGGCGGCACCTTGAATCGCTTCTACGTACTTCACTGCGTCGGGATTCCGATCGTGGCGGCGTTCCTGATGGCCGTTCACTTCTGGCGTGTCAGAAAGGATGGCGGGATCTCGGGTCCGATGTGATGGAAGCGATCAAGGGTTTCATCAACACTCTCTCCTACCCGCAGTTCTCTTTCAGCCTCTCGCTGATTCTGTTTGCGCTGGCCCTGTGGTCGCGCCGGCTGTGGACCAAGGCGGGCGCCTGGTTCTTGATGATCCTCATCACGGCCTTTTTTGGCGTCAGCATGTTGGATTCGAGCTTCCGGCAAGTCGTCGCCAAGCCGGACAACGTGCCCATCGTGATGATGGTGTACCTGGTTACGTTTTTCTGGTGGTACTCGATGTACAAGGGGCTCAAGAACGACGACGCCATCGCCCGCGGCGAGCCCACCTTCGAGGAGTCCGAGGCCGAAGACAAGATCTTCACCTGGCCCGATCTGGTATTCACCGAATTCATCTGCATGGTGATCCTGACCGTGGGGATGGTGGTCTGGTCGATCCTGCTGCAGGCGCCGCTCGAGGAACCCGCCAACCTGGCGGTGGCGCCCAATCCTTCGAAGGCCCCGTGGTACTTCCTCGGGCTGCAGGAGATGCTGGTCTACTTCGATCCGTGGATGGCCGGAGTCGTCCTGCCCGGGCTGATCATCATCGGCCTGATGGCGATCCCGTATATCGACACCAACCCCAAGGGCAACGGCTACTACACCTACAAGGAGCGTAAGCCGGAGATCATCATCTTTCTCTTTGGCTATGTCGTGCTCTGGACCCAGTTGATCGTCATCGGGACGTTTTTGCGCGGGCCCAACTGGAACTTCTTCGGTCCCTATGAGTTTTGGGACATCAACAAGATCGAGCCGCTGGTCAACGTCGATCTCTCCGAGATCATCTGGATCAAGATCCTGGGGATCGGGCTGCCCGGCAATTGGTTTATCCGCGAGATCTTTGGGATTCTCTTGATTGGCGCGTACTTTTTTGTGCTTCCCGTGGTGCTTCTCAAGATCAAGTACTTCAAGCATTTTTTCGAGAAGCTGGGGCCGCCGCGCTACTACGTCGCCATGAGCTTGTTTCTGACCATGATGCTCCTGCCGATCAAGATGTACTTCCGCTGGCTGTTCAACCTCAAGTACTTCATCCACATCCAGGAGTTCTTCCTCAACCTCTGATCGGCGACCATGGCCAAGGCACCCAAAAAGACGCCGGACCGGCACTACGACTTCAAAGGGCTCAACATTGCCTTCGCGTGGAGCTCGCTGGCGCTCCTGATCGTCACGGTGTGGATGGTCTTTGCCGACTACGCTAAGCCCTGGAAGCGGTTCCAGGCCGAGTTTCGCGACCGCGAGCAGCAGGCGCTGCTCGCCGAGGCGCAGGCCGAGCGGCAAAAGCTCAACCAGGGCGAGCTCCAGCAGCTCCAACAGGAGATCGCCGCCGAGGAGCAGTCGTTGGCCGACCAGCGCGAGGAGATCCGCCAGCTCGAAAAGCAGCGAACCGGCTTTGCCAAAAAGGTCTACGCGGCCGATGCCGACTCACGACAGACCAAGTCGCTTCTGGACACGGAGCGCTACGAGTACGACGTCGCTCTCCAGAGCGGGGTGGAGGCCAAGATCACCAAGGCGCGCGCGGCGGTCGACAAGCTGGCGGCGCAACTGGTCGAGGACCGGATCGAGCTCGAGGGCTTTATCGAGGCGCGCAAAGGGATCGAGCAGACGCTCGAGGCCAAGCGGGCCGGTCTGGCGGCGGCGGAGAAGCGTCTCGATGCGCTCAACAGCGGCGTCGATTCGCTCAACCAGAGAATCACCGCCCTAGACAAGAAGATCGACTACTTTCTGCTCAACGCGCCGGTCATGGACTTTGTCCAGCCGAGTCTCAAGGTGGAGCAGGTCATCCTGTCGGGGCTCTACCAGAACATCAACTTCACCAACGTCGACCGCGTCGACCGCTGTGTGACTTGTCATGTGGCGGCCCCTCGAGCGGGCTTTGACGGCGAGGAGTGGGAGGAGCCCTTCCGCAGCCATCCGCGTCTCGATCTCTACCTGAGCGCGGCCTCCCCGCATCCCTATACCAAGTTCGGCTGCACTACCTGCCACCAGGGTCTGGATCGCGCCACCGACTTCGCCCGCGCCGGCCACTCGCCGGAGACCGAGCACGAGCGCGAGGAATGGATCGAGAAGTGGGGCTGGAAGCCGCAGAAGTACCTCGACACGCCGATCCTGCCGGCCAAGAACACCGAGGCCGGCTGTGTTACCTGCCACGCTGCCGACGTCTGGACGCCCAACTCGGCCCAGCAGGATGCGGGTCGCGAGCTGGTGAGCCGCTTTGGCTGTTTCACCTGCCACGCGATCGAATACCCGGCGTTTACCGACCTGCCGCGACCGGGGCCGGCGCTGCGCAAGATCGCCGGCAAGACCAACCCGGCCTGGGCTTACCGATGGATCGAAGCGCCGCGGGACTTCCACCCGACCACCTGGATGCCGCATTTCTTCTACCAGGAGAACATCCAGGGTGAGGCCAACCTCGAGCGGCAAAAGGCCGAGATCGCGTCGATGGTCGCCTACATCTGGGACAAATCCGACACACCGACCTACCCGGACCCGCCGGCCGGCAATGCGGCCCGTGGGGAGGAGCTGTTCAAAACGATCGGCTGCGAGGGCTGTCACGTGCTCGACTCGGACGCCCGGCGCGACCAGTTCTATCCCCTGTTCAACCGGATGAACGGCCCCAACCTGGTGCGCACCGGGAGCAAGGTCTCCGCCGGTTGGCTCTACGCCTGGATTCGCGACCCGCATGTCTACAACCCGGATACGCGAATGCCGTCGCTGCGTTTGACCGACTCGGAGGCTGCGGACCTCACCGCCTATCTGATGGCGGACCGGGATCAAGCGTTCGAGAACCTGTCGATTCCGGCGGTCGACGGGGAGATCCGCGACGGCCTGGTGCTCGAGTATCTACAGGAGACCCAGACGATCGAGCAGAGCCAGGCGGCCATGGAGAAGATGGCGCCGGCCGAGCGCGACGTCTATCTGGGCGGCCGCACGATCCGCAAGTACGGGTGCTTCGGCTGCCACGAGCTCGACGGGTTCGATGATGCGAAACCGATCGGTGTCGAGCTGACCGAAGCGGGCTCGAAGCCGGTCCACCAGTTCGACTTCGGCCACGTCCACGAAGTGGCGTTCCGTACCGATCGGCTCGACATCCGGGAAGCCGCCGGCGGCGCCGGGGAAGGCGGCGGACGCGGCGAGGCGGCCGGCGACGAGCACCACGCGGCTCCCGAGGGCACCACGGTGCGCGAGATCCAGCACACTCGCGCCGACTGGCTCAAGACCAAGTTCATGCGGCCCCGGGTGTGGGACAAGGGCAAGGAGCTGGTCAAGAACTATGGCGAGCTCTACAAGATGCCGGACTACGGTATGTCCGAGCGCGAGGCCGAAGCGGTTCTGACCAATGTTCTCGGATTCACCAAGGAGTCGGTACGGGCGCACCGCAAAGCCGGGCAGGAGCCGCGGTCCGCGGCGCTCGCCGAAGGCCGCAAGCTGGTCACTTGGTACAACTGCCAGGGTTGCCACCTGATCGAGGACAAGGGACACGCCATCTCCAGCGCGATCGACGACGTCGGGCTGCTGCCGCCCAACCTGGCCGCCCAGGGCGCTCGTGTCCGGGGGGATTGGCTTTTCGAGTATCTCCACGATCCGGGATCCGTGACCCTGCGGCCCTGGCTCGGGGTGCGGATGCCGACCTTCGGGTTAACCGACGACCAGGTCAACACCATCGTCGGCTACTTTGCGACCCGCGAGGGCCGCGAGACGTTCCTGTCGGAGCCCGAGCGGCCCGACACTCGCAGCCTGGAGGTCGGCAAGCAGGTCTACGAGATGCTCCAGTGCGCCAAGTGCCACCCGGACGGTCCAGCGGTGGCCGGGGCCGGTACGAGCTCCGCCGAGCTGGCCCCGTCCTTGGAGTTGGCGCGCGAGCGGCTGCGTCACGATTGGGTGCCCGACTGGATCCTGGATCCGCAGAGCTGGGTCGCCGGCACCAAGATGCCGGCCAACTTTCCGTTACAAAAGGACGGCACCTATCAGTCGCCCCTGCCTTTTGGCATCGACGCCCCTATGTGGCGCGGGCAGAAAGACAGGATGCTGCGGCAGTTCGCGACCGAGCCCGAGCTCAAAGAGTTCCTGGCGGACGCCGATCGGGTGGCGGTTGCGCTACGTGACCATATCTGGTGGAATCTCGACCGCTGATACTCGGCGGGTGCCCGACGTGGTCCTCGCTTTTCCATTGAACAACTCTCGCTAAAACTCAAGGAGGACCTCCCATGGTCAAGAATCGAACCCTGATGACGCTGGCCGTGTTCGCGGCGCTGGCGGTGGTGGCAACCGGCTGTGGTGGCGGCGGCGGAGAGCGACAGGCCGAGGCGCCGGCTCCCACCGCGGCACCCCCCGCGGCGGCCCCCGCCGGTCCCACCGGCACGGTGACCGGCACGGTGAGCTACACCAACGGCGACCCCGACACGCCGATCAAGATGGACGCCGACCCGGTCTGTGCCGGGCTCCACGCCGAGCCCGTTTTGACCGAGACGATCGTCGCCGACGCCGGCAAGCTGGCCAACGCGTTTGTCTATGTCAAGTCCGGTCTATCCGGCAACTATTCGCCGCCCGCCGAAGCCCATGTGCTCGACCAGAAGGGCTGCCGGTACATGCCCCATGTCTCCGGTGTCCAGGTCGGTCAGACGCTCAAGATCACCAACAGCGACGACACCCTCCACAACGTCCATGCGCTGGAGGGGGCCAACCCGGAATTCAACCAGGGCCAGCCGTTCAAGGGGATGGAGATCGAGAAGACTTTCGACAACCCCGAGGTCATGGTGCGTTTCAAGTGTGACGTCCACCCGTGGATGGGCGCCTACATGGCGGTGCTCGACCATCCATTCTTTGCGGTCAGCGGCACCGATGGCTCCTTCACCATTGACGGCCTGCCGCCGGGCGAGTACGAGCTCGAGGCCTGGCACGAGACGCTGGGCGCGCAGACCACCACCGTCACGGTGGCCGCCGACACCGCGTCCGCGGCGAGCTTCGAGTTCGCGCCCGCGGCCTAGAGCATTCTCCAGCGGATCGACCCAGGCGGGGCCTCTGGCCCCGCCTTTTTTTCTTTTTGGGCGCCATCCGGTTTCGTTTTTGCGCTCGGGCGAGTCTAATGGGACATGGAGACGATGTCGGTCAGCCGGTTCCCAGGTCCGAAGGCGGTGCCAGCTCCCTCGCTACCCAGCAGCGAGCGCGAGCTCTGGCCGCTGGTGGCCGGCGGAGACCGGCAGGCCGCCGAACGTCTGGTCGAGCTGTCGTACCGGAAAATCTTTGCCTCATTGGTCCAACTCGCCGGCGGCGATGTCGAGCTGGCCGCGGACCTGACCCAGGAGACCTATCGCAAGGCCTGGACCTCGCTCGGCCGCTTCCAGGGCGGAGCCCGGTTCTCCACCTGGCTCTATCGGATCGCCTACAACACCTTTGTCACCCATGTCCGCAAACCGGCCCCACTGGCGCCGCTCGACGAGCGCCAGGTCGACGCGATTCCCGACGCCGGTGAGTCCCAGCTCGACGGTCTGACCCGCTCGGCCGACGCCGGCCGGGTGCGCCGGGCGGTGCTCAAGCTACCCGAGACGCTGCGGTTCGCGGTGACGGCCCGTTACTGGGCCGAGCTGCCGGTCCGCGAGATCGCCCGGCTACAGGGGATCTCCGAGGTCGGTGTCCGCAAACGGCTCAAGCGCGCGCTCCGTCTGCTGTCCGAACGGCTGTCCGACGAGCCGGTCGATGTCGCGCATCGCCCAAACGAATCGAAAGAAGAAGCACCATGAAGAAGGCCCTCGAAACCCACGAGATCGAAGAGCTGCTGGCGAAGACACGCACGGCTCCCGAGCCCCCCGAGAATCTGTTGGCCCTGCTCAAAGAGGACATTCCCGAGCCGCTGCCCGCGGTAGAGGAACGCTCTACGAAACCCACGCGGCGACCGATGTATCTCATTGCGGCGTCGATCTTTCTGGCGGTCGTCGGCGCGGTGGTCGTTTCCCGGGTGCGCGAGACGCTGCCCGACCCGGCGAGCGCGGTGGGCGATGACAACCGGGAGACGCCGTTCGTGGCCGTGGAGATCGGCGTGCCGGTCGATGAGGAAACCCCGGTGGCTGCGGCGGTCGAGCCGCGTGCGGAGTCCGAATCCCGGGACGAGAGAGTGGACGGGGGCGCCGATCAAGATGTCGCCAATGCGCAGGTTGTCTCCGAGACCCCGTCCTCGCCGGTGACGCCCGGGAAGTCCGGGCGCTCGGAAGAAACAATCGCCGGCCCGGTTTCCACAGAGGTCCCAAAGCTCGAGGCCGATGCGGCCGATGAGATGGTCGCGCGCGACCGCGTTGCGGATGGCAAGAAGAGAGATCTGTCCGGGGCCGGCTCGCCGGCGCGGAGCCCAGTGGTGCCGTCCGAAGTCGAGCCGGTCCTGAAGGAAAGGACGACGAGAGCAGAGGTCTTTTCCGATGGGCGGGTCGTGGTCCAGGGCCGTCCGCCGCAAAGGCGGGTGGAGGAGAACTCCGCCCAGGAGATTCGGCAGCAGATCCCGAAGCCCACCGTGCGCGGCCCCGAGGCCGACGTAGTTTTCTCTACGTCGGTGCCGGCGCCACCCTCCACCGGCGGAACCGCGGAGCCCAACGACCAGCCCTACGGCGACATGTTCTTTCGCTCCTACGGCACCAACCCGTTTGTGGACACCGAGGTGGACGCGCTGTCGACCTTTGGCCTGGACGTGGACACCGGTGCCTACACCGTGGCGCGGAGTTATCTCGAGCGCGGCCACCTGCCGCCCGCCGAGGCCATCCGGGTCGAAGAGTTCGTCAACTACTTCGACTACGAAGACAGGGCGCCGCGCCGGGGTGACTTCGCGGTGACCGCCGAGGGTACCCCTTCGCCGTTTACCGAAGGCCGTGGCTATCAGCTTCTGCGCTTTGGCCTCCACGGCCGCGAGATTCCTGTCCGCGACCGCAAGCCGGCCGTTCTCACCTTTGTGATCGACGTCTCGGGCTCGATGGGTCGCGAGAACCGGCTCGGGCTGGTCAAGCGCTCGCTCCACCTGCTGCTCGACGAGTTGGAGGAGCTGGAGTACCGGAAGCGGGGGCGTCCGGGCGATCGGGTCGGTCTGGTGGTCTACGGCAGCCGCGGAGATGTCCTCATCGAGCCCACCGGCGACTTCCGAGAGGTTCGGCGCGCAATCGATCGTCTTCGCACCGGCGGCTCGACCAACGCCGAGGAAGGTCTGGTCCTGGGGTACCGGCTGGCCCGCGACCACTTCCGCCGCGGCGCGGTCAACCGGGTCATCCTGTGCTCGGACGGCGTCGCCAACGTCGGCCGCACGGGTCCCGACTCGATTCTCGAGCGCATCGAGCGCGAGGCGGATGCGGGAGTCGAGCTCACCACCGTGGGTTTTGGCATGGGCAACTACAACGATGTCCTGATGGAGCAACTGGCCGATCGGGGCGACGGACGCTATGCCTATGTCGACACCTACGCCGAGGCCCGGCGTCTTTTTGTGCACGATCTCTCCGGAACCCTGGAGACGATCGCGTCCGACGCCAAGGCCCAGGTCGAGTTCGACCCGGGGGTGGTGAGCCTCTACCGGCTGCTCGGCTACGAGAACCGCGACATCGCCGACGAGCGCTTTCGCGACGACACCGTCGACGCCGGTGAGGTCGGCGCCGGCCACCAGGTCACTGCGCTCTACGAGATCAAGCTCGCCAGCGATGCCTCACCGAGCGACACCGTGGCCACCCTGCGGCTTCGCTACCGGTCCGAGCGCACCGGCCGGGTCGAAGAAGAGGCTGTTCGGTTGCGGGTACGGGATCTCGAGTCGAGCTGGCGCTCGGCCTCGCCCTCGTTGCGGCTGGCCTCGGTGGCGGCCGAGTTCGCCGAAATCCTCAAGGGCTCCTACTGGGCCAAGAACGCCGACCTCGGCGACCTTCAACGCCGTGCCCGCCGGCTCGAGGACGAGCTCCGCGGCGACCGCGACGTCGCCGAGCTGGCCGATCTGATCGAGACCGCGACACACCTGATCGGGCCCGGCAGGCCAGCCGATTTCGAAGACTAGCGAGTCCGTCCGAATGAGTGGCCGGCGTCCCTGCCGGCCGTCTTGGGGTTGGAGGCAAGCCCGCCTCGAACGGCCGCCAGGGGCGGCGGCCGCTTCAAATGGTCGTGTCCGCGTAGGACGCACCCCTTCAAAGCGAAGGGCGACCCCGAAACGCACACGGGATAGACTGCCTCTTCCGAGGCGCCCACTGTGACCCCTTCCGATCGCCGCCGCCATCGTTTTACCGTTTTTCTGGCCTGTTGTGTCCTCGGCCTGATCTCCGCCGGAGCGCTCGTCACCAGCAGGGAGGCCGGACTGTCGGTGCCCGACTGGCCGACCTCGTACGGGGGCCTCAATCCGCCGCGGTGGTGGGCGATCGCGAACGTCCGCGCAGAGCACGGACACCGGTTGATCGCCGGCACGGTCGCGCTCCTGACCATCGGGATGGCGGTGTGGACCGGCCGGCGGGAGGAGCGTCGGTGGGTCCGCCGGCTTTCGTACCTGGCGGTCGTAGCGGTGCTGGCCCAAGCGCTCCTGGGAGGTCTCACGGTCCTCTTCTTTCTGCCGACGCCGATCTCGGTCAGCCACGCGGGGCTGGCCCAGTTGTTTTTTTGCATGACCGTGACGCTGGCGGTTGCGACTTCGCGGTGGTGGAAGCGAGAGCGCGCACCGCGGAAGGAGTGGAGGAGCGTACGGGACGCCGCCACGGCCACGACGGCTCTGGTCTACGGACAGATCCTGATCGGCGCGGTGATGCGGCACAGCGGCGCCGGTCTGGCGATTCCTGATTTTCCGCTCGCCTTTGGGCGTCTGATCCCGCCGCGATTCGATTTTCCGATCGGTATCCACTTCACGCATCGTCTGGGGGCGCTGGTGGTCACGGCTGCGATCGTGTGGCTGTTTGTCCGCATCCGGCGGACCGGCTCGAAGGACCGTCTGGTCACCGTTCCCGCGGGGCTGTTGCTCGCCCTGGTCGCATTGCAGATCGGCCTGGGGGCGGCGGTGGTCCTGACCGAAAAGGCGGTGGTTCCCAATACCGTCCACGTCGCCACCGGGGCCTCGATCCTGGCGACCAGCTTGATCGTGGCCCTCGCTTCCTGGCGTCTGGTCGGATCGGTCGAGTCGGCCGCGCCCGCGAGCCGGCCGGTGGAGTTGCGGGGAGCGGAGTCTTGAAGACGGCGACCGCCCCGTCCCGACAATCAGCCCTTCCCAGCGAATGGAGTGACTACTTCGAGCTGACCAAGCCGCGGATCACCGTCATGGTGCTGGTGACCACCGTGCTGGGGTTTGTGCTCGGCAAAGAGTCGGACCTCTCGTTCGGGCTCCTGGCGCTGACCCTGACGGGGACTGGACTCCTGTCGGCGGGCAGTTCCGCCCTCAACCACTTCTGGGAGCGTCGCTCGGACGCCCTGATGGAGCGAACGGCTTCCCGGCCAGTCGCCGCCGGAAGGATGGACTGGCGGCGAGCCCTGGCGTTCGGGCTGACGCTGTCGCTTGCCGGAGTGGTCCTGCTGGCGCTCACGGTCAACCTGCTCACCGCGGCGCTGGGTCTGGCGGCGGTCCTCAGCTATGTGCTGGTCTACACACCGCTCAAGAAGGTCACTTCGTTGGCCACGCTGGTGGGGGCGGTGCCGGGGGCGCTGCCGCCGATGATGGGCTGGACCGCGGCCCGCAACGATCTGTCGGCGGGGGCCTGGATCCTCTTTGGCATCCTGTTTCTCTGGCAGCTCCCGCATTTTCTCGCCATCGCCTGGCTGTGTCGCGGGGACTACGCGCGGGCCGGTTTCCCGATGCTGCCGGTCGTCGAGCCGGACGGCCGCTCGACCGCGCGGCAGGCGGTGCTCTATGGCGCGGCGCTCCTGCCCGTTTCGCTTCTTCCGACTTTTGCGGGTCTTGCCGGCGGACCGTACTTTTTTGGCGCGATGTTGCTCAGCGTGGCCTTTCTTGCCGTGTGCGTGGCGTTCTATCGCTCCGCCGACAACCGTTCGGCCCGCCGCGTGCTGCTGGTCTCGGTGATCTACCTGCCGGCGGTGCTCGCGGTGATGACTCTCGACCGCTTTGTCTGAGCGTCGTGCGAAGCTCGATTCGATGACCGACTACGAGAAACGCTTCGACTCTCTCGAGACCAACGTAGTACACGCCGGGGCGCCGCATCCCCGCATACGCGGCGCGGTGGTGTCGCCGATCTTCCAATCGGCAAATTTCCTGATGGCCGAAGAGGGCGCGTACGACGAGGTGCGCTACCTCAGGTTGAGCAACTCGCCCAGCCACTTGACGCTCCAGGCGCGCCTGGCGGCGATCGAGTCCGGTGAGGCGGCGCTGGTAACCGCCAGCGGCATGGCGGCGATCTCGAGCTCGATCCTGACCTTTGTCTCCAAGGGCGACCATCTGCTCGCCCAGACCACGCTCTACGGAGGCACCCAGAGTCTGTTCGACGAAAACTTGCCGCGGTTCGGGGTGTCCCACACGCCGATCGACCTGGCGGCGCCGGATACCTGGGGCGAGGCGCTGCGGCCCGAGACGCGGCTCTTGTATGTCGAATCGATCTCCAATCCATTGATGGAAGTGGGCGACCTGCGGGCGGCGGTCGAGTTCGCGCGCGCCAATGGCCTGATTACGGTGATCGACTCGACCTTTGCCACCCCGGTCAACTTCCGGCCGCTCGAGCTCGGCTTCGACGTGGTGGTCCACAGCGCGACCAAGTACTTGAACGGTCACAGCGACGTCGTCGCCGGCGCGGTCATGGGGTCGGCCGACAAGGTGGGCAAGATCCGGCACTGGACCCTCCACGCAGGCGGTTCGGCGGATCCTCATGCTTGTTTTTTGTTCGAGCGCGGTCTCAAGACGCTGGCGCTGCGAGTGGAGCGCCAGAACGCCAACGCCCAACGGTTGGCCGAGTTTCTGAGTGGCCGCGCCGAAGTGCGCCGGGTCAACTACCCGGGACTGCCCGACGACCCCGGACACGGTCATGCAAAAGACCTCTTTTCGGGTTTTGGCGGGATGCTCTCCTTCTATGCGGCCGACGCCGAGGCGGCCGAGCGGTTTCTCGGCCGCGTGCGCATCCCTCTCCACGCCGCGAGTCTCGGAGGAGTCGAGACTCTGGTGGTTCGGCCGTCGCGCAGCTCGCACCTGGGGCAGAGTCCCGAAGAGCGCGAGCGGCTGAGGATCACTGACGATCTGATCCGGGTGTCGGTCGGGATCGAGAACGCCGACGAGTTGATCGCGGACTTCGAACGGGCCTTGGCCGGGTAGCGATTGGTGGCGAGGGCCAAAAAAAAGCGCTGCGAGTGGGCGGGGGACGACCCACTGATGATCGCCTACCACGACGAGGTGTGGGGCGTACCGGTCCACGACGATCGGGAGCTTTTCGAGTTCTTGATCCTGGAGGGCGCCCAGGCCGGTCTCTCCTGGTCGACGGTGCTCAAGAAGCGCGAGCGGTACCTCGAGGTCTTTGCGGGCTTTGACCCGGCGAAGGTGGCGCGTTTTGACAGCCGTAAGAAAAAGAGGCTGCTCGCCGATCCCGGGATCATCCGCAACCGGTTGAAAGTCGATTCCGCGGTCCGCAATGCGTGTGCGTTTCTGAAAGTACAGAAGGAATTCGGATCGTTTGACGACTATCTCTGGTCGTTTGTGGACGGAAAGCCGATCAGAAACCGCTGGAAGAGCCTGCGGGAGATCCCGGCCAAAACCGAGCTTTCGGACCGGTTGAGCAAGGACCTCAAAAAGCGCGGCTTCAATTTTGTCGGCTCGACCATCTGCTACGCCTTTCTCCAGGCCACCGGAGTGGTCAACGATCACGTGGTTTCCTGCTTTCGCTACAAATCCATCCGGTAACAGCAAACGGACCAGTTGATGGGCCGATGAGAGCGATCCTGCCAGGATGGGCGAGCCGGATCGGCGCGCTGGGCCTGTCGCTGGCTCTGCTCGCCACGATGCCGGCCTGGGCGGGGGAGCCCGGCGACCGAGAGCCCAACCGACTGATCCACGAGAGCAGCCCCTATCTCAGGCTCCACGCCTACAACCCGGTCGACTGGTACCCGTGGGGGTCCGAAGCCCTCGAACGCGCGCGCGAAGAAGGCAAGCCGATCTTTCTCTCGATCGGCTACTCGACCTGCTACTGGTGCCACGTCATGGAGCGCGAGGTGTTCGCCGACTCCGAGATCGCCGAGCGGATGAATCGATGGTTCGTCAACATCAAGGTCGACCGGGAAGAGCGTCCCGACCTGGACGAGATCTACATGGTCGCGACCCAGTTGGTGACCCGCCGCGGCGGGTGGCCCAATTCGGTCTTTCTGACCCCCGAGCTCGAGCCGTTCTTCGCCGGCACTTATTTCCCGCCGGAGGATCGAGGTGGTCGACCGGGTTTCCCGACCGTTCTCGAGTCGCTCCACCAAGCCTGGGAGACCAAGAGGGGCGAGGTAAAAGCCCATGCGGCGCGGATCGCGCGGGCCATCGAGCGGGCCATTGGGGGCCCGTTGGGGAGTGCCGCGGCTGCGCCCGAGCTCGAAGACGCCGAGGCCGTGGCCGCGGGCCTCGCCAAGAGCTTTGACGCGCAGCGGGGCGGGTTCGGAGGTGGACCCAAGTTCCCGTCGCCCTCGAATCTCTTTCTGTTGTGGGGTCGCGCTCGCGCCGGAGATGCCCAAGCCCGTGAGATCGTGCTTACGACCCTGCACAAGATGGGGGAGGGGGCGATCTACGACCAGCTCGATGGTGGGTTCCATCGCTACACCCTGGATGCGGCGTGGCGGATCCCGCACTTCGAGAAGATGCTTTACGACAACGCGCTGCTGGCCGATCTTCTCGCGGTCGTGGGGACCGAGGCTTCGGCCGCCGAGCTGGTCCGGTTGGCGCGGGGCACGCTCGACTTTGTGCTGCGCGAGCTGACGCTTCCCAACGGGGCCTTCAAGTCGGCGATCGACGCCGAGACCGACGCGGTCGAGGGCGCGTTTTATGTCTGGACCCGGAACGAGCTGGACCAGGTCCTGGGAGAAGAGGGGGCGAAGCTGCTCGGTCCCATCCTTGGCTTCGACGGCAAGCCGAATTTCGAACACGATCGCTACACCCTCTATCTGACGGCGTCGCTGGACGAGCACGCCGAGCGGTTGGGGATCTCCCGCGAAGCCCTGCTCGGCCGGCTGACACCGCATCTCGAGAAATTGCGCGCCCACCGCGCCCGGCGCGAGTTTCCGCTGGTCGACGACAAGGTCCTGACGGACTGGAACGGACTGATGATCGCGGCGATGGCCCGTGCCGGCTCGCTTCTGGAGGAAGAGCGCTATCTCGACGCCGCCGTGCGCGCGGCGGAGTTTGCTCTGGCCATGGTGGATGATGACGGCACGCAGCTCCACGTTTGGCGCGGCGGCGAGGCCCGGATCGTGGCCTTTGTCGACGACTACGCCTTTCTGATCCGGGCGCTGCTGGTCCTGCGCGAGGCCACCGGCGAGGGCCGCTGGCTCGACCAGGCGCGGCGGCTCTCCGAGCAGATGGAGAGGCGTCTGGCGGCCCCCGGCGGGGGCTACTATTCGAGTGGCGAGCAAAGCGACCTGCTGGTGCGCGCGCTCAGTGCCAGCGACGGCGCCATCCCGTCGGGCAACGGGATCGCCGTTCTCAACCACCTGGAGCTTGCCCGGTGGACCGGCGACGCGGAATATCGTCGTCGGGCGGGAGCCGCGCTGCACGGCTTTGCCGCCGATCTGGCGAGCGGATCGCGCTCGGCCGCAACCCTGGCCGAAGCGCTTTTTCGATATAGGTCCTCGACGGGTGCCCGGTCTTCACCGTTCGGCGAGCTCGCTCAGAGAGTCGTCAGCGCAAACGCCCGTCGGACCGGGGAAACCGAGGATGGCAGCCGGCCCTTCGAAATCCGGCTCGAGATCGAAGCCGGCTGGCACGTCAACGCCAACCCGGCGTCGCTCGACTTTCTCGTGCCGACCAGCATCGAGGGAGAGGTGAGTCGCCTGGTCTACCCCGATCCGCAGGCCTTTCGTTTCGAATTCGCACCCAAAGCGATCGACGTCTACAGCGGGTCGGTTCGGATCCGGGGCGAGCTCGGCGAAGGAGCCGACGAGCTTCGCCTCACCTACCAGGCCTGCGACGATACCCGGTGTCTCCCGCCAGTGACCCGGGATCTCCGACTGGACGGCTGACCGCTATAGGACTTTCCGTTCCAGCGATTCGGGGTCCCCCTTCCAACTCTGAGGCGGCCGGCGCCCTCCCGGCCGCCGGGCCGCCGTCTCCGGTGCGCGCACGGGCGGGGGCAAGGTCGGCCCCAGCACCCGAAACGGGTTCCGTTGAAGCGGCCGCCGTCTCTGGCGGCCGTAGCCGTTGGGCCAACCGTCGCTAAAACACCGGCAATAATCGGTTGAAGTCGGACGAAAAGCCCCAGAAGCTCAGTGCTCCGGGGCGGTTTCGATGTCAACAGCCGGGGGCGCACCCTCGGGCTCGCGGATGAGCTCCACCATGTCGCGGACTTCCCTAGAAGGCGCTGGAAACAATGGCGTCAAACCGAGCGCCAGCGCGAAGTTGATCAACGTGCCGACGACTCCGATGCCCTGCGGGCTGATGCCGAGACACCAGTTGGGCATCTCCAGATAGACGCTGCCGATGATGTAGGCGGCGGTAAAGACCAGACCGGCGACCATGCCGACCATCGCCGGCACGGTGCCCACCCGCTTGCTGAAGATCCCCAGGACGATAGCGGGGAAGAAGCTCGCTGCCGCAAGGCCAAAGGCAAAGGCCACGACCTGGCTCACAAAGCCGGGTGGAAAGATGCCGAAGAGGCCCGCGACGACCACCGCCAGGCCGATGACGAGGCGGCCGACCAGCAGCCGGCGGGCCTCGCTCGCTTCGCGGTTGATCACCCGATAGTAGAGATCGTGAGCCACGCTCGACGAGATCACCAGCAGCAGACCGCTGGCCGTCGAAAGCGCTGCGGCCAGACCGCCGGCGGCGACCAGGGCGATGATCCAGTCGGCCAGCTCGGCCATCTCGGGGGTTGCCAGAACGATGATGTCTCGGTCCGGCCCCGCGAGGCCGCGGCCGCGCAGCGCCGCCCGCCCGTCGGCTCCGCGGACGCCTCCGCTCTCGACCCACTTTGTGTGCTCGACCCGGATCTCGGCCAGCTCGGTGGCGACCAGCTTGCCGGTGCGAAAGACTTCGTTCTGCTCGAACTTCGATGGATCGGAGGACCCGTAGTACTCGAGCCGGCCGTCGCCGTCGTCGAGCCAGACAATGAGTCCCGTCCGCTCCCAGCTTTCAAACCAGCGCGGCAGCTCGGAGGCCTGATTTTGGTGCAGGCTCTGGATCATGTAGTAGCGGGCGAAGGCCGCGGTGGCCGGGGCCGTCAGGTACAGCAGAGCAATAAAAAACAGCGCCCAGAAAGCGCTCCAGCGCGCCGCGCGCACGCTCTTGACGGTGTAGAAGCGCACGATGACGTGCGGCAGCCCGGCGGTGCCGATCATCAGCGCCAGTGCGACACAGAAGACGTTTAACCGATCCCAATTGCCGGTGAACGCCTGGGTGTAGCTCGAAAAACCCAGCTCGGCGTGAATCTGATCCAGCCGGTCGAGCAGGGTGACTCCTCCGCCCAGCAGCTCGCTCCCCATGCCGATCTGGGGGACGGGGTTGCCGGTGAGCTTGATCGAGATCGCGATGGCCGGGATCAGATAGGCCGTGATCAAGACCCAGTACTGCGCCACCTGGGTCCAGGTGATCCCCTTCATCCCGCCCAGCGTGGCGTAGACAAACACGATCGCGACTCCGATGATCACGCCGACATTGACGTCGACCTCGAAGAAACGCGAGAAGACGATGCCCACACCCCGCATCTGCCCGGCCACATAGGTGAAGCTGACAAACACGGCGCACACCACGGCCACCAGCCGAGCGGCGTTGGACTCGTACCGGTCGCCCACAAAGTCGGGCACGGTGTAGTGACCGAACTTGCGCAGATAGGGCGCGAGCAAAAGGGCGAGCAGCACATAGCCTCCGGTCCAACCCATCAGGTACACGCCGCCGGCGTAGCCCATGATCGAGATCAGCCCCGCCATCGAGATAAACGAGGCGGCACTCATCCAGTCGGCGGCGGTGGCCATGCCGTTGGCCGCCGCCGGCACGCCTCGACCGGCGACATAGAAGCCCTTCGTGTCGCGCACCCGGCTCTTCCAGGCGATGAACAGATAGACCGCGAAGCTCGCGGCGACAAAAAAGAACGTCCAGCCTTGGACGCTCATTCAGTCGCACCGTCGAGGGGGGCGCCCGCCCCCGGCTCTTCGAGCTCGCGCAGCTCGACGAGCTCCCGATGGTGGCGAGCGTCTAGGCGGTTGAGCGCCAGCGCGTAGACCAGGATCAAGAGAACAAACGTCAGGATGCTCCCCTGCTGGGCAAACCAGAACCCCAGCGGAAAACCTCCAATGCTGTACTGGTTGAGGACATCCGCCAGCAGCACTCCACAGCCCAGGCCGATCGCGGCCCAGATCGCGAGCAGGATCGCCATCACCCGCAGGTTGGAACGCCAGTACCGGTCGATCGACGCCGCCACCTTGGGGTCGCGGACGTCGATCGCCGTCCGATCGGGCTTTGCCTCACCGGTCATTCACTCACCTGGTCACGCTCGAGTCGATCGATGGTACAAGACGGGTACCATTTCGTGTTGAATCCACGCCCGCCGCTGTCGTAGACTCCGCCAGACCACGGAAGCGGAGGGGCCTCCCTCACCCACACAGGACCTGTTCCCGAGGAGTCGCGATGAGCGTTCTCGAAAAGGAAGAACACGAAGCCGAGGAACACTCCGAGCACCCCCACGAGCCGTTCTGGAAGAGGTACATCTTCTCCCAGGACCACAAGGTGATCGGCATCCAGTACGGCTTGACCGCCCTGCTGTTCCTGCTGTTTGGCTTCAGCTTGATGCTCTTGATGCGCTGGCAGCTCGCCTTCCCGGGCAAGCCGATTCCGTTGATCGGCGGGCTTTTGGGCGAGGCCAACGCCCCGGGCGGCATCATGCTCCCCGAGTTCTATAACCAGCTCGGGGCGATGCACGGCACGATCATGGTGTTTCTGGCGGTCGTCCCGCTGGCCGTGGGCGCGTTTGGCAACTATGTCGTCCCGCTCCAGATCGGTGCCCCCGACATGGCGTTTCCCAAGCTCAACATGGCGAGCTACTGGGTCTACTTCCTCGGCGGGGTGATCATGTTCGCCAGCTTTTTTGTTCCCGGCGGCGCGGCCAACTCGGGCTGGACCTCTTATCCGCCGCTATCGGAGATCGCCACGGAAGGCCAGACCTGGTGGCTCGTCGGGATGGTCTTTTTGATCACTTCGTCGCTCTTGGGCTCGGTCAACTTCATCGTCACCATCTTCCACCTGCGGGCCAAGGGGCTGACCCTGATGCGGCTGCCGTTTTTTGTCTGGTCGCAGTTGGTGACGGCTTTTCTCCTGTTGTTGGCTTTCCCGCCGCTCGAGGCTGCGGGTGTGTTCCAGCTCATGGACCGGGTCTTCGGGACCAGCTTTTTTATGCCCAGCGGCCTGGTGGTGAGTGGAGAGGTCGTGGAGGTGGCCGGCGGGGGCAGCCCGCTCCTGTGGCAGCACCTGTTCTGGTTTCTGGCCCACCCCGAGGTCTACGTGCTCATCTTGCCGGCGCTCGGCATTGTCGCCGAGGTGATCGCCAACAACACTCGCAAGCCCCTTTGGGGTTACAAGTCGATGGTCTACGCGTCGATCTTCCTGGGCTTCATGTCGTTCATCGTCTGGGCGCACCACATGTTCCTGACCGGCATGGGCACCACCATCAGTGCCTTCTTCCAGACCACGACCATGATCATCTCGATCCCATCGGTGGTGATTCTGACCGCGCTGCTGATGTCGCTCTGGGGCGCTTCGATCCGCTTTACGACGCCGATGCTCTTTGCGCTGGCGTTTCTACCGATGTTCGGGATCGGTGGCTTGACCGGCTTGCCGCTCGGTCTCTCGCCCTCGGACATCCACCTGCACGACACCTACTACGTCATCGGCCATTTCCATTACGTGGTGGCGCCGGGGACGATCTTTGCGTTGTTCGCCGGCATCTACTACTGGTTCCCCAAGATCACCGGCCGCAAGATGAGCGACTTTCTCGGCAAGCTGCACTTCTACCCCTCGTTTGTGTTCATCAACATGATCTTTATGCCGATGTTCATCCAGGGGCTGGCCGGGGTGTCGCGCCGGTTGTGGGACGGTGGAGAGCAGTATTCGCACGCCCAGGACGTGTTGAAGTGGAACGAGTTCATGTCCTGGGGTGCCTGGCTGCTGCTGGTCGCCCAGTTGCCGTTCATCTTCAACCTGTTCTGGAGCATCAAGAAGGGCAAGAAGGTGGACGCGAATCCCTGGCAGGCGACGACGCTCGAATGGTCCGCCGCGCCGTCGCCACCGGTCGGCCACGGCAATTTTGTCGAGGTCCCGGTGGTCCACCGACCTGCCTACGAGTACAGCGTGCCCGGGGCCGCGGAGGGTTTTCTACCGCAGAACATCTCGGATAGGGCTGCGCCCAGCGCGTCCGGCGAGGAGGGATAGGCGATGCAGATTCCCTACACCGTCGAAGAGCGGCCCGACACCGGGCTCTACAACGCCAAGCTGGGCGTCTGGCTGTTCCTGGCCTCCGAGGTGATGCTGTTTGGCGCGCTGTTTTCCTCGTACGTTCTGCTGCGCACCGGCGATCCGGCGTTTATGACCATCCCGCATTCGATCGCCGACGCCTTGCACCTGGGTGAGGGAACACACCGCTGGCCCGACGAGCTCAACGTGCCGCTGGCCTTTGTCAACACTCTGGTGCTGATCTTCTCCAGTGTCACCATCGTGATGTCGTGGGCCTCGCTGAAGCTCAAAGAGTTCGACAAGTACCGGTTGTGGATGGGGTTGACGCTGCTCTGCGCGCTGGCCTTTATGTGCATCAAGGCGGTGGAGTACAACGCCAAGTTCTCGCACGGTCTTTTCCCGGCGACGAGCAACTTTCTCGGCATCTATTTCGCGCTCACCGGCCTTCACGCTCTGCACGTGATCGGTGGGCTGATCGTCAACGGTTATCTCTGGGGACCGGGCGCCAAGATGTGGAAGACCGAGCCCGAGCGGTTTACCAACCGGGTCGAGGTTGCCGGTCTCTACTGGCACTTTGTCGATCTGGTGTGGATCTTTCTTTTTCCCTGTCTTTATCTACTGTAGGAGCGACCGAGCATGGGTGGACACACAGCCGAAGAGATCCGGAGTGAGATGCGCCGGTATTGGGTCGTGGGCACGGCCCTGTTTCTGCTCACCGTCGTTACCGTCGCGGTGAGCTATCTGGACGTGTCGGCGGGGCTGGCGATTTTTATCGCCCTGCTGATCGCCTGTCTCAAGGGCGGGCTGGTCGCCGCGGTCTTTATGCATCTGATCTCGGAGAAGCAGGCGATCTATTCACTCTTGCTTCTGACCTTGATCTTTTTTGTCGCGCTGATGCTCGGTCCACTGGGTGCGCGCTTGGGGTCGGTCGTCGCCGGGTAACCTCGAGATGTCGCTGCGCGCCTTCCATCTCTTTTTTGTCGCCGTGTCGATCGTCATGTGCGGCCTGGTAGCGGCGTGGGGACTGCACGACTACCGGCATCACGCCGCCGGCGGCAGCCTGGGCCTGGCGGTCCTCTGCGCCGTGCTGGGCCTTGGATTGGTGTACTACTGGCTCCGCGTCTATCGCAAGTTTCAGGAGCTCGGCCGTTGAGGGTTCGCTCGGCGCTGGCGTTCGTTTTCACGCTCGGCCTGCTGGTCCTACCGGAGTCGGCCGACGCCTGCGCCGTCTGCTACGGAGGCGCCGATACGGCGCTCACCCAGGGGATGAACAACGGCATTCTGGTGCTGCTCGGGGTCGTCGGGCTGGTCCAAGGTGGCCTGCTGGCTATGTTCTATACGTTTTGGCGGCGCGCTCGAGACCTCAGAGCTCGGCGTGACAGCTTTCGGGTTCTGGACGGAGGTGTGAATCGATGAAGGACTTTCTGGCGCGTTGGATGCCGATCGATGCCTCGGAGCACGGCGCGGCGCTCGACAACATGAACGCCCTGATTCACTGGCTGATGGCCTTGCTGTTCGTCGGTTGGGGGATCTACTTCATCTATGTGCTGTTCCGCTTCCGGGCCAAGAAGAACCCGCAGGCCAGCTACACGGGATCGAAGTCCCATTTTTCGACCTGGATCGAGGGTGGTGTCATTCTGTTCGAGGCGATCCTTCTGATCGGTTTTGCGATCCCGGCCTGGGCGCGTTGGGTGACCCCCCACGAGCCCGATGACAATCCTCTGGTGGTGCGTGTCGTCGGTCAGCAGTTCGCCTGGAACATCCACTATTCCGGGGCCGACGGGGTCTTTGGCCCGACCGACGTCCATCTGGTCAATGAGGCATCGAATCCCATCGGGCTCGACCGGAGCCATCCCACCGCGGTGGACGACATCGTCACCATCAACCAGCTCCACCTGCCCGTCGATCGGCCGGTGACCGTGCTGCTGAGCACCAAGGACGTGATCCACAGCTTTGCGTTGCCGGTCATGCGGGTCAAGCAGGACGCGATCCCCGGTCAGGAGATTCCGGTGCACTTCACTCCCACTGCCGCCACGCCGCCCGAGGGGCGCTTCCCGGCATGTGCGGCAGGGAAGGAGTGCTGGGAGATCGCTTGCGCCCAGCTCTGCGGGCTCGGGCACTACCGGATGCGAGGTTTTCTGACGGTCCACGAGCCGGACGGCTTCGAGGCCTGGCTGGCGGCCGAGGCGCCGGCGCCCGCACCGGCACCGGCTCAGTCCCAGCCGGCGGCGACCGAGGAGAGCGCCGCGGAAGCCCCGTCGGACGAGCACGCCGACCACGACGCACACACCGATCACTCACAGCATCGGGCCGCCGGTTAGCCGGAAGAGCGCACCGGGCGGCGATTTCCGCCTGACACAATGGAGAGATGAGGCGTTGGGCCGGCGCTGCCGTCGGAGTCCTTCTCGGGTTCGTCTGGGCGGTTTCTTGGGGGCCCCTGAGCTCCGGGTTGGTGGCTGAACCCCTCCCGGCGGCCGTCGCGCCCGCGACCTTCGAGATTGTGGACGTTGCCCCGGTGTGGTCGGGGCACCCGGTTCGCTTTGCCCTCGAGACGCACGGTGGCCGCCAGTACGTGGCGTTCTATGACGCGAAACGGCGGATGACGGTCGCCATGCGACGACTCGATTCGACCCATTGGCGGTTTCACCGCTTGCCATCGAAGCTCGGATGGGACAGCCACAGCGATCTGGCGCTGGCGGTCGACGAACGCGGCCATATCCACATCAGCGGCAACATGCACGGGGACCCGCTGGTCTATTTTCGCTCGCGCTCTCCGCACGACATTTCGGTGTTCGAGCGTCCGGGGATGGTGGGGGATCGGGAGAAACGAGTGACCTACCCGGGTTTTCTCAACAGCCCGGACGGGCAACTCGTCTTTCACTACCGCGATGGGAGAAGCGGCGAGGGGGTGCGGATCTTCAACACCTATGACGCGGATTCGAAGACCTGGCGCCGGTTGATGTCCCAGCCGCTGTTCGACGGCGGTGGCGAAATGAGCGCTTATCTCGCCGGACCGGTTCTCGGGCCGGACGGTGCGTTTCACCTGGTCTGGATGTGGCGCGACACCCCCAGCGGCGATACCTGCCACGACATCTCCTACGCACGCAGCTCCGATCTGTCGCGCTGGCAGACCGCAGCGGGCGAGCCGCTGGAGACCCCGCTGCGGCCGGGCCACCGGAAGGCAGTCGTCGACCCGGTGCCGGCCGGGGGAGGCCTCGCCGGCGCGGCCTACGGCGTCGGCTGGGATTCCGAGGGCAGCCCGGTGGTGACCTACTCGAAGTACGACGGCGCCGGGAAGAGCCAGGCGTTCAACGCCCGCTGGGAAGACACCCGGTGGGAGGTGTACCGGACCAGCGACTGGGACCACCGTTGGGAGCTGGGCAAGACCGGCTCCCTTGTCGAGGAGGTGGTGGCGCGCCCGGTGCGCGTGGATGCCGCGGGGCGGCTGGTCCAGCCGTTCCGGCACGTCCGCCACGGGCGCGGGATCTGGGTTCTGGACCAAAACACCCTGCGGCCGACCGAGATTCTCGATCCACCGCGAGACTTGGAGGCTGTGCGGACGGTAGAATCCGGCTTTCCGGGAATGGAAGTGCGCGAGCTCATCCACGATCGAACCGGGAAGTTTTTTTTGCGGTGGGAGACGCTGCCGACAAACCGCGACCGGCGCCGCAAGAGACCCTACCCGCCGCCGAGCATGTTGCGGGTGTACCGGAAACCGGCCCCTGCATCCAGCGGACTCCAGGGAGCCGGCCGGTGAGCCTTCCCCTTCGCGTCCGACTCACGGCAAGCGCGGTCTTTTGGGTCATTCTGACGCTGGCCGCGCCCGGCGCGCGTGCCAACGAGGCCTCGGCGGTGGATGCCCCGGAGCCCGATCCGCTGCCGGAGGACGAGGCGCTCGAGGCCAATGGCGCTCGCATCGGCAAGATCTCGATCCAGGTGAGCGATGTCTTCGACATGCGGGACCCGGACCAGAACAAAAAGATCTTTCGGTTTGTCAACCGGTTGCACCGCAAGACGCGCGACGGGGTGATCCTCGAGGAGTTGCTCTTCGAGCCCGGGGATCCGTACTCGAGCCGGTTGTTGGCGGAGTCCGAAAGAAGGCTGCGCGAAAAACGGTACCTCTACGACGCCGAGATCAGACCAGTCGCCTATCGAGACGGCACGGTGGACATCCACGTCGACACCCGCGACGTGTGGACCTTGAATGGGGGGGTGGCGTTCTCGCGCAGCGGCGGTGAGAACACCACGCGATTCAGCGTGTCGGACACCAATTTTCTCGGCACCGGCAAGGAAGTGGGGATCAGCCGCAAGGAGAACGTCGACCGGGTCCGCGCCGAGGCGCACTATCGCGACTTCAACCTCTTCGGCAATCACAGTGAGATCGAGATCTCGGTGTCCGACAACAGCGACGGCGACCGCTATCTTCTGCACCTGCGGCGGCCCTTTTTCGCGCTCGACACCCGCCGCTCGAAGGGCATCACGCTGCTCACCGAGGAACGGATCGACCCGATCTTCGATCGCGGTCAGGCGATTGCCGAGTTCCAGCACAAGATCGATGTGTTCGACGGCCACTGGGGGTTTTCCAGGGGGCTGAAAAACGGCTCGGTCAAGCGGTGGAAGTTCGGCTACACATTTATCAGGGACCGTTTCTTCGCCCTGCCGGATCGTCCGTCGACGATCCCGGTGCCGCCGGATCGGACGCTCTCCTACCCCTGGGTCGATTTCGAGTTCGTCCAGGATCGATTTATCGAGACCCGCGACCTCGACAAGATCGCGCGTACCGAGGATTTGAATCTCGGGACGCGCTTCCAGACGCGGCTCGGTTTCTCGGCGCCGGCGTTTGGCGGTGACGAGGATCTGGCGATCTTTGGCACCAACGTTTCGTCCGGGTTCCACGTCGGTACCGGCAAGCTGTTGCTTGCGGACGCAAACGCCGGTCTGCGTTGGGGCCGGGACGGCCTCGACACGCTGGCAGCGGGGATCAACGGCCGCTTCTACTGGCGCAACGGCAAGAACAAGGTCTTCTACTCGACGCTCCAGGCCGCGGCGGTAGAGGATCTCGACCCCGAGCGGCAGCTCCTGATCGGAGGCGACAGCGGCCTCCGTGGTTACCCACTGCGTTTCGAGAGCGGCGACCGCCGGGTCCTGCTCACCCTCGAGCAGCGATTTTTCACCGGGCGGGAGTTTTTCAAGCTCGCCACGGCCGGTGCGGCGATTTTTTTCGACGCCGGGCGCGCCTGGTTTGTCGGGCAGGACCGAGCCGACGATTTTGGCGTCCTCAAGGACATCGGCATCGGTCTGCGGCTCAGCCCGACGCGGTCGGGCGGCAAGACCATGGTGCATCTCGACGTCGCCTTTCCGCTCGACGGGGACGGCTCGTTCGAGAGCGTCCAGTGGCTGGTCTCGACCCACGAGACTCTATGACCCCTGGACGGCACATGTTCATTGCCGGGTGTCGAGCCCTCTGCTAGCCTGTCTGTCTCACCCCAAACAAGGAGAACTATGAAATCGAAACAGATCGCCGTCGTGGCTTGCTCGCTTCTGGCCCTGGCCGTTCCGTTGGCGGCCGACGGGGGCAAGAAGGATCTCCGCGAGGAGATCGAGGAGCTCAAAGCCGGCCAGCAGAAGATCCAAAAGGACCTGGCGGAGATCAAAAAGCTTCTCGAGGCCAGGCCGGCGCCGGCCGCTCAGGGGGCCGCGCGTCGCAGCGGAGCCAATGTCGAGAATGTGGTCTTTGACCTCGGGGACAACCCGGTCAAGGGCGAATCCACGGCCAAGCTGACACTGGTCGAATTCTCCGACTATCAGTGACCGTTCTGCAGCCGTCACGTCCGTGAGACGTACCCGCAGATTGCCAAGGAATACATCGACACCGGAAAGATCCGCTACGCTATGCTCGATCTGCCGCTCGAGCGCATCCACCCGTTGGCCTTCAAGGCCGCTGAGGCGACCGCTTGCGCCGCCGATCAAGGCAAGTTCTGGGAGATGCACGACCGGCTCTTCGCCAACACCCGTAATCTCCAACAGTTGAGCCCGCACGCCGAGGCCGTCGGCCTCGACGTCGCCGCGTTCGACGAATGCATGGAGAGCAATCGTCACGCCACGGCGGTGCGCAAGGACATGGCCCAGGCCCGCAAGGCGGGCGCCACCGGCACGCCGGCCTTCCTGCTGGCCCTGACCGATCCGTCTGACCCGACCAAGGTCAAGGGGTTGACCACCTTCCGAGGAGCGCAACCGTTCAACACGTTCAAGACCCAGATCGATGGAGCGTTGCGCGATCTGGCCAAGGATGCGGCGCAGCCTGGTACGGGCTCGGCGACTCAGTAGCGACGCTCTCCCAAAATCGACCTCAAAAAGAAAGGCCGGAGCCCGTCGGGGCTCCGGCCTTTTGGTTGTGGTCGATCAGACCGTCAGCAATCCGGGTCGGCCCCGTCGATGAGACCGTCGCAGTCGTTGTCGAGACCGTCCGAACACCGCGGACCTTTCTCCTTGGCGTGGGTCGGCACACAACCCTGACATGCGGGGTCGATGCCGTCACAATCGTCATCGTCGCAGTCGGTGGCCTGGTCACAGTCATTGTCGAGACTGTCCTGACAGGTCAGGTTGGGAATCTCGCTCAATGCAGGAGCGCCGCAGTCGAGCTCGCACGAGCAGCTATCTTCGCCCGCGTCGCACGACAGGTCGCCGCAGCAGAACCCCGGAACCGGGGTCGACGAGCAGGTGTTTCCCTGGCCGGTACAGCGAGAGTCGCTGCAGTCGACCATATTGCTGCCGCTGCCGGTTCCATCTCCGCTGCAACAGTAGCGATTGTTGGGGTTCCCGTTCTGCTGGCCGTTGCAATCGGACGGGCAACTGCCTGCAGTGCAGTCCTCACCCGGCTCGCAGACGCCGTTGCCGCAGATCGGCCCGGGAGCCTGACTCGGACAGTCGCTCGGACAGGCGATCGTTCCGCCGGTGCCGTCGCAGCTTTCGCCCGGATCGCAAACGCCATTGCCGCATCCGGTGGTGCACTGGGATGGCAGGTCGAACGCTTCGGTCACGGCGAGGCTGCTCGAGCTCCCGCCGTCGTCGGCACTAAAGCCCATGCCGCGCTTGGCGAATCCATCCCAAATCAGACACTCGTTGGCGCCACCGTTGTTGGCCTGGTCTGCCGCCAGGATGGCGTCGCGGGCATCCAGGAACGTCGGGTTGCACCCCTGGAGCTTGAGACCGTCCACGACGAGCTGGATGGCGACGTTGTTGCCTCCCGTTCCGTTGTAGAGATCGGCATCAAAACCCTGATCGTTGACCAGGTTCCAGTACACCTCCCACACCGCTGTGGCCCAGACCGTTCCGACGCCGTGGGGGATCGAAAGCGGATCGCCCGGCTGGCCGGCGGTCTGGATGTCGCCATAGGTCAGCGGGTTGTCGACCATATCCGTGGTGTAGGGATAGGCACGGATGCCGGCGCCCGGCGTGTTGTCAAAGATCAGATACGAGCCGACGCCGCGAAGAGTCGTCTCCGTATCGGCCGCATCGGGGGTGAAAAAGAGCGTGCACAGGTCGCTCCAACCTTCGCCCGCTTGCTGGTCGCCACCCAGACAGTTGGTGCTGGGACCGCCGGTCAACCGGGTCGACAGGCCATGGCAATACTCGTGGGCGATCACGCCGGCGTCGAAGTCGCTGTCCCGGTTCGGCTGGGTGCTGCGAAGCGTGGCGTTGAGGCCTGCGCCCAGCGCCGCCTTGATGGTGTTTCCGTCGTTCTGGCTCACCATGACCGAGGGGATGGTCACCAGCTCGCCATCCACTCCGGGTCCCATGGCGAACGTCTCGGTACCTCCCTGGTTGTTGGCCACGATCGCCGCGATGGCGCCGGCGTTTTCTGCGTTGAGCACCTTGGTTCCGAACTCGCAGTTGCCTCGGTCGATCATTGCGATCCGGCCGGGGGTGAAACCGCTCAAAGACGAGCAGGCGTCAGCCGGGCTGGCCATCTCGACGTCCCCGGTGACTCCGGTGCCGTCCAGAAACGCTCCGAAAGAAGCCTGCGGGGCCCCGTAGATTCCCGCGGCGGTAGAAGGGGGATTGACCTCGACCTCGGCGGGAGCCCGCCAGACATACATCTGCATTCTTGGGTTGGTCGTGAACGGGCCATTGGGCTCGGGGGGAGTCGCCATATTGGCGTTGTCGGAGCTGGGTCGGATGCTCCCCGCGTTGTCCTGAGCATCGGCGTTCACCGAATCGCTGGCGAGGCCGCCGCGGCCGTAGTTGTTCTCCTGAAAATTGCCGCTGGCCTCGTCAAAGCCATACTGGTACAACAAGTCGTGCATGATGTTGTTCCAGTAGAACAAGTTGACGACCGCCGCGTCGACGTACTGGTCGGGCTCGTCGGCAAAGTTCAGCGGCACGACGGCACTGGTGAAGTCGAGCGAGCCGCCGCCGTCGGGTTGGGTCACGCCCCCGCAGGACGTATTGTTGCCGTCGCGGTCTTCCTGGGCGCAGACGTTGTTGCCGCGTGTCGTGGTGAACTCGGCACCCGCGGCCCCGTTGGTGTCGTGCCAGCCAAAGGGTGATGCAGTGCTTTCCGCGGGGTTGACTTCGATGGTTCGGCCGCCGTCGTTGGGCGACTCCTTGGGCAACGCAAAGACCTCATACTGGTCGTGGGCGACCCAGTCGTTCCGGGCCAGGATCTGCCCGTTCTCGGTGTCGACCCAGAGGTTCCACCAATGGCGGTTGTCGGCCTGGCGAATCGTCATCTCCCAAGCCAAGCGCACGTCGCCGGAATCGAGGGCATAGAAGGCCAGCTTGACCGGGATCTCGTCCTGCGACAGGCCGGCTCCGCTAAAGCGAGCCTCTCTCGCGGGCCCGCCGATGGAGGCGGTCTCAAAAAGCGTCTCCGGGATCTCCAGGCCGAGCTGCTCGGCTGCTTGCCGGATCGCGGTCTCCGCGTCGAGCCTTGGCCGGCGTGTGTTGATCTTGCCGGTGAGGTTGCCGACGAAACGGTTGCCGACGTGGAGCACGCGCCCGTCGGACGTTACGTTGACGTTGATGTGGCCATTTGCGACCTCGATGCCTTGAGAGCGCTGGCGAAAGTGAATGTGCGTGATTCCGTTGTTGCTGGACCGGTACTGGTTTTTGAGGAGTTTGTCGGCCACGTCCTCGGTCGTCAGGCCGAGGGCCGTGGCGTTGGCGTTGAGATGGCTCAAGGCGATGTCGAGGGGGGGCTGGGCCTGTGCCGTCGCCATGCCCGCGAGGGCAAGCGTCACCAAGGCCACGCTACAGCAGGTGGTGATCTGTCGATGAAACCTCTTCAATCTGTCCTCCGATGTTGGTCTCCGATTACGTGGAGAAAGTGGACGGCTCCCGACCCCTCATGGGCAGGCGCCGCAGTTCCTGACCGGGTTGAGACCCCCTACCACTCGACCTGATCTGTTTCGCTTGACGAGAATGCTCCTAGACGAGGGTCGTCTTGTCAAGTCGTGAGATCGTGGATTTTTCGGCGGATATTCTGATCAGCTCGCAAGTAATATTTGCAATCTTGCAACGCAAGGGCCCCCGCTGTAGGGTCGGCCCCCATGCCGGAGCCCATCACCCTGGACTTCGACTCCTTCTGGGGTTGGCTGGTCACCCACCCCAACTGCATCCTGCGGGCCGGTACCCCGGAGGCAGTGCTCTACGACGACGACGATCTGCATTGGCATTTCGCATCCGAGAGCCCGGAGACCCTTCTGGTCCAGGTCATGCGGGGCAAGCGATTTGTCGGTGAGCTGCTGCTGCAGCCCGAACAGGTGAGTTATGTGCAGGGCACCGAGGCCGAGCAGGAAGGCGAGTACGCCTTCGAGCTGGTGGCCGAGAACGAGAAGGGCCGATTTGCGGTCTACTTTTTTGTCCTGACCCACGGTTTCGACGAGGAGGGCACGCTCCACAAAGAGCGGGTTCACTGACGGCTCCGAGGTCGCCACGCTCGGTCCCGGCCGCTGGTACGATTCCGGTCCCGTGGCATCTCCCTCTTCCATCGCGAGGCTTGCCGGCTGGGCCGTGCTGGCATTGGCCTTGGGCGCGATTCTGACGGGCTGTTCCGGGGAGTCCACCGCGGACCGGCCGCGCGCCGAAGCCCTATCCGAGGACGGCGGCTCCACGGTGGCGCTGGTCCGGCGCGAAACGGCGCGCCGGCCCCCGACGCTGGTGGAGGCCATGGCCGAGAACGTCGATCCCTCGCGGGACGGCTGGAACAGCGAAGTGCTGAGCGCGGCGGCGTCCAAGCGGCTCAAGGAAATCGGGAAGATCCTGGAGGCGCCCCCCGGCACCCCTCTGGAGGGCGTCGAGGCGTGGGTCGACGAGGAGTTTGTCGGCCGCGCGCTCCGCCCCAACGTTCTCGAGGAGGCTTACTCCGACGGCGTCTTCACCATCCGCCGCTGGCAGAAGGACCGTGCCACCGGCGAGTCGCATCGCGGAGCCAAGGGGTTCGAGCTCGCTCTCGAGACCCTACGCATGGCACGGGCCGCCGACGGCGAGGTTCGCGTGACGCTCAAGCCGGTGGCGATCGAAGAGGGGAGCGATTCGTTCTCGACCCACGTCTTCTTCGACTCGAGCCTCAGGGAGCGCGGTAGGGGGCTGCAGCGGAACGCGCTGTGGAATGTCGAATGGGCTTATCCGGTGGGGAAGCAGCCACCGCGGTTGCGCGCGGTCGAGATCGAGCGCTACGAAGAAGTCTCGTTTGCCGGCGACGGCGGCAGGCTTTTCGACGACTGCACACAGTCGGTTCTGGGCGCAAACGAATCCTATGAAACGCAGGTGCTGCCCGGGATCAACCATTGGCTGGGCCGGGTGAGCCTGATCGCCGGCATGACCATCGTCGGCTTCCATGGTCTGGCGGTGGGCGATGTCGATGGGGACGGGCTGGAAGACCTCTATGTCTGCGACGCCGCCGGTCTTCCCAACCGTTTGTTCGTGCAGAACCCCGACGGCACCGCGAGGGACGAGTCGGCCGCGGCCGGGGTCGATTGGCTGGAAGCCAGCTCGTCGGCGCTTTTTGTGGATCTGGACGGTGACGGCGACCAAGACCTGGCCGTGGCGCTGCGGCGTGGGCTGCTGCTGCACGAGAACGACGGTCGGGGCCGCTTTACGCTTCGCGCCGATCACAAGAACCTCGTCACTCGCTCGTCGTCACTCTCGGCGGCCGACTACGACGAAGACGGCGACCTCGATCTCTATGTGTGCGGCTACGATGGCGACCCCGACAACAAGGGTCTGCCCGGGCCGGTCCCCTACAACGACGCGGAGAACGGCGGAGCCAACGTCCTGCTGGCAAACCGCGGTGGTTTTCGCTTTGAAGACGTCACGGCCGAGAGCGGTCTCGACGTCAACAACACCCGCTGGAGCTTTGCCTCGGCATGGGACGACTACGACGGCGACGGCGACCTCGATCTGTATGTCGCCAATGACTACGGGCGCAACAATCTGTACCGCAACCGTGGAGCGGGCGCCCGGCCGCGATTTGAGGACGTGGCGCCCGAGACCGGCGTTGAGGACGTCGCCTCCGGCATGTCCGCGGCCTGGGGGGACTACAACCGCGACGGCCGCCCCGACATCTATGTGAGCAACATGTTCTCTTCTGCCGGCGGTCGGATCGCGGACAAGACCCGGTTTGCAGAGTCCGCCTCCGAGCCTACGACCCGCGATCTGCAGCGCATGGCCAGGGGAAACACCTTGTTCGAAAACGCCGGTGGCCACTTTCGCGACGTCAGTGTCGAATCCGGCGCCACCATGGGGCGCTGGGCCTGGGGCTCCAAGTTTGCGGACCTGAACAACGACTCCTGGCCCGACGTGGTGGTGACCAACGGCTATGTGACCAATGACGACAGCGGCGACTTGTGAAGCTTTTTCTGGCGGCAGGTCGTGTCGCGCTCACCCAAGGCCGAGAAAGCGCGCCAGGCGCTGGACGAGTACATCGCGAGCTGGCGAGCGATCACTCGGCTCCTGCGGGAGGGCCTCTCGTGGAGCGGCTACGAGAGAAACTGCGCATACCTCAATTGCGGTGACGGGCGGTTTGCCGATGTCTCCGCCGCTACCGGTCTGGATTTCGACGACGACGGGCGGGCGCTGGCGGTGGTCGACTGGGATCACGACGGCGACCTGGATCTCTGGCTCTACAATCGAACCGGCCCACGCCTGCGGCTGATGCTCAACCAGAGCCCGGCCGACGGCGACCGCTCGGTGGCCTTCCGGCTGCGTGGCACCCACGCCAACCGCGATGGCGTCGGCGCCCGTGTCGAGGTCGAGTTGGAGGGCGACCGGCGGCGGCTGGTCGAGACTCTTTACGCCGGTGACGCCTACCTCTCGCAGTCTAGTAAGTGGGTGCACTTCGGCCTCGGGGAGAGCCCCGAGATCCGCCGCGTCACCGTCGCCTGGCCGGGTGGCGACCGCGAGGCGTTTGCCGGTGTCGTCCCCGGCGGTCGCTATCTGTTGGTAGAGGGCTCGGGCCGCGCCGAGGAGACGCCACGCCGCGCGGCCGTGACCCTGGCGCCGTCGCCGCCGTCCGGCTCGGTGCCGGGTGGCGGCGTCAAAGAAAGCGCGGAAACGAGGCTGTTTCTGCCTTCGCGAGTGCCGCTGCCGAGCCTGAGCTATGAGACCGGCGGCGACACGCCGGGTGTGTCGGCTCCGGTCCACCCGGGGCCAGGGCCCGACACGCCGGCGCTACTGCTCAACTTGTGGGCCAGTTGGTGTGGTCCCTGTGTGACCGAGCTGAAGGGACTGACAGAGCGGCGGGATGAGGTCCGGGCCGCCGGTCTCGACGTCATCGCACTCACCGTCGAAGAGGTAGACGGCGACGAAGCGACCGGCGCCGCTGACGCCGCGCGCCTTCTCGACCGTATTGACTTTCCCTTTCGCAGCGGTGTCGCCACCACCGAGCTGCTGGAGAAGATCGAGCTGGTGGAAGCCGTCCTCTACGACCGCAAGTGGCCGTTGGGGGTTCCGGTCAGCTTTTTGCTCGACCGGCAAGGGCGCCTGGCGGCGACCTATCGCGGCCCGGTCGACCTCGATGCTCTGCTCGAAGACGTCGCCGCGCTCGACGGGTCTTCCGCCGAGTTGCACAGTCGCTCCGCTCCGATTCCCGGCCGCTGGCACGCCCGCACCGCGGATGTCGATCTTCTCTGGCTGGGCAGTCAGTTCCGCGACCTCTATCCCCGCGAGATGGAGCACTACTACGAGTTGGAGCTCGAGCGCCAGACACGGCTCGCCACGCGATCGGGGGCTCCCACCGAGCACCAGCAGAGACGGCGAGGCGTGATGTATCTGGACCTGGCGCAAGCGGCCTTCGAGAACGGGCGTATCGAGGATTCGATGACTCAACTGCGCAAAGCGATCGAAGTCGATCCCGGCTCGACCGTGGCGCGTCTCAATCTGGCCCAACTGCTGCGCTCCGCGGGCCGGACCCCTGAAGCCGTCGATCAGTATCGCGGCGCGCTGAAGGTGAATCCCGCCGACGCCGAGGCCCACTACGGCCTGGGCACGACCTTACTGGCGGCCGGCGAGGTCGGGGTCGCCTTCGATCATCTGCGCGAGGCCGCGCGTCTGTCGCCCGAATCCCCGGCACCGCTCCACGCCATGATCTGGGTGTTGCTCAATTACTCGAACCCGGACGATCGGCGGCAGCTCGGCGAAGCGCTCGAGCTTGCGGAGCGCGGCGTGGAGATGACGGACCGGCAGGACGCGAGGATGCTCGACGCGCTGGCAGCCGCCCAGGCAGCGATGGGGGAGTACGATCTCGCCGTCGAGACCGCGGAGCAGGCGGGTACCCTGGCGCGGGCCGCCGGGGAAGCCGCGCTGTTATCGCAGATCGAGCTGCGGCTCCGGTTTTTCCGTCGCGGTCTGCCGTTCCGGGAAGGCGCCACACCACCAGCTTGAGCCATGGGGCGCCGGTGCCGGCGAGCCGATAACATCCGCGGGTGCTCGATGTCTCGCTGCTTCCAACCGTCAACGCGGCCCTCAACGGAACCGCCGCGGTGCTGCTGGTCTGCGGCTACTTCCTGATCCGAGCCCGGCGGGTCAAGGCCCATCGCGCGGTCATGCTGTCTGCCTTTGTTTGCTCGGTCCTGTTCTTGACGTCCTATCTCTACTACCACTCGCAGGCGGGGAGCGTGCGTTTCCCCGGGACCGGGCCGGTGCGCACGCTCTACCTCACCATCCTCCTCACCCACACCGTGTTGGCTGCGGCGGTG
Organism: Candidatus Multivoradales bacterium; assembly: GCA_965224065.1. Classification (GTDB taxonomy): domain Bacteria; phylum Acidobacteriota; class Thermoanaerobaculia; order Multivoradales; family JAHEKO01; genus JAOTZA01. The sequence continues at coordinate 3,643,622 of CBDCYF010000005.1, forward strand.
CCGTTTCTCGCCGTCATCACGTTGGTGCGCGCGCTCCGGCGGCGGTTCGACCGGCATCGTGCCATCGCCCGCTGGACCCTGCCGATCTGGCTCTATGTCTCGGCGACCGGCGTGGTCATTTACTGGATGCTGTACCGGATGAGCTGGTAGCGGCGGTCATCTTCCCTTCATCTGCCGGTCATCCTCCCGTCATCTTCTCTCTCCTACTGTCTCGTTCGGCAAGCGGGTGTTGCGCCGATGCAAGGCAAAAGCGAAAGGAGAAACGATGAGAAGAGTGATTACCAAGGCAATCCTGGCGCTGGCCGTGGCGGCCCTAGTTGGCGGCGCCGTCGTCGAGGCCGGCGGCGACGAAGACCGGTACCGCGCGCGGCTTACCGTGCCACGCGGATCGGGAGACGTCTCGGGACAGGCCGATTTCAGGGAACGTGGCTCGCGGCGGAAGTTCTCGGTCGAAGTCGAGGGCTTTCGCCCAGGTCAGCTTTTTGATGTGATGGTCGCTGGCGAGGTCGTAGGGACTGTCCTGATCAACAATTTCGGCGTCGGTGAGCTCGATTTCGACGATCGTGCCGACCCCGACGATGAGGACGAGCCTTTCCCGCCAAAGTTCCCCGCGATCAACGGTGGCGAGCTTGTCCAAGTCGGTACAGTCAGCGGGACGCTACAGCCTAAGTAGGCAGCGCCGGGTGCGGCCTGCACCTGAAGCTTGAGACCTCACGACTCCGGGCGGCGGATCCGGCAAGCGTCGCCCGGAGTCGTCAGCTCGCCGGCGGCCGGCAGAGTCGGGCGACAAGTCGCGCATAGTTTGTGGGCTGTGTCAGCAGACTGCGGTAGTCGTCTTGTCCTGCGAAGACCCTCGCCAACGCTCGGCCGAGCGCGGTCCCGGCGCGGCGGAAGAGCAGATGGCGCAGGCGCGGCCGCTCGTAGAGGATCCAGGCCAGGGCACGGCCCAGGCGCAGCTCGGAGAGGATCTCGCGCTCGAGGACTCGTTGATAGGCGCGCGCGACGGTCTTGGGTCGATCGAACGAAGTCCCGCGCCCCTGGACGATCGACCGGGCCGCCAGGCGGCCGCTCAGAATCGCGTACGAGATCCCCTCGTAAGTCACCGGATCGGCCAGACCGGCGGCGTCGCCGGTTAACAGTACGCGGCCGTGGGCGAGCCGGCGTGAGCGGGGCCGGGCGGGGATGGCGAAGCCGTGGTCTTGGCGTTCGATCACCCGGTCGATTCCCAGTCGATCGAGATAGGCGTCGAGGCCACGCTTGAGCTCCCCGCCCGTGGCGTGCCGCGAAAGGCACCCGACCGACAGATGGTCCTTCTTGGGAAAGACCCAGGCATAACCCCGTGGGACGAGGCCGAAATCGAAACGGGCGCTCGCGGCCAGCCGCGCAAAGTCATCTGGTCCCACACGAATCTCGCTTTCGAGCGCCGGGGTGCCATCGCGCAGCGGAGGCCAGCCGGCCAGCCGCGCCGTCGGTCCGCCAGCGCCGTCGGCGGCGACCACAAAACGGGTCTCGAAGTCCCCCCGATCGGTCCTCAACCGGCCGTGTCCACCGCTCCGGCTCGGTTCCACGATCGCCAGCGGCCGGCACGGCGTCACCCGGCTTGCGCCGGCGGCCACGGCGGCGTCGAACAGATGCCGATCCAGCTCCGCCCGCATGGTCAACGTGAGGATCGGCTCACTTCCCCGAACGCGAACGAGAGTCTCGGACACGATGTCGTCGGAGCCTTTCCCCGGGGACCGGTGCAGCCGGACCTCGGCGTCGAGAAACTCTCGTTCGGCCACGGGGCGGAGGTCGACACCCGCCCAGCGGCGCGCCCGTAGCACCAGACCGCCGCCGCACGTCTTGTAGCGCGGCGGCGGAGATTTGTCGATTACCACGACCGACACGCCGGCGCGGGCGAGATGGAGCGCCGCCGCGGAGCCGGCGGGTCCGCCGCCCACTACGACGACGTCGAATCTTCGCGCGCTAGCTATTTTCCCGAACCGTTGCGGATCCGTGCGTAGCCCGGGCCGTCGAGCTGCTGCCGCCCCTTGAGGTCCGCCTCGACATCCTCTTCCCATGCGCCGGCGGCCGCACTGGGCCCGGCTTCGAGCATCAGCAGCTCGGCGCCAAATCCCGATCCGTACGAAAACGCCGCCACTCGCTGGCCGACGCCGAGGCCCTTGAGCGCGTTGGCGACGGAGATCCAGAGGCTGGCGGTGTAGGCGTTGCCGCACAGGCGGTTCCACACCATGGTCGGGCTCACCTTGTCGACAAAGAACTGCTCGATGCGCTCGGCGTCCCAGCCGAAGAACTCTCCGATCCGGTAAACGGCTTTCTTGACCATCTTGGGAAACGGAACGTGGAAGCAGATGGCCGCAAGCTCCGACATGACCTTTTCCGGGTTCTCCTTGCCCACCAGTGCCTTGAAGCAGTTCTCGGCCGCGCGCTTGTAGCAGTCCAGCGACAGCGGGCCGTCGACCCGGGGATAGCTTTCGCCGATCGGACGCCAGAAGTCGAACTCGGGCTCGCTCCACGGATAGGAGACCGGGTCGATCGAGGCAACACGGGGCTCGTCGATGACCATCGCTACGGCGCCGGCGCCCTGGGTCGGTTCCCCCGGGTCCCCCTGCTCATAAAGCGCCACATCCGCCGCCACGACCAGCGCCGCCTGATCGCGTGCCGCGCCCGACATTCGCCACTCGGTGGCCTGGCGGACCGCCAGCGTGCCGCCATAACAGGCGTGCTTGACCTCGTAAGAACGGACCGCGCCCTTGAGACCGAGCCGGTCGGCCACCCAGGCCGAGAGCGGACGGCTCATGTCCACCGCGGTCTCGGTCCCGACGGCGACCATGCCGATCTTTTTGAGATCGCCGCCCCAGCGCCGGATGGCCCGCCGTGCCGCTTCGGTCGCCAGCTCGACGACGCCGTAGCCCGGGGGGCAGAGCGACATGGCCTCACAGCCCAGACCTTGGGTGTACTTCTTGGGGTCCTGACCGCGCAGCGGCGCCAGCTCGGCGACCGGCATCGCCAGCGGCGGGAAATGGAGGCCGATCGAAGAGATCCCGGTCGGGGCGATCGCGGGGGCTGCGGTGGTCATTTCCATGTCCTCCCTTCAACGGCATAAACCGTTGAGCCATAGAAAGTTGGCGGAGCCTAGCATAGTTCCGACCGGGCGGTTAAGTAAGCCCTTTAGAATGCCGCCCTGTGGCGGCTCGAGGGAATACCCGCAGACGGTGGCTGGGGGTCGGGGTTCTTGTGGCTTTCGCCGCCCTGCTCCTCGCGATCGTCTTTGCGGCCTGGGCCGCCCGGCGGCTGCGTGCCAGCCTGCCGCAACTCGACGGCGAGATCGTCCTGGACGGCCTCGAGGCACCGGTACGGATCGAGCGCGACGAGTTGGGTGTCCCCACGATCCGGGCCGCAAGCGAGGCCGACGCGGTTCGCGCCCTGGGGTTTCTTCACGCCCAGGATCGTTTCTTCCAGATGGATCTGACGCGCCGCCAGACCGCCGGCGAGCTGGCGGAGGTGCTGGGCGAGGCGGCGCTACCTTCCGACCGGCGGTTCCGCGTCCACCGTCTCCGGTACCGCGCGCGAACCCTCCTCGATGAGCTCCCGCGTGAGGAGCGGGTCCTGGCCGAGGCCTACACCCAGGGGGTCAACGCTGGACTGGCCTCGCTCGGTGCAAGGCCCTTCGAGTACGACGTGCTGCGGGCCGACCCGCGGCCGTGGAGCACGGAGGACACTTTTCTGACGGTCTACGCGATGTACTTTCAGCTCAACGACTACCGGGCCAACCGCGAGTCCTTTGGCGGATTGATCTACGACCTCCTCGGTCCCGAGATGTACGATTTTCTTCTTCCGCTGGGGACCGAGTGGGACGCGGCGATCGATGGGACACTCTTCGAGCAACCGCTGGTGCCACCGGCGGAGATCTTCGATCTGCGGGAGTTGCCCCAACCGGATACCGAAGTGGCGACGCTTGGTCCGCCGCCGCGCCTGGCCGGAGGGGAGCGGATGCCGCCGGCCGCGGGAAGCAACAATTGGGCGGTGGCCGGCGCTCACACCGTCCATGGTGGCGCGCTGCTGGCCAACGACATGCACCTCGGCCTGAGCGTCCCGAACATCTGGTATCGAGCCTCGATCGTCATACCCCCGGTGGATGGCGGGGAGTCTGTCGGCCGAGAGGCCGAAGGCGGGTCGCGGATTCCCACGCTGACCGGCGTGACCCTGCCCGGCACGCCGTTTGTGATCGCCGGCAGCAACGGCGCGGTCGCCTGGGGGTTCACCAACACCTGGGGGGATTGGGAGGACCTGGTGGTGTTGGAGCCCGTCCCGGGCGATCCCGACGCCTACCGGTCTCCCGGTGGCCCGCGGACCCTCGAACGGCACCACGAGCGCATCGTCGTTCGAGACGGCGAAGACGATGTGGTCGAGGTCGAAGCGACGATCTGGGGACCGGTGGTCGACACCGATCATCGCGGCCGGAAGCGCGCCCTGCGCTGGATCGCCCATGACCGCCGGGGCGTGACCTTCGCCCTGCGCGAGCTGCGAACCGCGGCCACCGTAGAGGAAGCGATCGGAATCGCCAACCGGGTGGGGGCGCCGCCCCAGAATTTTGTGGTCGCCGATTCCTCCGGGCGAATCGGCTGGACGGTCATGGGGCCTGTCCCGCGACGCTTTGGCCACGACGGGCGCCGGCCGGCGTCGTGGGCCGACGGCGCCCGGGGATGGGACGGGTGGCTCGAGCCGTCCGAGTACCCGCGGATCCTCGACCCCCCGGTTGGGCGCATCTGGACCGCCAACAGCCGGGTGGTGGGCGGAGAGATGATGGAGAAGATCGGCGTCGGGGTCTACCGGTTGGGGGCGCGCGGCCGGCAGATCCGCGACGATCTGATGGAGCTCGATCGGGCCTCGGAGACGGCCCTCCTGGCGGTCCAGCTCGACGACCGCGCGCTGTTCCTCGAGCGCTGGCGCCGGCTGCTCCTCGACGTGCTCGACGAGGACGCGCTCGCCGGCGAGCCCGCCCGCCGGGAGCTACGCCGCTTGGCCGAACACTGGGGTGGCCGCGCCACAGTCGACTCCGCCGGCTACCGCCTGGTGCGGGCGTTTCGGCTGTTTCTGGCGGACGACTTGCTGGGCGCCATCACCGCCGTGTGCAAGAAGGCCGACGATCGGTTCGACTTCGGTCTGCTGGGTCAATACGAGGGCCCGTTGTGGACGCTGGTGAGCGAGCGGCCGGCGCACTTTGTGGCGCCGCCACACGAAAGCTGGGACCGGCAGCTCCTGGCGGCCGTCGACCGTGTCCTCGAATACTTCTCGCAGGATGGCGAGCCGCTGGCGGAGCAGACGTGGGGCCGGCGAAACACCGCGCGGATTCAGCATCCGCTGAGCCGTGTCGCGCCGTTTGCCGGCCGGTGGCTCGACATGCCGTCCGACCGGCTCCCGGGCGACGCCAACATGCCGCGTTACCAAGCGCCGGCCGAAGGCGCGTCCGAGCGGATGGTGGTCTCACCCGGGCGCGAAGAGGACGGCATCTTTCACATGCCGACGGGTCAGAGCGGTCATCCGCTGTCGCCCTTCTATCGCAAGGGGCACGACGCCTGGGTTCACGGCAAGCCGACGCCGTTTCTGCCCGGGCCGGTGGCGCATACCCTGACCCTGGTGCCGCGGGACTCGGGATCCTGAACGGGCGGGGGCAAGCCCCGCCCCTCGGGATCCTGAACGGGCGGGGGCAAGCCCCGCCCCTACACAAACGGGAAGCCGTTGGGCCGGGCTTGCCCCGGTCCCAAAAAAAAAAGAATTTGTAGGGGCGGGGCTTGCCCCCGCCCGCCGCCCTAGAGCTCCAACTGCTCGGGGCCGTTCTCGGCGTCCCCCGATTCCGACTCCTCGTCGGACCCCTCGATGAACATGTAGCGGCCGATGCCGCGCACGTACTGGAACCCTCGCGCGGTCCGGCCGGCGTCGCGCAGTTGCGCGAGCTTGGAGTCCAGGTTGTCGATCATGTGGAGCGCCAGCGCCTCGGCGGTCATCGGCTCGACCGGCGCGCCGTATTCACGACGCCCCTGGTGCGAGAGTACGAGGTGCTCCAGATGGAGCTTGGTCTCCTCTGGAATCTCGGGCACCTCGGGCCACAGCTCGCGGAGCAGGTCGCGCCCGATCACGATGTGCCCCACCAGACGCCCGTTGGGGGTGTATTCGTTGGTCGGCATGGCGCCGATCTCGAGCAGCTTCCCGAGATCGTGGAACAGCACCCCGAGCAGCAGCAACTCGTGATCCAGCTCTTTGTAGTGCTTGCCGAGCGCGAGAGCGAGCTCGGCCATCGACACCGTGTGCTCGAGCAGACCGCCTCGGTAGGCGTGGTGAATCGACTTGGCCGCCGGGTGCTCGCGCAGCTTGCCGCCGTGGAGATCGAGCGCCAGCGCCGCGAGCTTGGCATAGCCGGGGTGGGTGATCTCGCCGCCGCGGTAGATCTTCTCCAGACGCGTCCAGAGGTCGTCGATGTTCTCCCGTGTCGTAGGAACGAGCGCCGCTTCGTCGAAACCCAGCTCCCGGTCGGCCTCCGTGACCTTGCGGCAGTTGAGGACCGAAAGCTGGATGCGGTCCCGAAAGCTCTTGACCAGTCCTTTGAAGGCGACAAAGTCGCCCGCTTCGTAGTCGCCGTTTATAGCCTTGCTGTCGCCCCACACCTTGCCGACGATGCGCCCGGTGGCGTCCACCAGATCGAGATCCAAGTAGTCGTTGGCGTTGCGATCCTGACGCTTTTCCTTGCGCGCCAGCAGCGCGAATCCCGCCACCGTCTCGCCGGACTGCCACTCGGCGATGGGTCGCGCCTTTTTTGTGTCGGGCACCGGTTTTTGGTTCCGTCGGAAACTCGGTCAACCGTATCTTCGGTTGCGAGCGTAGGTACTATAGCCCGGATCCGGGACGCGTTTACCGGACCCGGAACCCGCGGTAGGGACGATCTGGCAGTCGACTTGCAGTCCCTCGCAAGGGAGAACAAAAGGGGAACGAGTTGATGGTGGAGAATCCAGATCGAGGCGACCTGCGAGCCGTTCAAAGAGCTGTCGTGTTGGGGGCTACGGTGGCCCTCGCGCTGTGGTTGGCGCTGCCAGCCGGAGTGGCCGGCTCGCCGCCGGGCTCGCCCGACGGCGAGGACGATCCCGTCCTCTGGCCGGAGCGCCAGCGCGAGTTTCTTCTCGACGGGGCGGGGTTCCTGCTGTCCCGCGAGGAGCGGGCCGAGTTGCTGGCTACGGCACCCGACGAGCGGCAGGCCTGGATCGATGCGTTTCTGGGCCGTGATCCGGCGCCCGAGACGAAGGCCAATGAGCTGGAGCTGGCCATCGCATCGCGCCGGCGACTGGTTGAAGCCGACTTCCTCAGTTACCTCGACGATCGCGCGAGGGTGCTTTTTTTGCACGGTCCGCCGAGCGAAAAACACGTCATCGAGTGCGGGCAGACGTTCGAGCCCCTCGAGATCTGGCGCTACGGGGAAGAGGAAATAAAACGCAGCCTGCTCTTCTACCGTGATGGTGAGGGGGGAATCTACCGGCTGTGGCGGCCGCTCGACTCCAAGCGGGTGCTCTACACACGCGAGATGGAATATTGGCTGGAGCAGTGGGAGGAGATCCGGAAATTTACGTGGGTCAGGCGTTTTGACCTCCAGTCGTGTGAAGAGACCCCACTGGTGGACAACGCCACCGGGGTCGAGGCCCTCTACGGATTTCGCAAGCAGCGCCCGACCAACACTGAGATCGAGAGGTTCATCGCGCCGCCGAAAGACATCGCCCGCTGGGCGCTCGGCGTGCGCGAGGACGAAACCGGTACCACGGGTGAGCTGACGATTTCGGCCGTGGACATCCAGTTTCCCGACCGCGTCCGGCAGCGGATCGTCACCCGGCTCTTCTTGACCGTGCCACCCGAGGCCGAGCTGGGTGTCGAAGCACCCGACGAGGACTCGGATCCCGAGCACCGACTGACGGTGGAAGGGTTGGTCGAGCAGGAAGGAGATGTCTTTGAGGACTTCCGGGCGCGTTTTCGGTTGCCGGCCTCCGCAGAGGAACGGCAACCCATCGCTCTGGCGATCGAACGAGCCCTTCGGCCGGGGCGCGCGTATTTGCTCCGGCTTCGCGTCGTCGACGAGATCGGCGGCGGCCAGACGGTGATCGCGAATGGCATCCGGGTACCCGCCGAGCCCGAGGAGATTGAAGAGTTGCCGGTGCCCGAGGATGTCATCGTCTCGATGGGTGAACGGTTGGCAGAAAATCGCCTCGCCGGCAGAGACAGCCTGTTGCTGGCGCCGCCCAACACCGATGTCATCCTCGGTGTCTGGCGGGCCGATACCCTGATCTCGGGCGAGAGCATCAAGAAGGTGGTCTTCTTGGTCGACGGCGAGCCCCAGCTCTCGAAGACCAAGCCGCCGTTCTCGGTCGAGCTGCGGCTGGCCGAGTACCCGCGCGAGCAGGTGATCCGGGCGGAGGGCTACGATTCCGAAGGCAACCTCGTGGCTTCGGATGAAGTCGTCCTCAACCAGCCGAGGGGGAGCTTCCGGGTCCGAATCGTCGAACCGCGCCGGGGCGCGAAGGCGAACGGTCCAACGACGGCCCGTGCCGAAATCGTGCTGCCCGAAGAGCGGCGTGTCGAAAAGGTCGAGTTCCATCTCGACAACGAGATGGTCGCCACCGTGACCAAGCCACCCTGGGAAGCCGAAGTAAACGTCCCGGAGAGCGCCGAGACCTCGTATCTGAGCGCGGTCGTGATCCTCGACGACGGCAGCCGCGCCGAAGACGTGCGTTTCTTGAACGCGCCTCTCTATCTGGAAGAGGTGGACGTCGACCTGGTGGAGCTGATGACCACGGTGCTCGACTCCACGACTAACCGGCCGGTCTCCGGGCTGGAGCGGGAGAGCTTTCAGGTCTTCGAGGACGGCCGTCCGCAAGAGATCGATAAATTCGAGCTGGTCGAGGATCTGCCGCTGGCGCTCGGGATCGCGATCGATACCTCGGGCTCGATGGCTTCGTCGCTGGGCATCGCCAAGGAGGCGGCCAATGGCTTTCTTTCCAAGGTCATCACCAGCCGCGACCGCGTCTTCGCTCTGAGCTTCGCCGGCGAGCCGGTTCTGCTCATCCCACCGACCGACGATCTGCGGGCGATCGAGGCATCGCTAGAGGGCCTGCAGTCGGTTGGCTGGACCGCGCTTCACGACGCGGTGGTCACCAGCCTCTACTACTTCCGCGCCACCCGCGGCCGGCGAGCGCTCATCCTGCTCTCCGACGGCGACGACACTTCGAGCTTCTACGCCTACCGCGATGTTCTGGAATACGCGCGCCGGAGCGGCGTGGTGATCTATTCGATCGGGGTCGGGGTAGGAGCCAACGTGGGCCTCAGGCGCAAGCTCGGTTCGCTGGCGTCCGAGACCGGCGGGCGGGCCTTTTACATCAAGGGCATCGAGGAGCTGACCTCTGTCTACCGGCAGATCGAAGACGAGCTGCGCAGCCAGTATCTGCTGACCTATACCTCTGACAACACCGCCGACCGTGAGTCCTTCCGCGAGGTGGAGGTCAAGGTCAAAGGCGGTAGAATGAAAGCCCGCACCCTCCGCGGGTACTATCCTTAGCCTTCGCCTTATTGATGTTTCTTTCGATCGAACCCCTACGCCCGGCGTGCTTCACACGCCGTAGCGTCGCGGCGGGCTTTGTGGCCTCGCTGTTGTGCTTTGCGGTCGTTCTTTCGGCGTCGGGGCCGCCCGACGAGAGGGCGTCGGACAGGGGTGCTCTGGTGATGGAGTTTCCTCGGTACAACACCGAGTATCGGGGTCTGGTGGCCGAGCTTCAAGCGGTGGATGCGGGCGGACTGACCGTCGAGCTCACATCGCCCGAGCACGAGCTCACCGTTCTCGGCCACCGACTGTCCCTGTGGGCCGGAAAAGACGGTCTCCACGACGCCCGGCTGGAAGCAACCTTTCGCGGCAGCGGAGAGCTCATCGCCGAGGTTCGCATGGGGTCATTTCCGGCCCGTCTGGACGACCGGGTGACCATTCTCGAGCAGAGCAAGATCGTCGACGCCGTGGTGCGGGTCGTACCCGATCCCGAGGGGTACATGGTCACCCTCGAGGAACGGCCCGACTCCGTCGATGTGGCGATCGAAAGCGAGCTGGCCGACGGGCTGGTGTCGCTCTGTGGTGGCTTCTCGCTTTTTCTCGGCAGCCGCGCCGCCTGCGATGGCTTGGAGACCTTGCTCAACAACCCCAGGGTGCCCATGCCGGAGCCGGGCACCGAGTTCCTGGTCCACCGGGACTACTTCACCGAGGCCGAACGGGCACGGATCGATGGATTTCTCGGCTTCCCGACCGAAGGAACTGAGCGGCAAACTCCCAAAGAGGGACGAGTATGAGTGAGAAGGGCGCCAAGCGGTTCGCGGGCCGGCTGGACCCGGCCAACTACTCCGGCGACGCGCAGGTTCACTTTGGGGTCTCGGCTCCGGGCGGCGAGCCGGAAGAGTGGTCGGGTTTCCCCGAAAGGCTCGTGGCGCGCCTCAACAACCTGGGTGTCGCCTACGAGCTCCATCACGTCTCGCTTCTCGATATCTACGACGACACGCGCTTCAACAGCACCCAGTGCCGGAAGCTCCGCGACGAGCTGGCCTTTCTCTCCGGAGTCGTCAAAGACCCGACGCTCACCGATCTGGTCAAGACCGTTCACGCCCTCGCGGGTCAGGTCTCCTCGACCGGCAGTCGTTTGGTCATCAGCGGGAACTGAAGCGGCCGGCGTGGCCGGACGCCCGGGCCGGGGCAAGCCCGGCCCCTACACGGCGAAGATCCTCCCGCCACCGGCTTATGATCTGGAGAGGCGAATGGTGAACAATCGTCGCGATCTGACCCACAGACTCGCCACCATGGCGGACCTCGATGGTCTCGAGGCCCTGATGGACGCGTCGATCCGGGGGCTGATCGGAGCGTACTTCGACCGCGAGCACGTGGAGGCGTCGTTCGAGATCATGGGTGTCGATACGCAACTGATCCAGGACGGAACGTACTTTGCCGTAGAGAGTGACCACCGGCTTGCCGGTTGCGGAGGCTGGAGCCGGCGCGCCACACTCTTTGGCGGCGACCACTCGGCAGGCCGGGACGCCCGGCTCCTCGATCCGGCGACCGAGCCGGCCCGCATTCGGGCGATGTACACGCACCCGGACTATGCGCGGCGAGGTGTCGGGCGGTTGGTTCTGTCTCTGTGTGAAGCGGCGGCAGCCGAAGAGGGCTTTGGATCACTCGAGCTGGTGGCGACGGTGGCGGGTGAGCCCTTCTATCGGGCCTGCGGGTTTTCGATCACCGAGAGAATCGACGTGCCGACCTCCAAGGGAGTCACGATTCCGTGTGCCCGTATGGTGAAGGCTATCCGCAAGTGATGTTTCTTTTCCCCTCTCTGATTTTGATCGTCGCCGTTGTGAGATGAGTACAAAAGGCACACATTATGCTAATATGCCGTAGTGAAGTACTTCTCTTGGAACGCGGAGAAGAACGACCAGCTACGTGCCGAGAGAGGAATTACCTTTGAGGAGATCGTCTTTCATATCGAACGCGGCGACATTCTGGACCTACTCGAACACCCGAACCAGGACCGCTATGCAGGCCAGCGCGTTTTTGTAGTCGAGGTGAATGAATACGCTTACATCGTGCCGTTTGTCGAGGCGGAGACGGAGATTTTTTTGAAGACCATCATTCCGAGCCGGAAGGCAACTAAGAAGTATCTGGGAGACTCGTGATGACGAAGCTGGACAAGGACGAGCGCGAGTTGTTGGAGGCGATAGAAGCCGGCAAGCTGAAATCGGTTCGCCGAAAGAAGGGTGAGATTTCGCGCTACCGAGAGTACGCGAAGGCCACTTTCAAAAAGGATCGCCGGATCAATATCCGAATCTCGACAAAGGATCTCGAGGCGCTTCAAAAAAGAGCGCTGGAGGAGGGTATTCCCTACCAAACTCTGGTTTCCAGTGTTTTGCACAAGTATGTGTCCGGCCGGCTGGAAGAGCGTGGTCTCAGATAGTCAGCTTTGAGGTAGACCGCCATGTCGATCCGACCCATCAAGCAACTGATCAAGGCCAAGCCCACCATCGAGGGTGCGGGGGTTCACTTGAACCGCGCCTTCGGGTTTGGCAAGACTCGCGAGTTCGATCCGTTTCTGCTCCTGGATGACTTCCGCAACGAGCGCCCCGAGGACTATCTCGCCGGTTTTCCGTGGCACCCGCACCGCGGTATCGAGACCATCACCTATGTGCTTTCGGGAAGCGTCGATCACGCCGACAGCCTGGGCAACGCGGGAACGATCGGCGGCGGCGACGTCCAGTGGATGACCGCCGGGAGCGGCATCATTCATCAGGAGATGCCGCACGGCGACGCCGAGGGCCGTATGCACGGCTTTCAGCTCTGGGCCAATCTGCCCTCGTCGCTCAAGATGACGCCACCGCGTTATCAGGAGATTCCCAGCGGTGGGATCCCCGAGGTGACCGAGGATGACGGCACCAAGATCCGGGTCATCTGCGGCGAGATCTGGGGCGCGCGGGGGCCGGTGGATGGAATTGCCGCCGACCCGCAATACATCGATGTCTCGGTGCCGCCCAACCGCCGGCGAAGCCTTCCGGTCGAGACCACGCGGCACGCCTTTGCCTATGTGTTTGCGGGCTCCGGCCGGTTTTGCAACGCATCGGGGCCGCTCGACGTCCCGACCGAGGGTATGGGCTGGGCCGACACTTCGCTCTCCGAGGAAGCCGACAACCGCTCGCTGGTGCTCTTCGATCGCGGTGACGAGGTGACCGTCCAGGCGGGCGAGGAGGGGATCCGGTTTTTGCTGGTCTCGGGCAAGCCGCTCAAGGAGCCGGTGGCCTGGTACGGACCGATCGTGATGAACACGCAGGCGGAGCTTCGCCAAGCCTTCGAGGAGTACCAGGCCGGGACTTTTCTCAAGGAAGGCGACGCCAGAAGCGATCGCTGAGCGTCGTTGCCGCCGGTGGATTCGGTTGTTTTCGAGAACGGTCTCGGCGACTCGGACCGCGCACGGGCGGCCAATCTCTACTTCGAAGCGTTCCGGCAGAAGCTCGGCCCGATTCTCGGGGACGACGGGGAAGCCCTTCTGGCCGAGACTTTTTGTCTCGACCGGGCGATTGTCGCCAGACACGCCGGCGAAGTCGTGGGGCTGGCTGGGTTCCACTACGACGGCCGCGCGTTGGTGGGCATCGAGTGGCCGGATCTGCGTCGCAGATACGGCTGGCTCGGCGGGGCGACGCGCGCCTTCTGGTTGTCGCTTTTCGAGCGGAAGCCCGCAGAGGGCGAGCTGTTGATGGACGGAATCGTGGTGGCCGCGTCGGGCCGCGGGCGGGGAGTCGGGTCCGAGCTCTTGCGGCGGATCGTGGATGTCGCGCAAGGTCATGGCTGCACTCAGGTGCGTCTGGATGTAGTCGACACGAACCCAGGAGCCAGGCGGCTGTACGAGCGCCACGGGTTCGAGGCGGTCAAGACCGAATCGATCCCGTGGCTGCGGCGGAGGTTCGGTTTTGGCGCCTCGACGACGATGGTCCGGAAGATCCACCCGAAAAACGGGGACAGTCCCCTTTTTTAGTCGAGCTCGATGACCTGGCTCGCGGCCAGCAGCCAGGCGCCGGCTCCGTACGGCGCAGTGTCGCGGCGCGATACCTTGCCGGGCTCGGAGGCGGGCCGTTGGACCCAGCCCAGCCGGCCTTCGCCGTCGATGTTGCGGTGCAGCCCGGACCAGGCGCGCCGGATTGCGGGGAGGTAGGTCTCACGGTGGAGAACGCCGTGGTTGACGCCCCAGGAGAGCGCGTAGCAAAAAAGCGCCGAACCGCTGCTCTCGCCGGGGGCACCGGAAGCCGTCGCCAGCAGGTCGGTGCGCCACAGCCCGTCGGCCGCTTGCAACGCCGCGATCCTCGAGGCCATCTGGGTGAACACCGCGAGGTAAAACGCGCGGCTGTCCCGCTCCTCGGGAAGCTCGTCGAGAAGCAGTGCCAATCCGGCAAGGACCCAGCCGTTGGCGCGTGACCAGAACACCTTGCCGTCGACGTCGTCGAACGCGTCCGGCCGTCCGGACAGGTAGCGAGAATCGCGGTAGAAGAGTCGCTCTTCCGGGTCGTAGAGCAGATCGTGGGCCTCGCGCCACTTGCGATCCAGAAAGTCGAGATAGCGGCTATCCCGTGTCACCGTCGCCAGCTTCGCCACCGCGGGTGGTGACATAAACAGCGCGTCGGCCCACCAGTAGTCGATGGGCTGGTGCCGCTTGGGCCAGCCGGCGGGCTCCGCCATCATTTGCTCGATGACTTTGCGAAAGGGCTCGGCCATCCGGGGTTCGTCGTGGAGACGCGCAAGCTCCACGTAAGTCTGGGCGATGACATGGTCATCGGCGTGGCGAAGCCGCGGCCCGGGAAGCCAGTTTTGCGCTTCCGCAATGCGAGTGACCTCTGCCAGGTACTCTGGGTCGCCGGTCGCATCGTAGGCCGCAGTCAGCCCGACCAGAAAGACCGCGTTGGTCCACTCCCGAGGGTCGCCCCGGAGATGGGCGAGTTGCCAGCCCGCGACTCTCCGGATCGCGGCTCGAATCTCGTCCTCTTGGGTGGGGACCGGGTACGGAACAGCCGCTGGTTCGGTTTTTGCCTGTCCGGTCTCGAACTGGCAGGCGCACAGGACGAGGAGACAGCCGGTGGCGGCGAGCGTGCGCCCCTTCAAGTCGAGACGCTCATGCGGTCTCACGCCCCGGCCAGCCCCTTTTCGGTAGCTTCGGTGACGATCTCCTGGTTGTCGCGGATCTGGAACAGGTACCGGTGACGCTGCTCGTGGCTCAGGTGACCCGCTTTTTCGAGCACGCCTTGGTAGGCCTTGTCGAGATAGGTCAATGGGTCCCCAACCTTGAGACCGGCGGCCGTGAGGTGGTCGAGCCCTTGATAGAGACGGTGGGAAAGGTGGTCGCCGACGTCGGATGACGGCAGGTCGGCCAGTAGATTCTTGAGCTCGGTGGTGTGCTGCCGCACCGCTCCGGTGTCGCCCTCGGCCAGGGCGATCGCCAGCAGGCTGGACAAATCGAGCGCCGTCCCCTCGAGGTCGCCCTCGGCGCGGTGCCGGTCGGCCGCAGCCTGGCAGCGTGTTTTGGCGCGGTCGTGGTGTCGCCGGCTCAGGTGAACGCGACCGATCAACGCCTCGGCGTCGGCCAGGTGTCCTTCATCGGAGATCATGCTGAGCTGGAAGTGGGCTTCGCGTGCCCGCTCCAATGCGGCGTCCGGCTGGCCGATGTCGAAATAGTTTTGTGCCACCGCGAGCTGCGCGATGGCCACGCCGGCGGCGTCGTCCCGATCCATGCGTAGCGCCAGCGCGCGCCGTACCGGCCCGGTGGCACCGGTGTAGTCGCCCATGCGGCTCATCGCCTTGGCGACTCCGAGGAGGGCGTAGCTGGCGTCGGCCGCCTTGCCGTGCTCCTCAAGGAGCCGCTGGGCTTCGCTGTATCGCTCGAGGGCGGTGGGGTAGTGGCCACGCGCGATGGCCACCGCGCCGAGCGCCGAAAGCGAGGCACCGGTCGGCCCCGCCAGGTCGTGGCGGCGGCGTTCTTCCAGCGCGGCCAGGTGGTTTCGCTCGGCGTCTTCGTGTCGACCCTGTCGAAGGGCGATGTTCCCGAGGTAGAAATCGCAGCTCGCCGTCAGCGGGCTGGCCCCCCCCTGGCCGACCGCTTCCCGGACATTGATGAACAGTTCGTGCGCCTCGTCGAGACGTTGCTGGCGCTGGAGCAAGCGGCCCAGTTGAATCAATAGCAGGGCCTTGCGTGCCGGCTCCGCGCCGGACGCCGCCTCGAGCGCTTTCTTGATCGTCCGCTCGGCGATCTCCAGCCGTCCGGCCTCTTGCTCCATCTCGGCCTTGATGCTGGCCAGGGCGATCAGCCGCAGCGGCTCCGATTCTCCCAGCTCGACGCCGCGCGCCAGCTCCTTTTCATAGTTCCGAAGCAGGCCCTGCCGCCGAGCCAGCGGCAGCAGCCGCCACAACAGCTCCAGCTCGATCGCCGGATCGCCGCCACTGTCGTGATGACGTCTGAGCTCGTCGGTCAGGGCGTCGAGCAGCTCGCGCTGCGGCAATTTGGCGGCGTGCGCGCTTTTGACCAGTTTGAGCAGCGGTTCGATCGCCTCGGGCGTTCCCGCCAGCAGCCGGTAAGCGCGCCAGTGCGCCTCACCGCCCTCTCCGGTCTCGGCCAGCAGCTCTCCGACCCGCCGTTTGAGCCTGTCGCGGTCGTCTTCGGTGAGCGTTTGTTCGAGCGCCTCTCGTTGCGCGATCGTTGCAAGAGTCACCCCCGGTCCCCAGGGCGAGTCGGCGGCCGTCAGGATCCCGGCGTCGGTCAGCGGTGCCGCCCAGCCGGCGCCGGTGTCGTGACCGATCAAAGAAGCGGCGGACGCCAGCTCGGCCTCCGGAGCGGCTTCGTCGAGCAGGCTCAGGAGGCGAACCGGCCAGGGGTCGGTCAGCCGACCGACCTCGGATTCGAGGTGGCGAACAAACCGATGAGACGGAGCAAAGGGCCGCTCGGGGTTTCCGGCGAAGAAGAAACTGCCGTAGACCCGCCGCAGGCTCTTGTCGTGCACGAGCGCGAAGAGCCCTTCCTCGAGGGCAAACGGGTTGCCACCGATCTCGCCCAGAAATCGGTCCAGGAGCTTGCCGGGCAGGGCGAAGCCGACCGTGAGCTGTTCGGCGAGCTCGCGAATCTCGCTTTTGCTCATGACGTCGACCGGAATTTCGGCCGCCGACGAAAAACGATCGCTCCAGCGAGTCCCGGTACGGCCGATCAGGACGAGCCGCAAGGACCCCGCCACCGTCTCGATGTTGGCGATTCGGTCCAGAAACTCCGCATCGAGATCCCCCAGCCGGTGGCAGTCGTCGATCACCAGCCAGATCGGGCCACGGTTGGCGGGGCCGAGGTGCTCGAGTGCGACGAGCGCCCGATCGCCCAGCAACCGGCTCTCCTTTGCGCCGCCCCGGCCGCGGCGGCTCTCAAGCGCCTGTTGGATCTGGGAGCGATCCAAATCGGCCTCGAGCCGGGGATGAAACGGATCGTCTTCTTGTGGCGCCGACGGTAGGAGGATCTGCCGCAACGCCTGCTCGGCGAGGACCGGCGTGCGAAGCCGCGACGGGCGCGCGGTAAGCCATAGGCGGAGGTTTCTGTTCTTTTGCAGGATCTCCCAGACGATTCGGCTCTTGCCGACGCCGGCCGGGCCGGTGACGCGCAGCACCGGCTCTTCGAGTCCCGCGGCCAGTGCGTCGCTCGCCCGACGCTCGACCCACTGGGTTCGTTGGCCGAGAACCTCGTGGTTTCGCCACGGCGGGGTGTCGTACCGTGGTCCCGACACCTCGATGAGTGGAAGACTGGAGCCGGACGCGGTGTTGTAGGAGCCTCGGAGCCGCGTGGTGACGGCGTACTCGAGGGTCTGCGCGGCCCGGGCGCTCATGTAGGTACCGGGCTCGAGGTCCGGCTCGCTTGCCGCCAGGTCGGAAGTCACCGCGTCCGGCTCGAGGTCGGCGGTCCCGTCGGCCGAAAGCAACAGGACCCCCGGAACGATCAGGCCCCGCGCCCCGAGACCGCCCCCGACGAGGTCCGGCTGGCGGCGTATCGCCTCGCTCCAGGTCAGCGCGGCGTCGAAAACCGCCTCGTCACCTGGTACGGGGGTGATGGCAAAGAGGCCTTCGCCGATGGAGTGGATGCCCTCGTTGCGGCGCAGAACCTCCTCGGCGGTAGGCTCGGCGCCGGCCCCATCCGGGGCCGCCTCGCCGCCCCAGATCTTGAGGACGGCGCTCGGCAGCCGCAGTCGTGGGGAGGCGTGTACCGAATCGTCCGACATGTCGTGCGCGTTTCTTTGGCAGCCTGCGCCGCTGGGCGGAAGGCCAGGCGGCTGGCTCGGGGGAGTCGATTTTATTGGCCGGAGCGGCTAGAATCGCCAGGGCTCGACCCGGGTTCGTCAGGCCTCGGCCGCAAGCACCACAAGATATCAAGGAAAAGAACCTCTCCCGCCGCCCGCCGGGCGAGCGTCCGAAGGAGATCGAGATGTCGCGACGCAGGTTGCTGAACCGCCTTTACTATTTCACCATCGAAGACGAGAGTATGCTCGCCGAGGCCTTTGCCGAGCTGGACGAGGATGTTTTTGCCATCACCTACAAGGTCGGCGGCACCGACGACGTTTTTGTGACCACCGCCGAGACCCGCGAGGCAATGGACCGTAACGACGTGCCTTACAACCTGCTGGCGGAGGAGGACATCAACCGGGTGGCGGTCTACCACTCGGCACTGTCCCGTGAGGAGCTGGCCGACTACGAGGACGCGCTCAAGGCCCTGGCGCTGGCCTATCGCGCCATCGCGATGGTGTGCGTGGGTGTCAACGGCGAGACCGACCTGGGTTTCGATCTCAGCGACGGCACCAAGCACTACACGTACTTCACGGCTCCCGCCGGTCACACCTTTATCTGGCGCATGTTCCACCAGCGCGAGGAGGCGGTGGAGTTTCTCGACAAGCTCACGCTGGGCGACCGCAATGCGCTGGCCTGGGCCAAGTCGATCCCGCTGGAAACGGCCGACGAGCTCACCGGTTACCACTAGCCCGGCCTTTTCACCAACCTCTCCCCGGTTCGACCGCGGAGCCGGCGTCCGCTCGTGAGCTTTCCATCGCACGATACCTATTCGGTAGGCGAGCTGTGCGAGGAGCTCCGCGAGCTGCTGACCCGGGCGTTGCCCGGCGTCTGGGTAGCGGGAGAGACCCAGCGTGTCCGAAAAAGCCAGCGTGGTCACCTCTATCTGGAGCTGATCGAGAAGGGCGCCGGGGACCGGGTGGTCGGCAAGCTCGAGGCGGTGATCTGGAGACGGGACCTTCAGGCCGTCAACCGCGAGCTGGCGAAGAGCGAACAGAAGATCGAAGAAGGCCAGCAGATTCGTTGCTGGTGCGAAGTGGACTTCTATCCGCCCTTTGGCCGGCTGCAACTAGTGGTGCGGCGAGTCGATCCTCTTTTTACGCTCGGCCTGCTCGAAAAACGCCGCCGCGAGACTTTGGAAGCGCTCGCCAAGGCCGGGTTGCTGGAGCTCAATAAAACCAGACCGCTGTCCCCGGTGCCCCTTCGCCTGGCCCTGATCACGTCAAAAGACAGTGCCGCTTACCACGACTTTCTGGCCACGCTCCACGAGTCGGGCTACGGCTTCGAGGTGGCGTTTCTGCACACCGCCGTCCAGGGAGCGGAGGCGGAACGCGAGGTGTCGGCAGCGCTCGCGGCCGTGGAGCGCCTGGATGTCGATTGCGCGGTGCTGATCCGGGGCGGCGGGTCGCGGGCCGATCTGGCGGCCTTTGACAGCCGCCGGATCGCCGAAGCGGTCGCCCGCTCCCCGGTGCCGGTCATCACCGGTCTGGGCCACGAGATCGACGAGGCGATCGCCGACCGGGTAGCTCACACCGCGACCAAAACACCGACCCGCGCCGGCGAGTTTTTGGTTCAACGGCTGGCGACTGCCGAACGTCACCTCGAGAATCTCCGTCGAGGGCTCCGGCGGGCGGCGCTCGAGCCGCTGCGGGACGCGAGCCGCCGGCTGTCGGGAGCGGAGCGCGGTCTGGCCCTGGCTCGTTTTCGGGTGGCATCGGAGCGTCAGCGCCTGGCGGTGCTCTCGGGCCGCCTGAATCGCGCCGCGGGCCAGCGTCTGGCGCTCGAGAAGCGGGGACTGGAGGCGCTCGGCGCGCGCTTGGCGCGGGCGCCGGTGCGGTCGCTGAAGGCCGGAGGGCGACGCGCGCCGGAAGCGGCTCGCCGGATCGCGACCGCGGCGAGCGCCCGGTTGCGCGAGGCCGAGACCCGGATCGCCGGCTGGGGGCGGCTGCTCGGGGGGCTGGCTCCCGAGCGCACTCTGGCACGGGGGTTCTCGATCACACGCGATCCCGAAGGACGGTTGGTGAGGGACGCGGGCGCCGTGGAGGTGGGGGATGCGCTCTCGACGGAGCTTTCATCCGGGATAATCTTGAGCCGCGTGGTGCCGCGGCGGTGAGCGAGCACGAGCAGCAGGTGCTCGCCGGAATCGCCGCAGCGCCCGTCGAACGGAGTCAGAGGCGGGGGCAGGAGCCGTCCCAGGAGCAAGCCAAAATGAGCGAGAAATCCGCAGAAGCCGAGATCGCGTTTGGCGACGCAATCCAGGAGCTCGAAGCGATCCTCCACCGGATCGAGAGCGAGGAGATCGACATCGACCAGCTCGCCGGCGAGCTCAAGCGCGCGACCGGCTTGCTCGAGATCTGCCGCTCAAAAGTGCGCAAGGCCGAGGCGGAGGTCAGCCAGGTGGTTCAGGCGCTCGAGCACGAGCCGGATGCGGAGACTCCGGCGGGCGAGGACGAATAGAGGGATCGCGGTTGTTCCAACGCCAGACCAGCGGCTCGGTCGTCTGCCCGGCTTGCGGCAAACTGGTCGGGGTCAACCAGGAGGCCTGCCTCAATTGCGGTCGGCGGAACCCCGGGCTGTGGGGCTACGGCAAGGTCCTGCAACGGCTGGGCGCCGACTTTGGTGCCACCAAGATCATCCTGTTCGGCTGTATCGGGCTGTACCTCTTGAGTCTGTTGCTCGACATGGGCTCGATCGGGATGAGGGGGGCGCTCGGAATGCTGGCTCCCAGCCACTCGAGTCTGGTGGCCTTGGGGGCGAGCGGCCCCAGGCCGGTGATCTTTGAAGGCCGGTGGTGGACCCTGCTGTCCGCCGGCTGGCTTCACGGCGGTCTGATCCATATCTTCTTCAACATGATGTGGGTGCGCCAACTGGCGCCGGCTGCGGCGCAGGTCTACGGACCGGGCCGGATGTTTCTGATCTATCTGCTGTCTTCGGCCGCCGGGTTCGCGCTGTCGGCCATCGGCGCTACCTATTTGGTTTTTTTGCGAGTCATCATGGGTGGCCACCCCAGTTCGATCAGCGTCGGGGCGTCGGCGGCGATCTTTGGTTTGCTCGGCGCTCTGGTCTACAGCGGACGACGGGGCGTCGCCGGCCATCTCGGCCGCACGGCTTGGGGCTATACGGTCATTCTCTTTCTCTTTGGGCTGGTGTTTCCCGGGATCGACAACTGGGCTCATCTCGGCGGGTTCCTGGGTGGCTATGGCGTCGCCAAGTGGCTCAACCCGCTCGAGCAGGAGCGGCCCGATCACGTTCTGGCGTCGCTGGTACTGCTGGCGGCGACCGCGGTCGCCATCGGTCTGTCGCTGGTACGGGCTCTCTAGCCGATGGGTGAACGATCGGAGGCGCCGGAGCGTCCGTCGCGCGCACCGCTGAGCGGGCAAGAGCTGCGTCGCTATAGCCGCCATCTGGTCCTTCCCGAGGTGGGCGTCGAGGGGCAGGAGAAGCTCAAGGCCGCGCGCGCCCTCGTCGTCGGTGCGGGGGGGCTGGGCTCGCCGGTGGCGCTCTACCTGGCCGCCGCCGGAGTCGGCACCGTGGGTCTGGTGGATTTCGACGAGGTCGACGAGACCAACCTCCAGCGCCAGATCCTGTACGGCCACAGCGACATCGGCCGCCCCAAGCTCGAAGTAGCGCTCGAGCGGTTGCGCGAGGTCAACCCGTTTCTCTGCCTGCGCGCCCACCCGGTGCGGCTCGACTCACAGAATGCCCTCGAGATTTTCGCCGACTACGATCTGGTGATCGATGGCAGCGACAACTTCGCCACCCGCTATCTGGTCAACGACGCCTGCGTCCTCGCCGGCAAGCCCAACGTCTACGGCTCGATCTTTCGCTTCGAGGGGCAGGTCTCCGTGTTCTGGGGCGAGCGTGGTCCGTGTTACCGGTGTCTGTTCCCCGAGCCGCCGCCTCCGGGGCTGGTGCCTTCCTGCGCCGAGGGTGGAGTGTTGGGGGTCTTGCCCGGGATCGTGGGCTCGTTGCAGGCCAACGAGGCACTAAAAATCCTGCTGGGAGTCGGCGAGCCGCTGATCGGCCGGTTGGTGGTGATGGACGCGCTGGGGACCGAGTTCCGCGAGCTCAAGCTGCAGAAGGACAACGAGTGCCCGGTGTGTAGCGAGCATCCGACCGTCACCCAACTGATCGACTACGAGGCCTTTTGCGGCGTGGCCGCGGCGCCGGAGATCCCGGCGGCGCAGCCGGTCACCGAGGCGGCCCCGGAAGAGCCGGCCGGAGAGGTCGATGATTTCCACATCAGCCCGGTGGAGCTTCACCAGTGGATCCAGGGCGGCCAGGCGGTCGACGTGCTGGACGTACGGACGCCGGAGGAGTTCTCGATCTGCAGGATCGAAGGCGCGACCCTCATCCCGCTCAACGAGCTCCCCGGGCGGCTGGAAGAGCTGACGACCGACCGGCCGCTGGTCGTGCACTGTCACCACGGCCCCCGCGCGATCCAGGCCGTTCGGTTTCTGCGCGAGCGAGGATTCCCGCACGCCCGCAACCTGGCCGGCGGTATCAACGCCTGGAGCCTGCTGGTCGATCCGTCGGTACCGCGTTACTGATCACCGTAGCTTCTCTTCTTCGCGCCACTCGACGGACCCGTCGTCGTAGTGCTCGCGTTTCCAGATCGGTACCTCGTGTTTGAGCCGCTCGAGGGTCTCGCGGCAGGCCTCGAAGGCGGCGACCCGGTGTGGCGCGGCGGCCACGATCGCCACCGAGGCTTCGCGCACCGGCACGTCGCCCAGACGGTGGACGATCGCCAACCGCAGACCGGGGTGCGTGTCACCGAGCTCGCTGCGGATCCGTTCGAGCGCCGAGTGCGCCATGGGCGCGTAGCCGTCGTAGAAGAGACCGGTGACTCTACGCCCGTTCCGTGAGTCGCGGACCCGGCCCTCGAACACCAGGCAGGCCCCGCACGAAGGGTGGGCGGTCTGCTCGACCACTCGTTCGACGTCGATCGCCTCGTGGATCAGGGCGATCGGTGGCTCGGGCACACCCGCGCCCCCGGAGACCGGCGGGAGAAGGGCCACCTCGGCGCCGTCGGAAAGGCTCGAATTCGCCGCCGACAGCTTTCCGTCCACCGCTACCGCCAACCGTTCCCAGATCGGCTCGAGCGCGGGGTAATCTGCTTCCAGGAGACGGCGCAGGTCCGCGACCGTGGCCCCGTCCCCGACCTCGACCTCGATCTCGCGACCACCGATCGCGTCGCGCGCGGTGGCAAATGCCAGAACCTTGATGCGCACGGCGGGATGCTAGCAGCCTGCAAGTTTGCCCCGATGCGCCCGCACTTATAATGACGCGACCTCGGGGGCCCGAATTTGAGTGTGATCGAGTCGCAAATCGAAAAAGACGAGCTGTTCGAGAAACGGCGCGATCACTGGATCGGCGAGCTCGAGACGCTGCGCGCGCAGGAAGACGAGCTGCGTCAGGGTGGCAGCGCCAAGTCCCACGCCCGCCAGGCGGCCAAGGGCAAGATGAGCGCCCGCGAGCGGGTCGCCGCGCTGTGCGACGACGGCACGCCGTTTTTGGAGCTGGGGCTATGGGCCGCGCACGGCCACTACGAGGAGTGGGGGGGCGCGCCCGCGGCCGGGGTGGTGGTCGGGATCGGCACGGTCTCCGGCCACGACGCGATGATCGTCTCCAACGACCCCACGGTCAAGGCGGGGGCGTGGTTTCCGTTGACCTGCAAGAAGGTCCTGCGGGCCCAGGAGATCGCGCTCGAGAATCGGCTACCCATCGTCTATCTGGTCGACTCGGCGGGTGTCTTTCTGCCGCTCCAGGACGAGATCTTTCCCGACCGCGAGCACTTCGGACGGGCGTTCTACAACAACGCGCGGTTGTCGGCGGAGGGCGTTTTCCAGATCGCCGCGATCATGGGCTCGTGTGTGGCCGGCGGGGCCTATCTGCCGATCATGAGCGACGAGTCGCACATCGTCGAAGGCACCGGCTCGATCTTTCTGGCCGGTTCCCACTTGGTCAAGGCGGCGATCGGCGAGGAGATCGACAACCAGGAGCTCGGCGGCGCGCTGGTGCAGTGCGACGTGTCGGGGGTGGTCGACCATCGACATCCTGACGATGCCGCCTGTCTCGAAGCGATCCGGCGGCAGTTTGCGCAACTGGCGTCCGGTGAGCGGGCGCCCTTTGCCCGGCGGGAGCCGGCGGAGCCCCTCTATCCGATCGACGAGCTCTACGGCATCGTGCCGATCGACCGCGCCCGTCCCTACGAGACCCGCGACGTTCTGGCGCGGCTGCTCGACGGCAGTGAGCTGGACGAGTTCAAGGCCAACTACGGACAGACGTTGATCTGCGGCACCGGCTGGATCGAGGGTCACGTCGTCGGCGTGGTCGCCAACCAGCGCTCGATCGTCGAACGAAAGAAGGGCGCCGAGAAAGCCGACAAGGAGCTCCAGATCGGCGGTGTCATCTATTCCGACTCGGCCGACAAGGGCGCCCGGTTTGTCGAGCTGTGCAACCAGAAGCGCATCCCGCTGCTGTTTTTGCAGGACGTCACCGGGTTTATGGTCGGGAGCCGGGCCGAGCGCGGCGGGATCATCAAGGACGGCGCCAAGATGGTTAACGCGGTCGCCAACTCGGTGGTGCCCAAGATCACCCTCTTTACCGGCAACTCCTATGGCGCCGGCAACTACGCGATGTGTGGCAAGGCCTATGGCGCACGGTTTCTGTACGCGTGGCCGTCGGCCGCGATTGCCGTCATGGGGGGCTCGCAGGCCTCCAAGACCCTGCTGTCGATCCAGCTCAAGAACCGCGGGGCCGAGGTGAGCGAGGAGGAGAAACGCGAGCGTCTGGAGCGGATCGAACGCCGCTACGCCGAGGCGATGGGCCCGCGTTACGCCGCCGCCCGGCTGTGGGTCGACGCCATCATCGATCCCAAGGACACCCGGTCGGTCCTGGCTCGTTCGCTCGAAGTGGCCGCGGGCAACGCGGATCTGGGCGATTTCAAGACCGGGGTGTTGCAGACGTGACCGGCTCGATCCTCGAATCGTCGCGGTTTCTCCAGGTGAGCCGCGAGGAGGATCTTCTCTTTCTCCAGCTCGACGACGCCAAGCGGGCCAACGCGCTCTCGCCCGAGCTGGTGGCGGCGCTGACCGCGGTCTACGGTCACGACTTGAGGGCCGAGGGAGTCCGCGCGGTGATTCTCACCGGTCGGGGCAAGCACTTCTCGGCGGGCGCCGATCTCGAGCACCTGCGCTCCCTCAAGGACGCTGGGCACGAGGAGAACCTCGCCGACTCGAACCGGCTGCGAGGTCTTTTCGAGTCGGTCCTGCGTCAGCCGGCGCTGACGGTCGCCGCGGTGCGGGGCGCGTGTGTGGCCGGAGGATGCGGCCTGGCGACCGCGCACGACTTTGTCGTCGCCGCCGAGGACTCGCGATTTATGTACAGCGAGGTCCGTATCGGCTTTGTCGCCGCGCTGGTCGCGACCTTCCTGCCCTTGCGACTCCGGGGGCGCGACTTGCGAGAAGCGCTGCTCAACCCTGAGTTCATCGAGGCCGAGCGAGCGCTCGAGATCGGCCTGGTCAACCGGGTGGCGCCGGCCGGGGAGCTCGACGCTCGCGCCCGCGACCTGGCGGTCGAGGTTCTCGCGCGGGCCAGCTCGGAGTCGATCGCCCGCACCAAAAAGTTGCTGCTCGACGCGCTGGGCCTGGGTCTCGAGGAGGCGCTGGCCCTGGCCGCCGAGGTCAACGCTCAAGCGCGCGCGACGGACGACTGCAAGCACGGCATCGCCACCTTTCTCGAGACCAAGTCGCCGCCCAATTGGAGATAGGTGGAGATAGGTGGAGATAGACGGGCAGGCGCCGGGTCGCCGGTGAAGCTGATCCTCTTCGACATCGACGGCACGCTGCTCGACTGCGGCCGTCAGGTGAAGTCGTTCTTTGCGGACGCGATGACCGAGACCTTTGGGACATCGGGCGAGATCGATCGCTATGATTTTGCCGGCAAGACCGACCATCAAATCTCCTTCGATCTCCTGCAAGATGCGGGGGTCGGCGCGGAGAGCATCGCCGCCGGCCTTCCCCGGATGAAGGAGCGTTACTTTGGGACGCTCGATCGAGGACTCGACCGCGAGTCGATGCGGTTGCTGCCCGGTGTGCTGGACACGCTGGAAGCGTTAGCGCGGCGTCCCGGGGTGGCGCTGGGTCTTCTCACGGGAAATTGGGAGCGCGGGGCGCGGATCAAGCTCGGCCGATTCGATCTCAACCGCTTCTTCCCGTTCGGGGCCTTTGGTGACGGGGCCGCGGAGCGCAAAGCGCTTCCACCGAGGGCGCTCGAGACCGCCGAGAGGGTCCATCGGCGCCGGTTCCAGGCCGCGGACACGGTGATCGTCGGTGACACAAAGCACGACGTCGACTGTGCCCGCGCGCACGGCGCCGGCTCGATCGGAGTGACGACCGGACGGTACACGGAGGCCGAGCTGCGGCAAGCCGGAGCCGATCGGGTGGTGGCGGGGCTCGAAGAGCTCCTATGACGTAGATCCGGGGCTCGCGACGGGCGAGAAGAGTCCTAACGGTGGTCCACGCCGGCGGACCGGACGTCGGCGCTCATGCCGCGCGTTCACCGTCCGATCGGCCGTGCTCGAGCGGAAACCCCTGCTGTTTCCATTCGCGCATCCCGCCGATGACCTCGACGACCCGTCGCGCGCCGTTTTCGCGCAGGGCCTGCGAGGCCCGCCGAACGAGGACGTCCTCGGGCCCCGAGCCGACGACAAAGAACTCGGTGGATTCGGAAGTCCCGTCCGGGAGGTCGGTGGACGCGGCGTCGTAGGCCACCGAGCCGGGAATCCGCTCGCGGTCGTGGGCGCCGGGTCCCCGCACGTCGAGGACCGCAAACGGTGGATACGGGTACCGGATCCGCCGCGCCAGCTCGGCCGCGTAGGTGTGAAAAACGACGCCTTCGAAGTGCATGTCCATGTCGAATCCTCCGGATGCAACTCTAACTCGCAGATGACTCCCGATGCCCCCGATGCTCCCGATGCCCAAGATGCCGGCGAAACCAGGTCTGGGTGGCGTTCATCGCCTGGATCAGATGCGGTGTCGGTCCGGCGAACGGATGCACTGCCCCAAAGGTGTGCCCCGCGCCGTCGATCTCGAGGAGCTCGGCGCCGGGAGCGGCAGACGCCAGCTCGTGGGCCTCGGCCACCGGCACCGTCTCGTCGTCTCCGCCGTGGACGATCAGCCAGGGGGCGTGGATCTTTGCCGCCGCGGCCCGGATGTCCAGCTCCGGGCCGTGCTCCTCGAGGTCACGCAGCACCTCGGCCCCGATCGGCAGCGTCTGCCCGGTGCGCGCGTTGACCACCGGGACCTCGCCGTTTTGGCGCCAGATTTCTTTTTCCTCCTCACCCAGCCGGTCGAAACTGGCCACCGCCGCCCAGGTCACCAGGGCCCGCGGAGAGCCGTTCTGACGCCCGGCGCTCGCCGCGCTCGCCGTGCTCGCCGTGCTCAAGATGGCCGCGCCACCGCCGCGGCTGTGAGCCAGCAGGCCGACTCGGTCGGCATCGACGCGCCCAGGGGCGATCGATTCGGGGAGAGCTTGGAGAACATGGTGGATCTCGGCGACGTCCCGCGTAAAGGTCGCGGTGCGAAACGCCTCCGGGTCACTGACGCGGTCCTCACCGGGTCTCATGCCGGAGCCCGAGAAATTGAACCGGACCACCACAAACCCCCGCTCGGCCAAGAGGGTGGCGAGATGAGGGAAGAAGCCCCACTCCATAAAGCCCTTGAAGCCGTGGCACACCACCACCGCCGGCCCGGGCCCGCGCCCCGCGGGCAGGTCCAGAAGCCCGTGGAGAATCCTTCCCTCCGCGGTCTCGAGCTCGAATGGAACCGGATCGCTCATCGGTCGGCGCGCACTATATCGGGTCGCAACATGGCGATACGTCGCCACCTTTCCGCCGCTCGGCTGGTAGACTGGCGGTTCGTGAAGAGCCAATCGAGCGAGGGCGAGACAGGGGTTTCCGAGGGCTACCGAGCGCTCACCGGCGGCTGCGCCGTCGTCGGGCCACGAGACGTTTGGGAGACTTCCTGGCTCGAGATCTCGGGTGAGGATCGAGCCCGGTTTCTGCACGGCCTGGTGACCTGCGACATCAAGGCACTCGAGGCGGGCGGCGGGACCTACGGGTTCTTTGTCGACGCCAAAGGCAAGATCCTGGCGGACCTGGTCGCCTCGGCGCTCGAAGGGCGTCTGCTTCTCGAGCTCCCGGCCGGCAAGGCTCCCGAGATCGAGGCGCATCTCGCCCGGTTCGTGGTGGCCGACCGGGTGGAGATGGGTGAGGTGACCGGGCCGCGGTGCCTCGTCGCCGGCCCGAGTGCCGGGGAAATCCTGTCATCGCTTTTCCCCGGCGCCGGTCTGCCCGAGCGGTGGGGCCATCGCGTGGTCGAGTTTGACGGCGCCGCCTTTCTGTTGCGGGGGGAGCTCCGGGCCGGCGTGACCGCGTGGATCGTTCGCGCGGAGGCAACCGAAGCTCTCGAGAAGTTTGTGGCTGCGGCGCGCCGGGCCGGCGCGGCAGCGGCCACAAACGAGGATCTCGAGACGGTGCGGATCGAGAGGGGAATGCCGCGCGCCGAGGTTGACTTCGGCTCCGATCATTTTCCGCAGGAGACCGGTCTCGAAGATATGGCGGTGAGCTACACCAAGGGCTGCTATCTCGGCCAGGAAGTCATCGCGCGCATTCACTACCGGGGAAAGGTCAACCACGTGCTTCGAGGACTGACGGCCGTTGACGGTGTCTCGCTGGCATCCGGTCGGCGGCTGCTGGGGGAGCAGGGGGAGGAAGCGGGGAGGGTTACGAGCGCGGCTTTCTCGCCGGGTATTGGATACGGGGGATACGGGGGAAACGGGGGACGCGGGGGACGCTGGATCGGATTGTCGATCCTGCACCGGCGTTTTGCCGAGCCGGGAACACAATTGGCACTCGAGCCGAAGGGCTTCGTCGAGGTCACCGAATTGCCGTTTGTCGCTTCCTCCGGAAGCGTGAGTCGAATTTCGAACGAGTAACAGAGCAAGCAAGGAGGCGAGAATGCAACAAAAACTCACCCCGGCGTTGATCGCCGAGCTGGTCGGTACCTTTGCGCTGATTTTTATCGGCGCGGGCGCCGGGGCGCTGGGCATCGGCGGCCTGGTCGGAGTCGCGCTGGCCCACGGGCTCGTGGTCTTGGGGTTTGCGTACGCCTACGGGCACATCTCGGGCACCCATATCAACCCCGCGGTCACGGTGGGTCTGTGGGCGGCGGGGAAGATCGACGCCGGGAAGGCGATCTCCTACATCGTCTTCCAACTGGTCGGTGGAATCCTCGGGGCGCTGGCGCTGCGGTGGGTCCTGGGCGGCACCGAGACCGGCCTGGGGGCGACGACGCTGGCCCAGAACCTCCAAGTCGGAGACGCGACGATCTCGATCTCACCGGTCATCGGGATGGTCCTCGAAGCCATCCTGACCTTCTTTCTCGTCAACACCGTGCTCAACGCCGCTGTCAGCGGCAAGGGTGGCGAGCTGGCCGGGGTGGCCATCGGCTTGACCCTGACCTTCTGCATCCTCCTCGGCGGCCCGCTGACCGGTGCCAGCCTCAACCCGGCCCGCACCATTGGACCGGCGGTCGCCACCGGCAACTTCGCCGATCTGTGGGTCTACCTCGTGGGTCCGATCGTGGGTGGCGTGGCTGCGGCGCTGCTGTACCGGGGCGTGCTGGAAGACAGTTAATGGAAAGCGGTTTGTAGCCGGCGTCTTTGCCGGGGCCGTGTGACCTGAAGCGGCCGCCGCCCCTGGCGGCCGTTATGCCGCCGCCTCTGGCGGCCGTTCGGTCACATTCTCCTGTTGGTTGTTGGCGCGGTGGTAACACAACCCCGGCCGGCAGAGTCGCCGGCCGCTTCAACCGGAGTTGCCGGCTGCCCGGGCGGGGGCAAGCCCCGCCCCTACATTCCTGAAGCGGCCGCCGCCCCTGGCGGCCGTCTGACTTCCCGTGGGTTGCACTGTACGCGCCCGGCTGATATTTTCTGTGGCATAGATCGAACTCAGATCGATCGAAAGTCGGTCCCGGCCCCGGGATCGCAAAACCAGCTATTGAGGGTCCGGAGGGGGAGGGCCGAGGAGTGTGCCATGCCTCTGAAGAAACCCCTCGTCGTTGTTTGTGGTTTAGCGTGTCTGGGCTTGTGCGGCGTTCTTGCCGCCCAGGACCATCCCAACCTGGCTTCGGGATTCGCTCCGGACCGGGTGTTCGACTTCGGGGGAGTGGAGAACGTCAATCTCTATTCCGGAACGCTCAATGTTTCGATCCCGATCGGCCAGACCTATCCTGTCGGAGGCGATCTGACCTACGGGCTGACCCTGGTCTACGACTCGAACGTGTGGCTTTTCCGCACGGTCCCCGACCCGCTCAACAACAACGAGCCGACACCGGCAGCGTTCAAGAAGGCGCGCAACAACGCGGGCTTCGGCTGGCGGGTGAGCCTGGGCGACATCGTGGAAAAAGTCGTGGGCGACCCGTCGGGCGTCTTGTCGTGGTTCTATCTCTCGCAAGATGGCGCGGAGCACCGTTTCTACGACACCCTCCATGAGGGCGAGACCAACGAATCGAACGTCTTCTACACCCGCGACGGCTCCTACATCCGCCTCAAGTTCCTCGCGTCCAACGTCTGCGGCGTGGGGACCGCCCAGATCGAGACCCCGGACGGTCTGGTCCGATGCTTCTCGGACCACGACCCGGGCCCGGGCGTCGAGGACTGGAAGATCGACCAGATCCGCGACCAGTTCAACAACACAGTCGCGATCACCTACCCGGTGAACCAGATCGTCTTGACCGACGACCACGGCCGCCAGCACACGATCCACACCGAGATCGACAGCGGAACACCGGTGCCGCTCCCGCGGATCACCCAGATCGACTTGGAGGCCTTCGGGGGCACGACCGCGACCTATCTCTTCGGCTACGACGACACGGTCATCGACTACAGCACCAAAGACATGCTGACCAACCACACGACGCTGATGGTGTCCTTGCTCGACGAATTGACTCTCCCGGACGGCTCGAAGTACGAGATGCCGAGCTACCACACGACCTCCTCGACCGGCCCGACGGGCGGAGTCGTGGACGCCTCGGGGCTGATCCGCAAGCTCGAGCTCCCGACCGGCGGGACTCTCGAGTGGACGTACCGGGGCTATGGGCTCCCGGCCAAGGCGTCGGCCCAGCCGTACTTCGTGGGCTCGACCGGCGTGTGGACGCGGACCCACAAGAAGGCCGACGGGACGACGACGGGGACCTGGACCCATCTCGGTGGCGATGTCCTCCAGCCCGACGGCTCCTGCCGGCGGAGCTTTTTTGCCGACGACCCGGACGCCTGGCACCTGGGGCTGCCGTACTCCCTGGATGAGCCGCAAGACCGCGGCCGGTTTCTCTCGACCCAGGTCTGGGAGTCGAACGACGGGACCTCGTGCACGAGCACCAGCGGCAACCCGCTGCGCTCGACCTATGTCCTCTTCGACAAGGACGTGCTTCCTCCCACCCAGAGCATGGACGGGGAGAACTGGTACAACAGCAACCGGAGGCTGGTCTCGACCCATACGGTCTACCACGACGACGGCGGCCGGTTCGCCGAGTCGATCTCTTCCGACTTCGACGGCCTGGGCCACTACCGTTTCACGATCACCGGCGGAGACTTCGGCGCCGGGGACGTCAAGAGCGTGCATACCAACTACAACCCGCTTCGGGGCACCTATCCCGGCACGTTCACGAACATCCCGTCGACCTCGGCCTGGGTGACCGAGACCTTCGATCTCCGGACGACGAGCGAGGGCGGCGTGACGGCGAAAGAGCTCTTTTGCTTTGACGGGCTGGGGTTTCTCAAACGGCAGAGGACCCAGTTGGGGACCAACACGGCGGCCGCCGACGTCGTCCGGGCGTTCGAGCGAAACGGCGACGGGAACCTGCGCTACGAGCGCTTCTACGGCAGCGACCAGCAGGCGGCGCCCACGGGCAATCCGTCCGGGTCGGACTTCTGTGACGCCTCGTTCGAGACGGCGCTCGCGGCTTTGACGCCCGAGTACGAGATCGAGCACAAGTACAACTCCGGGACCCGCCGGCTCTCGCAGTACCTGGTGCCGGGGGCGATGCCCGAGACGACGTTCTTCCGCTTTCTGGACCGGACGATCGACGCGGCGACCGGGCTGGTGGCGGCGAGCGAGGACGTCTCCGATCTCGAGACGACGTTTGACTACGACGCCCAGGGACGGCTGGTCCAGGAACAGCCGAGCGGGGCCCACGGGGGCTCCCGGGTGGACTACACTTACGTCAACGCCGGGCCGGGGACAAACGCCCGTGTCGAGGTCCGGCGCCGGCCCAACGGCGGCGGCTCACCGCTCACCGAAGAGCACGTGGTCTTCGACGACTTCGGCCGGGTGTTCCAGGAGAAGCGCAAGCTCCCGGGCGGGAGTTTTAACGTTCGCGAGACCCTGTACGACGCGCTGGGGCGCAAGACCTCGGTCTCGGAGCTGGGGCTCGAAGGCGGCCCGGCTCCCAAGACGACTCAGTTTCTCGAATACGATGCCTTTGGCCGGCCCGGCCGCATCCGCCCACCGGACGGCTCGACCCACGACGTCACCCTGGCCTACCAAGGCGTGCGTGAGATCGCGCGCACGGTCGCGATTGAAACCGGGACCGGCGAGACGGCGTTTACGACCACCGAAGTCTTCGACCGGCAAGGGCGGCTGTCGACGGTCACCGAGCCGTCGGGGCCGGGCTCGGCCCAGGTGACGACCACCTACGGCTACGACGTCGGGGACCGGCTCTCCTCGGTCTCGACCACGGCGACGGTCGAGGGAGCACCGGTCACCCAGACCCGGGCCTTCACCTACGACCTGAGGGGGTTTCTTTCGAGCGAACAACACCCGGAGAAGGGGAGCGCGGGCAATGGAACCGTCCTGTTCTCGCAGTACGACGCCCGCGGCAACGTCGGGCGGAGGGTGGACGGCGGAAACGACGTCTCCTTTGGCTACGACGATGCCGAGCGGTTGCTCTCGGTCGCCGAGACCGGCGGGGCGGCGCTCAAAGACTTTGTCTACGGCACGGCGGGGAGTGAGAAGGGCAAGCTCGCCGAGGCCACCCGGCACAATCATCTCTTGGCGTTTCCGGGTCAGGACCTTCAGATCACCGAGGTCTTCACCTACGCGGGCCTCGGGGGCCGGGTGTCGAAGAAGGAGACCCAGAGAACCGACGTCGGGCCGAACTCCATGCCCCGGACCCTCTGGTTCACCCAGGACTTCACCTGGACCGAGCTCGGGGATGTCGCGACCGTGACCTATCCGAGCTGCGTCATCCCGACCGAATGCACCGCGGGCGGCAACCCTTCGGGTCAGCCGGGCCGGGTGACGACCTACGGCTACGACGAAGGGCTTCTCGGCTCGGTCTCGGGCTTCGCGACTTCCATCACCTACCACCCGAACATCCTGGTCTCCCAGATCACCCACGCCAACGGGGTCCAGGACGTCTGGACCCTGGATCCGGACGGGATGCGGCGCCCGGGCCGGATTCAGACCACCGGAGTCACCGGCGGCTCGAACTTCGACACCGGGGCCTACGCCTTCGACGGGGCGGGCAACGTCACCGCCATGGGGTCGGACGTCTTCTCCTACGACGGCGTCAGCCGGCTGGTGGCGGGCACGACCTCGCAGGGCCAGCTCGCCGAGACCTCGGCCTACGATGCCTTTGGCAACCGGGTCTCCGCCATGACCTCCCCGGTCGGGCCGCGCTCGATCGCGATCGATCCGGCCACCAACCGCCTCCTGGGAATCCCGTCGCGTCCGGTGACCTACGACGACCGGGGCAACCAGACCCGCTGGGGGACGACTTTCTTCACTTACGACGGCTTCGACCAACTCGTGCTCCAACAGGACACCGGCTCGGGGACCGACCTCTCCTACGTCTACACGGCGGATGACGAGCGGATCGTGACGATCCAGAACGCGGTCCCGTCCGAGGAGTGGACCCTGCGCGACCTGGACGGCCTGGTCTTGAGGACCTTCGACCGCTTGACCGGCGATACTGACTGGGACAAAGACACGATCCACCGCCAGGGTCAGGTCTTGGCGACGGTAGAAGCGACCGCCGGTTCACCGATCACCCGCCACGCGCATCTCGACCATCTGGGAACGGTGCGGTTGTGGACCGGTGCGGGGGGAGCGAGCCCGGTTCACCACAGCTACACCGCGTTTGGGGAAGAGGTCACGCCGCCCGACGATCAGGACCTCCAGTACACCGGCCACGAGCGGGACATCCTGCGCTCGGGCGGCTGCTCCGGGACCGTCAACGTCGACAACCAGACGATCTCGACCGGGCAGACCTTCAGCGGCTGTGACGTCCTGAGCTCGGACGGAACCACCGTGACCTCGACCGACCTCGTGCGCTTCGAGGCCGGCGACTCGATCGTTTTAAGCGACTTCTCCGTAGCGGCCGGGGCCGAGTTCGTGGCGGCCCTCGACGGCACCCTCAACTCCGACCTCCAAGACCTCGACTACATGCACGCGAGGTACTGCAGTCCGGTGACGGGGAGGTTTCTCTCGACTGATCCCGTGAAGTCCTCAACTCGCGGTCTGCCGCAGAGCTGGAACCAATACAGCTATGCATTGAACAACCCACAAAAATTTGTGGATCGGGGAGGGGAAACAGTGGAGAGTGCTATTCAGCAGGTTCGAGATTTCGCCTCGGCCATACGGTTCGCGTCCGATGCCACTGGCGGGCGTGTGAGTCCGCTCGAAATAGCAAGAGTTGTCTTCCAGGAAAACCGAAACGACTTCAATTACGTGAGAGGCTTAGACGTTTCGTCAATCGTTGGCCCGTTTGGCGCTTTCGGGCCCGGTCCCGCGGAATTCAAGAACTTTGGCAGTCGCCTGGCGGCAACTTTCGGCTTCACTCGGTTCTCTTTCGGAATCGTCGAGATGAAAGTCTCAACGGCCGCGGAGGTTCTTGGTTGGGATCCGACCAATCTCAGTGGCGAGCAGAGAAACCGAATTCAGAATATGCTGACTAACCCAGTTGAAGCACTTGTCCTTGCGGCTTTGTACCTCGACTACCTTAAGCAGCAAAGGCCTGGTGCGTCGATCGATGTCATCTTGAGCGACTACACTCGCGGACTGTCAGACTCGAACCAGATCACAGATGTGGCTTCTCGATCGGGAAGTTTCCTACCGCGGATCCAAAGCGCTTTGAATAGCGGTGATCCGTTTCTCAAAGTCGTAAACTGTGGAGGTCGCTACCGCTTTGCGGATCAGTGCACGCAAGGAGGAAGGAAGCGATGAACTCGCCGAAAGAAGACAAAGGCACGTTATCAATAGTCAGAATCCTCGCCATCTTGCTGGCGATGGCATTGATTGTACTGGCAGTGCCTGCCGGCAACGATCCTGCTCTGTCACACAAGAACGATTTCTTGGCTATATTTGTCGCCGTGCCCTTGTTTGGACTTCTCTTGATCTTCATTATCGCGGCAAAAAAGGTCGGACATATTGTGGGGGCGTTTCTTGTCGCTTTGGCTATCCAAGCATACGGGCTTCACTGGGTTGAAATTGACCCGTTCTTTCAGCTGGCGTCACAGCAGGGTGAACTCCCGCTGCGGGCCTGGGCAGTTCTCTACCTTGCTGCGGTAGTCGTCCTCTTTTGGTCTGCCGTCTTTCTCGGTACTAGAGCAGTACTCAGGAGAAGGCAAAAACAGTATTGAGGATCACGATGACCTGCTCTGATCCTGCGCGTCCTGGCCGGGCCTTCGCGCCAAAGACGAGGGGATAGCGAGCAGTTCTCCGACGGCGATTTTCATGTCGAGGATTCGCGTTCGGGATTCACTTTGCACTTCGGTTGTCTGGTTAGGCTTGGCGATGTCGTTGTCGAGTTGCGGGGAGAAAGATTCCGGCGAAATGGTCTCCCTTATGCACGGCTTGCCGAACCGTTTGGTTGTGGTGTTCGAGAAAAATTTAGATCAAAGAGACGTGTATGCGTTTCAGGAGAAGCACACCCTCTCCTCGGTCCCTCACCCCGGGGGTGGATATCCGCATCGGCCCGAAATAGGGGCCGTCATAAAGATACAAGTTCAGGGGCATATTGCCTACGAGATCGGTTTCTGGCCGAAAGTAACATCTGAGCAAATCGCAGCAATTCGCGACGAGATGGCTACCTCGAGTTTGGTGTACAAAATCTATGAGAACGTGGATCCCGAAGAGATCATTTTCGAACAGCAAGACGAATGAGCTGACGGTAGACGATTCGATTCAGACGACGAGTCAAAGAGGAAATGACTCGATAAACGCTTTGGCATCGTTACCGCAGGACGAGGCGGAGCACCTCCAACAAGAGCTTAGCCGCGAGTTGCTGTCCTCGCCCATTGAGTTCGACCCGGAATCGCTTCGCCGACGGAACTGGGTGGCTGTCCCAGTCCGCGATGGAATCACCGACGAGCAAGCAGCCTGGATTGAGGCAGCAATTGCCGACATAGGCGAGTCTAAAGCCGTCTGTGTAACCACGGAGTCGAAGACACGCCCCGAAGCCTACGAAGTCGAGCTTTCGAAAAGCGGCCTCCTCAAGTTCCACTACAACTGTTTGCT
The DNA here is from genome assembly GCA_965224065.1 of Candidatus Multivoradales bacterium. Lineage (GTDB taxonomy): Bacteria > Acidobacteriota > Thermoanaerobaculia > Multivoradales > JAHEKO01 > JAOTZA01. The sequence continues at coordinate 3,680,101 of CBDCYF010000005.1, forward strand.
GAGACCATTTGTCTTGGCGCCACAAAGCTTAACCTTTGCGCTGTTGGATGAAGCTGACTATTTCTATGTTGTAGCCGGCCCGGAGGTCTTCGTAGAAGCAGCGGTCGGTAGACCAGTTGCTGAAGCAGCAGCAGCGTTTTTGCGGTATGCACAAAAAATCCCAGAGTCAAGACGGACGCGGGAGTGGCTAATGGACATTGCGGAGAACTATCGTCCAACTAAGACCTTGAAAACGACGGACAACACAGACGAGGCAGACACAGAGGGTAGTTTCTAGGCGTGCAAAATTGACTAGAGCTCGTACCGAACCTGCGAGATGCGCAATGTTCTCTCGGAGACCCGTGGCGCTAAATGGTCATGAGATTTGGGGGGGTCTCGGAAACAGGGAAGCGATTCTCTTTCTGACTCGGGGAGGAGTGCCTGCCGGTGAACGATGATCGCTTACTAGGGAATATGGAGGCGTACAAGAAGCTGGCCGAGAAGCTGAACTCTGTCGAGCAGGTAAGCAGGTACGACAGCGGCGAAGAAAAACAGGCCTGGACGTTGGCTTGACATGCTCCCCGTAACTCGGTCCAGTCGAACCGCGAAAACGTGGTCTTGGGACTCTCCCCCCAAAAAAAAGCCGGGCATCCGCCCGGCCTTTTTGTTTTCGATGGGGGACGCTCTACATTGAGAACGACGAGCCGCAGCCGCAGCTCCCCGTGGCCTGGGGGTTGTTGAACTTGAACCCCGAGCCGGTGGGTCCGAGCACGTAGTCAATCTCGGTGCCGCTCAGGTAGCGAGCGCTCACCGGGTCGATAAATACGTTGAGTCCGTCGTACTCGAGAATGTGATCGGTATCGCGGGCCTCGAGTTCGAAGTCGAGGGCGTATTCGAAACCGCTGCAGCCTCCGCCGCGAACCGCTACGCGGAGTCCCGAGGCGGGATCGAGCCCTTCGGTCTCGCGCGTGACCTTGACCATCTGGACGGCCTTGGAGGTCAGGGCGAGTGGTCCGGGGGTCTCGGGCGCCGGTTCTGCTGTCGACTCGGGTGAGGGGGTTTTGTCGAGGTCGGTACTCATGGGGATGCTCCTCAGGACAACCTTATGGGCGCGGGGGAAGTGAGTCAATCCAAGGGTCAGCGCCCGGCTTCCGTCAGAGACAACAAAACAGGGCACGAGTGCTATTCCTTTGGGGAGTCGGGCTTCTTGGGGTGGCCCGGATGGCGATAGGATCCGGCCCCGCCGATGGGGACGCCCTCCGCAGATCGAGACGACCGCCTGAGCGCCGGGGTCCGGCGGCGTTGCGAGGAGTACGCTCGGCCGCTCTACGCGGGCCTCGACGGCGTCCAGAGCTTTGACCGGGTAGAGCGGGTGCTGGCACGTCTGGCCACTTTGGCCGAGGACCAGCCCGGTGTGGACCGCCAGGCGCTCGAGCTGCTGGCAGTCTTCCACGGTGTGGTGGCGCGTCTGGGCTCGTTCGCGCCTGGTGGTCGCTTCGATCTTTTTCTCAAGGGCCTGGGTCTGGAGGACGCCGCGCGGGCGCGGCTGCGCCGCGGTCTCGAGTGGTTCGAGTCCCGGCCGCGGACCCCGGAGGAGCTGTTGCTGCACGATGCGGTCCTGCTCGAGGAGTCCGGTGTGGCCGCGGCGGTCGGCCGGCTGCTGGCGGCCGGAAAGAAGAAAACGGCGGTGGCACGGGCGGTCGAGGCCCTGGATGCCGGTCCGCCGCCGGAGAGGTTCCGTACTCCCCGGGGCGCGGAGTGGGGAGGGCGCGAGCGCCGCCTGACCGAGGCCTGGCTGGCCGACCTGCGCCGGCATTTTCCAAAAAGGGACTAAAAAGGGGACGGTCCCCGAATTTAGTTGATAGGCACTCGGCCGGCGAACCCGTCTTCGTAACCGTGGAAGAAGGCGATCGACTCCTCGGGGTAGCGCCAGCAGTAGAACCCGTCGCCGCTGTCCCAGTCCACCAGCCACAGGCCCTTGACTTCACAGCCCAGGTCGACGATCTCCGCGGCCCAGCTCTGGACGATGGTCTCGACGGCCTGTTCGAGCTCTTCGCGCCGCCGTTCCATCTCTTCACGGCTCTGCAGCCGGTTGACGATGGCCTCGACCTGTCGCACGGCGTCGGATGTGATGTCGCGGACCAGGGGAAAGCTGGACAGCGCTTCTTCGTAGGAGAACGTGCGTCGCGGCTCCGCCATCGAGGCGGATGCTAGCAGGAGTGCGCCGCGTCGCCGGTGCGATAGCATCCGCCCGCCGATGAACACCCTTCGTTTTCAGGAACGGCATCCGGGGCGGATCGAGGTCATCGCGGGGGGAATGTTCTCGGGCAAGAGCGAGGAGCTGGTGCGCCGGCTTCGCCGGGCCTTGATCGCGCGCCAGAAGGTGCAGGTGTTCAAGCCGGCCAGCGATTCACGGCACCCCCCGGAGAGGCTGGTGACACGCGACAACCGCGAGCTGGCGGCGCAGAGCGTCGACGGTTCGCGCTCGTTGGCGGACGCCCTCCAAGAGGACACCGAGGTCGTCGGCATCGACGAGGCGCAGTTTTTTGACGACGGTCTGGCCGAGCTGGCCGGCAGCCTGGCCGACCGGGGCGTGCGGGTGATCGTCGCCGGTCTGGACCAGGACTATCTGCGTCGCCCGTTCGGACCGATGCCCGCGATCATGGCGCTGGCCGAGTTTGTGGACAAGATGCACGCGGTGTGCGTGCGCTGCGGCTCGGCGGCGCACTACAGCCAGCGGATCGCTGGGGGAGACAGTCAGGTCGAGGTCGGCGATGTCGAAGCCTATGAGGCCCGTTGCCGCTCCTGCTACGAGCCCTACCAGAGCGCGCGCCGGTCGACTTCACCCTGAAAAGGGGACAGTCCCCTTTTTAGTCCACTTTCTGAATGGACCGGGGCCGGTTCTGTTCGTCGACGTGAACGTAGACCACTTCGGCCTCGGTGACCTTGACGCGCTCGCCCCCGCTCAGCCGCCGCTCGGCCTCGACGACGACCTTGACCGCAATCGACGTGTTGCCGACCCGTAGCACGTTGGAGTAGAGGCTCACCAGATCGCCGACAAACACCGGCTGGTGAAACTCCACTTCGCGCATCGCCACCGTGACCAGCCGCCCCCGCACCACGCGGTGCGCCTCGACGGCCCCGGCCTGGTCGATGTAGGAGAGGATGATGCCGCCAAAAATGGTGCCCATGGCGTTGGTGTCGCGCGGCATCATCGTGACCCGGATGGCGGGCCTGGCGCGGTCGATCGGGGGGTTGCTCTCAGCCATCGATGTTCTCCGGTTCAGAGTCGGGGCTCTCTTCCCGAGTCCGGTTGCGGGCGGCGGCCAGCGCGGTCTCGACCGCGGCCGCCGGTGAGTCGGCGTCAAAAAGCAGCGGGTCCGTAACCGGTTGGGGACCGCCGGTGTGGGCCAGCCGCCAGCCGCCCAGGCGGACCACCGGGATGCGGTGCTTGAGCGCCAGCGCGATCTCGGACAGGGTCCCCCAACCGCCGTCGATGGCGATCACCGACGCGCTGGAGAGCACCAGAATCTGGTTGCGGGCCTGTCCCATGCCGGTAAAGATCTCGAGCGAGAGATGCGGGTTGGGCGGCGATTCCCGTGGCGACGCTCCGGGGAGAATTCCCACCACCATGCCGCCTTCGGCGCGGGCTCCTTCCGCCGCGCGCTCCATCACGCCGCCTCTGCCGCCACACAAAACCGTCGCGCCGCCGCGCGCGAGACCCTGTCCCACCTCAAAGGCAACGGTGCCGGTCTGCCGGTCGCAAGACGCTCCTCCGACGACGGCGATCTGGTTGTGAGGATGGCTCAAGGATGGATCCGGGGTGCGTGGAGGCGTCATGCTATCTTACGAACCTGCTGTCAGGCTTCTCCCGATGACGACTGCAAACCCGCGCGGCAGCGATCCGCGAAAAAGCCGACAGAAGGCCGAGGAGCAGAAGATTCTCGAGCGTCTGGTCGCGGGCGAGTCGGCGGCGCTCGCCGAGCTCTACGATCGCTACTCGGGCATGTTGACGGGGCTCTCCTACAAAATTCTTGGGGATGCTTCCGACGCCGAGGAAGTCCTGCAGGAAGTCTTTCTGCAAGTCTGGCGTCAGGCGTCGCGATACGACGCGTCGAGATCGTCGATCTCGACCTGGCTCGTTCTGATCACCCGCAGCCGCTCGATCGACCGGTTGAGAAGCCGCAAGGTGGTGGACAAAACGGTCACCGCGGCGCACGTTGAAAACCCCAGGACGCATACATCCCCGGAAGGCGTCGACGACGTACTAATGCTCGAGAGACGCCAGCGGCTGCTCGACGAGTTGGAGAAGCTGCCCCGAGAGCAGCGCGAGGTCCTCGAACTTTCTTTTTACAAGGGGCTGACCCAACGCGAGATCGCCGAGCGCACTGACACCCCGCTGGGTACGGTCAAGACGCGAACGCTGTTGGCGATGAAGAAGCTGCGGCAGGCGCTGCAAGAAGACATCCGGGACTTGTTGTGACAGATCGACGCCAAGAAGACGTCCTAGAGGGCCTGATCGAGGAGCTGCTGGCCGGGCACGGCGACCCCAACGAGCTTCTGCGCCCGATCGGTGGCGACGATGAGCAGCGGCGGGCTCGGCGCGAGGGTCTCGAGATCCTCGGGCTGCTTCCCCGGGCCCTCGAGCCGAAGGCGCCGTCTCCTGACGTCAAAGACCGGTTGATGGCCGAGGTGGCGCGGTCCGGTCCCGCCGTCGACGCCGGCGCCGGCGCTGACACCCCGCCCGAGTCGAACGAGCCGAGCCCGCTTTTTGGAACCGAAGCCGCGGACGCCGAGCCCGCGGGTGGCCGCGGGCCCAGATGGCTGCTGCCGCTGGCGGCGACGATCGCCTTCTTCGCCCTCGGCGTGGCCGCGTGGCAGGCTTCGAGCGTCGCCAAGCTGCGGGCCACCGTCGAGCGCCAGGCCGCGGAGTTGGAGAGCGCGCGGGCCGAGCTCGCCGGCATCGAGGGCGCAGCCGAGGCGCTGGCCATCGCGCACGCCAAGCTGGCTCTGCTCACCACGACCGGCTCGGAGTTTTGCGCCCTCAAGCCGGGGCGCGACAGCCGGATGCAACAAGCCCGTGGCACGCTCGTCATGCACCCGTCCGCCGAGCACTGGTTTATGAAGGTCGTGGGTCTCGATCCGTCCGCCGAGGGGTACCGCTACCAGCTCTGGTACCTGACCCCGGAAGGGCCGGTCCCGGCCGTCTCCTTTGGGTTCGCCGACCGGGCAACGGCGGTCGAGGTGATGCCCGACAAGGGGGGTGAGGGGGTCGAGGCGGTCATGATCACGCTCGAACCGGTGGGGTCGGAGGCGCCTTCGAGCCCGGCTCTCCTCTACGGGGACGAGCGGATGCAAATTCTCTGAGTAAGAAAGTTGGCATCCGGGTCGGGGCCGTGAGGCGGCTCCGCCTGGCGGCTGCCACACAACTGGAATAGATTGACTCTCGTGGTCGTTTTCGACACCGAGGGGAGGTTCGCTCGATGATTTTCGATCCTTTGTATTTGATTTTCTTTATTCCGCCGATGCTGTTCTCGATGTGGGCCAGTTGGCGCACGCGCTCGGCGTTCAAAAAGTACTCCAACGTGCGCGCCATGACCGGTCTCACCGGCGCCGAAGCGGCCAAGCGGCTTCTCGACCGCGCCGGCATCCAGGACGTCGAAGTGGTCCCGACCAACGGGTATCTTTCGGACCACTACAACCCGATGACCAAGAAGCTGGCGCTTTCCGAGCCCGTGTACGGCTCGCCCTCGGTGGCGGCGATCGGGGTTGCCTGCCACGAGGCCGGGCACGCCATCCAGCACGCCAACCGCTATATGCCGTTGTGGCTGCGCTCGTTGCTGGTGCCGACCGCCAACATCGGCTCCAAGCTGGGCTATTGGGTGATGTTCCTCGGCCTGATCCTGATGGGCAGCGCCGCTGCGCTGGGAACCAAGGTGGTTCTGGTGGGCGCGGTGCTTTTCTCGACCGTGCTGCTGTTTCAGCTCGTGACCCTGCCGGTCGAGTTCGATGCCTCGGCCCGCGCCAAGGTGCTGGCGGTCGAGCACGGCATCATCGCGACGCAGGAGCGGGAAGGGGTCAACAAGGTGCTCAACGCGGCGGCGATGACCTACGTGGCGGCCGCGGCGGCGACGCTCATGCAGCTTCTGTACTTCCTGATGCGCGCCGGGCTCCTCGGCGGGCGGCGGTAGCGCTGGGAGTTTGAGTCGGCCGTGTCCGGGCGGGGGCAAGCCCCGCCCCTACAGCACCTCGGTTCGGCTCGCCCCTGTCGTGTAGGGGAGGGCCTTGCGCCCTCCCGGGCCGGGGCGAGCGCACCCCCGCGCCGTCCCGATTCGACGCGCCCTTCTCGTGACCGCCCCGACTCGACGCGCGCTTGCCGTGTAGGGGCGGGGCTTGCCCCCGCCCGTTGATGGCTACACTGGCTCGCCCAGCAACGCCTCGAGCTCTTTACGCCGGGCCGCGAGGTCTTCGGGGGTGGGCGCTTCGAGCACCAGCCGCAGGTAGGGCTCGGTGTTGGACGGCCGGACATTGAACCACCAGTCCTCGTACTGCGCCGTGATCCCGTCCAGATAGTCGATCGACGCCCCCGCGTGAAGCTCGGCCAGTTCGCGGATCTTGGCTTCCTTGTCCTCGACCACAAAGTTGATCTCCGGGCTCTTGGCATAGCGCTCGAGCGGCGCGACGATCTGTGAAAACTCCTTGCCGCTCGAGCGGAGGAGATTGACGACCTCCACCACCGCCAGCAGCGCCGCGTCGGCGAAGAAGTTGTCGCGGAAGTAGTAGTGGCCGGCCAGCTCACCGCCGAAGATCCCGTCTTTCTCTCGCAGCGTGGCCTTCATAAAGGAATGGCCGACCCGCTCGCGCACCGGGACGCCGCCCTTTTCCCGGATGTACTCGGGCACTGCGCGGGATGACCTCAGGTCGAAAAGCACGGCCCGTCCAGGGTCCCGCTCCAGCAGCTCGCCGCCGATGAGCGCGGTGATGAGATCGCTCCCGACCGGCTTGCCGCGCTCGTCGACAAAGGCGGCTCGATCGGCGTCACCGTCGAAGCAGATCCCGAGATCGGCCCCCTCGGCGATCACTTTCTGGCTCAGATCGCGCAGGTTCTCGAGCTTGAGCGGGTTGGCTTCGTGGTTGGGGAAGGTGCCGTCGAGCTCGAAGTAGAGCGGCGACAGGTCGAACCCCATCCGTTCGAGCAACGGCCGGTAGACCGACCCCATGCCGTTGGCCGCGTCGACCACGACCCGCAGACGGCGTCCGGAGGTATCCGGAGCCAGATACGACAAGGTGTGCTCGCCATAGGCGTCGAAGACGTCGGCGGTCTCGTAGCCGCCGGTGTTCGCCGCCGGTGAGAGGTCGCCGCCGAGGACCATCTTCTCGATCAAGGGGATCCCGTGGTCGCCCGAGACCGGCCGCGCCTCGTGACGGCTGAACTTGAGGCCGTTGTACTGCGCGGGGTTGTGGCTGGCCGTGACCTGCACGCCCCCGGCCGCCTTCAGATGGCCGACGGCGAAGTAGTTGGTCGGCGTGGTCACCAGGCCGATGTCCACGACGTCGAGGCCGGAAGCCCGCAGGCCCTCGATCAGGGCCTGCGCCAGCGGCTCGCTGTGGGGGCGCATGTCGCGGCCCACGATTACCTTTTTGGTGCGAGCGAGCACGTCGTCGTCGAGAACTTGATGAAACGCCAGACCGACCTGCCGCGCGATCCGCTCGTCGAGCTGAGACGGGTAGAGCCCGCGGACGTCGTAGGCCTTGAAGATTCCTGCCATGGGTACCTCTCGTGTGTTGCGAGTGGATGGTTGTCTTGTCAGTGGGTCTCGACGCGCTCGACCGCCAGCTCGAACTCCAGGTCGTCCACCGGTCGGGCCTCGAGCTCGGCGTCATCGGGAGCCGGCTGGATGTCGACCGCCAGGGTCTCGCTGCCGATCCATTTCAGGTGGCGCTCGATGACCTCTTGGATCACCGGGTCCGCCCGATAGGTCACCCGGATCCGGTCGGCGTAGTCGAGATCCAGGTCTTTGCGCTTGGCCTGGATTCGGTTCACCAGCTCGCGCGCCCGGCCTTCCGAGATCAGGTCGTCGTCGAGCGCGGTCTCGAGCGCCACCAGCAGATCGCGGTCACCCTGTGTGGCGGTGCCTTCACGCTCGATCAGCCGGACCTCGAGCTCCTCGCTCGAGAGCCGCTCGCGGCTGCCGTCCAGCTCGATGTGAACTTCGCCTTTCTCTTCGAGCTCCGCCGCCAAGGCGTCCCCGTCGGCCGCGGCCAGTACCGTTTGCAACGCCTTCATCTGTTTCCCGAACCGGGGACCACACTTTGGGAACACCGGCCGCACTTCGTGGTGGACAAACTCCGAGCGGTCGTCTGCCCAACGGACTTCGTGCACATTGAGCTCCTCGCGGAGCAGATCCAGATGCGGCTCGACGGCGCCGGCGAGGTCCTTGTCGGTCGAGACCACCGTGACCGCCGCCAGGGGTTGACGGGTTTTCAGGTTGTGGTCGTTGCGGGCGGCGTGGCCCAGACGCACGATCCGCTGGACCGCCTCGATGCCGGCCTCGAGCGCGTCGTCCCGACGGCTGGCATCGCCTTCCGGCCAGCGCTCGAGATGGACGCTCTCGGCCGCCGATTCGGGGGCCACCGCGCGGACCAGCCGCTGGTGAAGGACCTCGGCGACAAAAGGAGTAAACGGCGCGATCAATCGGGAGAGGGTTGTCAGCGCCTCGAAGAGGCTCTGGTAGGCGCTCTCCTTGCCGGCGTCGCCGGCGCCGGCCCAGAACCGGTCGCGGCTTCTGCGGATGTACCAGTTGGTCAGGTCGTCGAGGAATCGCTCGATCTCGCGCGCCGACTCGGCGATGCGGTAGCCCTCGAGGTGCTCGGTGACCCGAGCCACCACACGGTCGAGGCGCAGCAGGATCCAGCGGTCGAGCGCCGGTCGTTGGGCAAACGCGATTTTCTCGTTCTCGGGGCGCCAGGAGTCGATGTTGGCGTAGATGGCAAAGAAGGAAGCGGCGTTCCAAAGCGGCAGCAGAAACCGTTGCGCCGCCTCCCGCACCAGCCGGGCGGAGAAGCGGGCGCTCAGCTCGGGGTTCGAGATGTAGAAATACCAACGCAACGCGTCGGCCCCGGTCTCCGCCAGCACCTCCATCGGGTCGACGACATTGCCGAGACGCTTGGACATCTTGCGGCCCTGCTCGTCGTTGATGTGCCCGAGCACGATGCAGTTGCGATACGCGGCGCCGTCGAAGAGCAGAACGCCCAGCACATGGAGGGTGTAGAACCAGCCCCGGGTCTGGTCCACCGCCTCGGAGATGAAGTCGGCCGGGAAGCCGACGCCGTTTTGCGGATCAAAACCCTCTGTGCCCGTGCCGGTGTAGTGGCTCTGGGCGAACGGCATGGCGCCGGAGTCGAACCACGCGTCGATGACGTCGGTCACCCGCCCCATCGTCCCATCGCAGTCGGGGCAGCTCCAGACAAACGCCTCGCCGTTGTGGTCGCGGTCGACAAACGGGCGGTGAGGGTCGAACTGCTCGCGATCGTAAAGATCCTCGGGGGGCGTGCGGCCGGCGGCCCGAAAGAGCGCCTCAAACGAGCCGATGGCCTCGACCCGGGGGCAGCGATCACACTCCCAAACCGGCAGCGGCGTGCCCCAGTAGCGCTTGCGCGAAAGCGCCCAGTCGACGACGTTCTCAAGCCATTTGCCAAAGCGGCCTTCGCCGACGTGCTCCGGCCGCCAGTGAATCTCTTTGCGGTTGCTCTCGATCAGCGCGTCCTTGCGGGCGGTGGTCTTGATAAACCAGCTTCGGGACGCGTAGTAGAGGAGCGGTTGATCGCACCGCCAGCAGAAGGGGTAGTTGTGGTGATAGCGGTCGGAGTGGAGAAGGAGGTGGCGCTCCTTGAGGTCCCGGCTGATGGCCGGGTCGGCTTCTTTGAACGACAGACCGGTGAAGGGCTCGGTGCCTTCGCCCGCGATCCGGCCTTCGCCGTCGACCGTCAGGAGAAGCGGCAGCCCGAGCTTCTTGCCGCTTGCGTGATCGTCTTCGCCAAACGCCGGCGCGGTGTGTACCAGCCCGGTGCCCTCGGTCGCGGTGACGTAGTCGGCGGTGAAGACCCGCCAGCCCGCCGCGTCTCCCGGCGGCGGGTCGAATACCGACTCGGGGGTCTCGGCGCCGGTGGCGGTCTGGAACGGCCGGCGGTAGCGCAGCCCGTGGAGGGCGGAGCCGGGGATCCGAACCAGAGCCGGAGACTCGCGCAGATCGATCCGCTGGCGTTTGCCGTGTCGCTCGATCTCCCGCGGTACCGGGGTCTCGAGATCATCTCCAAAGAGCAGCAGCCGACCGTCGGCGGGATCTTCCACCACTCGATAGACTAGATCGGCGTGCACCGCCAGCCCGGTGTGGCCGAGGAGCGTCCAGGGCGTGGTGGTCCAGGCGACCAGATGAAGGTTGTCGGGGACGGTCCACTCGCCGCCCTCCACGTCGACCACCCGCTGCCCCGCCTCGGCGGGGAAGAGCACCCACACCGACGGATCGTCGGTGTCCTGATAGTTCTGCGCCACCTCGTGGCTCGACAGCGTGGTGCCGCAGCGCGCGCAGTACGGCTGGATCTTGTAACCCTTCTCGAGCAGTCCCTTGTCGAAGAGAGTCGCCAGCGCCCACCAGACCGACTCGACATAGTCATTGGTGTAGGTGAAGTAGGCCTTCTCGAGGTCGACCCAGAAGCCGATCCGCCGGGTCATCTCGCGCCACTGCCGCTCGTACGTGTCGACACTTTCGAGACAGGCGCGGTTGAATTTCTCGACTCCGTAGCTCTCGATGTCCTGTTTGCCCGAGAATCCGAGGGTCTTCTCGACCTCGATCTCTACCGGCAGACCGTGGGTGTCCCACCCGGCCTTGCGCCCGACGTGGAAGCCCTGCATGGTCTTGAACCGTGGGAAGAGGTCCTTGACCGCCCGGGTCACGACATGGCCGATGTGGGGCTTGTTGTTGGCCGTTGGCGGACCCTCGTAGAACAGAAACTCCGGCCCGCCGGCGGTCTGCTCCAGCGAGGCGGCAAAGATGTCTCTTTCTTCCCAAAAACGGAGAATCCCGAGCTCGAGCTCGGGAAAGGGGTAACCGCTCGGGAAGGTAGGGAAGCGCTTATCGGACATCGCCGTCTCGGGTCTCTCGCTCAGCGGCTCGTCGTTGGGTCGCTCAGGGGGTCGCTCAGGCGGCGGCGTGTTGGACCAGAAATCCCTCGAGCTTGCGGCAGAAGGCGGCCGGCGTCTCGAGATGGGGGAGGTTGCCGCCGTCCTCGAAGATCTCCAGCTCGGCGCCCGGCCGGCGCTGAAGCCAGAGATCGGCGGTCTCCACAGGGGGCGACGTGGCGCCACGGCCCCAACCCAGCCATACCGGCACGTCGACGCGGGCCAGCGCCTCGTCCGAGGTGTGATTGAGATAACCGCTCAGGAAGGCGGCGAGCGCCAGATGCGAGCCGGGCTGGTGGCTCGACTGGTAGTGATGCTCGACCGTTCCGGCGTCGACCCGGTCGGAAGCCACATAGGTCTCGCGGCGAAGATGCCGGGCGATCGAGGCGTGGCTGGTGTACAGATTGAGGGCCGATGCCCCGAGGACGGGAAGGCGCAGCATCCGATGCAACAGCGCGTCCTTGAGATCCGGCTCCTCGCCATGGAGCTCGATACCGTTCGGCACCACCAGCGCGAGGGCGGACACTGCCTCGGGGCGGTCGACGGCCAGGGCCACGGAGTAGGCCGCCGAAAGACCCGCGGCGACGATCGCCGACCGGCGCCGGATGACGTCCTCGGCGAAATCGGACAGGAGTTGGATGTAGAGGCCCGCGTCGTATTCGATCCTGGGCTTGTCGGACCGGCCCCACCCGATGAGATCGGGCGCGAAAACCTCGAACCGAGAGGCCAGCATCTCGCCTGCGGCCCGCCACTGTTCGCTATCGTGCCCCGGACCCAGGGAATGCAGCAGCAGGACCGGCGGTCCCTGACCGAGCCGCTGAAAAGCCACCTCGCCGAACTTCCACGCGTAGCGGTGGCTGCGGCCCCATCCCGGAGCCGTGAGGCGGCGGTTTCGGCGCGCGATCAGGACATTGGCGAGCGCCGGCACGCCCACCGCCGCGGCGCCGAGAAGCAGACCCCGCACCAGGCGCTTTCGTCTTCGCCGTGCCTGTTTTTCCTGTTCGCGCCGGGCGGCCATGGGCCGCCGATCTTACCAGCGGATCCGGGCCGCACGGTCGGGTTGGCGATCCGGCTAGTATGGGGAGCTTGAGCGGACGTGAGCTGCTGATCCTGTGGGTGGGGCGTCACCAGCGTCGGGAATGGAGCGAGCTGTGCGGCGAGTACCGCACGCGAATCAGCCGGATGGCTCCGGTCCGGGAACGGTTTGTAAAGCTCAAGTCTGCGGGTGGGGGCCCGCGCCGGCTCACAGACGAGGCGAGGGCGTTGCAGGCGGCGTTCCCGGATCCCGCCTGGGTCGTGGCCCTGGACCGGCGCGGCCGGGCGCGCTCTTCCGAAGAGCTCGCGGCCTGGCTGTCGCGTCTTCGCCGGGACTGGCCGCATCCGGTCGTTTTCGCGATCGGCTCCGACCTGGGGCTCGCCCCCGAGCTCCTCGAAGGCGCCCGCGAGAGGCTCTCGCTGGGCCCGCTGACGCTCCCCCACGAACTGGCCCGTTTGGTCCTTTACGAGCAGCTTTATCGGGCTCTTTGCATCGAGGCGGGAATAAAGTACCATCGCCAGCCGTTGGGAGGATGTTAAGGCGTCGGCGGCGCCCGTTGGGAGGAAGGAGAGCGGCTTGCCCAGGACCACGCAGACCAAAAAGCGGACCAAGGCCCAGCTCGAAGCGATCCGCCAGCGGCTGGACCGGCAGCGCAAAGAGATCCTGTCGATGTACGAGCACGATCTGCGGGTCGGCCAGGGCGCCAGCGATGAGGGCGCGGAGGACCTGGTAGATCGCGCCAACAGCGCCTACAACCGGGAGTTCATGCTCTCTCTCTCCGACAGCGAGCGCACCATCCTGCTCGAGATCGAGGACGCCATGGCCCGGCTCGACGACGGTGGCTATGGCGTGTGCAGCCACTGCGAGGAGACGATCGCCGCCAGAAGGTTGCAAGCGGTTCCGTGGGCGCGTTATTGTGTCGACTGCCAGGAGCTTTCCGAGCAAGGGATGCTCTACGAAAGTTGACTTCGGCAATCGCAGCCACCTAGCATCGCCGAGGAGCGGCAACGAGGCAGATGGCTCTACACAGTCTGCAACCCGAAGGGCGACAAGGGGTTACGGCACACCTGCTGCGTTGTTCGTCGTCGACGATGACACCGCATCGACTCCTCCTCACGCCTCGCAGGCGTACCGTAAGACCTTGTCGCGCGACCCTCTGGACTTCTACCACGGGCTGCTAGATGCGGCTCAGGACGTTCCTAGGAATCCTCGCAGCCCTCGTTGTCGTCGTCGCCGTCGCCTATCTCTCCAATCAAAACACCGCGCTCCTCGCGGAGCGTTTCTCGCTTTCTGAGACCGCCTCGATACCGGTGTACGCCGCCCTATTGGCGGCGTTTCTCCTCGGCTTTCTTCCCGCGGTCAGCGTCCTGCTGACCAAGACGCTCCAACAGGAGCTGGCCCAGCGGCGGAAGCGCAAGATCGATCGCGAGGCCAAAAGCCGGGCCGGCAGCTTTCGGCGGGCGGTGGACTTCGAGGCTGATGGCCTGTGGGCCAAGGCGGCCGCCGAGCTGGAGAGCTGTCTCGCGGACCGGCCCGAGGATTTCTCGACGTTGCTCCGCTACGGGGAGGTACTGCGCCGCCAGGGACGCTTCGATGAGGCCGTCGAGGTGCACCGGCGCGCGTCAGTGCTCTATCCCCGAAGTGTGGCGGTGCTGTACCAGCTCGCCGCTGACTACGAGGCGAGGGGCGAAGGCGAGGTCGCCGCCCAGATTCACGACCGCATCCTGCGCGATTTTCCCGGGCAGGGACTCAAGACCTTGAGAGACAGGCGGGACACGGAGCTGGCCGGGGGCAACTGGCGGGGGGCTGCGCGCCTCCACGAGAAAATCGAAAGCCTGGGCTCGGAAGGCGATCGCGCCGACGGGCACCCGGAGGAAGACGGCGTGCGGCTGGGGCTGGCGTACCAGCGGGCGGTGGACTGTCTGGAGGGCGATCAACTGGCCGAGGCCCGCCGAAGGCTGGAGGAAGTGCTTGCGATCGAGCCGCGGTTTGTGCCCGGCCTCATTCTGCGGGGGGAGATCTCCCTGGCTGCGGGCAACGACCAGGAAGCGGTGACGGCGTGGCGCAAGGGGTTCGAGACCACCGGCAGCCCGGTTTTCCTGTTGCGGATCGAGGACCACTTCATCGATCGGGAGAAGCCACTCGAGGCCATCGAGACACTTCACCGGCTGATCGCCGACAGCGACAACGACACGCTTCCCAAGTTCTCTCTCGGCCGGCTCTACTACCGGTTGGAGATGCACGACGAAGCACTGCGCGTGCTCGAGCCCATGCGCGAGCGGCTCGAGGCATCGCCTACCTACCACTACCTGCTGGCCCGGATCCACCAACGGCGGGGTGAAGCGGGACGGGCGGTGGAGTCGTATCAGGCGTGCGTCCAGCACGCCGGCGTCGCCGCGACCGAGTTTCGTTGCCGTCTTTGCGACACTCGATACGAGGAGTGGCTCGACCGCTGCGATGTCTGTGGCTCTTGGAACGCGGTGGAGCTCGATTTCGAGGAGCAGACGCTGTCGGCCGAAGAGCTCGGTCTTCAACAGGCGGCCGTGCGGGCGGTCTACGAGCGCAAGGCCTGGCGCTCCGACGACTGAGTGAATCCGTGGGCGTGACGCTCGAAGAGCTGCTGGGCGCGGTCGAGAGCGGCGACACACAACCTCTTTACCTGGTCGCCGGCGACCGGATACTGGCCGAGCCCGGCGCCGAGCGGCTGGCGGCACGACTGGCCCAAGTGGTCGGCTGCGAGCCCGAGATCCATCGGCGCCCGGCGGATCTCGACGATCTGATGGTCGATCTCAACACCTACTCGCTCTTTGGCGGTGGCAAGGTCCTGGTCGCCGTGGAGACGGCGGTGTTTGCCGATCTGTCGGCCGCCGCCAATCTGGTCGACGAAGCCCTCGAGGTCCTGCCCTTGTCGGCTGGAGACGGCGAGCTGACCGGACCGGAAAAGCGCTCGGCGCTCCGGCTCCTGCAGGCCATCCGCCTGTTCGAGGTCGATCCCTACGCCGGTGACCCGACGAGCGTGATGGCCGAGCTGCCCGTCACCGCGTTCCAGGGCGGCACGGCGTACCGTCGCAAGAGTCGCCGCGCGCGGCCACGTGGCAAGGCCGAGAAGCTGCGGGGCGAGCTGGTGCCGCTTTTGGCGCGGGCTCGCGAGCAGGGGCTCGAGGGGCGGGCGGACTCCGCGGCCACCTTGCTGGCGGAGATCGTAAACCGCGGCCTACCCGAGGGGCATCACCTGGTACTGGCCGAGAGCTCGGTGGCCACCGAGCATCCGGTGGTCTCGGCGCTTTCCGAAAAGGGAGCTCTGGTACGGGTGGGGGAGATCGAGGTCGACCGGCGCAAGGGCTTTGTCGGTCTCGAGACCGCCGGCCGGGAGCTTGGCCGTCAAACCGGGGTGACGGCCGATGCCGACGCCGTTCGCGAGCTCGCGCGCCGTACACTCAAGCACGCGTCCCGCGGCCGTTCCGCAGAGACCGTGGACCCCGAGAGCGCCGGCCGGTTCGCCGCCGAATATCGCAAGCTCGCCGCCCTTGCGGGCGATGGCCGGATCACCACCGAGCTGGTCCGCGAGACGATCGAGGACCGTGGCCAGGAAGATGTCTGGAAAGTCCTGGACGCCATCGGCGCCGGCGATGGGGGCGGAGCGCTGGCGCGGATCGACCGGCTGATGGCGGCATCCGAGGACGAAGTGGCCACCCGGCTCTCGCTTTTCGGGCTGGTGGCCGGCTTTTGCCGCCAGCTCTCGGCGCTCGCCGGGATGCTCTCGGCGGGCGCGGCTCCGCCCGGCGAGCGCAACTACCACCGGTTCAAGTCACGGATCGCTCCCAAGCTCCAGGCGCCGCTGGAAGATGGACGCGACAACCCGCTGGCCGGTCTCCATCCGTTCCGGCTCCACCGGGCCTATCTCGCCGCCTCGGGCCTGTCGGCCGTCGAGATGGCAAAGCTGCCGGCACGGGTCCTCGAGACCGAGGTGCAGATGAAAGGCGACAGCCGCTCGCCGGACGTGGCGCTGACGGCGCTGGTGGCGCATCTGGCCGGCCTGCGGCAAAACGCCCGGAAAGCCTGACCGCGGGTTGAAAAGGTCCGGCTAGCGCGGAAACCCGTAGCGCAACCTCAGGCGGAAGAAGGTCTCCAGCACCCGGTCCCGGTCGTCATTCGAGAGATACTCGCGGCGCCCGTACATCCGCCGATAGACCGTCTCGAGGGCCGGGAACTCGCTTCGCAGCCACGGCCAGAACCGGGCTCGCGCGGCCGGTTTCAGAAACAGCGGGCTCGGCACGACGTCAAAGGCGCCGCCGTCGCGCGCCGCTTCGAAGAGCGGCTCGAGCTCGTCGGGTCCGTCGTTGATCTCCGGCATCACCGGCATACAAAAGACACTCGTGCCGATCCCGGCGGCGGTCAGCCGGCGCAGGGTGCGAAGCCGGGCCTGCGGGTCGGGCGCCCTTTGCTCGAGGCGCCGCGCCAGCGCCGGATCGAGAGTGGTCAGGGTCAGATGGACCGTGATCGAGTGCTTGCGGTCGAGCTCGACCAGCAGATCCAGGTCTCGCAGGATGAGGGGAGACTTGGTGGTGATCGAGATCTGGAGGCCTTCGGCGCCGCGCAGCGTCTCCAGGATCGACCGGGTCACGCCGTAGTGTTTCTCGGCGGGTTGGTACGGGTCGGTCGCGGTGCCGATCGATATCGGCTGGTGGCGCAGATCGCTCTTGCGCAGCCGGCGCTCGAGCGACTCGGCCGCCCCTTGCTTGACAAAGATCCTGCGCTCGAAGTCCCTCCAATTTCGCAGCTCGAAGAACGAGTGGGTGTAGCGGGCGTAGCAATACGTACATCCGAACTCGCAGCCGCGATAGGGATTGATCGTCCACGCAAACGGCATCCGTGGGTTGAGACAACGGTTGAGCACATTGCGAACCGGTAGCTCGTGATACTCCACGCCGCCCAGCGAACGGATCGCGGTCGCATCGGGGTCGGGTCGCCCGAGGGGCTGGAGAACGGGGAGGAGGGGAAGGGTGGCCTGGTGACTCATTTACGCTTTATTTTCACCTATGGGCGTAAAACTGTCAAGAGGCCCATGAATCGGGCCTTTTCTGGGCATCGAAGCTACAATCCGACAGTGCCGGAGCTACCGGAAGTCGAGGTCCTGCGGCGCTCGTTAAAACCGCGGCTCCGGGGCCGTCGCATCGAACGGGTCCGGGTGCGCCAGCCCGCCCTGCGCGAGCCCGTCAGCCCCCAGGGCCTGGGCCGATCGTGTACCGGAAGAACGATCATCGCCCTCGGCCGGCGCGCCAAGTACCTGCTCATTGGGCTGGAAAGCAACCGGACATTGGTGATTCACCTTGGGATGAGCGGCCGGCTGACGGTCGCGCCTGTCGAGACGGCTCCCGAGCCTCACGAACACGTGAGCTTTGCGCTCGACGATGGGCAAAAGCTCAGGTTTCGCGACCCGCGGCGGTTTGGTCTGGTTCTGTCGTTGCCGACCGACCGGCTGCACGCCGATCGGCATTTCGCGCACCTGGGGGTCGAGCCGCTCGGCGACGGCTTCGACGGCGACGCTCTGGCCCGGGCGGCTGCCGGCCGGAGGGGGCCGGTCAAGAGCTTTTTGATGAACGCCGGCATCGTGGTCGGCGTCGGCAACATCTACGCTTCCGAGGCCCTCCACCGCGCGCGGATCCACCCCGGCCGGTCGGTCTCTCGCATCTCGGCGGTCCGTTGGGAGCGGCTGGCGGCCGCGACGCGGGCGGTCCTCGAACGGGCGATCGAGGAGGGTGGAACCACCCTCAACGACTTTACCGACGGCGATGGGGAAGCCGGCTACTTCCAGGTCTCGCTGACGGTCTATGGGCGCGAGGGCGAGCCCTGTCCGCGCTGCGGGCGATCCATCCGGCGCTTGGTCCAGACCGGCCGGAGCACCTTCTACTGCCCGGGCTGTCAGCGCTAGCAAAAGACTACAATGCAGATCGTGGAGACAAGCTTGCCGTGAGCCGACCGGTGGCTCTGGGAGTGGCCGGCGGGACCGGCTCGGGAAAGACCACGGTCGCCCGCGCCATCCTGGACGCCGTCGGTCCCGGCCGCATCGCCTTTCTCGCCCACGACAGTTACTACAAGGACGTCGAGTGGCCGAGCGAGGAGGCGTTGCGGCGCCATAACTTCGACCACCCGGACGCGCTCGACAATGATCTGCTGATCGAGCATGTCGACGCGCTCAAGGCCGGGGAGCCGGTCGAGGTCCCGGTCTACGATTTTGTCTCCCACCGGCGACGGTCCGAGACCCGGCGGGTCGAGGCGCGTCCGGTGATCCTGCTCGAAGGCATCCTGCTGTACTCCGAGCCCCGGCTGCGCGACCGGTTGGATTTCAAGATCTACGTCGACACCGACGCCGACGTGCGCTTTATCCGGCGGCTCGAACGCGACCTCAAAGAGCGGGGCAGGACGATCGACAGCGTCATCGGCCAGTACCTCGGGACCGTGCGGCCGATGCACCTGGAGTTTGTCGAGCCGTCGAAGCGATGGGCGGACGTGATCGTGCCCGAGGGCGGGGAGAACAAGGTGGCGCTCGAGATGGTGATCGCGCGGGTGGAGCAGTTGCTCGAACTCGACGGGTTCAAGGTGTAGGTCCCAGCCGGCCGGGCCGAGGCAAGCCCGGCCCCTACTGAAGCGGCCGCCGCCTCTGGCGGCCGTTGGCTTCGCCATCACCCCGTGTTCGGCCGGCAGGGTCGCCGGCGGCTTCGAGTCTCAGCCTCGATCAGAACGGCCAGAAGACCGGGATGAGCCACGTCGCGAGCAGCCAGAACACGATGGTCAGCGGTGTTCCGAACTTGACGTAGTCCAGAAAGCGGTAGTTGCCGGGGCCGTACACCATGGCGTTGGTCTGGTAGCCGACAGGGGTCATAAAGCTCGCCGACGCGCCGTAGGTGATCGCCATCAAAAAGGGCTTGGCGTCGATCCCCAGGTCGGTGGCGGCGCCGATGGCGATCGGCACCAGCAGCACGGCGGTGGCGTTGTTGGAGAAGATCGAGGTCAAGAGCGTCGTCACCAGATAGAGCAGCGAGAGCAGCGCCCAGGGTCCGTATTGGGTCCCGATCGGCTCGATCCACACGGCGATGAGATGAGCCAGCCCGGTGTTCTCCATCGCGATCCCCAGCGGCAAGATGGCCGCCAGCAGAAAAATCACCGTCCAGTCGATCGAGCGGTAGGCCTGTTGGATGGTGACGCCGCGTCCCACGAGGAGCGCCACCACGCCGAGAATCGACGCCTTGAGGATCGGCATGATGCCGAGGGCGGCCAGAAGCACCACCATCGGGATGACGACGACGCTCACCCACCACCGGGGCGCCAGCCGCAGCCGGACCTCGCGCTCGCCGAGCGCAGCGAAGTCGTCCAGGTCGTAGAGGTTCTCGACCCGCGACTTGGGGCCAAAGACCAGCAGGATGTCCCACTGCTTGAGGGGGATCGAGGCCAGCTTGTCGCGGATCAGCTCGCCGGTGCGGTTGAGCGCCAGCACGAAGGCGCCGAACTGGCGGCGGAAATTGATGTCCTTGAGCGAGCTCCCTACCAACGTCGAGCTGGGCGAAAGCTGGACCTCGGCGAGAATCGTGTCTTTGTCCGACAGATCCGCGTCGCTGAGCTTGAGGTCGGTCAGCAGGAGGAGGCCCTGCTGTTCCTTGAAGGCCACGATGTCTTCGACCGCGCCGCGCACCAGCAGGATGTCGTCGGCCTCGATGGGCGTATTGCGGAGCTCGGCGGTGATCTTCTTGCGCCCGCGGATGATCTCGAGCACCGTCATCTGAAAGCGCTCGCTGATCTGCTCCTCGAGCACGGTGCGGCCGATGAGCCTCGAGTTGGGGGCGACGCGCAGCTCGGTCAGAAACCCGCTGAGGTGGTACTTGCGCGTCAGGCTCTCGGTGCGGTCGCCGGCCGAGAGAAAGCGCATCGGAACGACCAGGTTGTAGGCCAGGCCGACCACGAAGAAGATCCCGCCGAGAAACATGAACTCGAACATCGAGAACTCGCCGATTCCCTGGCGGTCGGCCAGAGAGCTGACCAGCAAGTTGGTCGACGTGCCGAGCAGGGTGCAGGTACCCCCGATGATGGCGGTATAAGAGAGGGGTAGGAGGATCCTCGACGGGCTGGTCCGGTAGTGGCGGGAGAGGTGGATCGCCACCGGCATAAACACCGCTACGGCCGCGGTGTTGTTGAGAAACGCCGAGATCACCCCGGTCAGAACCAGGAGAAGAATCGCCGCGTTCCACTGCGAGGCCCCCGTCAGGTGCGAGATGCGGTAGGCCAGCCGGGTGACCAGACCGCTGTGGATCAGCCCCGCGCTGAGCACGAACATCATCAGCACGGTGATCACCGCCGGGTTGCTGAACCCGGAGATGGCCTCCTCCGGTGACACCAGGCCGAACAGCAGCAGCAGCCCGAGACAGGTCAGCGCCACCACGTCCATCGGCATCCACTCGAACGCGAAGGCCGCGACGGCGAAGACAATGATTCCGACGAGGAGGAGGATCTCTAGAGTCATTTTTGCGTGCTGCCGGCGGAGTCCGGCCTTCGTTTGCGGCGACCGGGGGAGAGTATCAAGTGGGATATAGTTCGGCTTCTGCCGGCGGGTCCGATCGCCTGATCGCGGCAAACCGCCGGCCCCCAAAAAACCTCGAGGAGTAAAGAGATGTTGCGCGGATTTCGTCGAGCGGCGTGTGCGGCGCCGTTGTTGTTTCTGGCGGCGTGTGGTCAGGCGCCGTTGCCCGTGGGCAGCCTCGCCGCGACCCCGGCCGAGATCGAGCTGCCGGGCTCCGGTTTTACGACGGTCTCTCTTGCCTGGGAGATGGGCGAGCCCCTGGCGGGCGCCCAGGGCAAATTGCGGGTCTTTGTCCACCTCCTGGGAGCCGACGGCGAAGTGTTGCGGACCTTCGACCACGATTTCCCCGGCGAATGGCAAGTGGGCGAGGAGAAAGCGTACGACGTCGTTCTCTTCCAGTCGGCCCTGGGACCGGCCCTCGAGAACGGTAAATACGCATTGACCGCCGGGCTCTATGACGAGAATCGAAAACGCTGGCCGGTGAGAACCGGTGACGAGACCGCCGGCGAGGAGTCGCGGGTGGCGACCGTCACCGCGGCCGGGGCGGGACCGGGCTTCCCCGAGTTCTACTTCTCGGAGTCCTGGATGCCAATCGAGGGCGGTACCGACCGGCAGATTCTCGGTCGCCGTTGGTTGAGCGGCAACGGGGCCTTGCGTTTGGCGCGTATCCGACAACCCGGAACCATTTGGTTACGGATTGGCATCCCCTCCGGCGAGGGGGAAATGCAGGAGCTGGTGCTCCAGCCCGGCCACGACACGCCGACCGCCGAGATTGGCTCGGAATGCCTCCAAAGCCCGGTCCGGATTGCCGGCTCGGGGAGCCACACGGCGCGTCTCGAGATCGATCCGGGCGACCCGGCCGGCGAGGAGGAAGCAGAGACTGAGGGGGCCTGCGAGATCCGCTTCACCTCCAACTTCGAGCTCCTGTCCCGCGACAGCCGGGAGCGGCGCTCGATTGCCCTCGAGACGATCGCCTGGGCGGGACGCTAGCGAACCGTCCTGGGACGGCGGTCGATGGTAGATTGAGGACGTGAGGAAGCTCTCCGCTCTCGTGGCGAACGCTGCGCTGCTCGCCATTCTCTGGACGGTTTTCGCCGCGCCGGTCCCGGCGCAGCCGGCCTCGCCGCTCCAGATCGCTTCGATCACCGTGACACCGGCGAAACCGGGTCCCGACACGCTGTGTCAGTTGAAGATCGAGCTCGCCAACTCGGGCGACAAGATCGCCTCCCAGCTCGCCTTTGCCGTCCGGCTCAACGGCCAGAATCTCGGGGTCTACGGCAATCAGGTCTTTATGGTTCCGGTGCCGCCGAAGGGCAAGGAAACGGTCGAGCTTTTCAACTTCTGGACCACCGAGACTTCCCGTTCGATGCCGGCCGACGCCAAGATGAAGGTCGAGGTCGAGCTACTCGAAGCCGAGTGGATGAGCATCACCACCGAGCGCGAAGGCGAAGGGGAAGGCGCCCGCGAGGTCGAGACCTGGCGTCCGCTCGGTGCCGTCGAAGCGCTGCCGGTCACCCGGTCGGTCACCCTCGAGATGACCCGGCCGGCCAAGCGGCAGTAGCCCACCAGACTCGTCGCCTCCGCTGTTCGGCGGTACGATCTCTGCGATGAAGACACGGCCCGACGCGATCCTGCGTCCCGAGCAGGCCTGGTATCTGGACCGGATCCTGCCGCCCCGCGACGCGGTGCTGGCCGAGATGGAGAGCCGTGCCGGCGCCGGAGAAGTGGCGATCTCGGACCCCGAAGTGGGTCGCCTCCTGAGCATCCTGGCGCGGGCGACCAAGGCTCGCCGGATTCTGGAGGTCGGCACCGCGATCGGCTACGGCACGCTGTGTCTGGCTCGAGGAGCTCCAGAGGCCGAGGTGATCACGATCGACCGCGATCCGGAGCGGCTGGCCGAGGCGAGGGACTACCTGGCCAAGGCGGGGCTCGGCGAGAGAGTGAAATTTCTGGAAGGCGAGGCGCTCGAGATCCTCCCCGAGCTCTCCGGGCCCTTCGATCTCATCTACCTCGATGGGGACAAATCGACCTACCGGCGCTGTCTCGACCTCGGTCTCCAGCTTTTGCCGGTGGGTGGGGTCGTGGCGATCGACAACCTGCTGTGGAAGGGTCACGTGGCGGACCCGCCTGAAGACGTGGATGCAGACGACGACGAGACGACCGAGACGATCGCCGCGTTCAACGGCTATCTGATGATCCACCCTCAGCTCGAGAGCCTGATATTGCCGCTGGGCGACGGTCTGGGTGTCGCAACCAAGACAAGGCCCCTGGTGACCGACCTGGGAGGGCCGTTCTAAAAAAGGGACTGTCCCCGTTTCTCGATTCGGGGACGGTTCCCCTTTTTGGACAGGACGCAGAGCCCGCAGGTACGTATGACCTGTTGACGTTGCATAGCCTCCCGGCTATCCAGACGCTAAACTTCCCAGCTCGATGCCGATCCGACCCCATTCGCTGTCCCCGCGCGCTCTGCCGGCGATTCTGCTCGCTGCCGCTCTGGTGGGCGCATGCGGCGGGGGCTCGACGCCGACCGCCCCGGCGGGCGGCGGCGCCGACGTGGAGCTCGCCACCTTCAAGCTGCTCAACACCTCGCGCATGGAGAGCGCCGGCGCGGCCCCGCTTCGGTTCAACGACCTGCTGGCCGAAGTGGCTCGCGGCCACAGCCGGGCGATGCGCGACCGGGGGTTTTTCAGCCACACCGATCCATCGGGCGACGGTTTGCGCGAACGTCTTCGCCGGGCCGGAGTGCAGTTCTCGGCCGCCGCCGAGAATCTGGTGCAGATCAGCAACCGCACCGACCCCGCGACCACCGCGCATCTCGAGCTGATGGCGAGCCCGGGTCACCGCGCCAACATCCTGGACCGGCGGTTTACCGAGGTCGGCGTGGGAATCGCGCAGCAGGGCGACAGCTACTGGGTCACCCAGGTTTTTGTAAGCCCCTAGCCTGAACTTTTCACCAGCGTCCGGCCCGAAGGCCGGAAATGTCTGAATCTACTGCGTTGCGCTCCCGTCGGGCTCCTCGACGTAGCTACGGCTACGCCTGCGTCGCCCTCAGTCGCAAGCCTTGTATCTCCAGGCATTTGCGCCCTTCTGACTCGAACGCCGGTGAGAAGTTCAGGCTAGGCGGTCTTCAGGCCGAGCCCTCGGTCAGACCGAGATCTTCGTAGATCGCCGCGGTCAGCGCGTCGATCCGTTCGAGATGCGCCTGCGGGTCGGGCAGCCCGTTCAGCAGAATCGCCACGACCAAGTGGTGCTCGGGATCGGCGAAGGCGACCGAGGAGCGGTCGCCGCTGTGGCCATAGGCGCGTGGCGAGGCGTGCGGACCGTAGCCGTAGGGCGTCGAGGCAACGCCGTAGTGAGCCGAGTTGGGGATAAACCCGAGACCCCAGTCCATCACGTGACGAAACGTCCGATCCCGGAGCCCGACACGGTGCCGGGTGGTCATCGCCTCGACGGTTTGGCGGCCGACGAGCGGCGCGCCCCCGGCCAGCAGCCGCTCGTAGAAAAGACCGAGCTCGCGGATCGGTCCGCAGCCGTTGCCCCCCGGATGCGGCTCGGTGAGCGCCTTCTCGCGGGCCGGCCGGAGCCGGCGAAAGCCGGCGTCTTCCCCCGCGGCCTGGTAGAGGGGCGCGATCCGGGCCCGGTACCGGCGAAAGACGTCGGGCGGCATCCCGATCCAAGATCCGGTCATGCCGGCCGGAATCAGGATCTCCTCGCGGATTGCCTGGGCGAACGGGCTGCCGGTCAGCCGGCTCACGACCTCGCCCAGCACAAACCAGCTCGAGGCCCGGTGATAGCCGGCGCGGCGTCCGGGAACCCACCGGGGCTCGGGCTTGGCGGCACAGATCCCGGCCAGGATTTCCTCCCAGCCTTTTTCCGGCCATCCGACATCCAGCATGCGGATGCCGCCGGTATGGGTCAGCAAGTGTCGCAGCGTGATCGCTTCCTTGCCGTGAGTGGCGAACTCCGGGATGTGCCGGACGACGGGGTCGTCCGGATCGAGCCTCCCGCGCTCCCACAGGCGTCCGATGGCCACCGCCACGATCGGCTTGGTCGAGGACTGCCATACCGTCAGGTGATCGGGGGTCATCTCCTCCCCGGGCCGCGCCTCGCCAAAGGCTCCATCGGCCAGCACTTCACCGCTGCGAGAGACATAGACCTGCCCGCCGAGATGGAGCTCGCGGCGACGGCCGGATTCGAGGATCTCGGCGGTCCTGGGGAGGTTGTGAGAGAGCACGACCAAGCGGCGGGGCGGGTTGGGGCGGGAGTCTACAGCAGGCCTCGGACGCGTGGTAGATATTTGGCATGAGCCGCGAGCCCTTTGTCGCCGCCGTCGTTCAGCTCACCTCGACCTCCGACGAGAAGGCGAACATCAAGGACGCCAGCGAGCTCATCCGCGAAGCCGCTTCGGCCGGAGCCCGCTTCATCGCCACCCCGGAGAACACCAACTATCTGGGTCCGCACCAAGAAAAAGTCCGGCGGGCCGAGGACCTGGACGGCGCCGTCTGCCGGCTCTTTGCCGATCTGGCCCGAGAGACCGGCGCCTATCTGTTACTCGGATCCTTCAACGAGAGGAGTCCGGATCCCGCCCGCTGCTACAACACCTCCGTGCTGTTCGACCCCTCGGGCAAACACCTGGCGACCTACCGCAAGATCCATCTCTTCGACGTCGACGTCTCCGACGAGGTGAGGTTCACCGAGTCGGCGACCGTGATGCCGGGCGAGCAGCCGGTCGCCGTCCAAACACCGCTGGGAACCTTCGGGCTGACGATCTGCTACGACCTGCGGTTTCCCGAGCTCTACCGGCGCCTTCTCGAGATGGGGGCCGAGGCGCTGCTGGTGCCGTCGGCCTTTACCGCGACCACGGGAAAGGACCATTGGCTGCCGCTGCTGCGGGCCCGGGCGATCGAGAACCAGTGCTATGTGCTGGCGCCTGCGCAGTGCGGCCACCACGACGACGAAGGTCTGCGCGAAAGCCACGGCCATTCACTGATCCTCGGGCCGTGGGGCGACGTTCTCGCCGTGGCGGCCGACGGCCCCGGGGTGGTCATGGCCGAGATCGACCCGGCTCGCATCGAGCGCGTGCGGAGCTCGATGCCGGTCCAGAGCCACCGGAAGCTGGGGTGACGGGGTCGCTAGTTAGAATATGACTAGATAGGTCTTAACGATATGACTATAATGGTCATATGACGACGGTATCGATATCGGAGTTGAAGGCTCATCTCTCGCGCTATTTGCGGGAGGTTCGAAGAGGTGGAGAAGTTCAAGTGCTGGACCGAGGTGTGCCGGTAGCTCGGCTGAGTGGCCTGGAAGCGGCCGCTGGGGACGATGCAGCCCGGCGAAAACGATTGGTGAAGGCGGGCGTCGTCCGGCCGGGGAGCGGCGATGCTTCGAGCCTACTGGCGCGCCCGCTGGTCAAGCTGCCCGCGAGTCTGCTCGATGTCCTCGACGAAGAGAGGAAGGACAGGGTGTGAGGTACTGGGACACGTCCGCCATCGTGCCGCTCGTCGTCAGAGAAGCGACGAGTCGCACCGCGCGGGGTTGGTTAGAAGAAGATCCAGCGGTCGTCACCTGGTGCTGGACTTCTGTTGAGCTCGTGAGCGCTGTCGAAAGGCGCTTCCGTGAGGATCTGATTTCCAGACAGCAGCGTCGAATTTGCTTGGACGCTTTTTCAGAATTGTCGGAGGCGTGGGACGAGGTGACCGACATGATGGCCGTCCGGGCCCGCTCGCGGTCTTTGCTCGCCCGCCACGCCCTGCGCGCTGCCGACGCCGCTCAGCTCGGTGCCGCGCTTCTGGTCGCCGAAAATGACGCGGCCGCACTCACGTTCATCTGCCTGGACGAAAGGCTGTCGATAGCTGCGGAACGCGAAGGTCTGCGTGTCTTGACGCAATAACCGGCACGATGTCCTCAAACCCGTGATCGGTAGCACGCTCTCTCACTACAACATCCTCGCCAAATTGGGCGAAGGCGGTATGGGGGAGGTCTATCTGGCCGAGGACACAAAGCTCGACCGGAAGGTGGCGCTCAAGGTGCTGCCTGCGGAGTTCGCCGGCGATCCCGAACGGTTGGCGCGTTTCGAGCGAGAAGCGAAGACGGTCGCTGCCCTCAACCACCCCAACATCGTCACGATCTATTCGGTCGAGTCCTCGGAGCCGGTACAGGGCCCGGGCTCGAAGGATGAGAGCGATTCGCCCAGCCACTTCCTGACGATGGAGCTGTTGGAGGGGGAAACGCTCGACCGCCACATCCCGTCCGGTGGGCTGGAGCTCCCGAGGTTGTTCGAGCTTGCAATCCCGATTGCGGACGCGCTGGCCGAAGCGCACGTTCAGGGGATCACCCATCGGGATTTGAAGCCGACCAACGTGATGGTGAGCGCCAAGGGAGGGGTCAAGATCCTCGATTTTGGTTTGGCCAAGTCGTCCGAGCAGCACGACGGCTCGGAGGCCACGACCGCGCTGACCCAGGACGGGCTCGTCGTAGGGACGATCCGATACATGTCGCCGGAACAGGCGAGGGGCGAGCCGGCGGACCACCGCTCGGATGTTTTCTCGCTCGGAGTTCTGTTGTTTGAGATGGCGACCGGCCGGCGTCCGTTTCAGGGCGAGAGCTCGATCGAGCTCTTGTCATCCGTTTTGAAGGACGATCCACCGGCGGTGACCGAGATCAACTCGGACTTGCCCAATCACCTGGCGCGCGTGATCCGTCGCAGTCTCCAGAAGGACCCGGAGTCGAGATATCAAACCGCACTCGAGGTGAGAAACGAGCTCCAGGAGCTGAAGCGCGAGGTCGATTCCGGCGCTTCCAGTCTCATGGATGGCCCGGCGGCCGGCAAGAAGCCTCGCCTCGGGCCGTCACGCTGGCTCTGGGCGGTGGGGGCCGTGCTGCTCCTCGCGGCTGGCGGGTGGCTCCTGAGAGACGATCGTCGGGTCGAGCCCGAGGCTCCGGCCCCGGCGGAGGTCCTCGATGAATTGGAGAGCTTGGTCGAGAATGAGGAGTACCCCGCAGCGTTTGCATTCGCGCGCGGTTTCGAACCGGACCTCGCGCGCGACTCGAGGACGCTTGCGGCCGTCGAGCGTTCGACCCTTCGGGTAGCGATTCGCACCGATCCGGGGGGGGCGGCCGTCGTCGTTCGTCCTTACTCGGGCCAGTGGCCATGGGTCGAGTTGGGAAAGACCCCTCTCGAGTCCGTTGTCGTGCCCCGGGGGCCGGTCCGAGTCAGGATCGTTCCGCAGGACAGCGAACCTCACGAACGGCTGGTGACTTTTCGTGGGGACGTGGATTGGACTCTGCCGGCGAGTCCACCGACCGGCATGACATGGGTGGCCGATGGCGAGGCAGCCGCCGACAGCCTGAGCGCGAGCCTGCCGAACGATCCCGTCGCACTGCAGGGTTTTTTTGTCGACCGTTTCGAGGTCAGCAACGAGCAGTATCTAGAGTTCGTCAAGGACGGTGGCTACCGCCGGCCGGAGCTTTGGCCGCCGTTCGAACGCAGCGGTGCTAGCGTCTCCTGGCAGGCCGCCATGGAAGAGCTCGTCGATACCACCGGCCGACCAGGGCCGGCGGACTGGGAGCTCGGTGCGTTTCCCGACGGGGAAGAAGCGCTGCCGGTGACCGGTGTCTCCTGGTTCGAGGCGGCCGCCTATGCCGAGTGGGCGGGTAAAGAGCTGCCCACGATCTACCACTGGCTGCGCACCGCCGAGCTTGGTGCTAGCCCTCAGATCGTACCGGCGAGCAACTTCGGTTCCGAGCTACTTCCGGTCGGAGACGACCGCGGTCTGGGGGCGTGGGGCACCCGAGATCTGGCCGGCAACGCGATCGAATGGTCCCGTTCCGAAACCTCGAATGGGAAGCGGTTACTCCTGGGTGGCTCGTGGAACCAGCCGTCCTACAATTATTTTTCGAGCTACGATGAAAGACCACCATGGGAACGGCGTCCTGAGTTCGGCTTTCGCTGCATTCGGGAGACCGACGGGTCGGTGCAAGCTGCGCTACGCCCGATCGAGATCCGGCCCAGGCGTGATTTTTTGACCGAAACTCCCGTCGACGATGCGACGTTCGAGATCTACCGTTCGTTCCACGATTTCGAGCGGCGACCGTTGGATCCACGCCCGGAGCCACTGCCGCCGACACCGGCATCCGAGCACTGGGCCGCGGAGCGTGTGAGCATCGACGCCGGCTATGGCGTAGAGCGCCTCCCGGTAATGCTATTTACGCCGGTGAGTGCCGACCCGCCCTACCAGACCGCCGTCCTCTTTGGCGGCGCCAACGCATTTAATGCCATCTCGAGTGAACAAGTTAGCGAACTGGTGAGCTTCGATGCGGTGGATTTTCTGATTCGGGACGGACGGGCTGTGGCGATGCCGATTTTCCTCGGTACGTATGAGCGCCACAACGATCTCGACGGGCGAATCGAGGATCCGATCGTCGGCCGAGACCATACGCTGGCGTGGTCGAAAGAGGTGCGTCGAACGGTCGACTACCTGGAGAGCCGTGACGACGTCGACCCGACGCGGATCTTCTACGTCGGTAGCAGCATGGGCGCGATCGTGGCGCCGGTCTTTCTCTCTCTCGAGCCTCGTTTTCGCGCCGCTTATCTGCGCCTGGGTGGTCTGCTGGCGTGGGAGACCAAGCCGGAGGTCGATGCGATCAACTTCGCGCCACGGGTCCGGGTCCCGATCTTGATGATCAACGGCCGGTACGATCGTCTTCTACCGTTGGAAACGTCGCAGAAGACCATGCTCCGATGGCTCGGGACACCGGCCGAGGACAAGAAGCTCGTTTTATTCGATATGGGACACGGGTTGCCGCGACCTCGCAGCCGGTATATGCGCGAGGTTCTCGCCTGGACCGACCAGGTGCTGGGTCCGGTCGAGAACTGAGGGCTCACTCTAGCCGGGCGACCGCCCGCCGCACCAGCCGGTGAAGGCTCTCTTCTCGGGTGTAGTCGGCGAGACCGTCCACTGCCACCCACTCCACGGCGTGCGACTCCTCGCTTTTTTGGGGCAGCCCGGAGATCGGGGCGCGGAAGACGTACCGCACGTCGTAGTGGAGGTGCGCGGGCTCGCCGGGGCGCTCCGGGATCGAGTGGATGTGGATGTCGACCGGCTCGTCCGGCGACAGCCGGCCAAGCGGCTCGATACCACACTCCTCGATCGCCTCACGGCGCGCCGCCGACAGCAGGCTTTTGTCTTCGAGGTCGACGTGGCCGCCGGGCTGAACCCAGAAACCCAGCTTGACGTGGTGGACGAGCAGAACCCGATCTCCCGCCGGGGAGAGGACACACGCCGAGGCGGTGACGTGACCCGGCTCGTACTGGTCGCGAGCGAGCGGGTGGGCGGTACCGGCCAGAAGGGCCTGAAAGCGTCCGACGGTCGCCGATTCGTCGGGGAATAGTTCTTGGTAGCGATCGATCTCCCCGCAAACCGACGCGATGTTCAACTCCCCTCCAGCAGATCTGCCAGTGCCTCGACCCCACGCATCGTGACGTCCGGGGGCGCCGCCGTGTAGCAGAGCCGGGCGTGGGTCGGGTATGGACCAAAGCTCGGGCCCGGAGCCAGAAGCAGGCCGCGGTCGACACACCGGAGCAGAAACGCTTCCAGACCATCCTCACCGAGCGCGTCGGCCAGATCCAGAAACAGAAAGGTGCTGCCTTCGGGGGGCTCGACACCGAGCCGGTCGGCGGCGCGCTGCCCCGTCTCGCTGTATTGCTCGCGGGCCGA
This sequence comes from Candidatus Multivoradales bacterium, assembly GCA_965224065.1. Lineage (GTDB taxonomy): Bacteria > Acidobacteriota > Thermoanaerobaculia > Multivoradales > JAHEKO01 > JAOTZA01. The sequence goes on from CBDCYF010000005.1 coordinate 3,710,586, forward strand.
GGCGATCCAGGCTTCACCCGGACCGTCCATGGCCCGGAGCGCCGCGATCTGAGCCGCCGTCGGCGTCGAGTAGAAGGTGTGGGTCGAGACCTTGCGCACCTCGGCCATCAGATCGGCCGGCCCCACCGCGTAGCCGCAGCGATTGCCGGCCATGCCGTAGGCCTTGGAGAAGGAGTGGATCGAGATCGTGCTCTCGGGGGCCAGGGGCCGGGTGTAGACGTGCTCACCGCGAAAGACATAGTCCTCGTAGACGTCGTCCGCCAGGATCCACAGGCTCTTGGAGCGCGCCCAGGCGACCAGCGCCTCGATCCACTCGCGCGGCATGACCCGTCCGCTGGGGTTGTTGGGTGTGCTCAGGTACAGCGCGACGGTGCGGCTCCCGGCGGCCCGGTCGACGGCTTCGACCGCGGTCTCGGGCGAGTCCACCACTCCAAAAAAGGGCACGGCAACCGGCTGTGCCCGAAAGGAGGAGACGATGCCGGCGATCAGCGGCCAGAAAGGGGCGAGCAGCAAGACCTCATCGCCCGGCTCGACGATGGCACCGACCGCTGCGCCGAGGGCTCCGGTGGCGCCGGCGGCCACCAGCACGTTTTCGGAAGTGGTGGGCGTTCCGGTCCGGTCTTCGGTCCGCCCGACGATGGCGTCGAGCAGGTCCCCACGGCCCTGGACGGGGGCGTAGCGGTGCATTCCGGGGTACTCGGTGACCGACAGATCTTCCATCCGTGCCCCGTCGGCCGGCTCCATCCAGGTGTCTCCGACATGAAATGGATAGACCTCGCCGTCATAACCGGCCAGGCGGTGGACGAGGCTCGAGTAGACCGATCCCGACATGCGGGCGATGGTCGGTGCGACCTCGGGGAACTGCGGCACCGGCTGTTTTTATCGCGATGAGGCCGATGCCTCAACCGGTGGGTGTGGGTCCGGCCCGGTTTCTTCGAGGATCAACCGCGCGCTGCGCTGATAGGTGAGGTAGGACCAGGCCCACTCGAACAGCACCACGAATCGGTTGCGGAAACCGATGAGAAAGAAGATGTGGATCGACAGCCAGGCGAGCCAAGCGGGCAGACCGGAGAGCTTCAGCCCTCCAATCTCGGCGACCGCGGATTTGCGGCCGATCGTCGCCATCGAGCCGCGGTCTTTGTATCGAAAGGGCTGCGGCGCCCGGCCGGCGAGCCTCCGCCGAATGCACGCTGCCGCGTGCCAGCCCTGCTGCATGGCGGCGGGAGCGACTCCCGGCACCGGGCGGCCGTCCTGCTCGAGGTGGGCGAGATCGCCGACCACAAACGTCCCATCGTGGCCCGGCACCTCGAGGGTCGGCGTGACCTCGACCCGACCTGCGCGGTCGAGTGGTGCGCCCAGCGAAGCACCGAGCGGCGACGCCGCCACGCCGGCCGCCCAGACGACGGTCTGCGTCTCGATTCGCTCGTCCGCCGCGCCGCCGTTGCCTTCGATCGTCACGCCCCGGGAATCGACCGCCTCGACCCGGGCCCCGAGTCGCACTTCGACGCCCAGGTTTTCGAGCTGCCGCCGCGCCTTGTCCGAGAGGCTCTGGGCGTAGGTCAGCAGCACGCGATCCGCTCCCTCGAGCAGCAGGATCCGCGCGTCCTTGGGGTCGAATCGTCGAAAATCGCCCGCCATCGTGTGGCGGGCGATCTCGGCCAGGGCGCCGGCCGTCTCCGCCCCCGTCGGACCGGCTCCGATCACCGCGAAGGTCAGCCAGGCGGCTCGCTTCGCGGGATCGGACTCCGCCTCGGCCCGCTCGTACGCTAAGAGCACCCGGCGCCGGACCTCGAGCGCGTCTTCGAGGGTCTTGAGACCCGGTGCGTGCTCCTCCCATTCCGGATGGCCGAAGTACGAGTGACCGACTCCGGTAGCGAGGATCGCGTAGTCGTAGGCCAACCGGCTGCGGTCGGTCAACCTCATCTCGCGCGCCGCGGGGTCGACTTGAGTAACCTCTTCGAGGAGCACGGTGACGTTTTTCTGGCGCCGCAGGATGCGGCGGATCGGCTGTGCGATATTGGCCCCGACGAGCCCGGCGGTCGCCACCTGGTAGAGCAGCGGCTGGAACAGGTGGTGGTTGCGCTTGTCGATCAGGGTGATGCGGACCGGCGCGCGCCGGAGCGCCTTGGCGGCGGCGAGGCCGCCAAACCCTCCTCCGACGATGACCACGTGCGGCGGGTTGGCCACGCCCGGAGCATATCGGCCCGGTGATACTCTCCGCGCCATGTCGAAAAAGCCAGCCCGAACCGTGCTGTCCACTGTCGCCGTGTCGACTGCTCTCATCGTCTCTTGTGGCACGCCGCCGTCTGAAGACGTCGCCGAAGGCGAAGAGGAAGCGGTGATGTCTCGCGGGAATGAGCTCGCCCAGGAAATGCTGATCGTCGACACCCACATCGACGTGCCCTACCGGTTTCACGACGAGGTCGAAGACATCTCGGCGCGCACCGAGGGCGGGGACTTCGACTATCCGCGGGCGGCGGCCGGTGGGCTGAATGCGGCCTTTATGTCGATCTATGTTCCTGCCAAATACCAGGACGAAGGCGGCGCCAAGGAGTTCGCCGACGAGCTGATCGACATGGTCGAAGGCTTCGAGTCTCGGTGGCCGGACAAGTTCGCCGTCGCGCGCTCGAGTGCCGACATCGAGCGACACAAGGGCCAAGGCCTGATCTCGCTGCCGCTGGGGATGGAGAACGGCGCCCCCATCGAGGGCGATCTCGACAACCTGCGGCATTTTGCCGAGCGTGGGATTCGCTACATCACCCTGACCCACTCGAAAAACAACCACATCTGCGACTCCTCCTACGAGGACGAGAAGAAGTGGGGCGGTCTGAGCCCGTTTGGCCGCGAAGTAGTGGCCGAGATGAACCGTCTGGGAGTCATGGTCGACGTCTCGCACGTCTCGGACGACGCCTTCTACCAGGTGCTGGAAGTCACCAGTGTGCCGGTGATCGCGTCGCACTCGTCCTGCCGTCACTTCACGCCCGGCTTTGAGCGCAACATGGGCGACGACATGATCGTCGCGCTGGCGGAGAACGGCGGTGTTCTCCAGATCAACTTCGGATCGGCGTTTCTGACGGAGCAGGCCAACAAGAAGTCAAAAGAGTCGTGGGCGGCCGCCGACCGCTACCAGGAAGAGAACGGGCTCGAAGACGGCGACCCCAAGATTCGTGAGTTCTTGCTGGAGTACCGCCGGGAGAATCCCATGCAGCTCGCCGACGTCGGGATCGTCGCGGACCACATCGACCACGTGCGCGATCTGGTCGGGATCGACCACGTCGGTTTGGGGTCGGATTTCGATGGGGTCGGCCCGACGCTGCCCGAGGGGCTGAAGGACGTCTCCGGGTTCCCGAATCTGGTCGATACGCTGCTCGAGCGAGGCTACAGCGAGGACGACATCGCCAAGGTCATGGGCGGCAACCTGATGCGGGTCTGGCGGGCCGTGGAGAGCGCGGCGGCGCCGGCGGCGGGCTGATACGCCGGGGCAGGCTCCCGGAAACTCAGTGCCCGTCAGGCTAAGCGCCGCCGGCGTCGAGATCGTCGAGCTCGAGCACCGGACCGAGGCCGGCGTCACCCGCGCGGCGGTCGTTCCCGCCTGGGGCGCCAATGTGGTGTCGTTCGGCTACCGTGAGCGCGACTGGGCGGGCTCGGTCTCGGTTCTCGAAGACGTCGGGCTCGAGCGCGTCGCTCACCGCCCGACGAGCTATGGCCTACCGCTGCTAGCGCCCACGCCCGGACGCGTGGGCTCAAATCAGAGCGGACGATTTTCCTACTGCGGGCGCTCCTGGCGAATCGAGCCGACTCGCCACGGGCTGGTGCGGCAGGCGGTCTGGAAGATCGAAGATCTCACCGAATCCGACGTTCGCTGCGCCACTTTCATCGAGGTGGCGAGGAGGGGGGAAGCCGATGGCGGAGAGCGATTTCCCTTTCGGTTCCAGGCCGTTCACGATGTGTCGCTGGGGGAGCGTGTACTTCGCTCCCGGGTCCGGCTCGAGAACCACGGTGAACAGGTCCAACCGCTCAACGCCGGATGGCATCCCTATCTGCGCCGTCCGCCCGGCCCGTGCCGGGTCCGGATCCCGGCCTCGAGTCTCTGGGTCCTCGACGGCGAGACCGAGCCGACGCCGACCGGTGAGATCGAGCCGGCGGATGGCCGCCGGGTTTCGTTCGGGACCGCGAGGGCAATCGCGGAAGAAGAGCACTGGGACGACGTGTTCACCAATCTCCGGACCGACCACGGCGTTGCGAGCTGCTGGGTCGAGGGCCGGGAGATCGTGCCGCTCCTAGACGGCCGCAAGCACCCGATGACAGTGCGCCGCGTCGTCGACGTGCTCGCTGCGCCCTCAGAGGACGGGATGTCCGCAGTGCCACACGTCCAGCTCTACACCCCGCCCGGCCGCGAGGCGATCTCGATCGAGCCCCTCTCCTCCGTGCCCGACGCGATCAACCTCGCCGAGCGCGGTGTCCCCGGTACCGGCCTGTGCGAAGTGACGCCGGGCGGCTCCGTCGCGTTCGAGATCTCGCTACGGCTCGAAAAAAGGGGACTGTCCCCGAATTAAGTATCCTGTCACCGTAACTATTCGACGTAGGGGTCGCGCAGGTCGACGGGCGGGTGTTTGGCGCGCATCCGCAGGTTGAGCATCTCGACAAAGACCGAGAAGCCCATCGCGAAGTAGATATAGCCCTTGGGGATGTGATGGTCGAGGCCGTCGGCGACCAGGGCCATGCCGATCAAGAGCAGAAAGGCGAGCGCCAGCATCTTGACGGTCGGATGGTCCTCGACGAAATCGCCGATGGCCCGGGCGGAGAACATCATAAAGCCGACCGCGATCACCACCGCCAGGACCATGATTGCGAGATCGTCGGCCATTCCCACCGCGGTGATGACGGAGTCGAGCGAGAAGATGATGTCGAGCAGACAGATCTGGAGGAGCACGGCTTTGAAGGTCGCTGCCACGGCGGCCGATTTCTCGCCCTCGATTCCCTCGAGCTTGTGGTGGATCTCGTGAGTCGCCTTGCCGAGGAGAAAGAGGCCGCCACAGATCAGGATGAGGTCGCGTCCCGAGATCTCGTTGCCCCAAAGGGTGAAAAGCGGGGCGGTCAGCTTGACCACCCAGGCGAGTGACGCCAGCAACGCAATCCGCATCAGCATCGCCAAAGCCAGACCGATGGTGCGGCCTTTCTGCCGCTGTTCGGGCGGCAGCTTGCCGGTCAGGATCGAGATAAAGATGATGTTGTCGACCCCGAGCACGATCTCGAGGACGGTCAGGGTGAGCAGCGCGATCCACGCTTCGGGGCTCGTAATCCAGTCCATAGCGGCTGGACGCTAGCAGAGTGGCTCGCGGCCGAGAGCCGGGAGCTCACCCCAAAAGCCGGTCGACGCCCCTACCCGATCGGCTGGATCTCGTCCATGCCGCGAGACGGTGACTCCCGATGGAAGGCCTGTCAACCTCCCTGGGAGGCTGGGATGAGAATCCGTAGAACAGGCGGCGGCCCCTGGCCGCCGGGGACCGGCGCCGGGGATCGGTCGGTGCTCGCCCGCTCTCTTGCCACTGCGGGCGGAACAGGAGTAGGCTGGCTTCCCATGTTTGGCCGGAGGACAAAGCGCGTTTTCCACATCGTGAGCCTGGCACTTGCCGCCGCCCTGGTGCTTTTTCACCTCCGGCTGCTGTGGACGCGGCTGGCCGATGGTTCGGTGTTCGATCCGGTGGTCGCCGCTCGCTGGCTGATGGGCCTGGCTCTGGCCGGGCTCCTGGTCGGGCTCAAGCGGCGCAACGTGTCGGTGTTGCGGGGCCGGCCGGCGCTGGTTGCCTGGCTACTCGTGATGCTGCTTCACGCCGTTGCACTGGTTCCGGGGGTGGAGGCGTCCCCGGAGGCGGAGCGGACCGCCGAGCTCCTGCTGGTCTTGCCGGCGGGACTCGCCGCTGCCGCGGTGATTGCGGCGGGCGCGGTGGTGTCGACCGCGGCACGGTGGGCATCCGGGCTCGTCCGGTCCGGTCAAGCCGTCATGCAGCCCGCGGGATCGGGGAGCGCGGTTCTGCTCGGCGCGCTCGCACCCCGAGCACCGCCCGTCCGGCGTCGATTCGGTACCTAAAACCGAGCCACGAGAACGGTAGGCCTCACTGGCCATCCGGCTCGCCGGCTTTCTCTGATCCAAGTCGGATACCGATTCAACGTATCGGGCCACGCGCTCGGCTCGGCCCTGGTGGCCGAGCGTTCCGCCCTCCATGTTTGTGCGATGACAAGGAAAATCCCATGAAGGCTACCTGGAAGATACAGATACTGTTCAAGCTGACTTTGAGCGTTCTTTTTGTCGTGTCCGCGGCCGCTGCCGCGACCGCTCAGGACGCCGGCGCCGATGAGACGGCCGCCGGCAAGACAGAAGAGGCCAAACCCATGAAACAGGCGGACCCGGCACGGAGCGAAGAAGGCGACGCGCCGCTCGAGTCGTTTTTCGCCGAGACCACGGTGACCGCCACCGGTACCAGGATGGACACCTTTGAGGTCTCGACCCCGGTGAGCGTGCTCGACCGGGACAAGCTCGAAGAAAGGACGCCGCTCAACGCGTCGGACCTTCTTCGCACCGAGCCCGGGGTCGACGTCAACGGGGTCGGCCCCAACCAATCGCGTCCGGTCATCCGCGGTCAGCGCGGTCTCCGGGTGCTGTTCCTCGAGAACGGTCTGCGGATGAACAACGCGCGCCGCCAATCGGACTTTGGTGAGACCCCCGGGTTGGTGGAGGTCGAGAGCCTCGAGGCGGTCGAGGTGGTGCGCGGACCGGCGTCGGTCCTCTACGGCTCGGACGCCATCGGCGGTGTCCTCAACGTCATCACCCGGGCCCCCTCGTTTGGCGGTGGGCTCACCGGGTCGGCGGGTCTTCGCTTCGGCTCGGCCGGCGACGCCACCAAAGTACATGCTTCGGCTTCCGGCGGTTCCGAGAGGATCTCCTGGAACGGGGGCTTCAGCGTGCGTAGCGCCGATGACTATGAGGCGGCCTCCGGCCGGTTTGGAGACATCGATCTCGCCGACGCCGTGCCGGTGGTCGACACCGGGCTCGACGATGACGACGTCTTTGGCCAGCTCGCCTACCAGGGCTCGGACCGTCACCAATTCTCCCTGCGGCTCAACCGCTACCGGGCCGATCAGGCCGGTTTTGGCTTCGTCGAGCCCGAGCTTTTGGAGACGATGGACGATTTTCGGATCCGGATCCTCTATCCGTTTCAGGACTTCGACCGCTATACGTTTGGCTACGTCGGCGCCGGATTCGAGTCGGTCCTTGCCGACACGCTCGAGCTCCAGGCCTACTTGCAGAACAACGAGCGCCAGCTCGCCAACGACATCGACGTCTTCGAGCCGGCGCGGTTCCCCGGGGCCCCCGGTACTGCGGTGGCCTCGGACACGCTGAACTTCACCGATCTCGAGACATTGGGGCTCCGGCTCGAGACGGTCAAGGGCATCGCCGACAAGCACCTGCTGACCTACGGCGCCGAGTATTTCGAGGACGACTCCTTCAACACCGACCGGTCCGAGACCACCGTGTCGCTCGTCTTCCCGGGCCCGCCCTTCGAGGTCCCGGTGGCGCATGTGGTGGACACCGTTCCCAACTCGCCCAACGCCGTCAATGAGAGCTATGGTGTGTTCGCGCAGGCCGAGATGGCGGTCGCGGAGCGTTTCAAGGTCACCCTCGGCGCGCGCTACCAGAATGTGGCTACGGCGGCGCGTGAGACACCCGGCTGGACCACCGCCGGTCTCGATTTCGACGACGACAGCCTGGTGGCGGCCGCCAGCTTTGTCTACCGCGCCAGCGACAATGTGCGTGTGGTGGGCTCCTACGGCAGCGCGTTCCGCGCGCCGTCGATCGTGGAGCGGCTGTTCAACGGACCGACCCCGGAGGGCATCGGCTTCCAGGTGCTCAACCCGGACCTGGTGTCGGAGGAGAGTGAGAACTTCGACGTCGGTCTCAAGTACCGGCGCAAGAATGCCCTCTTTGACATCACCTTTTTTCGCAACGACATCGACAACGGCATCATTCAAAAGTTCTTTTCACCGGCCGAGGTCGCGCGGCTCCCACAGGCGATCCGGGATCAGATCGAGCAATCCGGGGTCCAGTTTGTCGTCCAGCAGCAGAACATCGATCGGCTGCGTTACGAGGGGGTCGAGCTACGAGTCGACTATGTGACCACCGACGGCTGGTCGTGGGGCGGCAACTACACTCATCTGGACGATGAGCGTCTGGACGCGCTCAACCCGCCGACCGGCGACTCGTTTGGCGACAAGTTTCTGGCTTACACTCGCTTTGAGCCCCCGCGAGGGCGCTACTGGGTGGAGTACCGCGTGCGGCACAACGAGAGCGAGAAGGCCAATCTGCAGCTCGGAGACCCGATTCCTCCGGCGGGTGAGATCCTTCCCGCGTTTACCGTCCACTCGTTGAGCGGAGGTTTGCATTTCGGTGGCGATGCCAAACTGAGCCATCACGTGACTCTCTCCCTCGACAACGCCACCGACGAGCTCTACGCGGAGTTCTCGAACGTCACCTTTTTCCGGCCCGAGCCGGAGCGCAACGTCGTCGTGTCGTATCGACTTGGGTACTAGCTCTCATTCCGGTTCAACGGCGATCCGGGCGGCCGGCCTCGGCAGACGTTTTGGCCGCCACTGGGCGCTGGCTCACGTCGATCTCGAAGTGCCGGCCGGGGCCGCGCTCCTGGTGGCGGGGGCCAACGGTTCCGGCAAGACCACCTTTCTGAGGCTTGTGGCGGGTCTCCACAAGCCGACCGGCGGCTCGCTCGAGGTCTTTGGCCTCGACACCGTGCGCGAACGGTTGCAATGCCGGCGGTGGGTCACGCTCATCTCGCACGCATCGTGTCTCTATGACGGCCTGACTCCGCGCGAGACGCTCCGCGTGTGGTCCGATCTCGGAGGCCGCCGGGGCGGGGCGCTCGCCGAAGGCGAGCTCGATCGTTTGCTGGAGGAAGCCGATTTGGGCCATCGGGGCGACGCACTGGTGGGTGGTTTCTCGGCCGGTATGCGCAAGCGTCTGTCTCTGCTGCGGTTGCAGATCGAAAGACCCCGCCTGTTGCTGCTGGACGAGCCCTTTTCCGCCCTCGACGTCGAAGGGCGCCGCCTGGTGGAGAGATGGATCCGGCGTTTTCGCGAGCGGGGCGGCACCATCGTCATCGCTTCGCACGATCTCGAGCGCACCGTGCCCCTATGCGAACGCGCCATCCTGCTCCAACGCGGCCAGGTTGGGTGGGCGGGAAGCGCGGAGGCGGTCATCGAGCGGCGGGAGGGAGTGTCGTGAGCATCGTCCGGCAGATCGGGACGGTGATCCGCAAGGACCTGCGGCTCGAGTGGCGCAACCGCTCGCGCGTCCTCTCGGTGCTGCTTTTCGGGGTGGTGACTCTGCTGCTCTTCTCGTTTGCCGTCGGTCCGGACACCGCCGCCTTGCGCTCCGGCGCCGCGGGTTTTCTGATTCTGGCCCTGCTGTTGTCGTCGACTCTCGGGCTCTCGGAGAGCTTCCGCCTCGAGCAGGAGGGCGGGGCGCTGGAGGGCCTGCTGTTGGTGCCGATCGAGCCGGCGGCGCTGTTCTATGGCAAGGCGCTGGGGTCGAGCATCCTGCTCTTTCTGCTGGCGCCGGTCCTGACTCCGATGGCGCTGGTTCTCTATGCCGTCGATCTCGATCCGGAAATGATCCTGCGGCTCCTGGGCCTTTGGCTGCTGGCGGCCGCTGGGCTGGCGGCGCCCGGGACCCTGTACGCGGCGATGACCAGCCGGCTCAAGAGTCGCGACGTGCTTTTACCCCTTCTCTTGTTCCCGTTGGTGGTGCCGGTCCTGCTCGCCGGGGTTAAGGCGATGGACCTCGTCCTGACCGGAGACGCGATGTCACAACTGCCCTCTTGGGTGGCGCTTCTGCTGGTATTCGATCTCGTATACTGGAGTCTCTGTGGCGTGCTCTTCGCCTATGCCGTAGAGGAAGGCTAGCCCTCACAGAGCTGCGACGCGAACCGTTCCCACTCTCGACCAAGGGCTGCTCATGACGCGACCGTTCCCCAAGATACACCTGGTCGGGGCGCTCGGATTGGTCCTCCTGCTGGCCGGGAGCTGGATCGGTCTGTTTGTGGCGCCGCCCGAGAAACACATGGGCGACGTCATGCGGATCCTCTACGTTCACGTGCCGAGCGCCTGGATCGCGATGCTCTCTTACACCCTTGCGTTCGGTTTGGCCATCTGGTCCCTTTGGACCGGCAGCTCGCGAGCCGATGCCTGGATGACCGGGGCTATCGAGACCGGTGTGGTGCTCAACGCGCTGTTGCTCATCCAGGGCTCGATCTGGGCTCGCGCCACCTGGGGGGTGTGGTGGGACTGGGACGTGCGCCTCACTACATCGCTCATCATGGTGCTGCTCTTTGCCGGAGTTCTGGCATTGCGGGCGGTGGTGGACGACGCTCAACGCCGGGCGACCTGGTCCGCCGTTGCGACGGTCGTGGCCTTTGTCGATGTGCCGCTGGTCTATTTTTGCGTTCGCTGGTGGAGGAGCCTGCACCAGGTCCAATCCAGCCCCGACACGCTCGACCCCGCCATGGTCTTGCCGTTGCGGATGAATGCCTTCGCGGTCCTCTTTCTGGCACTTTGGTGGATCTGGCAGCGGGCCGGACTCGAGCTCGCCCGGCGCAGACGGGAAGACGTCGAGGCGCCCGAGCGCATCCGTTTCGAAGGGAGCCCCGAACATGCCTGAAGGAGTGATCGCCGGCGGATGGGGTTATGTGATCGCCGCCTATTCGGTCACCGCCGTGGGGCTCATCGCCTATACCTGGAGCCTCCGCGCGCGGCTGCGTCGAGTAAACGAAAGCGACCTGGAGAGCGATGAGCGGAGATAGAAGAAGGCGCCGCGTGTTTGCGGTCGTTGCCGTGCTGGTCGCTCTCGGCGCCATTGCCTATATCGCGGCCGGCGGCATCGGCGACAATCTGGTCTACTACTGGAGCCCCAGCGAGCTCAAGGAGTCCGGGGACGAAGCGGTCGGCGCCAGCGTACGGCTGGGTGGGCTGGTCGAACCCGGATCGATTCACCGCTCGCCGGATGGCTTGACCCTCGAGTTCGCGGTCACCGACGGCACGTCGAGTGTCCAGGTGGCGACCGAGGCGGTGCCGCCGGCGATGTTTCGTGAAGGCATCGGGGTGGTGGTCGAAGGAACGCTGCGCGACGACGGCACGTTCGAGACGCGCCGGCTGATGGTCAAGCACGACAACCAGTACCAGGCGCCCGGCGAGGGCGAAGAGTACGACGTGGAGAAGCTCGTCGAGACCATGCAGTTCGAGAGCACATGATCTCCGGCCTCGGCCAGATCCTCGTACTTCTCGCCCTTCTGACCTGCGCCGCCGGCGTTCCGGTGGGGTTTTTCGCCGGCGCGCGGCGCTCGGCAGAGGGCCTCGCGCTGACGCGCCGCCTGGCCCTCGCGTATGCGGGTTTGATGGCCCTGGCCACCGTGGTGATGGAGTACGCGCTGCTGACCCACGACTTCTCGGTCTCCTACGTCGCCCAGGTCGGGTCGCGCGCGACTCCGACTCACATCACCGTCGTCTCGTTGTGGTCGTCGCTCGAGGGCTCGATTCTCTTCTGGGGACTGGTGTTGGGAGTGTTTACCGCCGCTGTGGCCTACCTGCAACGGCGCGGGCACGAGGACTATCTGGCCTACACCCTGGCAACGCTTTTTGCCATCGGCATCTTTTTCACCTATCTGATCTCCGGCCCGGCCAACCCGTTTGCCGCCACCACACCGCCGATTCCCGCCGATGGACCCGGCCCCAACCCGTTGCTGCAGAACCACTTGCTGATGATCATCCACCCGCCGATGCTCTACCTCGGCTATGTCGGCATGTCGGTGCCGTTTGCCATGGCCGTGGCGGCCCTGCTTCGCGGCCGCCTCGGGCCGACCTGGCTACGGCCGCTGCGCAACTGGCTGCTTGTGCCGACCGGGTTTCTGTCGCTCGGCATCATGCTCGGCGGCTGGTGGTCGTACGAGGTCCTGGGCTGGGGCGGTTACTGGGCCTGGGACCCGGTCGAGAACGCCTCGTTCCTGCCGTGGCTGACCGCGGTGGCAGCGCTTCACTCGGCCATCGTCCAGCAGCGCCGCGGCACGCTCAAGGCCTGGACGACGATCCTGGTCATGGTGTCGTTTCTACTCACCATTCTGGGGACGTTCCTGACTCGCTCCGGGGTGGTCAATTCGGTCCACTCTTTTACCCAGAGCCCGATCGGGCCGCTGTTCTTGGGATTTCTCGCCGTCGCCCTGGTAGCGGTGGTGCTGCTGCTGGCGTTTCGCATCGACACCCTGGTCTCCGAGCCACACGAGGACGCGGTGGTGTCGCGCGAAGGCGCTTTCCTGCTCAACAACCTGTTGCTCGTGGTTCTGATGTTCACGGTGCTGATCGGGACATTGTTCCCGATACTCGCCGAGGCGGTGCGCGGGGTGAAGGTCTCGGTGGGGGAGCCGTATTTCAATCGCATGGCGGTGCCGATCTGTTTTGGCCTGCTGTTGTTGATGGGGCTGGGGCCGGCGCTGCCGTGGGGCCGGCCCGACCGGGGCAGCGTCAAGCGGGCGCTGCTTGCTCCCTTGCCGGCCGCGGTCGTCGGGGTGGTCGTTGTCTGGGCTCTCGGGGGCCGGCATCCCACGCTGCTCATGACCGGCGGCCTGACCGGTTATGCGCTGTGGGTGACCCTTGGACAGGCCACCCGGCCGGCGCGTGCGCGGGCGCGCCGCGGCGACAGACTTCCGAGAGCGGTGTCGACCTCCTTCTGGCGGTCACCGCGGCTCTTGGGCGCTTACACTGTGCATTTGGGTGTGATCGTGACGTTTGTGGCCATCGCGATCTCGTCGAGCTTTCAGACCAGCCGCGAGGCGACCCTGGCGGCCGGATCCACGCTCGACATCGCGGACTACCGGCTGACGATGAACGGCGTCGGTCGTTTCGAGGAACCCCATCTGACCGCCCAGCGCGCCACCGTCACGGTGGAGAAGAACGGCAAGGCGCTCGGCGTGCTCGAGCCCGCCCTCAACTTCTATCGCACCCAGCGCGAGCCGATCGGCACACCGGCCGTCCGCACTTCGGTCACCCATGACCTCTACCTCACGGTGATGAACGTCGGCGGAGATGGAAGGGTCGGGCTGCGCGCCATCGTCACCCCGGCGGTGGTGTGGATCTGGATCGGGGTTCTCTTGATGGTCGCCGGCACCGGGTTGTGCCTGCTCCGCCCGGTCACCATGGCCGCCGCCTCGAACGTCGCCGACCCGCCGGAGCCGCCGGTCGCAGCGACGGAGAACGTGGCGTGAACCGCAAGGTCCTCGTCGTCGGCAGCCTCTTGACGCTGCCGTTGCTGGCGTTTCTCGCCGTCTCGTTTCGATTCGACCCGCGGTCGATCGAATCCCCGCTCATCGGCCAGCCGGCGCCCGATTTTGTGCTGACCGATCTCGACGGCAATGTAGTGAGCTCCAAGGATCTGGCAGGCCGGCCGCTGGTGCTCAACTTCTGGGCCACCTGGTGTGTTCCCTGTATGTACGAGCATCCGGTGTTTGTCGAAGGCGCTCGGCGCTATGCCGGGCGGGTGGAGTTCGTCGGAGTGGTCTATCAGGACAACGAGCGGGACATTCGCCGCTTTCTGGCCGAACGGGGCTCCTGGGGGCCATCGCTGGTCGATCCCGACACCCGGGTGGCGATCGCCTATGGTGTCTACGGGGTGCCCGAGACCTTTTTTATCGATCGGGACGGCGTCGTGGTCGAAAAGCTGGCACAGCCGGTGGACGCTGCGACTCTAGACCGCATCCTCGGGAAGCTCTTGTGAGGGGAAGGCTCCAGCGACCGGGAGCGGCTCTTATGACGTCTACACAAGCCGCGCTTGCGGCCGGGATCTTCACGCTCGCGGTCGGCGCCGTTTTGGCGCAGACCGAGGGCGGAGCGCCCCCGCCGCCCACTGCCGTCGACCCGGAGGCGCTGATCGGCGCGCCGGACGGCCCTCCCATCACGGGCGAGATCCTCATCGAGCGCACCGAGGAGTTGTCGTCGCGTATGCGCTGTCCGGTCTGCCAGGCGCTTTCGGTCGCCGACTCGCCGTCGCTGTCGGCGCTCGCGATCAAGGAGGAGGTCCGCGATCTGCTGGCCGCCGGCTATACCGAGAGCCAGGTGATCGACTACTTCGAGCGCGCCTATGGTGAGTTCATCCGGCTGGCGCCCAAGCCCGTGGGCTTCAATCTGGTCGTGTGGTGGGCGCCGGCGGTGGCTCTCCTAGCGGGCGCGGGGCTGGTGTTTTTGCGCTTGCGGCGCCGTCCGGCCCTCAGAGAGCCGGTCGCTGCTTCTCCGGCCGGCACGGCGCCGCCGCCTGCAACCGGCGACAACGACCTGTCGGACTATCTGGAGCGCGTGCGCCGAGAGGTCGGGGGCCGGCCGTGAGCGGGATCTGGCTCCCCGGGCTCCTGGTTCTCGCGGCGGGCCTCGTGGGGGGCATGCTGGCGTTTCGCCGGCTCTCGCGGCGGGGGGGCGAGGCGGCCGGTCGACCGTCCGAAGGCGATCTCGAGCTCGAGATCGCCGACCTCGAGACGCGGCGAGACGACCTGTACCGCCGGCTTCGCGGCGAGACCGGAGAAGCACTGAGCGCCGCCGACCGGGAGAACCTGGAATTGGCCGCGGCCCGCACCCTGCGTGACCTGGAGCTCGCGGAGAAGCGAGGGGAAAGGCGACGAGCGAGTGAAAAGAGCGGGAAAAAGTCCCAGCGGAAGAACGGCGAGACCGGTAAAAAGGGCGCCCGATCCGTTGCGTCCGACGCGCCCGCCGGTTGGATGGCCCGCCGCCCGATCCTGGCCGGGTTCCTGTTGGGGGCCGGCATGGTGTCGGTGGTCGGCCTGCTTTTCTACTGGGCCGTTCGCGACGCCCGGCCCGGACCACCGCCACCCCCAGCTCCGTCGGGGCAGGCGGGGACACCGGGAATCGTCGGTGCGCCGTCCGGCTCGGGGCCGGTCCATCCGGAAGCCGGTCAGGCGGCGTTGCCACCCGAGGTGCGGGCCGAGCTCGACGCGCTCGACGCGCGGATCGAGGCCGACCCCTCGGATCTTCAGGCGGTCAAGCAGCGTGCACTCCTGTCGTTGCGCTTCGATCGGTTTGTCGAAGCGTTCCGCGACTCCGAGACGATTCTTGCAGCGCTGCCCGACGACATCGACGGCACCTATATCCAGGGTGTCGTCCGTCTGGCCATGGGACAGGACGCCGTCGCCCGTGGCTGCTCGAGCGAGTCGTCGAGATGTTCCCCGACCACTTCCAGGCCCTCACCTGGTTGGGGATCCTGGACTTTCGCACGGGCGATCTGGACGCGGCGGTCGCCTATTGGGAGCGGGGAATCGAGGCCGCCGGGGGCAGTCACCCCGAGATCGAACGATTGATCGCCGAGGCGCGCCGGGTGGCGAGCCAGTCGCCGGAGTCCCGGCCGCCGGTCCAGGCGGCGGCTCCGGTAGGGGGGCCGGTAGACGAGAAAAGGACCGGCGTGTCTTCGGAGCCTCCGGCTCCGGTCACCGGTGCCTACTCGGTTCGGGTCGCGCTTGCGGCGGGAGCCGTTCCGCCGCCGGGCACCGTGCTCTATGTAGCCGTGCGCGACGGCGGGGGCGGGCCCCCGATCGCGGTGCGCCGGATCGACCGGCCGGTATTTCCGCTCGACGTCGTCGTCAGCCAGACAGATTCGATGATGGGCCAGCCGCTCCCCGAGTCGGCCACCGTCACGGCGAGGCTCGACACTGACGGTAGCGTCGCCACCCGCTCCCCCGGAGACCTCGAGGCCGCCGGTCTGGCCGAGATCGGCGGGGCGATCGAGCTGATGCTGGCCGGGAACTGAAGGCTGCCGCCGGGACGAGCCGTGAGCCTGCCGGGATGTTGGCCTTCCGGACCGTGCCAACTGAGTCTGAGCTGGTGGCTCTCGAACTTTGGCCCGAGGGGTGCTAGCCTAATCTTCTCACCAAGAAACTACTGCGAAGCCGCAAATGCCTGAATCTGCTGCGTTACGCACCCGTCGGGCTCCTCAGCGTACCGACAGTACGCTTGCGTCGCCCTCGGTCGCAAGCCTTGCATCTTCGGACATTTGCGGCTTCTCGCGACGATTCCGGTGAGAAGATCAGGCTAGCGCCAGTCACCGATCAGCTCGAACGCTGCCCAGTGAAAGGGTGCTCTCGTGGCTCTGTTGCCTTGAATGAGCTGAATCTGCGCTTCCCTCAGCGACTGGTCCTTGGTTCGGCCGGATTTGAGCTCGGTGTAGAACCGTGTCATGAGCTCCGTCGTAGAGCGGTCCGATACGCTCCAAAGCGAGGCCAGAACGGACCGTGCGCCCGCATACTGAAAAGCCCGAGCCAAACCGATCAATCCATCTCCGCCGATTTCTTTTCCCAGCGCCGTCTGGCAGGCCGACAACGTCACCAGATCGGCATCGATGTTCAGTTTCTCGAAGATCTCCCACGCCTGGAGTAGACCGTTTTCCCGGCCCTGGCTTGCTCGGTCATCGAGGGCCAGAACCAGTGACGAATTGAGAGGAGCTTCCTCGTCGAGCACGCTATGGCTGGCAAAGTGGAGCATCCTGGCGTTACGGCCGATGACTGCGACCTGGTCCTCGGTAGCTTTTTCGCCGACAAAAATCTGAGCCTCTGAGCCCCAGAGTTTGGCGATGGCCCGAGCTTCCTCTCGGCTCTCCGGCAACGGACCGAGGGCGATTCCGCGATCGCCGGATAGAAAACCACGTAGTGCGTCGACCGGGATGCTGGACGAATCAGAGAGCCATTCGGCGGGCAGCGTCGGGTCCGCAAAGGCCGCGATCTGGATCGGCCACTTCGAACGGGCTTCTCGGCGCGATCGGGAAAGTTCTCCATAGACGGTGGCCGAGATCACTCGGTGGAGCGGCTTCCATTCAACCAGATACTCGGTGGCCGGCTGTACCGGGTTCCCCGTGTCCCGGGCCAGAGCGGAAAAAGGCAGCGTGTGCAAAGGGCCGTCCGAGGAGATCAGGATACGTTCGGCGGACTCGATGGCGTCGGCTACCGGTGCGAGCAACAGTGCGAAAAGCGCCGCGCTCCGGGCTTGGAGCGCGGGCTCGACGTCCTCGTTGCGTCGGGAGCGCTCGATAAACGAGCGGAAAAGCGAGACTTCCCGCCTCAAGGCTTCTCGGCCGACGTCGATTCGAGTCACCGAAAGGCCCAGCCCCGGGATTTCGGTTGGCTGCACGGCAAAGAGAAATGTCTCTTTTTCGGTTACCAGGTATGACAGAAGAAGAGTACCCGGGTCCAAGGCCCGCCGCGCCCGGCCAAGGTCGAACGGCTCGGGGTACTCCAGCGCAGCAAAACGAGGCGACTGTCGCCGAGCCGTGGTTTTCAGAAATTCGAGTCGGTTGCGAAGCTCTGTTTGGTGCTCGTGCAGCCGATCCACCTCGCCGGGTGAGCTCGTTGCGTTCAACGTGGCGAGCTGCGCTTGGGCACGGTCGTAGGCCCTCTCTATGTCCTTTCTTTCCTGCAGAAATTCTTTGGGAACTGCAGAATCGAAATCGAGTTCGCGCTCGGCCAGCAGGTTTAGCAAAGCACGGGCCCGGGAACGCTCGACGATGTTGAAGGCATCGACAGGTCGTTCGAGCCCCAGGAGCGTGCTCGCCAATTGGTGGTAGTAGCCGAGATAGGCAGCGGCAAACTCGGCGCGCACTTCTTGCCGCCCACCCAACCGCTCGGTTTGTGCCTCCAGAGCATCGATGGCTTTCACCATCCAGTCGACCGCTTCACGGCGATCGCCACGGTCCAGTGCGATCTGGCCGAGTGCGAATAGGGACTCCGCCTCCTCAAATCGGCCTCGCAGGTACCTGCGGCGTATCTCGAGCGCTTGAAGGTGGAGGTCACGAGCCTCTTGGAGCGCGTCGCGCGACCGGGCCAGATTGCCGAGCTCGTAATAGCTTTCCGCGGTTTGTGGGTTTCCGGGCGTGTGGGCCTCGACGATCTCGATCGCACGTTTGTGAAGGGTTTCGGCCGTGGCGATCTTCCCTTGCCTGGAGGCGACAACGCCTAGGTTTTGGAGCGTAATGGCCTGGAAGGTAGTTCCCGGGACGACCTTGTCTTGGATTGCAAGTGAGCGTTTCAACAAGGCTTCGGCCTCTTCGAGCTCACCTCGCTTGATCGCGAGGTCCGCGAGGTTATTCAGAACAAGCGCCACAGTCGGGCTTTCCGGACCGAGCTTCTCGTTGATCGCCAAGGCGCGCTTGTACAGCGTTTCCGCTGCCGGCAAATCTCCCCGGTCGCGCAGCACGATTCCGAGACTGGTCGAGAGAGAGGCCACATTTCCACTCCCCGGGTGTCGAGCCTCGGCAACCGCTAGGGCCCGGCGGTAGTATTCTTCGGCTTCCACCAAGTTTCTGGTCGCGCGGGCCAAGGTGCCCAGGTTGCCGAGTGCGGTCTCCATGCCTCGGCTCTTTGGGGCGAGTTTCTCGACAATCGACAAGGCTCTCTCCGCGCGAGCTTCGGCCTTTTCATATGCCACTTCGCGTATCGCGACAAAGGCAAGATAGTTGAGCGAGTCGACGATCTCCAGGCCCTTCGGGGCCTTTTTTTCTTGAATCGCCAGCGCTTTTCCTATGAGTCTTTCGGCCTCACGGAACTCGCCGCGCCGAAGCGAGACCTGGCCCAGGGCCCGGAACGACTCGGCTGTGTTGAGCGATTCGGCGGACAGGCTTTGACGGATGGCGAGAGATCGGGTCAGTATCGTCTCGGCAATATCGAGTTGACCTCGCGCGCGGGCCAGCCTGCCGTGTGTTTCCAAGGCCATTGCCATCTCGGCTTCTGCCGAGCCGGCCGCTTGCCACATCTCCCCGGCTCGCTCGAACATGGCAGTGGCCTCGTCAAACCTCCTCCTACTCCTAAGCGCTCGACCTTGGTTGTAGCGGATATAGGCTTCGAGTCCGGCCCTGCCCGCGCCCGCGGCCATACTCGCGGCTTGCAAGAAGAGTTGTTCTGAGGCCTTCCACTTGGATGCCTTCGCCAACCGGGTCCCGGCCTGTTCGAGCAACCAGCAGGCCAGCTCGGTTTTATCCGATCTGCGGGCATCGAGCGCGAGCCGCTGGAGCTCCTCGACGCCTTCGTCAACGGCGCCGCTCTCGATCAAAGCCAGCGTTTCGCCGTAGATGCGGTCGGTTGGATGGTCGAGCATGGGGCGTGTCCTGATACCCCACAATCCACCGCGCAGCTCCACCACAAGCGGCTCGTCGTCTCGAAGTCCTTCGAAACGAACCCTGCCCCAAGCCGCCTCGAGCCTCCAAACATCGTAGGGTGATGCGAGAGGACTTGGATCGGCGTGTTCGCCCTCCTCTAGGCCACCGATAACGGTCGAAGACAAAAGCACATCGCCTGGTTTGAGCCCGGCCTGCTCGGCAACCCTGCCGGCCACGACGGTCTCGACCACCAGCATTGCGTCGCAGGGAGGCGCCAAACCCAGTACCGCCGCAGCGAATGTAAGCCTCACCCGTCTCATTTGTGCTCATTCTGGCATGGCCGGCGTCGCTTGGATGCGCTGGTGTTGGCGCGGAACTGAAGCGGCCGGCGCCTCTGCCGGCCGTCCACCCATTGGCCGCCTCGAGCCGCGGCCGGCAGAGGCGCCGGACGCTTCAACAGACTGGTCGTTGCTAGGCTTTCTTGCGCGTATAGACGAACCGGTCGTCGGTCGAGAGCTTGGGCTGGAACCGGTAGCCTTCAGCGCCGAAGTCCTTCAACCCTTCGGGCTCATCGACACGCTCGGTCACCACAAAGCGCGACATCATCCCTCGAGCCTTCTTGGCCAGGAACCCGATGGTCTTGGGCCGGCCGTCGCGGATCTCCTGAAAAACCGCGGTCACCACCGGGGCCGACAGCCGGTCGAGCCGTGCCGCCTTTGCGTACTCGTTCGAAGCCAGGTTGAGAACGGCGTTGGGGCTCTCGGCGTTGAGGGAGTCGGCGATCCGCTCACCCCAGAAGGTGTAGAGGTCCTTGCCCCTGGCGGTGTCGAGGCGTGTGCCCATCTCCAGCCGGTAGGGCTGGATGAGGTCGAGCGGCCGCAGTAGACCGTAGAAGCCCGAGAGAATCCGAAAACGCCGCTGGGCCCAGTTGAGGTCCCGTTTGGAGAAGCTTCCCGCATCGAATCGCTTGTAGACATCGCCCTGGAAGGCCAGCAGACACGGCTTGGAGTTCTTGGGCGTGAATCGCGGGCTCATGTCCTGAAAACGCTCGTGGTTCAACTCGGCGAGCGGCTGGCTGAGCTTCATCAGTTTTTGGAGGGTCTTGACGTCGAGCTTCTTGCACCGCTTCAACAGGACCGCGATGTCGTCCTTGAACTGCGGCTGGGTGACGGCGAGGCCGTCCGGAGCCGGTGAAAAATCGAGCGTCTTGGCGGGGGAGAGTAGGGTCAGCAAGGGGGCACTCCTTTCGAAGGGGCGGAGGTTACCAGAGCGCTTCTATCGCTTGACCTCGCCGGTCAGCATGAACCCGGCCGGTTTCGATTTTGCGGGGACGGCCGCTTCAAGAAGAGCGTCTGTGGCTTCAAACGGGTGGCGATTCCGCCCGGTTGCGCCACAGCGCCGGGTCGACCACCTCCGCCATCTTGGCCACGTCCAGGTCGGCGCCGAGAAACTCTCGGATTTTCCGCGCCTGCTCCTCGGGCTCGGCCAGGAAGTCACGGTAGTGGAGCTCGGTCCAGTCGAAGTGAGCGCCGCGCTTGAGCTGGTAGCGCGCCCGCCACAAATCGGCCTCGAAGAGCTCGGTCATCCGGCCGTCGTCGGTCGCCGAGGCCTCGCCGCGCCGGTCGAGCATCTTGGCCTGCGAGGCCAGTACCTCTTCCATGTCGCGGCGGATAAAGAGGACCTGGTAGTTGTTGTCGGCGGGCAGGTCCTTGAGCAGATGGGAGATCACCTTGATCCCCTTGCCGCGCGCCGCTTTGAGCCAGGACTTGTCTTCCATCCGGCCCAGGTCCTTGACCCGCTCGTCCTCGAAATAGCCCTTGGGGTTGTCCTCGTCGGCGGTTCGCTCGCCGTCGGTGACCAGCGGCAGACCCCCCGCGGCCAGCATCTTCATCGCCATCGAAGTGCCCGAGCGGGGGAGCCCGGAGACGGTCACGATGGGGGCTCCATAGCGGAGCCGGCGCCAGAGGGAGGGCATGTGTTCTCTCGAGAAACGGGATAGACTTTGGGGTGCCGGGCCAGTGTGCCGCCGGCGTGTAAGTCGACTGAAGATCGTAGGATATCCCACCCTGAAACGCTCCACGCCGGGCCGCCGAAGCGCGTCCCTTTCCCTGTCTCTCCGTCTGGCCGTAGCCGCCGTTCTACTGGCGGGCACGGCCACGCCGGCCTTGGCCTACGTCGGCCCCGGGGCCGGTTTCGCGCTCGCCTCGTCCTTCTTCGCGGTCTTTCTGACCGTCCTGATCGCGGTTCTTGTGTTGCTGGTCTGGCCCTTCCGGAAGCTCTACCGGCTGATCCGGCGGGGGCGCAAGCCAAAGGCGCGGATCAAGCGGTTGATCGTCGTCGGCCTGGACGGCCAGGACCCCCGGTTGACCGACCGTTTTCTCAAAAAGGGCCTGCTGCCCAACTTCGAGAAGCTCGCCAAAGAGGGCTGCTACCTGCCGATCGCGACGACCTACCCGGCCATCTCGCCGGTGGCCTGGTCGTCTTTTTCGACCGGCACCGAGCCGGCCAAGCACAATATTTTTGATTTCTTGGCGCGCGACCCGAAGACGTATCTACCGGTGCTGTCGTCCACCGAGATCGGCAAGGTGGAGAAGTCGATCAAGCTGGGCAAGTTTCGGATTCCGCTCCACAAGCCCGAACTGCGGCTGCTGCGGCGTTCGAAGCCGTTTTGGACGCTCCTTGGCGAGCGTCAGATCTGGTCGACGGTGCTGCGTGTCCCGATCACGTTCCCGCCGGACCGGTTCTACGGCGCCGAGCTCTCGGCGATGAGCGTTCCCGATCTGCTCGGAACCCAGGGTACGTTTTTGCTCTTCACCACCCGGCCGTCGGACGAGAAGTTCAAGGAAGGCGGGATGCGGATCCCGCTCCAGACGGTGAATGGCAACGGAAACGGCCATGCGGTCTACGGAGCCACCGTCGAGGGGCCGGGCAATGTCTTTGTCGATGGCGAGCCGCCGATGGAGCTTCCGGTCGAGATCGAGCTCGACCGCGCGGCCGGAACGGCACGGGTCTCGCTCAACGGGGATTCGGTCGATCTCGAGCCGGGGAAGCTCTCCGGCTGGGTGCCTCTCGAGTTTCCGGCCGCTTTTGGAGTCAAGGCGCACGGGATCTGCCGGCTGATGATTACCGAGATGGACGAGCACTTCTCGCTCTACATGACGCCCATCAGTCTCGATCCGGGCAACCCGGCGATGCCGGTGTCGCACCCCGGCTACTACGCGACGTACCTCTCGAAGCTGATCGGCTCGTACTCGACCATGGGGCTGGCCGAAGACACCTGGGCGCTCAACGAGGACGTGGTGGACGACGGGACGTTTCTCGAGATGGCCTATGACATCGACGGTGAGCGCCAGGAGATGTTCTTCGGCGCTCTCGAGCGGCTGCGCGAAGGCTCGCTGGTGTGCGTCTTCGACGGCACCGATCGCATCCAGCACATGTTCTGGCGCTACATGGAAGATGGCCACCCGGCGGCTCGCAACGAGAAAGACCCCGAGCACGCCGACGCCATCGAGGAGCTTTACAAACACAACGACACGCTGGTCGGACGGGTGATGGAGAAACTTCGCCCCGGCGACATGATGATGGTGCTCTCGGATCACGGCTTTACGTCTTTTCGGCGCGGCATCAATCTGAACGCCTGGCTGCACGAGAACGGCTATCTGGCGCTCAAAGAGGGCTGCGACGGCACCAGCGAGTGGCTGCGCGACGTGGACTGGTCGCGCACGCGCGCCTACGCGCTCGGGCTCACCGGGGTGTTCTTGAACGTAAAGGGCCGCGAAGCCGAGGGGGTCGTCGAGCCCGGCGAGGAGGTCCAGGCGCTCAAACAGGAGTTGATCGAGAAGATGAGCGGGCTGGTGGACCCGGACCGGGACGAAGTCGGAATCAACGAGCTGTTCGACACCGCGGCGCTCTACCAGGGCCCCTATCTGACCAACGCGCCGGATTTCATCGTCGGGTACAACCACGGCTACCGCATCTCGTGGGACGGCGCCACCGGGGTGGTGACGGGACCGGTGTGGGAGGACAACACCAAGGCTTGGAGCGGCGACCACGGTGTCGACCCGAGGATCGTGCCCGGTGTCTTCTTTTGCAATCACAAGCTCGACCGCGACGACCCGGCGCTCGTCGACATCGCCCCGACCGCGCTCCGGCTCTTTGGCGTCCAGCCGCCGCCTCACATGGACGGACGCCCGCTTTTTGACGAAGGACGGACTTTCGATGCGTAAGTACGGTTTGCTTCGGACCGTCGCCGAGTTCTGTTGTAGGGGCGGGGCTTGCCCCCGCCCGCGGCGGAGCGAAGCGCGGCATCGAAGTCTGGGCGGGGGCAAGCCCCGCCCCTACCAAAACATTGAAGCGGCCGGACCCGTGCCGGCCGATCGGGCCGGCGACTCTGCCGGCCGCCGTTGGGGCACTGCCTCTGGCGCTATCGCCACCCTCGCCCTGGCTGCCGTGGTCGCCTGCTCGGGTGGCTCCGGCTCGGGCTACAACGGCCCGCCGGTCATCGTGCTGGGCTTCGACGGCATGGACTACGGTCTGACGCGCCAGTTGATGGCCGAGGGGCGTATGCCCAATTTCACCCGTCTCGCCGAGCAGGGAAGCTTTGGCCCGCTCGGCACGGCGGTGCCGCCGCAGAGCCCGGTGGCCTGGTCCAACTTCATCACCGGGCAAGACTCGGGTGGCCACGGCATCTTCGATTTCGTGCACCGGGAGCCCGACACCCTGGCGCCTTACTTCTCGACCAGCCGGGCGGAGGACCCCAAGACCCTGAAGATCCTCGCCTGGGAGATCCCGATGGGCGGCGGCAGTGTGGAGCTCCTTCGCAGGGGCCAGGAGTTCTGGGAGATCCTCGAGCAGAACGGCGTGGAGAGCCACATTTACCGGATGCCCGCCAACTATCCGCCCTCGGGGACCGCCACCCGCGAGCTCTCGGGGATGGGTACACCGGATCTTCTGGGCTCGGCAGGAACGTTCTCGTTCTACACCTCGGATCTTTTTGTCAGCGAGGACTCGGTGGATGGGGGCGACATCTATCCGGTGGATCTCTGGGACAACAAGATCGAAGGCGAGCTCTATGCCGGCGCCGGCGGCAGGGCCGACCGGTTTGCCACCGATTTCTCGGCCTACATCGATCCCGAGACCGGCTGGGTCGAGCTGGTGATCGAGGACAACGGCGAGAAGCGCCTGTTGAAGGTCGGGGAGTGGAGCGACTGGGTCCCGATCGACTTCAAGCTCTCGGCCGTGACCGAGGTGCGCGGGATGGCCCGTTTTCTGGTCCAGAGCCTCGACCCCGAGTTCGAGCTCTATGTCTCGCCGATCAACATCGACCCGATGAAGCCCGAACAGCCGATCTCGACTCCCGACGACTTTGCCGCCGAGCTGGCTCGCGCCACCGGACGCTTCTACACCCAGGGCATGATGGAAGACACCAAGGCGCTCACCGCCGAGGTCTTTTCCTATGAGGAGTTTCTGGCCCAGGCCAAGATCGCCGGCGACGAGATCCTCGAGCAGTACGAGCATGTGCTGGCCGACTTTGGCGGCGACTTTCTCTTTTACTACTTCGGCAACCTCGACCAGGTCTCGCACATGATGTTTCATACGCTCGACCCCGAGCACCCGGCCTACGACCCGGAGGTCGACGGTCCCTACGCCGACTCGGTGCCGTCGATCTACGAAGAGTTCGATGGCATCGTCGGTTATACCCTCGACAACATGCCCGAGGACGCCCGGTTGATCGTCATGTCCGACCACGGGTTTGCGAGCTGGCGGCGCACGTTTCACTTGAACACCTGGCTGGCCCAAGAGGGCTATCTCGTGCTCAAGGACCCGGGCCTCGCCAAGAGCAACATCTACTCGAACGTCGACTGGTCCAAGACCCGGGCTTACGGTCTTGGGCTAAACGGCCTTTACATCAATCTCGCCGGGCGGGAGCCGGACGGCAGCGTGCGGCCGGAGGACTTCAACAAGGTCGCCGACGATTTGGCGCGGGAGCTTCTGGCCGTCGTCGACCCGGCGACCGGGCAACCGGCGATCACCAAGGTCTACCGCGCCGACCGGACTTACCGGGACTCGGAGTATCTTGCGATCGGACCCGACCTCCAGGTGGGCTACGCCAAGGGGGTCCGCTGCTCGGGCAGTTCGGCGCTCGGGGACATTCAGACCGAGGTGATTACGGACAACACAGACGGCTGGGGCGGCGACCACTGCATGGATCACGAAACCGTTCCCGGGATTCTTTTGACCAACGTCGAGCTCGAACGCCCCGCCACCGATCTGCTCGGGCTCTCGGCCACGGTTCTGGCCGAGTTCGGGATCGACACCGAGGACACCAATACCGCGGGCTCGGGCGGTACCGCTACCGTGGCTTCCGGAGGATAGAGATGTTTGGCTACGTCAAAATCAAGCTCGAAAAGGACCTGGTCTCCAAGATCAAGCGCTATTCCGACATCGCTGGTTACTCCTCGCCGGAGGAGTTCATCACCCATGCGCTCGAGAAGGAGCTGGCCAAGCTGGCCGACGCCGGGAGCGAGGAGGAGATCAAGAAGAGGTTGCAGGGGCTCGGGTATATCTCATGACCGTGCGTCGATCGCACGCCATCTCGACCCGTCCTCGCTGCCTCGGGCCCTGCGTCGTACACGGCGTACGCCTCGGGCCCTCGTCGCTGCGGGTGGGCCGATCTGGCGCGTGCTTGACGCACGGTCACTCTGTGGCGACATCAACGATCGATGGATCAACCCTTGCCACCAATGCCCTTGTAGGGGCGGGGCTTGCCCCCGCCCGTCTTCCCCGGATCCCCGCTAGCCCATGACCCTTCTCAACACAGCCTTTCGGTCATTCTTCGATCTGCTGCTCAAGCCCTTTGAGGGTTTCTCGCCCTGGGCGGGGCTGTTGTTTGTATCGCTGTTGTCGGCGGTGGCGGCGCTCCTGGTCTACAAGCGGGTCTCCAACCAGGACGCCATCGAGCGGGTCAAGAACCGTATGCAGGCCTCGCTGTTCGAGATCCGGCTCTTCAACGACGACCTGCGGGCCATCCTGCGCGCGCAGGCCGGCTTTCTGATGGGCAACCTGCGGTACCTGGCGCTCAACCTGGTGCCTCTTCTCTGGTTGATCATCCCCTTTGTTTTGGTGTTCGTGCATCTCGAGCCGCGCTATCGCAACCAGGGGCTGGATGTTGGCGCGCCGGCCCTTCTCGAAGTCGAGATGGACAAAGGGACGAGTGGCCGGCCCGAGCTGGAGCTCGATCTGCCCGCCGAGCTTCGCGCCGAGTCACCCGCCGTATGGCTCTCGGGAGCTCGCACGATGGCCTGGCGACTGGCCACCGATCGCCCTGGCGCCTACGAGATCGATCTGCAGTCCGGCGGTGAGGTTCACGACAAGGAGATCCGGTTCAATGGCCGCACCGAGCTCTTCTCGGCCGAGCGTCCGGCGAAGGGCTTACTCGCCCAACTCGCCCAGCCCGCCGAGAAGCCGATGCCGTCAGACGGCGGCATCGCCGCCATCCGCGTGAGCTACCCCGAGCGCTCCTGGGGCACGGTGCCGGGTACCGACATCAAGATTGCCTGGTGGTTTTGGTGGCTGGTACTGATGGTGGCCTTCGGGCTGGTGCTGCGCCGCCCGATGGGCGTGCAGATCTAGCTTGCATCCTGCACCCGGGAACGCCCCGGTTAAACTCGGGTTAGTGAGTTCCTTTGCCTATGGCGGCGCCGAGGCGTTGGTAGCGCTGCACGAGAAACACCTTCGGGAGTTCCTGGGTGTTTGGCGTGAAGCCGACCGGGTCGGAGTCGACCTGCCCGAGACGTCGGACCCAAGCTACGCCTCTCGCGAGGCCTTGCTGGCCCATGTATTGGGGTGCGCGGCCCGGTATCTGAGCTGGATCTGCGAGCAATTGGAACTGCCGTCTCCCGGCCTCGAGGAGTACCCGGATCCAGGGTCCCTTTCCGACCGAGCCGACTGCTATCTCGAGGAGATTTTTGAAGCCTGGGGTGGGTCGCTCCGATCTCTTACCGAAGAGCGTGCCTACGAGCCCGCACACGTTTCCCGGTGGGGACCGCCGTATTGCGTCGACGCCATGATGGAACACGCGGTCATGCACCCCATCCGGCATACCCATCAGCTCAGGGCGCTCCTTGGCTAGAGCGCTCATCGCTCTCGGAGCAGCGACGGTTCTGTCGTCAGCCGCGATAGCTCAGCCGGTCGACGGACCACCGCCCGCGCCAAAACCCGAGCAGCGAGCGGCCGTCGAGCGGGCGGAGCGACTGGGCGCGGCGATCTACACAAAAGACCAACTCGCTTGGCGGGCCACGGATGCGCTGCTCGAGGAGGTGGACATTACCGGCGATCCTCGGCTCAGGGGTTGGATTACCGTTTTCAATCAAAGCGACTGGCTGGTGAGATTCGTCGGCGAAATCGACGGCGATCTCTTTGCGCTCTATGACGTCCCCTTCTCGCAGTGGGAACCGCAATCGGTGAAGGAACTCGATCCCGCTCAGCCGCTCGTAGGAGAGGAACTGCGGGCGTTCAACGCGCGTCAGACGGCGATTGAGGCGATGCCGTACCAGTGCACCGCAAAGTACAATTCCGTAGTCCTACAGCAGGACAAGCCCGAGGACGGCTGGGCCGTTTATCTGCTTGCTGCTTCGACCACGGAGGGCGAGATTCTCGCGGGCGGACACTTTCGAATCGAAGTGTCCGTGAGTGGGGAGGATGTCCAACGAGTCGAGCCGCTATCGAAAAGCTGTCTCAAGATAAATCCGCAGCAGGAGGTCGGTACGGAAGCGGAAATCGTGCTTGTCTCGCACATCATCTCCGACACACCCATCGAGACGCATGTGTTTCTGAGCTTGCTACATCGCAAGCCGATCGGGGTCGTGACCCAAGCGGGCCAATGGATGGTCTACGGGGGCCGAATCGGGTTCGTTGGCGAGCTTCCGGACGACCCACCCGATCCGGACGCTTGCAGAGAGCTCCTGAGTGATGCGTCGGATGAGATCGCGGATGACGAGGAAACGGAGTGTTCTGTGGCTCCCGACTCGCCGCAAAAACCGGACTGACCTAGAACCGAATGGCCTCTCCTGTGCCAAGATAGGCGCGAAAACTGAATCAAGGAGGACCCCTATGCGCAAGTTTTTTCTTTTTGTTCTCATCTGCACGATGGCCCTCGGCGCCGGTACCGCTGCGCAGGCCGAGGGCGCGGATGCCCAGGCGGTCTTTGACCAACTGGCCGCACTCGAAGGCACCTGGCACGGCCAGCCCGAAGGTAAGGGCGAAGTGGCGGAGGCGGAAGCCGAGGCCACGGGGATGGTCACCCACGAGATCAAGGTCTCGGCCAACGGCTCGGTGGTGATGGAGACGATGAACCCGGGGACGGATCACGAGATGATCAACATGTATCACCTGGACGGGGAGGACGTGGTTCTCACCCACTACTGTGCGGGCGGCAACCAGCCACGGATGCGTCTCGACCGCGAGGCGAGCACCGCCGAGAAGCTGGTGTTCGATTTCGACGGCGCTACCAATCTGACGCCGGAGACCGATCACTACATCCGTTCGGCCGAGCTCACCTTGATGGGCGACAAGCTGACGAGCTCCTGGACCGCCTGGGGCGGCGGTGAGAAGGTCGGGGGGATGACCTTCCATCTCGAGCGCGCGGAGTAGCCGGCAAACCTCTGGATCTCCGCCGACCGCGCACCATGCCAAAGGAGAGCATCTATCGCGTCAAATTCCTCCAGCAGGGTGACGTGTACGAGGTCTATGCGAGCGGGGTGTCGCAAGGCGGTCTGCTGGGATTTGTGGAGGTCGAGCAGGTGCTCTTTGGCGAGCGCTCGCAGCTCGTGGTCGATCCGTCGGAAGAGCGACTCAAAACCGAGTTCGAGGGAGTGGAGCGCTTCTATGTTCCGCTCCACTCGGTGATCCGCATCGACCAAGTGGATCGGCAGGGAACCCCACGGATCAGCGAGCTGGAGGGGGGCAAGGGCAACGTCGCGGCGTTCCCGATGCCTCTTTACACACCCAAGAGCTCTTCCGACAAATAGAGACCGAGGCCGTTCGCCGGTGACGACTACGGGCCGCTAGGGCTCGTTCGCGGTGCCGTCACTTTGCTCTTGCGCGATGGCGGCCGCGAGGGTCTCGAAATCCTCCGCCGCGAGGTCCAGCGTGCTGAACCCGTCGCTGACGAAGGCTCGCTCGAGCCCATAGCGGTCGTGTAGGAACTGAAACACCTGCAGGTCGTTGGCGCTGGGAGCCGCCAGCGCAAGCCATCCACGCTCGGAATTCAGCTCAAAGGTGTGGTTGTGGAAGGTTCCCCACAGCCGCCAGCCCGCTGCCAGGTCTGTTTCGATCGCCTGGAGAGCGTGGGTCGGTTTGGGCGGGATCGGATCGCCGTCTGCGGCCATATAGACCTTGATCCGGGCCTCTTCACCTTCTCCTCGCCGCAGGACCAACGTCACGATCTCGGTCGGCTGCTCGAAAAGCGGGAAGCGTGACGCCTGGTAGCCGAGCGTCTGGCTTTCGAGGCAGCTCATCGGTCGGTGCCGCCCCACCGTTCCGGACTCGATCGCCCGGTTGATCGCCCGCTCGGCCGGGTGCTCGCGCTCGAGCCACGAGAACATCCGGCGGTTGGCCTGAATCAAGCCGAGCGGACCGACATCGCCCACGGCCTCGCGAGCTCGGGACCGGTAGTGGATCAGAGCCGGGTGGTCCGCCGGCGCTGACCCCCACAGGCCGGGGTGGTCCACCAGGGTCCAGACCTGGTGCAGCTCGGGGCCGTCGCGGTGCTGGACCATCGCACCGGCGCGCCGCAGAGCGTTTGGATCGGCGCATTCGAGGCTTGTGACATCCGGTTTGCCCCGTTCCCCCGGGCGCTCGACGGCGTATTGAATTGTTGGGTCGGGCCACTCGATCACCATGCCTCGGGCCACACCCTGCGCGACCTTCTCGCCGTAAAGGTAGTCGACCAGGTGCATCGCCACGTCGTAGCTTCGCGCCCCGCCCTGCGATGTCAGCGCCCTGCCGTCGTGGACAAAACTGACACCCCGCCGCACGTCGAGATGCGGGAACATCTCTTCGTACCGATCGAGATCGCCCGGAAAGGTCGTGCTGGCCACGTCGTCGAGAAGCTCCGCCGCCGCCAGGACGAACGCGCCGTCGCAGAGCGAAACCAGGTAGTCTGCTTCGGCTCCCACCTCGCGCACCCAAGTCATCATGGCCTCGTCCTCGAGGTCGCTGTCCATCGAGTGCTCGGCGCTCGGCACGACGAGGACGTCGATCGTCGGCGCGTTCCCGAAGCTGTAGTGGGCGCCGATCTCGATGCCCTCGAAGCTCGTCACCGGCTTGCCGTCGGGGGAGACGATAAAGAGTTCCATCCCCGGGTCGGTGTGAAAGACCGTGTGATGAAAGATGTCGTAGGGTGCGATCAGCTCGCTGTTGTAGACGCCGTCGACGACCAGAAAACCGACCCGCAGTGGAGCCGGCTCACCGGCCGCTAGGGGCACGGGCGCCAGGAACAAGGGCGTCCAGAGAAATGACGCCAGGAACAAAGCAGGG
This sequence comes from Candidatus Multivoradales bacterium, assembly GCA_965224065.1. Taxonomy (GTDB): domain Bacteria; phylum Acidobacteriota; class Thermoanaerobaculia; order Multivoradales; family JAHEKO01; genus JAOTZA01. Next base: position 3,741,322 of record CBDCYF010000005.1, read on the forward strand.
GCTAGCAGACGGCGCGGCATGAGAGGACCCTACAATAGCGTTCGGCTTTCAAGAGTAGACTGTGCGCGGCGCTGTCCGGCCGGCTGGGGTGGCAAGAGACCTGCAGGTAACCGGCCTCGCGAACAAGTCGTCAAGGCTGCACCCGACAACTAAAAAACGAGCAGGAGAACGGGCAATGAGATCGACCAGCGGAAAGCCACGGCATTGGGTTCTGCCCATCGTGGCGGCGCTTGCCGGTTCGCCGCTCCTCGCGCAGACCCCCCAAGCGGACGAGAGCCCGTCTATTTTTGTGGATCGGGTGGACGTCAATGTGGTCAATATCGAGGTCTTTGTCTTCGACAAGGCGGGCAATCGGGTGACCGGGCTGACCAAAGACGATTTCGAGATCTTGGAAGACGGGCAGCCGGTGGAGATCACCAATTTCTTCACCGTCGCGCGGCGGCAACGGCTCGAGCGCAGTCTCGAGAAGGCCCGGTTGCCCGAGGAATCGACGCCGAGCGATGAGATCCAGCTACTGCCCGCCGATCGGCAGCTCAACCTGGTGGTTTACATCGACCACTTCAACCTTCGGCCGTCCAGTCGAAATCGTGTGCTCGACGATCTGGCCGGTTTTCTCGAAGATCGCACCCGGATTGGCGACAACGTCATGCTGGTTGGCGCCTTTCGCGGCGCCGAGGTGGTGATGCCGTTTACCCGCGACTGGAGGACCGTGGCCGTGGCACTTCGCAAGATGAGGAAGATGGCGACTCACCGCCAGGATGACGAGGCCGAGATTCGCCGCGCCATCATGTTGATGCGGTTGGCGGCCGCCGAGGGATCAGCAAACAACGCATACAACCACGTGCGCAGTTATGTACAGTCGAGTCGCAGCGACCTGAGGCGGTCGGTTGTGACCCTGCGGGATACGGTGCGCTCGCTCGCGGGCTTACCGGGTCGCAAGGCGCTGCTCTATGTCAGCGAGGGTCTGCCCCAAAGGCCGGGTGAAGAGCTCTACGAGCAACTGCAACAGATCTTTGGCAGCCAAGCCCTACGAGGGGCCAACCGGCCCGGCGCGGTGATCGACCCGTCGATCGAGGCACTGCGCGAAGATCAGACGCGCCTTTTCAACAACGTCGTCCGCGAAGCCAACGCTCACCAGGTCACGTTCTACACCGTGGATGCCAGTGGCCCGGGAATGACCAGTCTTTCGGCGTCGATCTGGACGGGGGCGGTCGCAGGCCCGCGAACCGTATTCGACGCGCTGCGGAAACAGAATCTCCAGCAGCCGTTGATCGAGATGGCCGAGGCCACCGGGGGCTCTTCGATCCTGAACAGCTTCAACTTCGACGAAGTGTTGCACCGGCTGGCTGGCGACTTTGACGGTTTCTACTCGCTGGGCTACAGCCCCGCGGTTGGTGGCGACGGCACCTATCGAGAGATCAAGGTAAGAGTGAAATCGCCGGGATTCGAGGTGAGACATCGGTCGGGCTACGTCTCTAAGGCCCCGGCCGAGACGATCGCCGACCGCACACTGTCGTCGTTGTTGTTCGGCCTGGAGAAAAATCCCCTGGAAGTCGAGATCGACTTTGGCGACTGGAAGAAGACGGGCCGGAACAAATTCGATCTTCCGGTTCTGGTACGGGTGCCTTTCCGCCGGGTGACGCTGTTGCCGGGAAACGGCACTCACGAAGGCCGGCTCAAGATCTATATGGCGGTCAAGGACGAGGAGGGCGCGATCTCGGACATCCACCAAGAGAGCTACCCGCTCGAGGTTCCAGCGGCCCGCCTGGACGAAGCCCTCGGCAAAGAAGTGGGCTATATGGTGACGCTCCAAGTAAGGGGCGGTTTGCCCAAGGTCGCCGTCGGGGTCTGGGACGAGCTCTCGGGAGTGGACTCGTTTGTCCACAAGCAGACGCGCGTCGGCCGCAAAAAGGGTCAGCCGCTGCGGTAAAGCACCTCGCCCTTGATCCCTGGTACGGTGATTTTGAGGGTGGCGGCGGACGCGTCCGATACGTCGACACTGACGATGTAGTAGCCGCCCAGGGCGCGGGCCAGTCTCTTGGTCTCCCTTAGAGAAAAGCGATTGGTCTTGCCGTAGGTGCCGCCGGTGCGGTCGGCCATGACACGCAGACCGACCTCGAGGTCGTGATAGTCAGCGTCGGTGATGTCCAGGACAAAGACCGAGGTGTTGGCCCGGTTGAGCGCTCGCTCGGCGCGTAGAAACCGGCCTTTGAGCGCTGATTGTCTCGAGCCCAGGCCCCAGCCGAGCAAGATGATCTCCTTCTCACCCGGAAACCGGCCGAGTACCTCTGCGGTCTGGATGAGCGCATCTTCCGGGGTCGCGCTGCGCCGAGCCCGCCGGAGGTCCCAGTACTCGGCCAGCGAGAACGTGTCGGACGACACACTTGCCGGCCTGTCGTAGCGTACGGCTTTCTCGACGGCATTGAGGATCCGATTCCGTTCGGAAGTGAAGTCTTGAAACAGCTTGAGATGCGAATCGAAGGCCACGACCGCCGCCAGATCGGCCGGGTCGAGCGCGTCGAGCAGGATCTCGATGAGCGGGAGCATCTTGAGATGCCCCTTTATCCTGACCGGATGCAGACCGGCTTGAACCCAAAAGGTCACCAGTCGGTGACCCGGACCGCGGAGGGTTGACGGCCCGCGTCCGGCAGGGTCGATCAATTCCTCGTTCTGAGTCGAGAGCGCCGGCGGAGCGGTAGAGCCGGACGACACCCAGTCCACCGCCACGATCGGAAGTCGCAGTTTGCCGGCACGGGCCTCAAAATCTTCCGCGCTGAGACCCCGTATCGGCTCGCCTCGCCTGTCGATCACTCGCACCACGATCTGTTGCAGCCGAACATCGACTTGCGCGTGAAAGCGCTCGGTGGAGTCGCCGACCTGCGGGGCCGGATCGGCCTGTGGCCACGCTGCCGCCGGGTCGAGGACCGCAATCGAGGCAGCCGCGACAAGAGCGATCAAGCGTCCCACTAGATTTCTCCGAACGCGGCTCTACTCGGTCGGTCGGTTCTCATCCGGCTCGGTCCGTCGGCTCGGTTAGGCCCCCGGATCGGAGCCACCCGAGACATTGTTTGTGAAAAGCAGTCGCTCCAGCTTCGAGACGCGCTCGTTTGGCGAGTCGGACCGGCTCGCTTTCTTGTACCAGCGGCGGGCGTCTTCGATCGCACCAACTTCCAGAGCCAAAATACCCAGGGCGGCCTGCGCGTCGGTGCGGTCGGTCGAGAGCTTGAGGGCACGCCGGTAGTAGCTCTTGGCCTCCTCGGTCTGCCCGAGCTCGAGACTTTGGTCGCCCAGCGCCAGGTAGGCGAACGGATTGCGATTGCCTCGCCGGTCGATTACCGAAAAGAGCTCGAGCGCAGTGTCGGCGTTGCCCCTCGACTTGTGGAGCGAGGCCAGGTTGCGATAGGCGGGGAAAAACCCGTCGTCGACTTCGATAGCGCGCAGATAATCGCGCTCGGCACCGACGGTGTCGCCGTTGCGTCGCCGCGCGACACCCAGGTTGACTCTAGTACTGGCGAGATAAGGGTCGATTTTGACGCCGGTCTCCAGCCATTCAATGGCCTCGGCATGGCGCCCCCGCTGGATCAGCTCAGCACCGCGATTGGAGTGGAACAGGGCCAGAGCCGTGGCGTCGGAGATGGGAGTAACGGTCTTGTAGTCCACTTCCGGTCCCACGTTGAACTGGAGCACCCGTCGGTCGGTGCCGATGCCAAAACCGACAGTGATGTGGCCAGAGACGACGACCACGTCGCCCTGTCGGCGGAACCGGCGAATGCGGTCGATGCTCAAATACCGCGCGTCGACTCCTATCTCGCGCGCCATGGCGAGAAACAGGTGCGAAAAGGAGAGACAGTTGAACTTGCGGCTGGCAAAGACCTCTGCTGCCGTGCCCGTGTGTCCGGCCTCGTACTCCAGCCCGAGCTCTTTCTTGTCCTCGAGATACTGCAGCAATCGGTAAGCGTCGTATGGTGACCGGCTTCGTCGGGGAAACCGCTCAGCCAGCCATCGCCGCATTTCCGGAGTCAAACGATCCGGGTAGGTGATGTCCGCTGGGTCGAGGCCCCGTGCCTTGACAAGGGCCTCGAGGCTGCTCTGGTGCAACACGGCGGGATGGGCCGAGCAGCCGGCAAGGGTCAACAGAAAAAGCGACAGCGAGCCGAGCTGTGAAAGTCGCCTGAGGGGCTCATTGGCTTGTCCGAGAGCTCGCATACGAGGCGTGTTCCTTCGATTCTGTTTACGCAACCATGCCATTCGAGTTCTCAAGCACTGTACTCCCTGCCCGATGGACTCTCCGATCCAGAAGATTCAGCCTTAGCAGGAAGAGGCTCACGGCGCCGGCTGGTTTCCGGTGACCCGGGCCAGAAGAGACTCGGCAAGTGCGGCTTCTTGCGGCTCCAATTCTTCCCGGTAGCGTTCCAGTGCGGTGCGGAGATTGCCCAGCGCCGAGGCGGCGTTTCCGGACGTGAGCTGAACCACGGCTAGTGCGATGAAGTGCTTCCCTGCCGGCTCGATGGCCAGACCGCGCTCGAACAACTCGGCGGCGCGGCTCAAATTTCCGCTCACGCTGTGAACGGCCGCTGCCTTGAAGAGTTGCTCGGGATTGCGAGCCAGATCCCCGGTCGCGTCCAGGCGGTCATAGATGGCTAACGCTTTCAGGTGCTCGCCTTGCTTTGCGCTGATCTCGGCAATCTTGATCTCGAGGGGAACGCTGCGCGGCTCTTGGGCGAGGGCTCTTTCGAAGTACTCGACGGCGTGGTCGAGTTCACCGCGGCTCTCGGCGATCATGCCGAGTAGGCTCAAGGCGTGGGAAAGACGCGGGTCTCGTTCGAGGATCTTGCGGGCCTCGCGCTCGGCGTCGTCGAGACGTCCGATCAGGTGCAGATAGGAGGCCAGCTTTATCCGGATCGTGCTGAGCGGCAGCTTTTCGATGCCTTGCTCGAGGGCCGAGATCGCACCTCTTTGGTCTCCGAGCTGAGAGCGGATCTCGAAGTCGATCTCGTAGAAATCGATCACCTCGACGTCTTCGAACTCCCGCCGTACTTCAGCCAGCAGGGCCTGGGCTTGTTCGAGCTGCCCGGTTCTAGCCAAGTCGCGGACATTTCGCGCCTTCATCTCGATCTGGATGCCCCGTTTCGGGTCGATCATCCGGTCGGTAGCGCCACCACCTGACAAATAGCCCAGCGCTTCCAGCTGCCGCCGGTCTTCGGCGTTGAGCTCGCGCTCGGCGTCGGGTACCTCGCCAACACTCAGTAGCAGGTTTCGGAGCTGGCGGTCGAGTGCCCGCGTCCGGTCGCGGTGGTCGGAGGCCAAATCCTGCAGCTCACCGGGGTCCCGTTCGAGGTCGTAGAGCTCCGGTTGCGGCAGCCGAATGTACTTGTAGCCGTCTGAGATCACGCCGGCGCGCGGCGCCCAGTTCTTCTCGTGCATACCGGCCTGGCTTTCGAAGTAGAGAGCGGGTTCGACCGACCCCGGAGGAAAACCCGTGGGTGCCGGGCCCACCGCCCGAGGGAGTAGGGGCTCGAGGCTCCGGCCTTGGAGCCCGGCCGGAGCAGACAGGGCAAAGAGCTCGGAGATCGTCGGGGTGAAATCCACCAGACCAACTCGAGTGTCCACCACTGACTCCACCGCCAGCCGTCCCGGTGCGACCACCAGGAACGGTACGCGCAGCGTCTCGTCATACGTCAAAAGCCCGTGTCCGTGCTCGACGTGTTCGCCAAAGGCCTCACCGTGGTCGGCGGTGACCACCACCACGGTGTTCTCCGTGACACCGTGGCCGTCTAGCGCTTCGAGCACATGGCCGACCTCTCGGTCGACATACGCAATCTCGCCATCGTAGAGGTTGTCGGCGAACTTCAGGTCGAAGGGTGGGGGCGGTTCATATGGTTGATGTGCGTCGTAAAAGTGCAGCCAGGCAAAAAAAGGCCGGTCTTCCTGCCGGGCGAGCCAGTCCGAGAAGCGTCGCGACACCTCTTCGGCAGGCGTCTCACTGTGGAAACGAAACAGGGTGTCCTCGGTGGCGAGCGAGTCATCATAAGTGTCAAACCCCTGCGCCAGCCCAAACTTCTCAAGCAGCACGTAGGCCGAGACAAAGGCGCCGGTGGAGTAGCCGTTGGCCTTGAACAACTCGGCCAGAGTGACCTCTTCCTCGCGCAAAAAGTGCATGCCGTTGATGCGTACGCCGATGGCGAACGGGTAAAGCCCAGTGAAGAGAGTCGAGTGGCTGGGAAGGGTCAGGGGAACAGGCGAATAGGCGTTTTCGAATCGGACCCCCCGCTTGGCCAGGCGATCCAGGTTCGGGGTCGTGCCCCGTGGGTAGCCGTACGCCCCAAGCCGGTCCGCCCGTACGGTATCGAGCGTGATGACCAACAGGTTGCTTCCGGCGAGGTCAAGTGCCTCGGCGTTTTTCGATTGCTGGGAGCTCGAGCCACAGCCGGCGACGCTCCAGGCGAAGGCCGTCACCAGAACCGCGACCCGGGAGGTCGAAGAGATCGGCCGCATGATCTCTATAGTCTTCGTCGCGGGGTCATCCGGACCTCTGGCACGGTTGCTAGGCGCCGACCCGCACGGTCTGGCGGATAAAGGCACTGTCGCCCGCGAAGTCGTCGTACACCCCGACGGCGACGCCCTGGATCCCTCGACGCATCAACAGCTCGACTTCGTAGATGAAATCCTGGGTCTTGGCGCGGTCCAGATCGGCCGCCGGGACGAGAATTGGGACCGAGGCTTGGTGTAGAGGCGAGATGCGGCCTTCGTCGTCGATCACGCCGAGCGATAGCCGGACCGCTCCCCGGTGGCTGCCTTCTTGGGGGATCAGCGTCACTCGGCCGAGCGGAATTCTGACCTCGACGGGCAACAGATAGTTGCCCTTGGTCGAAGGTTTTTCGGCGGCGAACTGGAGCCGGACACCGAGCGAGTTTCGCTCGGTGCCGTGGATCAACGCCGCCAGCGTCCCTTCATTGACCCGATTTTCAGGAGATTTGTCTCGGTAGCCGGCGCGGTGGCGCACTGCGACCCCCGGTCGCTTTACCCTGACCTCGATCTTGTAGTAGCGGCCGGCGGTGGCGTGGCTGGGCGCGTAGCCGAGTGAATAGTAGTTGCTGAAATCTTTGGAGATCGCATCAAAGGCGCCGTTGAAGTTGTTGGTGTTGACGGCGGAGAGTCCACCGGTGGCGTCGGCCATCAACAGCAAAGGCTCCTCGCGGTTGGCGTCGTGCATCACGTCCGCCTCGATGATCGAAGTGTCGCGGTGGCCATACTCCGCCGAGAGTGAGGAGTGGCTTGTCAACCCGGCAGCTTCGATGGTGTAGAAGCTGACCCGGTTGGCGTTGGCGCGCGCGGTAAGTTCGTTGAATTGACGCTTAGCGCGGTAGTTGAACGATGCCAGATGACTGGTGTTCTGGTCTTGGAACTTTTCGTCGATCAAAAAGAAAAGATCTTCGCCGGCTGTCAGGGGCAAGCCGTCGCTCAGATAGAGCAGCGCCTTACGTCCCGGCAATCCGGCGAGAGAGGACACCATCTCCTTGAGCGAGTTGATAGTCATCAACATGTCGTTGTAGATCGATTTGGCGTAGAAATCCACGTGGCCGGCGGCCTCGAAGGAATCGCGCGACTGGTCAAGGCGCCGGATCACCTCACGACGCTCCGACTGTTGTTGCGGCGCAAAGGCGCTGAGCTTCCGCAACTCCTCCATCTCCTCCAAAATCTCTTGCTTGTTGGCAGTAAACGGTCGGCGAACGTGGAGCGAGCGCTCGAAAGTGACCAGCATCACCTGGTCTTCTTCGCTTAGTTCGTTTAGCAAGAAGCGCCGCGAGTAATCGATCACCTTGTTGCGGCTAAACGGCCGCAGAAAAAGGTTGTCGAAGTAGACGACCACATAGAGGCGCTGGTCATCCGGAATGCCGATCGGAGACAGCGGAGCGGGCGCGGCCTGTGGTGGCAACGATTCTATGGGCGCGCCTTCCTGGGGTCTGCCACCGACAACGGAGTAAAAGTTCGATATCTTGACCGGCTTGCCGTCCTCGAAGAGCTCGAAATCTCCGCGGGTCAGGTCGGTCACTCGGTTGCCCTGTTTGTCGGTGACATAGACGTCGACGTTGACGACGTTGACATCAATCGACTCAAAAAAGAGGTCTTCAGGGGGTTCCGATGGGGACGGAAGAGGCGCCTCCTGCCCTCGCCCCGGCGCTGCAAGACCGGAGATGCCCGCCACCACGGCTACGCCGGCGAGAAAAGCGCGCTGGGACCCAGGCAGGGGAAAAAGGCGAGTAAGGGGCATGGCGACCGACGTTCGTGCCCTTGTGTCAGGCAGTTCTAGAATACTACGGCCCCAGCCGATGCGACTTCGGTTGGTGACAGGTGCAAGAAAGCGCTCAGAAGAATGCCATTTTCTGGTCCAGGACCTCGGTTGTTTGTGCTTGGGGCCGCGTTGGCGCTGCTGAGGACTGGCCCGAACGAGCGGAGTGCGGAGACGGCGCCCAATCAGCACGGACCGGTCTACGCTGAGCTGGAAGAGTCGGGAATCGATTTCGTGCACTCCAACGGGGCCAGTGGAGATTTTCTCCTTCCCGAGATCACCTGTGCCGGTGTCGCGCTTCTGGATTACGATCGAGATGGAGACCTCGACGTATACCTGCTGCAGGGCGAGTCGCTGACCCCAAGCGCAGCCGCCGGTGAATACGAATCGGTTGGAGGCGACAGGCTCTATCGCAACGATATGACCTACGGAGCCGTCGATTCCGATCGAGCCTGGTTTGTCGACGTCACCGAGACGAGCGGGCTCCCAACAACGTCAAACGGTTTTGGGTGCGCCGTGGCGGTTGGGGATTTTGACCGCGACGGGTGGCAGGATCTCTACGTCGGAGGCGTGGGGTCGAACCACCTCTGGCGTAACCGGGGGGACGGCACGTTTGAAGATCGAACAGCCACCAGCGGTACCGACGACGAACGGTGGACCACGACCGCGGTTTGGCTCGACTACGACGGCGACAGTCTGCTCGATCTTTATGTAGGCAACTATCTACAGTTCGATCTCGAGTCGCAAAAGGTGTGTCTGAGCCGAACCGGCGTACGTGACTATTGCAATCCCGACGCCTATGTCGGTGTGGCGGATCGGCTGCTACGCAATCGTGGTGACGGCACGTTCGAGGACGTTTCGGTCGTCGCGGGGTTCGCCCGGGTGGAGAGCAAGTCGCTGGGAGCCGTGGTGGAAGATTTCGACCGTGACGGTCTGGACGATCTGTACGTCGCCAACGACGGCGTGGCGAATCAACTGTGGATGCAGAGTCGAGAAGGGGGCTTCTACGACCAGGCGCTTCTCGCGGGCTGCGCCGTCAACCGCGACGGCAAAGCGGAGGCCAGCATGGGGGTGATGGCCGAGGACTTCGATGGAGATGCCGATATAGACCTTTTTATGACTCATCTGTCTGGTGAGACCAACACTTTTTTCCAAAATGACGGCAACGGCGGCTTTAGCGATCGCACAATCGCGAGCGGGCTGGGCCCGGCAAGCTACCGTTTTACGAGTTGGGGAGTTGTGCCGACCGATTTCGACCACGACGGAGACCTCGATCTGGCGATCGCCAACGGAGCGGTGAGGGTGATCGACCAGTTGGTCGAGCGAGGAGACCCATACCCATTTCATCAGCCCAATCAGCTTTTTCAGAACCTGGGCGGCGGCCGATTTTCAGACGTAACCGATAGCGCCGGTCCACCGTTCGCGCTATCGGAGGTCAGCCGGGGTTTGGCGATAGGCGACGTCGACAACGACGGAGACGAGGATCTGGTTCTGGCCAACAACAACGGCCGCGCCCGCGTGTTCCTCAATCGGTATCCGTCGCCGGGGGGCTGGTTGGGTGCTAGGCTGATCGGCACCGAGGGTGGCGACCGCCCGGGGGCCCGCATAACACTCGAGACCGCTCGGCGAAAGATCGTCCGACGGGCTAGGACCGACGGCGGTTTTGGCGGCGCTCACGACCCGAGGGTGGTTCTGGGTTTGGGGCCGGCCCACACCTCGAACGATCGAGCTTATTTGTCGGTATTGTGGAGACACGGCCAGGAGCAACGGCTTCACAAGCCCCGGGCCGCACGGTACTTGACCCTGGGGGATCCGAGATAAAGATGTATCTTTGGCTTCGCAGCTCGGTGCCGTGGCTCCTTGTCGGCGCGTTTGTTTTTGGCATGTTTGGCGTCTCCACCGCGGTATGGCCGTCCGTGCCGACGGCGCAGAACGCGGAAAGCACCGGCCTCGACGGAGAGCTGGAGATTCCACGGCCCGACTTGAGCGCCATGCAGCCGGCTTCGCGGCGCAAGGTCGAAGCGGTGCAGCAGTCGATCGAGAAGCTGCTGGCGGCCGGGGACAGCGAGCCGGGTGAGCTAGCCGGCGCCTTTGGTTTTTTGGGTCAACTGTTGCACGCTTTCGAGAAGCTCGACGCCGCCGCGTCGAGCTACGAGACCGCTCGCCGGCTGGATCCCACGGACATCCGCTGGTCCTACTACCTGGGATTGATCGGACGCGTCCGGGGAGACTACCGGAAGGCGATTGACGACTTTCGGACCGCTCGGTCGCTGGCGCCGGACGACACAGCCACGGTGCTTCGGTTGGCCGACGCGCTGGTCGAGCTGGGAAGACTCGAGGAAGCACGGATTCACTTCGAGCGGCTCGAACGCACGGGAAAAGTCCGCGGCGGCGAGTTGGCGGCGACGCTCTTTGGCTTGGGCAGAATTGCCGATCTGGAAGGCGATCCCGCGACCGCCGCGCGGTTTTTCGAGCGGGTCATCGAGCTCCAACCGGAGGCCGGCGTCGCCCAATACGCTCTCGGGCAGGCGTACCGTAGTCTTGGCGAGATCGACAAGGCTCGGCAGCACCTGGCCCTCGGGAGCGAGCGACCGGTCGGGTTTTCCGACTCGCATGTCGGCGTGCTGAGTTCTATCGCCGCAGGGGCAGCACTTGGTGTTGCCGCGGATCTTGCAATTGCGGAGGACTTTTCGGCCGACGATTTTCTGGGCTTTGTTCTGTCGCAACTGGGCTCGGTTCCGGGCGCCTCCGAGCAGATGAAGAACATGCTTGCCGAGTTGGACAAGTCAGGTGCTGCAACCACTCTCCAGCGCGCCCGGCTCGAGTACGCGATCGGAGGACTTCTTGTACAGCAGGCCCACGACCAAGAGGCGATGGAGCACTTCCGCCGGGCCGTCGCGGGCGATCCGGATCTGCTGGATGCGCGAATCAAGCTGGGCAACGTCCTCGCCAGAACCGGCCGTATGGCCGAGGCGCTCGAGGTCTTCGGCCAAGCGCTGGCCGTTGCGCCCGACAACCCGTCACTTTTGACCAAACGCGCAACGGCGCTGGTCAACTTGGACCGGATCCAGGAAGCCCAGCGCGACCTCGAGCGTGGTGTCGAGATCGACTCGGACAACAACGAGGGGTGGCGACTGCTCTCGGCGGTTCGCGAACGCGCCGGCGACTTGGAAGGTGGCGTCGCCGCCATGCAGAGCGCGATTGACTCGACGGACGATCCGCAGCTCAAAATGAGCCAGTTTGTCGAGCTGGGGAATCTTTACTATCGCTTGCGGCGTTACGAGAGCGCGGCGCGGTCCCACCTCAGGGCGCTTCGCATAGATCAAACTTTTGTGCCGGCGCTCGATCGGTTGGCGTCGCTCCTCGGGCAGCTAAAGGAGCTCGATCGGTCGGCCGATGTCTATGCGCGGTGGATCGCGGTAGAGCCGGACAACCCGGCGCCACGGGTCGGTGAGGCAACGGCGCTGATTCTGGCCGGTCGGTTTGCCGAGGCCCGCGATCGGCTGGAGGCGGGACTCGAAGTGCTGCCGGGGAACCTCGACCTGATGGACATTCTCGCCCGGCACCTAGCCGCCTGTCCCGACCCGGCGGTCCGCGACGGCCGGCGGGCGGTCGAGTTGGCTGTTCCCGTATACCAGGAGGTCCCAACCGCAGAAAGCGTCGAAACCCTGGCCATGGCTCTCGCCGAGGCCGGCGACTTCGAGGAGGCGGTCGCCTGGCAAAAGAGCCTGCTGGCGAACGCCGGCGCGGACGCCAAGGTGGAAGTTCGGGCGACTTGGAGGGCGAACCTCGCGCGCTATGAGAGCGGCGTGTCGTGCTGCGCTCGAGCCGGCGAAAACTAGCTCGTGTGATCGTTAGGGGCCCCCGAGTGCCGCTGTCAGGATCTCCTGAGGGCCGTCCGCGGACCAGGGAAGCCGTCGTTTGAGGGTTTCGAGCTTGACGCGGAAGTCGGCGGCCAGCTCAGGCTCGGCCGTGTGTTCGGCTTCGGCGACCAGTCGCGTCTGCATCTCGATCGCGCGGTCGAAGTCGCCGGTCGCCGCCAGGGCGAGAGCCAGCGTCTCTCGGCTGCGTAAATCGCCGCGTGCTTCCACCAGACGCCGAGCCACTTCGGCTGCGATGCGCCCGTCCCGCACGCGCTCGATCGGGCAGGTTGCCAATAGGCGCGCCTGGATGTGCGCCAGACGGGCATCGAGCGAGAAGATCCGAAGTGCTTCATTCAGGCGCACACGGCTTTCCCCGTAGCGTTCGAGCAGGATCAGGCTGGTGATTTCCCCGTGGCGGGCAGCGGCGTGGCGCGGGTCGAGATCGATGGCAGCGCGAAACGCGGCCACCGCTTCGTCGAGACGCCCCAGTTGGGCCAGCACCGCTCCACGACGGTGGTGGATATCCGGCACCTGGGAGTCGATCGCGAGAGCCTCGGTGTAGGCGGCCAGAGCTTCTTCAAAGCGGCCGCTGCGGACCGCCCGGTTGCCACGTTCGGCGGCGGTGCGGACCCTGACGGCGATGTCGGCGCCATCTGCCACCCGGGCGCGCTCGGCTTTGGCCCGGCGCCTCTCCCCGAGGTGATCGAGCGCCTCGGCGTAACGCGAGCGGATCTGAGCATTGTCGGGCTCCAGCTCGAGGGCGCGCTCAAAGTCTGCGAAGGCGTCTTCGCCGCGGCCCAGGTTGACCAACGCGGTGGCGCGCCGCAGCAAGATGGCGGCAGCGAGCTCCGGCTCGCTTTCGATCAGCCGGTCGAAGTACGGCAGCGCCTCGCCAAAGCGGCTTTGGCGGGCAAGCGCATTGGCCAGCTTCATCTGTACTCCGGGCTGGTCTTCGACCAGTTCGAGCGACAACGAGAAGTGTCGAATAGCGGCGTCATCTCTTCCGTTGAGGGCCTCGAGACCGCCGAGGATGCGATGCAGCTCGGCTCGTTCGACGACGTCTTTTTTCTCCACGCCGGTACTGGCCCGTTCCAGACCGGCTCGGAGGCTCACCAGCGCCCCTTCCAGATCGCCGAGCTTTTCTAACGCGTAGGCTCGCCCCTTGTATCCGATGAAATTCTGCGGATCTTTTTCGAGCACCTTTTTGTAGGCTGCGGCGGCGACTTCGTAGTTCCGGTCGTCGAGCGCCTCGGTTGCCTGAACCATGTACAACTGTACGGATTCGCCGAGTAGGGCGAGGGGGCTGATCAGAGGATCGGGGATCGGGACAACGGCATCCCCGCTCAGCTCGAGCTGATGCCGCGCGTCATCCAGGCGGCCGAGATCACGGTACGCCTGCGCCAGCGCGTAGTGAAGGCTGCTGGCGCTGGGGGCGAGTTCCAAGGCGCGGTGGAAGTACCCGAGGGCTTGTTCGTTTTGGCCCTCCGCCGCCGCGATCTTGCCGAGACCTTCGTGGGCCGCCGGCGCGCCGGGATCGACTCCGATGGCTGTTTCGAAGCGGGCCTTAGCGTCTTCGGTACGCCCCAGCTCGAAAAACGAGCGTCCAAGCCGTAGGAGCGCCGGTAGAAACGTAGGTTCTAGCACCAGGCTGTTTTCCAAAAGCGGAACGGCGCCCTTCAGATCGCCCTTGAGTTTTCTCACGTAGCCTCCCAGGTAGGCCCAGCGGTAGTCTGCTGGGCTCAGGAGGCGAGCGTTGTCGAAACACGTCGAGCCCGCATCGGGGAAGTCGTAGACCACATACACCAAACCGAGCTCGCCAAAACTCTCGGCGAGAGCTTCCCGGTTGGCGGAGGCGTCGCGATCGGCCAGGAGGCCCTCCAGCGCTCGTTGCCGTTCTTCGACTTGCGCTTGGACACCGGCCTCGGCGCCGACGAGACTCGGGTAGGGGACCGGCTCGAGCTCGCCCAGAACATCGAGCGGATCGGATGAGCGGTTGCATCCGCCGATGGCCAGCGCGGCTGCAAGCAGCGCCACCCAAGCCCAGGCGGGTCTGGCGCCCACCCCCCGGTTCAGGGCACCGGCGTCACCGGAGCCCCGGTTCCCTGTTCGAGGGTGGTGTAGGCATCGATCGGGGGAGGCGGCCATTCTTCCATTGTGCCACCCGGCCACACCACACGCACGCCGTCGAAGCTCGCTTTGGAGCCGAGTCCGAATAGAACCCGCGGGTCGTTGGCGGAAGCATAGCTACCTTCGATACGAACCCGACCCCAGATCCACGGCGCGCCGTCTTGCAGTAACGCGGCTCTTGTGTCGGGGAGTAGCTGCCCGGTCTTGGACCGCAGCTCGAGCCCCAGCCAGTGGTTCGCCTGCCCGACCTGGTTCAACAACAGCCGCACCGGCGCGTTGTTGTTGGCGACGAGAACATCCGCGTCGCCGTCGTTGTCGATGTCGCCGATTGCGGCGCCGCGCGATACCTCTGAGAGATTCAACGCGTCGCCGGCTTGTTGTGTTACCTCCTGGAAGTGCCCCACGCGGGTCGCTCCCAGATTCCGGTAGAGCTGGTTGGGCTCGTGGAGCGGAAATGGGTCGTCCAGCCGCGCTAGGGCTTCGATCTTCTTGACCGCGCCGTTGACCACGACCAGATCGAGCCAGCCGTCGTTGTCGTAGTCGAGCCAACCGGTGCCAAACGCCGTGTGGATACGGCTCGAAGCGCTCAGCTCGGTACCGGCGGTGCGATCGGTAAACAGCCCGGCTCCGTTGTTGACAAAAATGGTGTTGGTCTCGGCCACCAGATGCGTCATAAAAAGATCGAGATCCCCATCGCGATCGTGATCCGCAGCGTCGACGCCCATGCTCGCCTCCGCCTTGCCGGACGCGTTGACGGCGCAGCCGGCCAGCAGCGCCTCGTCCGCAAACGTGCCGTTGCCCTGGTTGACCCAGAAGTGGTTGGGCGTTCCGTCATTGGTGACGTACACGTCGGTCAGCAGGTCGCCGTTCAAATCGGCGACGACAAGGCCGAGGCCGGGACTCGCCGATCCGTCAATACCCGCTTGCTGAGTGACTTCGGTAAACGTTCCATCGCCGCCGTTTCGGTATAGACGATCTTGCTGCGGCTCGTAGGAGGCGGGACCGCAATAGTCGCGGGCGCCGGTCATGTCGCGGCAAATGACCGGATCGGCAAACCGGAAATCGACGTAGTTGACGACGAAGAGGTCGAGCCAGCCGTCGCTATCGAAGTCCAGAAAGGCCGCCGGTACGCTGTGTCCCGCGCCGCCGACGCCAGCTTCTTCGGTGACGTCGGCGAACGTCCCGTCGCCCACGTTGCGCAGCAGGCGGTTGGCGCCGAAGTTGGTCACATAGAGGTCGATCCAACCGTCGTTGTCGTAATCACCAGCCGCCACTCCCACGCCGTAGCCGGTCATCTTGCTGAGGCCTGCGGCTGCGGTCACGTCGGTAAAGCGCAACGGTCCCGACTCGCCCCCGGCGGAGAGCAGATCGTTGCGAAATAGTCGATCGGTCAGGTCAGCAGGGCTCTCGGGGGGGAACGACGCATCGGCCAGAGTCTTGTCCGTACCCAACATTCGTCCCTGGACCAGGTAGACGTCGAGATCGCCGTCGTTGTCGTAGTCGAATAGCGCCGCGCCGGGCCCGATGACCTCGGCCATGTAGTACTCACCCGACATGCCGTTGAAATGACGAAAATCGAGGCCCGCCGAGGTGGCGATGTCGACAAACAGAGCGCCGCCGGCAACCGACTCCCTCGGGGCTTCTGCGGGACTTCCGCCACAGCCGGCGAGGACCGCGAGGAGACCGGCGCCAAGCAGGCGGCCCGGCGGGAATGTGTGAAAAAGGCGGAAATGCTCCCCACCCGGCCTCGACGATCGAACGGTGAGCACGCGCGGATGCTAGCACCGGCTGGACTCCCGAAGGATCGGCCCGGTCAGGAAAGACGGTTCAGGAGACTGAACTCCAGATCTGGTGTTGGCGATTGCGCTGCAATCCACCCGTTGAATTAAGACTTAAGCCGTTGAATATGTGGGGGATGCTGGAGTGAATGATTTCTGCTGGAAGGTGGTTTGACTTCGGTCAGACGGCGTGTCACAGTTCAGTTGTCTGAACTTTAAGGTGTTGTCACCCGAAGTCTCTTCGTCGTGAGGAGACTTCATTATCCAAGGAGGATTCATCGGGCATGAGTGAGACCCAAAACAGAATCTTATGGGTGGTCGCCGGAATGATGCTTCTCCTGGGCTCCCAGGCCGTCGCGCAGATCCCCACCGGGGAACTTTCGGGTCGGGTTCAGGACGAAACAGGGGCACCGCTGCCGGGCGTTACCATCACGGCCACGTCGCCGAGCCTGCAGGGCAGCCGTGTCGGGACCACCGACGGCAACGGTAACTACCGGATTCCGCTATTGCCGCCGGGTACCTACACCGCGTCCTATGAGCTCGACGGTTTTTCGACCGCGGTTCGGGAGATCAAGATCAACGCAGGCGCGGTCCAGAAATCCGATCCGGTTACCATGAAGGTCTCGTCCGTCGAGGAAGAGATCGTCGTAACCGGCGAGTTGGAGACGATCTCGAAGAGCCTTACCGGCTCGGCCACATACGAGCAGGACGAGGTCGAGAAGTTGCCGGTCGCACGGACGCTGGCCTCGGCGACAGCTCTGGCCCCGGGTGTGCACAACACCGGTCCGAGCGACAACATCACCATTTCGGGCGCCATGTCCTTCGAGAACTTGTTCCTGATGAACGGCGTGACCATGAACGAGAACGTTCGGGGCCAGCCCTTCGATCTATTCATCGAAGACGCCATTCAGGAGACCACGGTTTCTGCCTCTGGGATTTCGGCCGAGTTTGGCCGGTTCACCGGCGGCGTGGTCAATGCGATCACCAAGTCCGGCGGGAACCAATTCGAGGGCTCATTCCGGGTCAACCTGACCAACGACGACTGGGTATCGGAGACCGAGCTCTCGGCGCCCCGTATCGATGACACCAACGAGTCGTTCGAGGCTACCCTCGGTGGTTATTTCATGAAGGATCACATCTGGTTCTTTGGCGCCGGCCGCGACGTCGAAACGACCCAGAACCTGACCACCCGTGCGGTGACCAATATCCCGTTTGTCCGCAACGACACCGAGGAGCGCGTAGAGTTCAAGCTGACGGTTTCGCCGCACAAGAGCCACAGCCTGATCGGGTCGCGCTTCGAGATCGACGAGGCGCAGAACAATCGGGGATCGTTTACCTTCCTGGATCTCCGCAGCTTGACAAATCGCACGCTGCCGCAGGAGATGAACGTCGTCAACTACTCGGGAGTTTTGAGCTCGAACTTCTTCGCCGAAGCACAGTGGTCCGAGCGTACGTTCGCATTCGTGGGCAGTGGCGCCAAGGGCAACGATCTGTTCGAGGACACCCTGATGCGCCGTCGTGGCACCAGCCATCGCTGGCACGCTCCGACCTTCTGCGGCGCCGGGCCGCCCAAGTGCCCATCGGAGGAGCGCAACAACGAGAACATTGTCGCCAAGGGGTCCTACTTCCTGAGCACTGGTGGGGGTACCCACGACATCTCGTTTGGTTACGATTCGTTTGACGATATCCGTTTCTCGATCAACCGCCAGACGGGCACCGACTGGACGATTTGGGCTTCGGACATCGTGGTGGATTCGAACAACAACATCTACTCGCAGTTCAACGGCGGGCCGTCGAGCAACGCTTGGATGGGCTGGTGGGCGGTCTTCAACGAAGACATCGCCCAGCCGACCAACTTCACCACCAACTCGTTCTATGTCAACGATGCATGGCAGGTGAACGACAAGATGAGCGTCAACATCGGCGTGCGCTACGACGAGAACGACGGTACCAACAGCTCTGGCGTCAAGACCGCCTCGGACGACAAGGTGAGCCCGCGGCTGGGTCTGCAATACGACCTGCGCGGCGACGGTGACCTGGTATTCAACGCGTCTTATGGTACGTATGTCGCGGCGGTGGCCAACAGCCGCGCCGACGCGACCACCACGGGTGGCGCCATCGGCCTCATAGGGCCGACGTACCAGGGTCCCGCGATCAACACCGGTCCGGACTGCACCGCGGCCGACACCTCGGGCTGCATCTCGACGCAACAGGCGCTGATGCAGGTGTTCGAATGGTATCTCGCCAACGGCGGGACGCTCGATCTGAACACCGCGCTGGCCAACATTTCGTCCATCCCGGGTCTGTGGAGTTTGAGCGTTCCAGGTGTGTCGTCGATCGTCCAGGGCTCGATCTCCTCGCCGTCTACCGATGAGATCACTCTGGGTTTGACCAAGCGTCTGGGCAACAAGGGTCTGTTCCGCGCCGACCTCGTGTTGCGCGAGTGGGAGGACTTCTATTCCGACCGGACCGACCTCGGAACCGGCGCGTCGCCCGACGGCGCGACCGATCTGACACTGGTGGGGAACTTCGACGACGGTCTGTCGCGTGAGTACATGGGGATCCACACTCAGTTCCGCTATCGGCTCAACGACAAGCTGACGTTGTCGGGCAACTACACCTGGTCGGAGCTCGAGGGCAACATTGTGGGCGAGACCACCGGCAGCGGCCCGGTGCCCGCAGAGAACGGAATCAACCAGTACCCCGAATACCTGGATCGAGCTTGGGCGGCCCCGGTGGGCAGGCTTAGCGCCGATCAGGAGCACAAGCTGCGAGTGTGGGGCATCTACGACATCCTGGACAGCGAGCGCAACAGCCTGAGCGTCAGTCTGCTGCAGAACTTCTTCTCGGGCTCGCCCTATGGCGCCGAAGGTTCGCTCAACAGCCGTCCGTTTGTGACCAACCCAGGCTACATCCGGCCACCCTCGTCGGTGGACTACTGGTTCACCGCCCGGGACGCCTTTACCACTGACGACATCACGCGGACCGATCTGTCGCTCAACTACGCCTTCCACTGGAACGCGTTTGGCCGCGACCTTCAGATCTTCATCCAGCCGGAGGTCCTCAACGTGTTTGATGAGGACGGAGTGATTGACGTCAACACCAACATAGGTCGCGCCAACTCGGGCTCGAGCGCATGCGCGGGCGGCTGCCAGGCGTTCAATCCGTTCACCACGACCCCGGTTCAGGGAACCCATTGGGATTTCCGGAGCGACTTTGGTCAACCCGAGAACGAGAACGACTTCCAGACACCGCGGACCTACCGAGTTTCGGTCGGGTTTAGGTTCTAGAAGACGTCTTTCTACGTTTTTTCCGCCCCGGCTTCGGCCGGGGCTTTTTTTTCCCTCGCGCGCGGGAGCTTCGGCGGTCCGGGCGGACTGTCGAGCGCTGGTAGAGTCGTGTTTTGGAGGACGAGCTATGGGGAACCTGACATGAAGGAGAGCGCCTTCGGGTTGACTCTTGGGCCTCGGAATACCGGATGTCGGCTCAGCGAGCGCATGTTTCGGGTCGCCGTTTTGGCTGTGATCGGCATGGGGGCGTCGGCCCAGGTTCGGCCTCAGAACGGCGATCTCTTCTTTGACGCCGTTGACGTCAACGTCGTCAACATCGAGGTGCTGGTTACCGACAAAAGCGGTGTTCCCGTAACCGGGCTCAGCCGTGAGGATTTTGTGGTCTTTGAAGATGGTCGGGAGGTCGAGCTCAGCAACTTCTTTGAGGTGGTCGAGGGCCGGGCGGTGGCGGCTTCGACGGGTCCCGACGATCCACCCCCGGTGCCTGAGACGGAGCGGTTGCAACTCGTCGTCTTTATTGACAATGCCAATCTCGGCCCGCACTCGAGACGCCGAATCTTTGCGGATCTGCGGCAGTATCTTTCTCAGCGCCTCACACCTGACGATCGGGTCATGCTGGTGGTGGCCAACGACTCGGTCGAGATCGCGCAGCCCTTTACCAACGATCCGGTAAAACTCCTCGCCGAGGTGAAAAGGCTGGAGAAACAGCTAGGCAAGCAAGCGCAACTCGATATCGAATATCGGACTTTGATGCGGGGGATCCAGCAGGCCAGTCTCGCATCGCCGGCCCAGAGTCAGTCCGAGTCGCAATTTTTCTTCGACTCGGCGGTACGGGAAGCAGCGACGTTGGCCCGCGAGGTGGGGCGGTTGGCGGAGCGCCGGTTTCGCCAGGTGCAGGCGACCACCGCCGCTCTGGAACGATTTACCGACACGCTGGCGGGGATGAAGGGCCGCAAAGGTGTGGTCTATGTCAGCGACGGGCTGCCGGTTCGCGCCGCTGATTCCCTGGTAGAAGCGTGGATCGGTAAATACGAGAACTGGATTCTGCAGACTGGGGAAAGCGAGTTGACGCGCGAGCTGACATCGTTGACCTCACTGGATTTTGACGCCAGCCGTGAGCTGAGCCGACTGGTGACACGAGCCAACGCCAACCGGGTCGCGTTCTACCCGATCTCGGCGCCCGCGCGCGGCGTCGGCTCGACGATCTCCGCCGAGGTCCCAGGCGGGGCGATGTCGGGAGGCGGCGCTCCGGTGGCTCTCGGTGTCACAAACGTCGAAAACTTCAGCCGCGAGGATTCTTTACTACGCCTGGCCGACGGCACTGGCGGCCGCGCCTTTACTCGCAGCACAAATATCTCTGGGCTTCTGGCCCAGATGAAGTCAGATTTCTCGACTTTCTACTCGCTGGGTTACCAGAGGGGTCCTGCCGAGCTCGACGAGGAGAAGCAACACTCCGAGCATCGCATCCGGGTCGAGGTCCGCGACGGCGACCTCGAGGTTCGCTATCTCAAGAGCTATCGAGAGAAAACCCCGATCGATCTCCTGGAAGACCGTACCTTGACCGCGATGCACTACAGTATCGTGGACAACCCGCTCGGTGTGCGATTGGTGCCCGGAAAGCCGGTGGCGACGGGCCGGAACCGATACGAGGTGCCGGTAATGGTCCAGGTCCCGTTCCAGCGGCTTCTCCTTCTGCCCCAGAACGAGAGCCACACTGCCCAAGTGACGATTCTGGTAGCGGCGCGAGACGAGCGCGGTGGCGTATCGCCGTTCCAACGCATCGAAGTACCGATCCGGATTCCCAACGAGCAGTTCGCCGAGGCGATGCGGGGGGCGGCGGGCTATGCGATGAACTTGGCGATGAAGGGCGGCAAGCAGAGGATCTCGGTCGGTGTCCGCGACCATCTGGCGCAAGTGGACTCGACGCTTAACCTGGAGCTGTTGGTGGGTGGACCGGAGGAGTCGTCACCCGCCGAGTCGTCGTAGTCGGTCGGCTTTCGTACAGAAGTGCGGATCTGAGGGTCGTGACGGCTTCGCGAAGGCTTGTGCCCGGGCTGGAATGGCAGCTTGTTCGCTTTCCGTCGCTCGTCGTGCTTTTGGCGGGCCTGGCACCCTGGACCCCGGCGGTGCGGGGCCAGGAGACGGGCCACCGGCCCGATCTGGCGGCAGTGGCAGACTCGGAGCTCGCGCGACTGTCCCCCGAACGAGAGCGCCCTTATCGTTTCGGGCCGGTTATCGGGTCCCACCGTCTGCGTGGCTTGAGGCCCGAGGTGGTCGCCGCCCTGTTCGCGCCCGACGCCGGTGAGTTGCCGATTGAGGTGCTGGCCGTCCCCCTCGCGCCGGAAGACGATGGCAGCGGGCCCACGGCGGCCGAGAGAGCGCTCGGACTGCTTGTCGAGATCGATGGAGCGGATTTCCTGCGTTATAACCAGGCCGAGGTGTCCCGAATCGAGGTGTACGCTTACGCCCTCGCGAACGGAACTCGTGTCGCCGGCCATTTGGCCGAGATGTTCACTGTCGATGTTGCTGCCCTCGGGGAATCGATCTGGCAAGGAGGCCTCAAGTTCCACGGCGGTCTTCGGCTTGCCCCCGGCGACTACGAACTCCGGGTTCTGGTAAGGAACTTTCACTCGGGGGCCATGGGTCTGCGCCGGGCTCAGGTCGAGATCCCGGGGTCCCCTATCCTGGCCTTTCCGCCCCCGAGCTCGCGGGACGGATGGCTGCCGGTGGAGAGCCCCCTTTTCAGGGAAATGACGACGCCGTATCCTTTCGTCGCGGCTGGTATTCCCATCGATCCAGCGGCGCTGCCGGTGCTGGTCTCGGGTCGTGTCGCAACGGGGTTCTTGTTCCCCACCGATTCCAGTCCTGACACGTCGGCGACCGCTGGCCGGGTCGAAATCTCGCCGGGAGGGCAGGCTTCCGAGGGACACTTGCCGCAGGAGACCGAAGCGCAAGCCGTGCCATTGACGGCTGTGGCCGAAGGGCGGATCGAGCCATCCGGTGACGGCTCGGGCTCGGGTCTGATCTTCGAGGTGCCGGAGATGGCCCCCGGCCGCTATCGTGCGCGGTGGGTTTCCGAGGGATTGTCTACCCCCTGGGCGCCCGTGGCTGTCGTAGGAGCCCAGACGCAAGAGCGTGGACTGCTGTGGAGCGATCT
This sequence comes from Candidatus Multivoradales bacterium, assembly GCA_965224065.1. Classification (GTDB taxonomy): domain Bacteria; phylum Acidobacteriota; class Thermoanaerobaculia; order Multivoradales; family JAHEKO01; genus JAOTZA01. The sequence continues at coordinate 3,763,827 of CBDCYF010000005.1, forward strand.
GCGCTGGATGCTGCGGCCGGGCGCGGATGCCGTGGTGGCGCCGGGCACCGCGGCGGCAGATCGTGCAACTGCCGCCAGCGACGGTTCACGGGAGACGCGACAGGCGAGTGGACGGGCGGTAAAGCGATTGGCCGCTCGTTACCGGCAGGCGCTCGCGGGCTTCGATACCGTCTCGCCCGAGGACTTGCGATCCGGGCTCTACGCTCTCGAATCAGAAATCCTGGGCCGTGGCGATCGCAAGTCGCTGCTGCGTCTTCGAACCGCCGAGCTATCGGTAGCCGAGGACCTCGCAAAACGGGATCCCAAGGCTCTGGTGCCGCTCATCTTGCTGCACAGCCAACTGAGTGAACAGTACCGAAGTCGTCGTATCTTCTCTCTGGTGGCCCATGCCCGGGCGATGGTTGAGCTTCTCGCCGAGCTTCACGCCGAGGTCGGTGGTCCCGCTCGGCTGACTGCGTCGGTCCTGGCGGTGCAAGGCAGCTCGCTGCAGCGAGCGAACCTGGTGGCTGGTAGCCGCCGGCTTTTTTCCCGCGCGCTCGAACACGACCCCGACTCCGCCTCGGCCCTCCTGGGTCTTGCGGCGAGCTTCGAAAAGTATGCTGACTACAATCGGGCCATCGAATACCTAGAACGGCTGGTGGCAGCGAGGCCCGATCTCGACGAAGCCACGCTACGACTGGCGATCAACCAGGCGCGGGTCGGCTGGTTGCCGAGGGCCCGGCAGGGGCTGGAGACCATCGTCGCAAAGGACCAAGACGATTGGGTTAGCGTCGTGGCGCTCGAAGAATTGGCAAGGACGTTTTTGATCGGTGGCGATCTGGAGCGTGCCGTCGCGACTCTCGAGCCGGCGGTCGATGAGATGCCTCAGCGCGCCGGGCTCCGCCTTCTGCTGGCCCACCTCTACGATCGTCAGGGCCGCGTTGGCTCGGCCCTCGAGCTTGCTTCGGGAGTCGGCGTCTCGGCCGGCACGAATTCCTCCGCACGCCGTCACTACGACGAGTGGCCACGACGGGCGGTGGTGTCCGACTTGGAATGGCTCAGAACGCAAGCCCAGAAGCTCGGCCCCGCCCTGACGTCGGGACTGGCAGCCGCCACAGCGAGGGAATAGGTGAAGGTACCGAGCGGACGTTGGCGTAGGGCTGTGCCGGCTCTGGCACTCGCCGGCCTTGTGTCGATACCGACCGGCCCAACAGCTCATGCAGCGGTACGGGTCGCGCTCATCAGCCCGGCTTCCGGACAGCCTGTTTTTGGCGAGATCGAGATGGTCGCCGAGGTGTCGTCGGTCGCCGAGGTTGCCAGAGTCGATTTTTTTGTCGACGGCGAGTTGGTTGGATCGTTGGAAGCGCCGCCGTTTACAGTCCGCGTCGATGTCGGCGAGGAGAATCGTTCTCATCATTTGCGGGTCCAAGCCATCGACCAATCGGGACAAGTCTCGGAAGCTTGGTTCGATAGTCCCGCGATCCGAGTCGATGACCGCGTCGAAGCTCGACTACAACAACTCTACGTCACGGTCCTTAAGGGTGAAAGGAGGGTTTTGGACCTGGGCGACAGTGATTTCGAGATCGCCGATAATGGAGCGCCTCAGGACAAAGTGACGTTTTCCCGTGGGGAAGTGCCGCTGGCGGCGGTTGTGTTGGTGGATGCCAGCGCAAGCATGAAGGGCAGGAGATTGCTTTTCTCGTTGCGTGGCGCCGCCAGTTTTGCCGAGCGCCTGCGGTCGGACGACGAGACCTCGATTCAACTGTTCTCCGACCGGCTTCTTTTTTCCAGTCCGTTCTCAAAGGACTCCCGGGCTTCGACGGCCGGACTGGCCACGGTGCAGGCTTCCGGCGGGACCGCTCTCAACGATCATCTCTACCGAGCCATCAAACAACTGGAATCGAGACAGGGTCGCCGGGTGGTGATCATCCTGTCAGATGGTGTGGACAGTCACAGCACCCTGCGGATAGAGGAAGTGAGCTGGCTGGCGCGACGCAGCCGGGCGATGCTCTACTGGGTTCGAATCGATCCAACCGACGGTACCGAGTACCGGTTCTCAGCCTGGAAAAATCCCGATCAGTATCGTCGCGACTACCAAGGCTTGGGAGAGCTGGTGTCGGAGACCGGAGGCCGCATCGTAACGCTCGACCGGATAGAGGAGGCCGAGGAGGCGGTAGGCGAGATCCTGAGTGAGCTGCGGGAGCAGTACGTGATCGGCTACTATCCTTCGACGCCGTATCGTAGCGGCAGTTGGCATCGTGTGGATGTCCGGGTGAGGCGCCCCGGTGTCCGAGTTAGGGTACGAAACGGCTACATCGACTACTGAGAAGCAGCCAGCGCCGCCCGCACTTTGGCCGGTAGCTCGACCCCCAACGCCTCGGCTCGGCGGAGGTGGAAGAGCGCCGTGTCGCCCGGCCCACCGGCGAGTAGCAGCATACCCAACGCGAGGTGAAACCGGCCGCTCTCGGGCTCGATCCCGATGGCCGTCTGGATCGACTCGACAGCCTCGGCAGGGCGGCCGATTTGGGCATACGCCACGCCGAGGTTGAAATGGGCTTCGGCGAAAGAAGGAGCGGCGGCGACCGCTCGTTCGAAATAGTCGATCGCTGCGCGTGTCTCGCCCTGGGCACCGAGTGCGACGCCTAGATTGTTGAGCGCAGGAGCGAATCGCGAGTCGTGTTCGATCGCCCGCCGGTACTGGTCCAAGGCCTCGGACCCGCGATTGGTGCGGGCCAGGAGCAGCCCGAGGTCGTAGTGAGCCTCTACTTGCTCCGGATCCTGGGCGATTGCCTCTCGCAGCATCTCCTCGGCTGCCGCGAGGGCGCCCTGCCGAGCTAACGTGCCCCCCAGGCCGGCACGCGCCCCGGAGTTGTTCGGATCGAGCTCCAGGGCCCGCTCAAAGGAGGCCCGGGCCTGGGGCAGCTCGTTGAGATGTCGATGGGCAAAGCCGAGCTGAACCAGGGTCTCGACTGCCCCGGGCTTGGCGGCGAGCGCCGATCGAAGCGCTCGGAGAGCGTTCTTGGGCTCCCGCCGCAGCTCGAGCACGCCGAGGTTGTATAGCGCTTCGGGATACTCCGGCTGGTAGCGAATAGCGGTCTGGAATGCGTCGATGGCCGCTTCGGTGTCATCCCTGCTGTTGTGCACCAAACCGAGGTTGAAATGGACTTTTGGCGAGGTCGGATCGAGCTCCAGCGCTCGCAAGAGCGCCCCTAAGGCTTCATCCCAGCGCTTCGACTTGACCAGTACGACGCCGAGGCTGAGATGGACCTCAGGGTTGTCAGTCAGGACCTGGGCGGCCCGGCGAAGTGGCTCCTCCGCCTCGGCGACTTTGCCGGCCCAGCCCAAGACCTTGGCCAAGTTCAGATCGCGCTGCGCGTAAGCGTAGCGGTCAACTGAACCGAGGATTTCTCCGTTGATCTTGTTTATCTTTTTGTCGGTCCAGGCGCCTCCGGGCCTGGCGATGTCGCGGTCGGTCAATACCGCGAGGATCTCCTCGGCAATTCGAGCATGAACCGGAATGTCCGGGTGTACGTGATCTAGGAGCAGCTCGCTTCCCAGGAGACTGTGCCCCAGGCGTTGACGGTTCTCTGCTTCGAGAACGGCCGGCAGGTCGATGGTCGGTATACCGAGGGCGGTGCCGGTGGCACCGACAGCCGCCACCATTTCTTCGAGCGCTCGTAACGGGGTTATGTCCTCTTCTTTGGCGCGTACAAAGGCGGCCCCGGCCTCGTCTGTGCGGTCTAGTGCAAGGAGAACCCGCCCCAGGCGGAACTGGGCCTCAGCAAACCGTGGATCGAGGCGGGTCGCTTCCTCGAGCAGGGGGAGCGCGGCCTCGAACGCGCCTTGGTCAACCAGAGCGGCGGCCTCCGTTTCGGAGCGCTCGAAGAGAGCCAGGTCCTCCGGGTCAAGATGGCTGGAGTGTTCCGATTTGAAAGGCGAAAAGTCTTTGAGGTTCGAGATCGGTTGAATAAATAGGATCTCGGCGCCTGCCGAGCGTGCGATGGCGGCCATCTGGTGCAAGTTGAACTCAAAGTGCTCAACGATGGCGCGGCGTAGATCGTCGTCGCGGTGATAGCGCTCGACCCCGGTCCAGTCATCCGGTTTGGCGCTAACCTCTGCCGCCATGACTGTGCCGGCTCGAGCGTCGTCATCTCCTTTGCTCGGGCGGAGCCGACCGACGAAATAGCGGCCGAGGCCGTAGCTGCGCAAGCCGTTGAGCCAGATCCAGGCTCTTTTGGCGGTGAGGCTGCGGTGGATAATCGGCGGGTAGGCGCGCTCCTCGAGAAACTCGTTGTGGCCGGTATAGACCACAAAGAGATCGGGCTCGTAGCGCGCCAGTTCTTTCATCAATAGCACGATCCGGTAGCTGGCATAGGAGATCGCTCCGGCGTTGATCACCTCCCAACGACGTTTTGGGTCGGCCGCGCGAAGATAACGCTCCAAAAAGGCCGAAAAGGACACCGAATGGTCGTAGGGTCGCCCGGCCGTGGTCGATCCGCCCAAGGCGAAGATGCGGTAGGTCGAGGGATCCTTGGCGGCCGTGAACTGCTGGTCGTTGAAGTAGGCTAGTTTTTCGGCGCGAGTGGAGAAAATCTCGGAGCCGTCCTCCAGCCTTTTTTGTTCGAAAAGATCCCGACCGGTGGCAAAACCGACGAACGGGTCGCCAAACAGCAACTCGTCGCCGATCCCCAGGAAGCGCAGCGCCACTTCCAGGCCGGTCAGCGAGACGGTGGCCAGCAGCAGGCCAAAAAGAACGAGCCCAGCCTTGTGCTGCCAGCCGATCCCCGCGGCCCTGTTTTGTGTGCTCATCGGGGCGGCACGGCGCTTCTCCTGGAGCTTGCCGACGCTCTGGCAAGCGCCCATCTCATCCTAGGTCGCGGCACGGTTCGCCTGGCGCCACAGCGCAAGAACGGTGAAACAGGGACCGAGCTAGCCCAGCGCGTCAAGCATCTCGGTCGCAACCGGCGCATCCGCATCGTCAGGTGCCATCTCGATGAATTTACGAAAGTGCCCCTTGGCTCCCTCCACATCGCCCTGATTCACCAGACACAAGCCGAGGTGGTAGTGAATCTTGGCGAGCGACGGGTCAGCCTGGAGCGCTTGCTCGAAGTTGCGGATGGCGCCGTCGTACTTGCCTGCGTTGAAGAGGTCGATGCCGCTCTCGTAGAGCGGCCCGGCGATCTCCTTGGTACCTGCGGCCAGGACGCGGTCGAAAGCCGTTCGTTCTTTCTCGACATCGCCAGCCGCTTTGTGAGCGTCGAAGGCCATCATCAGGGCCTTGGCGTTGTCGGGCTCGAGCGCGACGAGCCGCTCCGCCAACTCTCCCGCGGCCGTGAACTCACCGGCCCTGATGTGAATCCGAGCCAGCGCCGAGAGGGCTGCTGTCAGGTTCGGATTCAGTTCGAGGGCCTTGGAAAAACGCTCCTTTGCCGCGGCGCTGTCTCCCGCTCGGAGCGCCTCGACGCCCTCGTTGTAGACGAAGCGAGAGCTGTCGCCCTCTTTGTCGAGCCGCGACAGCGCCGCGAGTGCCTTTTCGGCCTCGGCGTGATCCCCCGTCCCGCGGTTGGCCTCATACAGCAGACGGTATCCGCGAGGATTTTCGGGCTCAAGCTCCAGGAGTTTCTGAGCGGCTTCGATCGCCGATGCGTGGTCGCCCAGCTCGATGTGGACGCCGCTCAGCGCTGAGTATCCCGCCGCCATCTCTGGCATACCCTTGACGGCCTGGAGGAATTTCTCCCTGGCGCCCTCGAGATCTCCCGCCTCGAGCAGCTCGATCCCGGCGTTGAATGTCCGCTCCGCCGGCCTGAGACTGAGCTCCGGGGCCGGCCCGGCCGTGTCGGTCACAACCTGGGCGGCCTGGCCTTGGCCGCTCAGATCGAGAGTGATCGCCTGTGTGATGGTCTTCTTGATCACCGGCTTGAAAGGTGCTTCGATCGGCGCCGTTCCAGGGTATTCGAGCTTGATGTCGTAGGTCTTGGTGCCGTCTGCAAAGGCCAGTGTCGCTCTGCCTTTTTTGTTGGTTGCCTTGGTTTCGATGAAATCCGTCAGTTGCTTGCAGGTCGCGGTAGCCGTGACACCCTCGACCGGGTTGCCGTCCTGATCCTTGACGATCAAAACTAGCCTTCCGAATGTGCCCTGGGCGTGAGCCGCTCTGGCCGGGTAGCAGACCACCAGAAGAGCGATCATGATGGGCAATTTCTTTCGAATCATTTTGTCCTCCGAGTGTCTTCATCGGGATTATGTCAGCAAGGCCGATATTCTTGGGGGAGGGAAATGGGTGCCGGCCCCGTTCCTTTTTGCTGTCTTTTTGGGCCTCCGAATTGGGTGGCGTGAGTTTCGACCGGTGAGGTATGTTTCAAGCGGAACCCATCTTGTGGTTGCAGGCTCTTGAGTCGCCGGCGTTGACCTGGTTGATGGTCGGAGTGAGCCGGCTGGGCGAGGGGCAGGCCTATGTCGGGCTGATCATCGTTCTGGCCTTTGGCGTCCGGCTCCGCCCCGGCCTGTCGGTCCTTCTGGCCCTTCTGATCGGCGGCATCGCGATCGACGCGCTCAAAAACGGGCTAGCGCTGCCCCGCCCTAGTTACGCCGACGAGCGGGTGGCCGAGCCCGGCGGGGAGCCGATAGACGGCGCCGGGCGGGGGAGCGCGACGGAATTCTGGGGCCTGCCACAGTCCGGTGCGATCTCCTCGGTGCGAGAGATCCCGGGAGTGAGCTTTGGCCTGCCGTCCGGCCATGTCGCTTCGGCCACCGCGTTTCTGCTGGGGGCCGCCTTCTTTTTTCGCTCGCGGAGGTTGCTCTGGTTTGCCTGTGGGTGGATCCCTCTAATGGCCGTATCTCGAATGTACCTCGGCCGGCACTATCTGGGGGACGTGCTCGGTGGCCTGGTGGTCGGGCTCCTCGCCGCGGGTCTGGCGGTTCTCATCCTTCGCCGGCCGTCTCGAGAAACGGAGGAGAGGTTTGCCCCCCGGAGTCTGGCGACGCTGGGCGGATTGGCGGTGGTGATGCTGGCATTGGCCCCGTTTGTGCCCCTGCTGGATGCCGAGAACGTGGGCCGGCTGGCCGGTCTGGCGCTGGCGATGGGAGCGCTTGCCGCAATCGCACCGGCTTCGGACGAGAGCGTGCCTGGGAAGAGGCTGGGGCGGATTGCTCTGGCGGTCTTTTTGTACGTGTCGGCGGTTTATGTCCTCGGTCTATTGGCCGGCTTGGGGGGCTGGGCCGCGACTCGATTCGGGACTCTATTCGGGGCCCTTGTCCTGACTACCTTTACACTGCTGGGCACGGTTTTGCTGGGCCGTCGACTGCGGCTGTATCCTCCTCGAGCCTCCTAAACGGATTGCGACGTGCCATACAGGTCACCGACCACACCGCGGGGAATCTAGGCCACCAACCATGATGTCCACGTCTACCATCTGTTCCGAGAATCCGTTGGTGCGCAAGCTCGGCATCAGGCCGGGGTTTCGCCTCAAGACCAAGAACGCGCCGGCGCACTACCGCGAGCTCCTTCGGCCTCTGCCCGAGGAGGTGACGGTCTCGACCCGCCTGCGCCGGGAGATAGATCTTTGGCACCTGTTCACGGCTCGCGTAGAGGAGCTCCGTCGAGAACTGCGGCGCGCTCTCGGACAGATTCGCCAGGACGGGATGATCTGGGTCTCTTGGCCCAAGAAGAGCTCGGGAGTTCCCTCCGAGGTCACCGAGAACACCGTTCGCGACGTCGCGCTGCCGCTGGGGCTGGTCGATGTAAAGGTCTGCGCGGTCGACGAGGTCTGGTCGGGGCTCAAATTGGTGATCCGCAAGGAGAACCGGCGCCCGAAAGGCTGAGCGAACTCGGGCTTACTGGGGCTGCGCCGCCCGGCCGACGGCGGAGACCGACGGTAGGATCGGGACGATGAGGCAAGTTGAGCGTCGGCTGCCGGCGGCCGGCAGGTCGTATAAGGTCTGACCGTGCCGGCAGATCGCGAAGCGTCTATCGATCCCGCCATCGATCCGATTGCCGAGTTCGAAAAGCTCTTCGAGCGGGCCCGACGGGACGAGTCCCATGACCCGACGGCGATGGCCCTTGCCACGACCGACGGCGCCGGCCGTCCCTCGGCGCGTATGGTGCTTTTGAAACACGTGGACGATCGTGGCTTTGTGTTCTATACCAACTACGGCAGTCGCAAGGCGCGGGAGCTGGAGGCCAATCCGCGCGCGGCCCTGTGTATCCACTGGCCGACTCTTGCCAAGCAGGTCCGGGTCGAGGGGCTGGTGGAGCGGCTGCCGCCGGGCGAGTCCGACGCCTATTTCGCCACGCGCTCACGCCACAGCCAGCTCGGGGCCTGGGCCTCGCGGCAGAGCGAGCCCTTGGAATCCCGCGGCAAGCTCACCGGCCGCTATCTCCGGTTGCAGGCGAAATTTCCGGGGGAGGTCCCGCGTCCCGATTTCTGGGGCGGATACCGGCTCAAGCCGGACAGGATCGAGATTTGGCACAACCAGCTACACAGGCTCCACGACCGGTTTCTCTACGAACGCCAGGGAGAGGGTTGGCGTCGGAGCCGGCTCTACCCCTGACGGTTTGCGCAGGTTTCTCATCGACACCGATACGGGTTCCGACGACGCCGTGGCCCTCGTTATGGCTTTGCGCCACCCCGAGATTACGGTTGCGGCGATCACCGTGGTGGCCGGCAACGTCCCGCTCGACCAGGCGGTCCAGAACGCCCTGTACACGGTCGAGCTGTGTGGCGACGCGGTCCCGGTCTATGCCGGAGCTTCCCGCCCCCTGACTCGCGAGCTCGAGACCGCACAAGTCGTTCACGGCGAGGACGGGATGGGGGACATCGGTCTGCCGCTATCTGGGCGACAGCCTGCGGAGGGCTACGCCGTCGACCGCATGATCGAGGTCATTCGGTCGAGCTACGGTGAGATCACGCTGGTCACTCTCGGACCGCTCACAAACGTGGCGCAGGCGATCTTGAAGGACCCGTCGATCGCGGGGAAGGTCGAGCGGTGCGTGATCATGGGGGGGACCGGTTCCGGGCCGGGCAACATCACGCCGGCGTCGGAGTTCAATCTCTGGGTCGACCCCGAGGCGGCCAAGATCGTCTTTGACTCGGGACTGCCGATCACGCTGGTGGGCTGGGATATCTCGTGCCGGAGCGCGGTTCTCGACAAGGAGGCGACCGCCGAGCTGCGAAGGATCGGCACGGAGATCGCCCACTTCACGGTCGACATTCAAGCAAAGGTCGATGAGTTTGCCAAAAGCGTCACCCGGCTCGAGGGGTTCGATCTGCCCGATCCGATCGCGATGGCGGTGGCGATCGAGCCCGGGATCGCGGCCACGCGGCATCTCCATGTCGAAGTGATCACCCACGACGGCGTGGTGCGGGGCCAGAGCGTGATCGACTGGTTGGGCCTGGGCGGGGGGGAGCCAAACGCCCGCATAGTGACCGAAGCCTCGCGCTCGAAGTTCCTCGAAATGCTCCACGCGGCGGTTGCGGATTGAGCCCGGCGCTTCAGGGCCGGGTGCTCGTCACGGGTGGCGCGGGCTTTATCGGTCGAGCGGTGTTGGAGGCGTTGCGGCCGGCCGGGCCGGGTTGGGAGATCGTGGCGACGCACTCGCCCCGCGGCCAGGGCGGCACCGAATCTGATGTCGTGTGGCGAGAGGTCGATTTGCTCGACGACGACGCCGTCCGCCGTTTGCTCGCCGACATCGCCCCGAGCCATCTGATCCACCTCGCGTGGGCTTCGCATCACAACATCTACCAATCGTCGGAGAACCACCGCTGGGCTGCAGCGGGCAGGACGCTTCTCGATCTCTTCTCGGCCTCGGGCGGCCGGCGCGCCGTCTTTGCCGGTACCTGCGCCGAATACGATTGGTTGGACCCGGACGCACAAGGCGTCTTTGCCGAGACCGCAACCCTCGGGGGTGGCGGAGCCTACGGCGAGGCCAAGCGGTCGTTGCAGACGAACTTCGATGGGAAAATCCGCTCCGGCTCGGTCTCGGGTGCCTGGGCGCGATTGTTTTTTTTGTACGGACCCCACGAACCGAGAGCCCGTCTGGTGCCGGCCGTGGTCAACTCCTTGCTCGACGGCCGGCCGGCTGAGACGACCCACGGGGAGCAGGTTCGCGACTATCTTTATGTCGGGGACGCTGCGAGTGCCCTCGTCGGGCTGCTGGCCAGCGACCTGAGCGGCCCGGTCAACATCGGATCGGGGGAGGGTGTTCGGCTCAAGGATCTGATCGCCGAGATCGCGAGTCAATTGGGAGCCGAGGACCGGGTGCGGCTGGGCGCCGTCGAGGCCCCCGAGGGCGAGGCTGCAAGCGTAGTTGCCGATACCACCCGACTCACCGTGGAATTGGGCTGGCGCGCGGCCCACGATCGCCGCGCCGCCCTTGCCGAGACCATCGAATGGTGGCGCGAGCGGCGCGGCCTACCCAACGGCGCGTAGCCTTTGCCATGCCTCCCGGCAACGCTCAGTCGATCTACACGCGTATCTACGACGTGGTGAGGCGCATTCCCGAGGGACGGGTCGCGTCCTACGGCCAGATCGCGGCCATGGTCGGCCGCCCGCGTCATGCTCGCCAAGTCGGCTATGCCTTGAGCGCGTTGCCGGACGGCTCAGAGGTTCCGTGGCACCGGGTGATCAACTCTCGCGGGGAGGTCAGCGAGCGCTCGTTCCGTGGTCTCGGTGGTCGCGAGGGCTTCCAGCGTCACCTGCTGGAAGAGGAGGGTGTTCTCTTCAACGAGCGCGGACGTGTCGATCTGGTCCGTTTTCGTTGGGAGCCGGACCGCTCGCCGCAAAAATTACGGTGACAGGACACCTAATTTCGTGCCCATCGCCGAATTACGTATCCTGTCACCGTAATTTGGTGTTACCGGAATTCCGCGAGCCGCATAAAGAACTGTTGGAGTGGCTCTTCGGGATCAAAAAGCTCCAGAAACTCGTCCAGCCGATCTAGGGTGGGCTCGCGCCGCAGGGTCCGGGCCCAGTGGAGAAACGGCACCAGAAGGGGGCGAGCGTTCCGCAGCTCGAGCTCGAGCAGGCGCGCGGTGATCCCGCCGGCTTGCAGAAACCCGGACGTACGGTAGATCTCGAGTGTCTCCGCCAGGTCGTAGTCGACCTGGCGGAACGTCACTTTCCAGCGCTCGCCGTCGCGGTCGAAGATCGCGTACTGGGCGCGCCGGTCGCCATTGAACGGCAGCCCTGCCGATCCGACGTTCACGACGCAACCGGCCGCTGTCTCGCGCAGCAACGGCCGGTGGGTGTGTCCCACCACCAGAAAGTCCTCGTCGATCGAATCCAGATGCCGGGCCAAGGTGCGGTCGCTGGTCCAGGGGCCGATCCCCTCGTTGGCCGAGGCTGGCGTTCCGTGTGCCAGCCGCAACGGCGGTACCGGACGACCGGCGGATAACGACTGGGAGTAGGGAAGAGAGTCTATGTAGTCGATGTCTTCGTCGGTCAGCTCGGCCGCCATCCATCGCGACGCCGCCCATTCGTCGGCCTTCCACCAGCTCCCGGGCACACGCCGGTGCCGGAAATCGAGCAGGTAATCCTCGTGGTTGCCCCGGATCGACGGCCAGCCGCGCTGCCGAACGGCGGCAATCACACGACTGCCCTCGGGGCCGCGGCCCACCAGGTCACCCCCTACAAAGACCTCGTCCGGCGCCTCCGCCTCGATGTCCTCGATGACGGCGCGCAGCGCCGGCATGTTGCCGTGGATGTCGGCGAGAATGGCGATTCGCTCCATCGGGAGGGCGCAGAATAGCCTAATTGGCGATCATCACGGTGCAAATCGGTAGATGGATTGGTACGCCAATGTGACAAATGTGACGCGGGAATTGCCAACCGGCTCGCCGCCGCACTATCATGCTCACCAACGGAAAACACTGCCCGCGGGGGGCACTGTCGGAGGGGAGCTCCCGGGCGCAAATTCTCATAGGAGGTGTCGATGTCGCGGATCGTCCGTATTTTCGGGGTTCTGGCCGTGGGTGTCCTACTGTTCTCACCGGTCGCGTGGGCACAGTCTCAAGCGACGACCGGGACCATCGACGGGATCGTGCAGGACGAGTCGGGGGCGGTGCTGCCCGGCGCCACGATTACCGTCACCAACACGGCGACGAATTTCGAAAAGGTCCTGGTGACCGATGGCTCGGGCCGTTTCCGGGGCGTCTTGCTGCCCCTTGGCCCCTACAAGGTAACCGCCGCCCTCGAGGGCTTTGCCACCCTGGTTCGGGACGGTCTCAACCTGGGTGTCGGCCAGACCATCTCGTTACGGCTTTCGATGCAGGTCGCGGCGACGGGAGAGGAGATCCTGGTCACCAGCGAGGCTCCCTTGATCGAGACCTCTCGCACCGAGGGGCAGATCCGCATCGGGGATGCCGACATCGAGGGCCTGCCCAACAACGGCCGCAACTTTCTGGAGTTCTCCAAGCTCACCCCGGGCGTCACCATCGTCCAGGGCCCCGACGGCGAGGAGCTGTCGATCAACGGCCAGAAGGGCATCAACAACAACATCTCGGTGGACGGCGCCGATTTCAACAACCCCTTCTTTGGCGAGCAACGGGGTGGACAGCGGCCGCCGTTTACTTTCAACATCGATGCGGTCAAAGAAGTCCTGATCGTCACCGACGGCGCGCCTGCCGAGTACGGTCGCTCCTCGGGCGGCTTTGTCAACGTGGTCACCAAGTCGGGCACCAACGAATACAAGGGCAGCGTTCATGCGTTCTACAAGGACGACGGCCTGTCCGACGACCCGGTCAACCGTGACGGCTCCACCGATCCAAAGGTCTTTGACCAGACCCAGGTCGGTTTTACCTTTGGCGGACCGATCCGGCAGGACGAAGTCTTCTTCTTCCTCGCCTACGATCTTCAGACCGCCGAAGCCACCAAACAGAACGACCCCACCCGTCTCGATTCCCGTTTGGTGGATTTTTTCGCCTCCATCGGGGCCCCCAACGAGAACGGCCCGATCACGCGTACCGACGATGCCGATGTGGCGCTGGCCAAGATCGACTGGCAGGCGTCGGACAAGAACCTCGTGACCCTGCGGGGGACCTATACCTTCTCCGAGCAGCGCAACGGGACCTTTGACGTCGACGTCTGGGGACGCAGCGCCAACGGCATCGAGCAGGATTACTCACACGCCGGAACGGCGACGGTCATCTCGACGGTTTCGGACAGCCTGCTCAACGAGTTTCGTGCCCAGTACGCCAAGGAGTTTCGCCCGCGCCCCTACGAGGGCAATGGGTTCGCGGACAGACCGTTCCCGGACACGGCGATCGCCGAGAACGGCAACCGCTTTGGTATGCCGTTCTTTCTGCCGGTCGAGTACGACGACGACCGGATCCAGATCAACAACAACCTGTCGATCCTGAGAGGCAACCACTCGATGAAGACCGGGATCGAGTACAACGATGTGGGCTCGTCTCAGACCTTTATCGGCTTTGCCAACGGCCGGTTCATCTTCAACACGGTCGACGGGTTTCTCAACTATGTCGCCAACCCGAACTACATCGAGTGCTCGGACGGCTCGAGCAATGTGAATGGGACCTGTCCCGCCGGCTCCACCGCGGTCGGCCCGGTCGAGCTCTACCTTCAGTTTGCCGGAGTGGGTGGCCGCTCGGCCGAAGAGGCCGGCACCCAGACCCTGAAACAAGAGGAGATCGCGGTCTTCTTTCAGGATCAGTGGCAGCCATCGGCCAACCTGACCTTGGATTTCGGCTTGCGCATCGAAGAGATCGGGCAGCCGGACCCGATTACGCCACCCAGCGAGGTCTTCTATTCGGAGTTCATCGGCCAGACGGTCACCACCGCAGCGGGACCGCAGGTGTTTCCGTCGGACGGCACCATTCCGGACGACACCACGGTTCAACCTCGGTTTGCCCTGGCTTGGACACCAAAAAACAAGTCCGGCTCGATTCTGCGGGCCAACGCCGGGCTCTACGCGGCGCGCATCCCCGCTTTGACGTTCGCCGGGAGCCGCAACAACAACGGCAGCATCGGACAGACCCTCTTTCGGGCCAGCTTTATCGGCCCGGCCGGGCTCGGCTTCCTTCCGGCGACGCCCCCGTGGCAGAGCCTGATCCCAGGATCCGAGGTCGGCAGTCCCTTCAACCCCGACGTCACCGTGACCAGCCGGGACCTGGAGGTGCCCAAGACGGTGTCCGCCTCGGTCTCGTGGGAGACTGAGATCGCGCCCAACTACGCCTGGCTGATCAAGGGAACCGTGGCCAACACCAACCACGTGACCCGGTTTACCAACCGCAACGACGCCTTGCTCGGCTCGCCCTGGGGGACCGGGCTCAGCGTGGGAGGCGGAATCGGTCAGCTCACGGTGGTCGAGTCGACGGCCAAAAGCCGCTTCTGGGGGATCACCACAGGAATCAACAAGCGCTTGAGCGACAACATCCAGTTTCAGGCCTACTACACGTTCTCCGAGGACAAATCGGACGACGACAACGAGCGCGACCCGTTTACGTTTAGGTACGCCAACATCACCAACCTGGGTCCCGAGTTCGGTCTCTCCGACCGTCACCAGGAAAACCGGTTCAACGGCTGGTTGTTGTGGAACGCGCCTCACGGGATCGACGTCAACGTTCGAGCCAGCTATCTGGACGCGCAGCCTCTCGACGTCGGGCCGGACGGTTTGCCGACGGGTCCGTCGGGGCGGTGTCTCCCGGCCGGGAACTGCACCCTTGGTGGCGATGTCTTCCAGCGCAACCAGGGCAAGAAGGACAATGAGTTCCAGGTGGTGGATGTTCGTCTTTCAAAGGACTTTCAGGTTGGAGAATGGACAGTGCAACCGGTTCTCGACGTCTTCAACCTCCTGGACGAGTCGAACTTCCTCATTCCGGAGGTTGGCGCGGGCCTGGCCTTCAACTTCGACGGCACGATTCGAAGCGGCGCCGGCGAGCCGCGCGAGGTCCAGCTTGGCGTAAGGCTGGTCAAGAACTAGCGCGCGGCGCTTTCGATCGATTCTCTGAGGGCGGGGCTTTGGCCCCGCCCTTTTTGTATGCCTCGTTTCGGTCGATCAGGGCGCTTCGGGGCGCTCGAGACGGCTCGGGACCTGAAGCGGCCGGCGCCCCTGCCGGCCGGGGCAAGCCCGGCCCCTACACGACTGAAGCGGCCGGCGTCCCACTGGCTGCCGGGCCTCGCGCCTCGGGGCCGCCCTTCGCTCCAGCTCAAGCAGCGTCCGCTCCGGGCGGCCCGCTCAGCGCTTGATTGGCAGGGCTGAAGCGGCTGGCGGCGTGAGGTAGCCTCGCGACACGGTGTGGATACGGACGCTGACCGGCGCGCTACGGACGGTCCCCGCAGCCGTTCTCCTGGTCTGGGGTTGTGGTGGGGGAGGGGGCATGACCTACGACGCCGATCCATCGGCTGGTCGCGCGGGCGGCCCCGAGCCCTGGTTTGAGGAGCGCGCGGCCGAGCTCGGGATCGACTTTGTGCACTTCAACGGAATGACCGGGGACTATTACTTCTCCGAGATGATGGGCGGCGGCGCGGCGCTATTCGACTACGACGGCGACGGCGATCTAGACGTCTATCTGGTCCAGGGGGCGATGCTCGATCCCGGAGCGGATCCGGAGACGGCCTTGTCGCCGCCAAAGGATGGCGTTCTCCCCAGCGACCGGCTGTATCGCAACGACCTTGGTCTTGGAACGGGTGGCAGCCCGGAGCCCAGGTTTGTCGACGTCACCGAGGGCCTGAATGGAGCCGGAACCGGCAACGGCATGGGCGCCGCCGTCGGAGACTACGACGGTGACGGCGACCCCGATTTGTATGTCACCAATCTCGGGGCCAACCGGCTACTGCGCAACAACGGCGACGGCACCTTCTCGGACGTCACGCAAGAAAGCGGAACCGATGACTCGCGATGGAGCGTCGCGGCGACCTTTTTCGACTACGACGGCGACGGCAGGCTGGATCTCTATGTCGGCAACTATGTCGACTACCGCCTGGCCAATCACAAGCTGTGCCGCGACGCCGCGGGGAGGCGGGACTACTGCGGCCCGGAGGCCTACAATGGGGTCGCCGATCGGCTCTTTCACAACCGCGGCGACGGGACGTTCGAAGACGTGTCTCTGTCAAGCGGTGTCGGGCGGCCTCGCGGTAAGAGTCTCGGCGCGGTCGCGGGCGACTTCGACCTGGACGGCCGGCTGGATCTCTATGTCGCCAACGACGGGGAGCCCAATTTCTTGTGGCGCAACCGGGACGGCGGTACATTCGAAGAGATCGCGATCGATTCGGGGTGCGCGGTCAGCGGTGAAGGGCTGCCTCAGGCGTCGATGGGGGTGGATGCCGCCGACTATGACGGCGACGGTGACTTGGATCTTTTTGTCACCCACCTGACCGGTGAGCCCAACACGCTCTATCGCAATGACCGGACCGCCGGGGACCGCGGCCTCACGTTTGCGGACGTTTCCTCGGTGGCGGGTCTGGGTCCATCGAGCTGGGGCTCGACCGGGTTTGGGACGCACTGGGCGGATCTCGACGGTGACGGGTTTCTGGACTTACCGGTGGTCAACGGCGCGGTCAAGGCCATCGAGGGCGCGGTCGCGGCGGGCGACCCGTATCCGCTGGCGCAGCGGAACCTACTGTTTCGAGGACTTCCCGGGGGTCGCTTCGAGGAAGTCAGCACCGCCGCCGGAGTGTCGTTCGACCTTGAGGAGGTGAGCCGTGGCGCCGCCTTTGGCGATGTTGATAACAATGGGGCCGTCGACGTTCTGATGGTCAACAGCAACGGGCCGGCGCGACTGTTGATGAACCGGAAGGGGGGCTCGCGCTGGTTTGGAGCGCGCCTGGACAGCCCGGGCGCCTTGGGCGGCCTCGTGTGGCTCGAATCGGTTCCGAGCCGCTTGCGGGTGGATCCGGGCGGCGGCTACGCGTCCTCCAGCGACTCGCGGGTGCTGCTGAGCGCGGGCGCACAGGTGGCGGAGATTTCAGTGCTGTCGGTCGAGTTGCCCGAGCGGCGCGCGTTGCGCTTTGCGGCGCCACCCGCGCGGCGGTATCTGATCGCTCGGAATTAGCCCGCCCTTCTCACCAGCGTTCGTAGCGAGTCGTTGGAAGGGCGGGCTGGACTAGGCGCAGCACGCCTGCCCGGCCCGGTAGCGAGCCAGGTTGGCCTCCAGCTCGGCCCGGCGCTCCGGCGGCGCGTTCTGAGCTTGGCGGAGGACCTCTCCTTGCCATCGTACGGCCTCTTCAAAACGGCCGGCCTCGGCCATCGACATCGCCACGGTCTCGGCGTGCTCGAACCGCCTATCGACCGACATGACCTGGAGGGCCAGGGTCACGGCGCGGTCTCCGTCTCGTAGCGCCGGGTCCGGGCAGGTCGCCAGCAGCCGGGCCAGCGAGTGGGCCAGCGCGACACTCCCGGGACGCTCGCTCAGAGCGGCCTCCAGATCCGACAGGGCCGCGGTGTATTGCTTCTGCCTCACCCGGGCCGTAGCACGGCCGAGGAGGGCTCCCTCGTGCCACGGATCGACGGCGAGGACCTGGTCAAAGACCTCGACCGCCTCCCTTGCGTGACCGGTGCGGAGCAGGGTCTGACCTAGGTGGAGCTTGGGCTGCAAGGCGTCGGGCTCGATTTCCGCCGCGCGCCGGTAATGAGTGAGTGCGCGCTCCGTTTCGCCGTCGAGCAGCAGGATCCCCGCCAGGTTGAAATGTGCCGGCCCCAACTGGGGATCGCTGTCCACTGCGGCTTCCAGGTGGGCACGGGCCGCGTCCCGCTCGCCCCGCGAGAACAGCAGATTGCCGGCCGATAGCTCGGCGGCCGCGCGCAACTGGGGCGGGAGCCCGCCGCGGGCGGCGGTTTCGTACTGGATCAAGGCCTGGTCGAGGTCTCCGGCCCGCTGCAGGGCCTCTCCCAACTTGAGGCGGATCATCGCTTCGTCGTCGTCTCCGCTGTCGAGAACGGCTTGCAGGTCGTCGGCGGCCTGGGCGGGTCGTTCGAGAGCCAGAAGAGACAGCGCGCGACCCAGTCGTGGCGGTGAGGATTGCGAATTGATCTCGAGGGCGGATGTAAACGCGGCCACCGCTTCCTGATGGCGTCCTTCGGTGGCCTCCAGCTCGCCCAGGTGGTAGTGGGCGGCCTCGTAGGCCGGATCCAGCTCGAGTGCCCGCAGAAAAAGACGCCGGGCTTCCGGCGCCTCCGAGCGAGCGGAAAGCACCCGGCCCAAGGCATGATGGGCCACGGCGTTCCGTGGACCGAGAGCCACGGCTTCCCGAAGATGAGTTTCGGCCTCGGGATCCCCCTGCTGGGCCAAAACGAGCCCGAGATTGAGCCGGGCCGAAAGATCGCCGGGGTCCTGCCGGACCGCGCGGCGATACTCGGCGATCGCGGCGTCGAGACGGCCCTCGGCGAGCGCGACGCCACCGCGAACCAGGCTGCGACCGCTTCCAACGCCCTGGCGGTCGAGGCGTGCGATCAACGGATCCGGAAAGCCCACCCGGGCCGTCCCGGCGAGATCCCGATGACTCCGCTCCGCTTCGGTGTCGCCGAGCGCCCGATAGGCCGTAGCCAAGCGGTGATGAAGAGACGTGGCCTCGGGTTGACGCGCGAGGGCTTGCTCCAGGTGGAGGACTGCGGCGCCGTGTTCCCCGGCCTCCGCCGCGATGCGCGCCAGGCCGGCGGAGGCCGCCGCACCCGCCGGCTCCTGAGCGCCGGCCCGCTCGTAAAGCTCTCGGGCGCGCTCGCTGTCGCCGGTCTCGAGACGTACCTCGGCGAGCCGCAGGAGGGCGGGCGGATCCTCGGGATCCAGCGTCAGCACGCGCTCGAAGTGCTCCACCGACTCGACCCATCGGCCGCGGATCTGCGCGAGAAACCCGAGATAGTAGGGCCAGCGCGGATCGTCCGGTGCGCGAGCCGAGGCCTCTCGATAGCATTCTTCCGCCACCGACAGCAGATTGTAGGAGTGGTAGAGATTCCCCAGCTCGCCGACCGATTCGGCGAGCTGGCTCGACGGGGCTGCGTCGTCTTCGAGAAGGCCTGCGACGTCCCCGCTCTTTTTCTCGAGCTGCTCGCGCACCGCGGGATCGATGGTGGAGAGGTCGGGATTCGGAAGCTCGAAGGTGGCGAGGGGCGGTTTTGGGTCTGTAGGAGAGCAGGCCAGGGAGCAGAGGATCGCCGCCGTCGACCCGACGACAGCGACCCGGTCCCGAAGACAGCCCGTCGGCATCCGGGGAACATAGCAGAGCGCGACCGGGCGAAAACGGCCGATGCGGGGTCTGGCGGGCGGGGGCAAGCCCCGCCCCTACACGGAAGGGGACGCGAGGTAGGGGAGGGCCTTGCGACCGCCCGGGCCGGGGCAAGCCCGGCCCCTACAGGGTTGAATCCTTCCGGGCCGAGACGGCCCCGGACCCGCAGGATTTGAAGCGGCCGCCGCCCCTGGCGGCCGTTCAACCGATTTCCCTGCTGACCGACCGTCAGCCCTTTGCGCCCAACCGGATCGACGGTAGCTTGACCGGTTCCAACTTCGAAGCCCCCTGGGCCGCCCGGTAGATGCGGTTGACCTCGACGTCACGAAAAACCTGGATCTCGGGATCGCCGGGCCAGCGGATTCGAACCTCCCGGATCCTCTTCGCTCGGCCCAGTCCGATCTCCTGCTGGAAACTCGAGCCTCCGAACGTGCCACCACTTCCGGCGAGGAGGTGGATCGAGCGCTCTCTGCCTCCATTCTCGACAACGACTTCGATCCGCGCCCCGACCCCGAAGACATTGGGTCCGCGCCCGGCGAGCCGCAAGGTGATCCAGGCGTTTTTCCCGCCCGGGTTCTCGAACAACGCGTTGGCGTAGGAGTCACCGGGGAAGAAGCCGCCGAGCTGGTGAAGCAGGTCCTGGTCCCCGTCGTTGTCGAGGTCTCCAAAGGCGACGCCGTGTCCCTTTTGAAGATGGCCAAAGCCCCCGGCGAAGGTCACGTCGGAAAACCGGCTGCCGCGCTCGTTGCGAAACATCACATTGGGCATCACGGTTTCGTACCCCGGCTCGCCCGTGCCGAGGTAGAAATCCAGCCAGCCGTCGTTGTCGAGGTCGCCGTAGTTGGCCCCCATCGGCAGCATCGGGCGCGCCAGACCCACCTGTGTCCCGATCTCCGTAAACCGAGCGCCGTCCGAAGTCGAGTCGTTTCGGTAGACGCGCGGGCGGTTGTCGACCACCACCGAGCCGAAATAGAAGGCGGCCACCGCGGGCACCGGGCTTTCGTAGTCGGCGACAAAGAGATCGAGATCACCGTCGTTGTCGAAGTCAAAGAACCAGCTCGCAAAGCTGCGACCGGCCGGCTCGGTCAGCCCCAGCTCGGGCGCCACGTCGGTAAAGGACTCCCCGTCGTTGCGATAGAGGCGGTTGGGCCCGATATTCGAGACATAGAGGTCGGGGTCGCCGTCGTCGTCGTAGTCCCCCCAGGTCACGGCCTTGGCAAAGCGGTAGTTGGCCGTGCCGGTCTCCGCGCTCACATCGGTGAATCCGGTTGCACCGTCGTTGCGAAAGAGCTGTGAAGGGTACGAGCCTCCGTCCGGATCTTCGTTGCCGACGTAGAGGTCGAGGTCGCCGTCCAGGTCGTAGTCGGCCCACGCCGCGGTCTGGGTGGGGTAGGCGGGCTCGGCCAGGCCGGCCTCGCGGGTCACGTCCTCGAACCGGGGGCCGGACTCGCCCGCCACGTTGCGCAGCAGGGAGTTGCGGATCCGGCCAAGCGGTCCCATCCAGGCCCCGCGGAGCACCAGCAGATCGAGCCGCCCGTCGCCGTCGTAGTCGGCGTGCACCAGATTCAAGCCTCCGAGCTGTCGGTTGAGCTCCCACGCGCGGGTGACGTCCTCAAAACCGCCGCGACCGTCGTTGCGGAAGGCCTTGAGGCTGCCACAGGGATCCCAGGTCGAGGTGACGAGGTCGAGAAGACCGTCGCCGTCGAAGTCGTCCATCAACGCTCCACCGGCGAGGTCGACCACAGCCGTTTCCAGCGTCGGGGCGCGATCCCACCAGCGGATAAAAGGCGTACCGGCTTCGAGCGCGGCCGGAGGGAGCCGGTACCGCGCCGGCACCCCCTCCGGGTAGTCGCCGGAGAGCATCCGGGCCAGGTTGAGCAGCCACAGGCTCTGGACCGCGTTGGGGAACTCATCGACGATCGCCGCAAAGACATCGCCCGCCGCTCGGGTGTTGTCTCGGATCCGGTGAACGCCTTCCGACGACACCGGGTAGAGGCAACTGGCGGCGGTGTGGGACGCCAAGCAGTTGGCGTCTTCGGCGTCCTGCAGATAGGCGAGCCCGAGATAGACCTTCATGTCCAGCAGGAGCCGGGGGTCCATGCCGGCGTCGGCCCCGAGCGCCGTGGCCCGCTCGAGGTGCTCGATCGATTCGGAGGTCCGCCCGAGCTTCAAGAGCTCGCGTCCGAGGAGCGCCTCGAGGGACGCCTCGGCGCGGGGGTCGGCTGTGCCCCGTGTGGCTCGTTTCTCCAACTCGGCCAGCCGCGCCCGGCCATAGAACGGGTCGGCGCTTGCTTCGAGGTCCCTACACAGCCGCCGAAATTCGGCCTGGACGTCGCCGGGCGCGTCGGCGTTTCCCGAGGGTCCGCCCTGGCTCGAGGACGGTGGAGGCTCCGCGGGGCGACAACCGGCGGCTAGGAGGAGCAGGGCAGGGAGCACGGCGGCCACCCCGATCGAGGGCTTGAAGACTGGCCAGCGCCGCGTGGCCGCTTGCTTGCTCCTCATCGTCAAACGCTACCACCGGCGAGCGGTCCCGACTTCTTCCGGCCGGCTCGGCACCGGCGCGTCAATCCGGTATTATCGTTGCAGCGTAACCGAGCGGTAGGAGGGCCCTCTCGAGCGGTTCGGCTCTACCGCCGACGGGAAAACCGCCGATCCACTCACGATCTTCCGCACGATTTACCCAAAGACCCACCCCAAGCACCCACCCCAAGCACCCACCCAAACACCCACCCAAACACCCACAAGGACGAGCTATGAATTCGCACCGTTTCGCGACCTGCCTGGGAGTCGCCCTCTGTCTCGCCGTCGCGCCCGCCGCCGACGGCGCGACCTCGACAAAGACCCGCCACGACGCCGACGCTTGGTGCGGCGCCGAAGACACCTCGGTCAAGCAGGTTCTGGCGGAGCACGACTACAACCGGAGGCGTCTGACTCGGGAGTTCAACGCCGAGATCCAAAAGGGGGCCCTGCCTACGATCAAGACGATCGACGTGCGCAAAGAGGGCAACATCGGCGTCTTCGTCGGCGACGCGCCGTTGATCAGCGACGAAAATCTGGTCGACGTCCAAGACTTCGGCATCAACTTCAAGTACAAGAAAAAGAAGGACGCCTATCTTCCGCGCCCGCTTTCCGGCGGTGTGTCCGAGGACTTCGGCGACCAACTCGACCTGGCGGACGACGACACGACGAGGATCGACTTGCCGTTCAACTTCGAGTTCTTCGGCGTCAAGCACAAGTCGGTCAACGTCAATTCGGACGGTAACTTGACCTTTGGTGGGGGGGACGTCGAGATCGACGAGCGAGACATCGCCCGGATGCTCGACGGGCCGCCGCGGATCTCACCGTTCTTTCGCGATCTCAACCCCGAGACCGCCCCGGCCGGTGGAGGAGTGTTCGCCCAGGTAGCGCCCAAGTCCCTCAAGGTCACCTGGTTCCGTGTGCCGGAGTTCGATCAGAATGGGATCAACACGACGGTCAACACCTTTAGCGTGACGCTGTTTAAGAACGGCCGGGTGGCCTTTCGCTATGGCGAGCTGCTCTCAGAGACCGCCGTCGTCGGTCTCGCCCCGGGTGGGGGGTCGGGCGTCGAGCTGCTCGATTTCTCCGACGAGCTGCCGGCGCCGCTCCAGCGTCAGGCGATCGCCGAGGACTTTTCCGACCAGCTCTCGGTCGACCACGCCGCCATCACCAACTTGTTTCTGGACAATTTCAAAGACCGCTATACACACCTGGTGGTTTTCGAGGATTTTCCCATCGTGCTGCTGGGGCAGCCTGGCGTTATCGCCTTTGCCTTTACGCTCAAAAACCAGGTTCGAGGGATCGGCGACGACATCTTCGATTTCTCGGGGGACTTCGGCAGTGACGGCACTCTCGAGACCTACATCAACATGGGAGACGTGGGCAAGTATCCGCTGGATGTCGAAGCACCGAGTTTCTTTAGCGGCGCCAATACCGCGGGCGACATTCTGATGCACGAGATCGGTCATCGCTGGGGAGTTTCGGCGCTCTTTGAGAAAGACGGACAGATCAGGGACGACCTCCTGGGCCGTACCGATGCGCACTGGTCCTTTTGCATGGACGGCGACCGTTCGTTTCTCGAAGGCAGCGACCTGATGGACAACGGGGATGGAACCTACGTCACCACCCCGGGGCCGCAGCAGTACAACGGACTCGATCGGTACTTCATGGGGCTCGAGGACCCGGCCGCGGTTCCCGACTTCTTTTTCCTCGAGGGCTGCAACGGTGACCGCGCTCCGCAGGACAACGTCACCGTCAGCGGGACCCGGGTGGACGTGACCATCGATGACGTGATTCGCGCCCTCGGACCGCGTGACCCGGCTTTTGGTGAAGCCCCGACCAAATTCAACGTCGCTTTTCTGCTGCTGGTTCGTGAGGGCGAAGAGCCCCGGCCGACCTCGATCAAGCAGATGAACGACTTTCGCAAGCTGGCGGAGAGGGAATTCGCCGCCAACGGCGGCAAGCTCAACACCAAGCTAAAGAAGCGCTAAGCGGTAAGAGCCCGACCGGTCACAGCGCCGCGGCGGAGGTCGCCAGGATCGACGGCTCCGCCTCGCCGTCCTCGCCGGGCTCGGATGACCGGGGGGCATCGTCGGCGAGATCAGCCGGCGACTTCTCGAGCTGAAAAGACTCGCCGAGCAGGCGCAAGGTCTCGGCCTCGGTCTCGAGGTGGTCCGTGATGCGGACGATCTCGTTGGAGGTCTCGACGTTGGCGGCGGCGACGCGGCCGATAGTCTGGATGGACTCCTGGACCCGCTGGCTATCGCCGCCGTGCCGCCCGAGCGCCTGGATCACGCGGTCACTGATGGCCTGCAGGCGCTGCGTGGCGTCGAGGATCTGGCCGGTGCTGGCGCTCTGCTGGTGGGTGGCCGCGGCCACCTCGTCGGTCATTTTGCTCATCTTGGCAAAGGTCTGGGTAAGCTGCTCGGCGCCGCCGGCCTGTTCGCCGGTGGCGGTGCGGATCTCGAGGATGCGATCGGTGACCTGTTCGATCGATTCGACCACGCCTCCGATCGCGCCACCGGCGCGTCCCGCCAGCTCGACGCCCTCCTGGGCCCGCACCGCACCGACCTGCGAGATGCTGTCGGCCTCGGCGATCGCTCCCTGCACACTCTCGACCAGGTCGCCGATCTCCTTGGCGGCGCCGGAGGAGCGCTCTGCAAGGGCCTTGACTTCCTCGGCGACGGCTCGAAAAGCGCGTCCGTGCTCCCCGGCGTGGGTAGCCTGGAGAGTGGCGTTGAGCGCCAGCAGACGGGTTTTTCTGGCCATCTCTTCGATCACGTCGGTGATGTAGTCGATGCGCTCGCTTTTTTCGCCGAGCGAGCGATTGACCCGGGCGATCTCGACCATGGTCGAGGAGATCTCCTCGACGCCGGCGGCGGTCTGCCGCACCGCTTCACCGCCGGCGTGGGCCTGGCGAACCGCCGACTCCGCTTCCAGCCCGGCATCGTCGGCCGCCGCGGCTACGCTTTCGACGGACCGCGCCAGCTCCCTCATGGTCGCAAGCGTCTCGCCGGCACCGGTTGCGAGCCGTTCGGCGTTGCGGCCCACGGCCTGATTGGATGCCGTCATCTCTTCGACCGCCGAGGCGGTCGTTCCGACCTCGGTTTGGACCTCGACAGCGCTGGACACCACCGTGTCGATCGACACGGTCATCTCGTTGACCGATCGGGTCCCATGGCCGGTGGCGTCCGACTGGCCGGCAGCACCGGCCGAGATCTCGCGCCCGGCGGTCGACAGGGCCGTGGAGAGCTCGGTGACGCGGTCGGAGGAGCCCGCCAGCCCGGTCGCCACCGCGCGGATCTTCCGGGCCATTGAGCGCATCGAGCCGAGCAGCTCGCGAACTTCGCCGCTGCCGACGACCTCGACGTCGGTTCCCAGATCGCCGGCAGCGATCCGCTCGGCCACCTCCAGCGCAGATCCGATGGGTCTGGAGATACCGAGTGAGACGATGATCGCCACCACCAGGGCCAGAAGCCCGGCGACCACGCCGATCGTCAGGAGTTGGGTCTTGATCCGCTGGATTGGCGCAAAGACGATGCTGGATGGATATTGCAGCCGGACCGTCCAGTGGAGGTCAGGGAGCTCGGCGTGGCCGCCTCCGGTGGCCTCGGCGCGCAGGAAGCGCGCGGAGCCGGACGTGCTCCGTTCGAGCCAATGGCGGCGCTGGTGGGGTTGGGGTAGTTCAATCGCCCCCCCGGCCAAGGCCGAAGGCGCGGCAAACGTGGGGTAGAGCACTGCACCCCTGGGGTCGCGCAGCTCGGTCTCGCCGCCGGCAAAGGCGGCGGCCGACTCGAACTCACGCAGAATCGAGTGGATGTGCCCGATGTCGAGCACCGCTTTGAGGACACCGGCCGGCTGCTCGCCGTCATCGACCCGGACGACGACGTCGAGCGAATAAGCCCCCGAGCTCTCGTCGAAATCGATGTCGCCGATCCACACCCCGGTACGAAAGCCCTCCTGCCACCAGCGCTCGTCGGCCTGCCCGTAGTCGGAGGTCGGTGAGGTCAGGGCGACGTTGGCGCCATACCGGTTGGTGACAAAGATCTCGGCAAACGCCTGGTCCGAGCCGCGGCGGTGATAGTCGAGCTTACGCCGGAGCTCCGCGGACAGGGGGTGGCTCGCGGCCCGTGCCACCTCCGCAGGCGGCTGGGCGCCGGCTTCGGCGATCCAGGCCTGCCAGGCGCGGTCGGTGCGCTCCAGTCGCGCCTCGATCGCTTTTTCTCCGAGAGCCTCGAATTCATGGTTGGACTCTTCGAGCGCCCCGAGCATTCCGGGACTGGTCTGGGCAAACTCCTGGAGCGATCCGACCAGCAGGTAGACGCGATTTTCGATCTCATCGATTAGAAGCTCGGCCGAGGCCGCCGAGTTCTCACCCACCATGCGGGTCATCTCGCGCTCGAGCCGCCGAAGGCTCAAGACACCCGCGATCGTGGGGATGAGAAGCGCGCCCAGCGTGCCTACGAGAAGTTTGGTGCGGATGGTCATGGCCGCACAATAGGCTAGCGGCGCTGGACGAGCCGCCAAATGGAAAAAGTCACTTTTTCGGCGCATCGGCCCGGGAGCCGGTTTGCGCCGAGATCCTACGCGGCCGTGTCCAGCGCCTCGATCTTCGCGATCTCTCCCAGCCGACGCATATCGATCGACAGCGGGCCGTCGGCAATGGGCTCGAACACACTGACGAACTCGGCGCCCCAGACGATCTCGTGGCCCTTGTAGGAGGAGCGGGCGTGGACGGTCTGGGAAAATGTCTCGTCGATTCCGGTCAGGAGTACCAGGATCTCGACATCCGCATCCTCGCACCGTCGTCGATCGAGCCCTTGAAGCGGACTCTTCTCGTCGATCGGATGAACGATCGTCCAGGAAAGCGGGAAAAAGGTCACCTTGCGCCGCTCCAGGGGGAGATCGTAGAAGACCCGGCGCGGGCGTTTCTTGCCGGTGACCTGCTCGAGGCGGCTAAAGATCACTTTCGCCTGCAGTTCGATGATCTGGCTCTTGCGCAGATTGGCAATGCGGAACTTGAGCGCGCGCCGGCCCGCCAACATGCCGACCACGGCCTGGTTGCTGAAAAAGATCCGCGCCACCGGCCGGGAGAATCGGGCAAACACCAGCCCGGTGGCCAGAGCGATCGTGATCATTCCGACGATGGCCTCGAGCGTCATCAGGCTGTTGGCGGCTCTTCCGTCCGGTGTGATGTGGCCGTAGCCGACGGTCGAGAAGCTCTGAACGCTAAAAAAGAAAGCCTGTTCGAACCGGGCTCCCAGGCCGGGCCCGGCCGGTCCCGCGAGCGCCTCGGGGCCGAGGGCGAGATAGAGCAGCGCAAAGAGCGTGTTGACCGCGATGTAGAACGCCGCAACCAGGGCCAGGAACCTCGTCCAGGTGAGGGCGACCAGGGACTGAAACAGGCTCAACGACGCGCGCCAGGGTAGACCCCGCCGGTGGACGTTGAAGCTGCCGTCGTGGTTGAGTAGCCGGTAGCGGCTCTGATTGGCGACCACGGCGCCAAACCCGAGATCGCCGGGCGGGGCCTTGGGTGCGGAGCTGGCATTCATACGGACTCCTCCATAGAACTTAAAAAGGGGACAGTCCCCGAATTAAGAAAAGGGCCGGTCCCCGGTCAGCCGCCGGTGAGCGCCTCGCGCTGCAACCGCCGCGCGGTCTCGGCCTCGGCAACGTCGCTGTGGCATGAGGCCCGGGCGAGCCTTTCGTCGTCGGTCATCTCCCGGCGAACCTTGCCGGCCAGCCGGTGGATCTCCTCGGGTGAGAGAACGCCGCGGCTCTCTAGAACGCGGACCTGGTCTTCGGTGAGCCGTTTGCTCAACTGCGCTCGGTCCCAGTCGTATTCGGGGTCTTTGCCGGAGGCAAACTGCTGGATCTCTTTCGAGATCCTGACGCTGCACCAGTCGTGGCCGCACATGGCGCAGAAATCGGTGTCGACGTCCAGATCCTCGTCGTGCAGGGCGCGGGCGGTGTCGGGGTCGAACGAGAGCTCGAAGTGCTCCTCCCAGTTGAGAGCCGCTCGTGCCTTGGTGAGCTCGTCGTCCCAGTCGCGCGATGCCGGGATCCCCAGCGCCACGTCGGCGGCGTGCGCCGCGATCTTGTAGGCGACGCACCCCTGCTTGACGTCGTCTCGCTTGGGCAGCCCGAGGTGCTCCTTGGGCGTGACGTAGCACAGCATGGCGGCGCCGTGGTAGGCGGCGGCGGTGGCGCCGATCGAGGATGTGATGTGGTCGTAGCCCGGAAAGACGTCGGTCACCAGCGGCCCGAGGACGTAGAACGGGGCGCCGTGGCAGAGCCGGCGCTCGATCTTCATGTTGTATTCGATCTGGTCGAACGGCACGTGGCCCGGCCCTTCGACCATCACCTGAACGCCGTGCCGCCAGGCGCGCTCGGTGAGCTCGCCAATGGTGCGCAGCTCGGCGAGTTGGGCGGCATCGGTGGCGTCGGCCAGACCGCCGGGGCGAAGACCGTCGCCGATCGAGAAGGAAACGTCGTAGCGGCGCATGATGCCGCAGATCTCGTCCCACAGGACATACATGGGGTTCTGCCGGCCGTGGTCCAGCATCCACTTGGCGAGCAGCGAGCCGCCCCTCGAGACGATACCGATCAGGCGGTCTTTGACCAGCGGCAGATGCTCTTCGAGGACGCCGGCGTGAATGGTGAAATAGTCGACGCCCTGCGCCGCCTGGTGCTCGAGGGACTCCAAAATGAGGCGCTCGTCCAGGTCCTCGAGCCGGCGGCCGACGATCATCGAGTAGATCGGCACCGTCCCGACCGGCACTGTGGCGTCGCGCAGGATGGCCTCCCGGCAAGCGTCTAGATCGCCGCCGGTCGACAGATCCATCACGGTGTCGGCCCCCCAGCGCTGGGCCCAGCGCAGCTTTTCGATCTCATCGTCGGTTCCCGACGAGACCGGCGAGGCGCCTAGATTGGCATTGACCTTGGTTTTTGCCGCCCGTCCGATGGCGGTCGGGTCGAGTTGGTAGCCGAGGTGGACTCGGTTTGCCGGGATGATCAAGCGGCCGGCGGCCACTTCGTCGCGGACCTGCTCCGCGCTCAGGTGGGGCTCTCGCTCGGCGAGCCGCCGCATCTCGGGTGTGATGGTGCCGAGCCGGGCATGGTCGAGCTGTGTGACGGGCTCGAAGTTCGCCTCGGCGGGCACCGCGCGAATCGGCTCGGCGCCGTGTAAGTGTCCGAGGCATCCCTGCGGATGCTCTTCGATTGTCCAGCCGGCCGGGAGAAAGTCCCATGCCGTAAACCGTGAGGGCTCGGGCATCCCCGGCGTGTCGGGGGAGGAGAAGGCGTAGACGCCCCCGACATCGGGGCCGCGGGCAAACGAACCGGGCGTCGTCCCCTGCCGCTCGCTCGACGGGTTGTGCGCGCCGTTGAGTGGCAGATCGAAGAGATCGGGATCGGTCCGAGACGTCGTGCCCATCTTGATGGATCTCCTACGTATTGCTAGAGCATTCGCCGCCGGCGGAGCTTGCGTCCCCGGATGGTCGTGCGCCGTTCGATATACGGTTCGACGCCGGGCGCCACGCAGCGGGGGAGTGACTGCCCGATCGCCCTCTCGATCATCCGTAGCGCTTCTTTATCCTGCCAGGTGGCGACGGTCGAGACGATGCCCTCGGCATCTCCGCGCGCGGTACGGCCGGCGCGATGGACATATTCCTCGACGGTGTCGGGCACGCCGAAATTGATGATGTGCTGGATGATCGGTATGTCGATCCCGCGAGCCGCGATATTGGTCGCCAGCAGGATGCGGTGCTTCCCCGATCGCAGTCCTTCGAGCGCCCGCACCCGTTGTTGCTGCGACCGGTCCGAGTGGATCCGCGCCGCCGCGTGGCCTTCCTTCTGGAGTTGCCGGAACGCCCATTCGGCGTCGACCTTGCGGCGCAAAAAGATGAGCGTGCTTCCGGTCTGCTGCTCGACCAGCGACATCAGGCACGCCCGCGTGTCGGCGGGCTCGACCAGGTAGAGACAGTGCTCGATGCCCTGTGCGGTCTTGGTCGAGGGGAGGATGTCGACCCTGACCGGGTCCTGCATAAAGCGCTGGGCGAGTCGCTCGATGGGCTGCGGCATGGTGGCCGAGAACAGCATCGTCTGCCGCTTCTCGGGCAGCACTTCGAGGATACGCAGGATCTGGGGCAAGAACCCCATGTCGAGCATGTGGTCGCCCTCGTCGAGGACGAGCTGCTCGACGCGGTCCAAGCGCACATTGCGGCGCCCGACATGATCGTAGAGCCGTCCCGGGGTGGCGACGATGACATCGGGTTTCTTGCGCAGCGCATCGATCTGTGGACCCAGAGCGACCCCGCCGATGAGACAGACCGTGTCGAGTTCGTGCCGCCGGCCCAGTACGTCCAGAAACGCCTTGCTCTGTAGCGCGATCTCGCGCGTCGGACACAGGATCAGACCCCGGACCCCATGACCGTGCCGCAAGCGCTCGGCCATCGGCAGACCAAACGCCGCCGTCTTGCCGGAGCCCGTTTCGGCCAGTCCGATCACGTCTTGGCCCCCGAGCGCCGGAGGGATGACTTCGGCCTGGATCGGAGTCGGATGAAGAAATCCCAGATCCTTGAGGCTGGCGACGATCTCCGGGCTCAGACCGAGATCGCTGAAGCTGCGATCGGTGGTCGCCAGGTGGGTCTGTGGTACGGGCCCGGTGAACATCCGGGTCATTCTACTCGGCAACCGCCCCGGAGAGGGTCGGGGAAGTGGGCCTGGGCGGCAACGGCTGCGATAGCCTTCGCGCCGATGTCCGTGCCCGGGGTCTTTCGCGTCGCCGTCGAGCCCGGTGAGGAAGTCGTCGGCCGGTGGAGCCGGCCGCAGGGGCCGCATACCGGCCTATCCGTGATCTACCTCCACGGCTTTGGCTCGGACCAGAACGGCGAGAAGGCCGAATTCTTCCGCACCGGCTCCTTGGAGCGGGGGTTCGATTTTTACTCGTTCGATTTTCGTGGCCACGGGCGCTCCGGTGGCGCGATGGTGGATCTCACACTCACCCGATGCCTCTCCGACCTCGAAGCGGTGGTGGGCTACCTGTGGTCCAACGGCGCGGAGCGGCTGGCCGTGGTCGGATCCTCGATGGGGGGTCTGGTCGGTCTTTGGTACGCGGCGCTCCACGCCGACCATATGGTGGGCGGGGCTCACATAGCGCCGGCGATTGGTATGGCGGAGAGCCTGGAGGAGCTACTGGGCGAGGAGGCGATGGCCGAGTGGAGGCGCACTGGAGTGACTTCGGTGACCAACGAGCTCGGCACTTTTGATCTCGGCTGGGGCCTGGTCGAAGATCTCGCGGGCTATCCCACCGAGCGCCTCATCGAGCTCCACTCTCGGCCCACCCTGGCGTTTCAGGGAAAGCTCGACGATCGCGTCGCCTGGCGAGAGGTCCTAAAGTTCGCCCAAGCCACAGCGCCCGCGACGACACTGCGGCTCTTTGAAGACGGCGACCACCGGCTGCTGGAGCACCGCGAGGAGGTCTGGGCGGAGATGGCCGGCTTCCTTTCGGGACTCGGCCGGCCGGGCTCGGCCTGATCGGCGGGAACCGCCACTTGCAACCTCCGGCCCTTGACCCCGTAGAATAGCCGGGTGAACGTGCGATGGTTGTCGAACCCAGCGACGATTCTGGCTGCCGTCTTGGCCGTTGTGCTGTTGGCCGTGTGGGGGCTGCGCTCCGACCTGGCCGCCTGTACCGCGAGTCCGGAACGGGATGTTGAGGCGCAACCACTTGTCGAACTGGATGAGGACGCGGTCGCCGCTCCGAAGGCGGAGGCCCCCCCGGGTGGGAACGTCGCGATCGAAGATCTCTCGACCTTTGGCATCGTGGGACCTGTTTTTACCGGGCTGGGTGTCGACGCCTACTCGGCCAAGTGCGACCCTTTCAGTGACCCATACGGAAGCTGCCTGTGAGCTCCACGGCAGCGCAGACGGAGTGTAAACCAATGAGAACGAGACCGAACCGATGGATGTTGACCGGGCTGACCGGCGCTTTTGCCGCGCTGGTGGCCTTGCCGGCGCTCGCCGGACACAAGGAGAAGCACTGCAGCGCCGCGGCGGAAGTCTGCGTCCGGATGATGGCCGACAACCTGGCCAAGAAGGGTTGGATCGGCATCGAGATGCACGAGAAGGACGCCAAGGGCCGCCCCGTCGTCACCCGGGTCGTCCCCGACAGCCCGGCGGTCCAAGCCGGTTTTCAAGTGGGCGATACGCTCACGGCGATCAATGGAGTGTCGGACGCCGATGGCGAGGAGGCCGCCTACGCCGAGTGGAAGCGGTCTATGGTGCCCGCCAACCAGGTCGTCGTGACCGTCGAGCGAGCCGGCAAGATGGTCGATCTCGAGGTCACCCTCGGCACCATCCCCGATGCCGTGATCGCGCAGTGGATCGGCCATCACATGCTCGAGCAGCACATCGCGGAAGCGCCGGCCCCGGAAGCCGAAAGCGACACCGAATCGCCGCGGTAAGCCGGCAGCGCGCGCACCTTGGTCGGCACCAAACGCCGGCCAGGCTACTTTCGTATCCTCTTTGTGCCAGGAGGATTCCGCCTTGGAAGGAGTAGCCGATGCCGCGTAATCTCGTTGTCGTTCGCCCGCTGTTGTTTCTGACCGTTCTGGCGCTCATTGCGCCGTCGTCCGCGCCGGCTTCCGACAAAGGAACCAATGAGGGTGAGCCGGATGCGCTGTCCGAGACTCGGTTTATTACGCTAGTTCTCGACGAAGGAGAAGAGAGTTTCGAATTCTCGACGGCCGTGGCCGTGGCCGGCCGTCCTTTCTCACTCACGCCGCTCCATCACCGACTCAATCTTCGGGCCCAGTTCCTGGTCCAGAAAGATGGCCGCGAGTTGCTCGACTACTCGATCGAATATCAGCGATTCGTCGAAACGGGGGGGCACCGCGATCTGCGCACCGGTAATTGGTCGGGAAGCGCCTACGTCGAAGACGGTGAAGCGATCGAGATCGCCCGCGGACCCAACTACTCGTTTTCGGTGAAGATCGAGAGCCGCCGAAAGCGCTAGAGCGCCGTCCCGCGGGACGGCTGCTATTTGACCCCGAGTAGGTCCGAGCCGTGTCCCCGGTTAGGGGTCGTTGCGATGGCCTGGTGGCGGAGTCTGAGATCCGTAGATTCTCACCCGCTCGAGGTGCAGGACGCCGGCCGTAGGATCCTCGGGATCGGGTCCGATCATGAGGCTGAAGTATTCGCGGCACGCGACGCTGGTGGCGGCATTCGTCGCCGCTTGCTCGGCGGCTTCCATGCTCGCCCAGTAGACGATGTCCACCCACTGGCTGTCTTTTCC
The DNA here is from genome assembly GCA_965224065.1 of Candidatus Multivoradales bacterium. Taxonomy (GTDB): domain Bacteria; phylum Acidobacteriota; class Thermoanaerobaculia; order Multivoradales; family JAHEKO01; genus JAOTZA01. Next base: position 3,796,789 of record CBDCYF010000005.1, read on the forward strand.
TCGCAGCAGCTCTCGCTGAATAAACCCGTCTTGTTTGTCCAGAAAGGTGCTCTGCACCTTCTCGGACAGTTGAAGCAGGGTCGCTTCGTCCGTTCCGTCTATCAGCTCGAAGGGGGCCCATTCGACGACTACGCCGGAATCGTCGGGCGTGTTTTCTTCGGCCGGTGCCAGGGCCGAGAAGGCGAGGCAGATGGTGGCTACCGCGCCGGCGACCGCCGCGATGCGCCTGCGGGTCTTTTTGGTGATGTTGTCTGCTGTCATTTGTCCTCCTGTGTTTGTGATCGCTGGAGCTTTGGCTTCTTCCGTTTGACAGCCGAGATCGGAGGGTGTGACAGTTTTAGGGGCTCTCCTACTGTCACAGTGGGCCCGTTGGGTGGTCCTGATACCAAAGGAGGCTCTGTCGATGGAGATGCAAACACCCTTTGTCCCAGGACCCGAGCAACCAAGCGACGAGGCACTCATCGAGCTGGCCAAGGAGGGCAGCGCCGCGGCGCTCGAAGAATTGGTGGAGCGGCACCAGAAGTGGATCTACAACCTGGCCCTGAGGATGGTGCACTCGCTGGATGACGCGGCCGACGTTACCCAGGAGGTGCTGCTCAAGGTCGTCACCAGGCTCTCGACTTTCGAACACCGCTCGGCGTTTCGCACGTGGCTCTACCGGATCGTGACCAACCACGTCATCAATATGAAAACGCGGCCCGTCGAGAAGATGGTCACGACGTTCTCCAACTACGGCAAGGAGTTGGACGCGGTGCCCGACCTCGATCCACCCGATGAGCGGTCAGCGCCCGTGGATGTCGAGCTGATAGTGAAGGAGGCCAAGATCGGTTGTATGGCCGGGATGTTGTTGTGTCTCGACAGGACACAGCGGGTCGTCTATGTGTTGGGAGAGTTGTTTGGGGTCACCGATGTGGTCGGGGCCGAGATTACCGGGCTTACGCGAGATAACTTCAGGCAGAAGCTGGCTCGCGCGCGGCGCGATCTGTATCAGTTCATGAACGACAAGTGCGGGCTCGTAAAGAAAGACAACCCGTGCCGGTGTGCCCGCAAGACCCGAGGCTTTATCCAGGCCGGCATGGTGGATCCCGAGCGGCTCGTATTCGCGGACGGCCATCTGCGGATGATTCGTGAGGTGTCCCCTGGGCGCTCGGAAGACCTCGATCGAGTCGAAGCCGAGTACGCCGCGCTCTTCCGGAACCACGCGTTTGCCGACGGGCCCAAGGTCGCGGAAACGACCCGTGAGCTCATCGAACGTGGGGATCTGAGAGCGGTCCTCGACTTGGCCTGACCCTGACGCCGTCCTCGTTGGAGCGAGGATTCTGCTTTGTGGGGTGCTCCGGCCGGGTTAGAGCACGGTCCCGCCCGGGGGCACCAGCTCGTCCACCCGCGCCCGGTCCTCGTCGGAGATCTCGACCTCGAAGGCGCCCAGACAGCTTTCGAGCTGGTCCATCGTCCGCGGCCCGATGATCGCCGCGGTGACCGCGGGGTGGTCGAGGGCCCAGGCGAGCGAGAATTCGGCCAGACCGACCGGCGTGCCATCCCGCTGGGTCAGGTGCTCGGCGAGGCCGTCCACGACCCTTGAGCGCGGCTCGAACTTGGGGTCGTGGGTGTTCTTGATCCAGCGCTTGTAGCGCGGACTGTCCTGGTCGGCCGGCTCGGCGCCGTAGCGATAGTTGCCGGCCAGCCAGCCGCCTTCGAGCGGGCTCCAGACGATGTTGGCCAGATCGAGCTCGAGGGCCATCGGGAAGTGCTCGCGCTCCATGGTGCGGCGGAGGATGGAGTAGGGAGGTTGGAGGGACACAAACCGGCTCCATCCGTTGGCGTCGCTGAGCCGAAATGTCTGGACGATCTGCCACGCGGTCAAGCGCGGGACCTCCCCGACGTCATAGTGGTTGGTCGAGCAGCCGATGTGGCGGACCTTGCCGGAGCGCACCAGCTCGTCCAACGCGGCCAGGGTCTCCTCCCAGGGGACGCTCGGGTCCGGCCGGTGGATCTGGTAGAGATCGATCGTTTCGGTGCCGAGCCGCCGGAGGCTCGCTTCGGCCTGCTTCAGGATCGCCGCCCGCGACAACCCCTTGTCGTCCGGCCCGTCCCCCATCGGGAAATAGACCTTGGTGGCCAGGATGGCGTCGTCGCGTCGTCCGGCCAGCGCCTTGCCGACGATCTCTTCGCACTCGCCGTCGGAGTACATGTTGGCGGTGTCGACGAAGTTGATCCCCGAGTCGAGCGCCCGGTGGATGATGCGCACGCAGTCCTGGTGATCGGTGTTTCCCCAGGCGCCGAACATCATCGTTCCGAGGCACAGCCTGGAGACTTCGAGGTCGGTGGGGCCGAGATAGCGCCGCTGCATCGCCTGGTCCTCCTTTGGCCGCGGGATCTTCTCATGGCTTTTTACCTCGGCGGCGCGGTAACGTAAAATCGGCGGGTTTGACCCCGGGTCAGAATCCGGCGAGTCAGCCGGCTCGACCGCCGGCTCGAACCTACGGCTCGAACCTAATGAACAAAGCGATCTCCTACACAGCGGCGTTGTGCCTGCTTGCGGTTGGCGGTCTGTGGGCCCAAGAATCGGGGCAGTCGCCGGAGCGGCCGCTCGGGGGCGGAGCCGATCTCGCCCGCTCGCCCCGCAACGCCAACTACTCGATCGACGTCCGCCTCGATCCCGAGGCCAAGCTGTTGGAAGGCCGGCAGGTCGTCGAGTGGCGCAACATCCAACAGGAGCCAACGTCGGAGCTGCGGTTCCATCTCTACTGGAACGGCTGGCGGAACAACCAGTCGACCTGGATGCGCGAGGACCGGTTCCGCGGCCGCAGCGACCGCGGCGACGACGTGCTCGAGGGCGACTGGTCGTATGTGGAGGTCGAGACGATCCGTATGCTGTCCGACGGCGAGCGCCCCGACGCGGACCTCGGCCGCACCCTGCGCTACATTGCGCCGGATGACGGCAACAACGAAGATCGGACAGTCTTTCAGGTCGATCTGCCGCGGCCGGTCGAGCCCGGCGAATTGATCGAGGTCGAGCTCTCGTGGGTGGCGCGGATTCCGCGGACCTTTGCGCGAACCGGATTCCGCGGCGATTTCTTCTTTGTCGCCCACTGGTTCCCCAAGCTCGGAGTGTTCGAGCCCGGTGGTTGGGCGACTCCCCAGTACCACTCCGCCACCGAGTTCTACTCGGACTTCGGGGTCTACGACGTCCGTATTACCGCGCCCACTGGTTGGGTGCTGGGCGCCACCGGGCGCAAGGTGGAAACGGTCGACAACGACGACGGTACGACCACGCACCGCCACGTCCAGGAAGACGTCCATGGTTTCGCCTGGACGACCAGCCCCGACTACATAGAGTTCCAGGACCGCCTCGAATCCCCGGGACTGCCCCCGGTGGATATCCGCTTGCTGATGCAGCCCGAGCACCGGAGGCAGAAGGACCGGCACCTCGCCGCGACCAAGGCGGCGCTGGAACTCTATGGCACCTGGTACGGGGCGTATCCCTACGGGCATGTGACGGTGGTCGATCCCGCCTACGGATCGGGGGCCGGCGGGATGGAATACCCCACGCTCTTTACCTGCGGCACGCGTCTGTTCAACCCGTTCGGCGGCGGCTCGCCCGAGGGCGTCACGATCCACGAGGCAGGACACCAATTCTGGTACGGCGTCGTCGGCAACGACGAGTTCAACCACGCTTGGATCGACGAGGGGCTCAACTCGTTCTCGGACGCCCGCGTCTATGATGAGGCGTTTGGCGACACGGTCTATCGAAAGCGCTACTTTGTGCCTCCGGGTACCGAGCAACGCGGGTTCTTCCCACGGCTCTTTCGCGGCTTCGAGCGATCCCGCGCCACCTGGGGCAACGGGCTCGACCGCTACCGGCGGGTCGCGACCAGCGACGTCCAGGCGACGCCGACCTACCGCTACCATCCGGCCACCGCCGCGGGCATCAGCTACAGCAAGACCGCCTTATGGATCCACACGCTGGAGCGGTTTCTGGGTTGGGACAAGCTCCGGTCCGGGATGGCCGCCTTTTTCGAGCGTCACAAGTTCGGTCACCCGAAGCCGGAGGATTTCGAGGTCGCGATCACCGAGTTCTCCGGGCAGGATCTGAGCTGGTTTTTCGATCAGATCCTGAGGGACTCGGCCTGGTTCGACTACGCGATCGACTCGGCCGCCAGTTACCGGGTGGAGCCCGAGGGTTATTTCGAGGTCGGAGGCAAGCCGAGCTACCGGGCGGCGGAGACCGGGGACGACACCGAAACCCCGACCTATCGGACCGAGGTGGTGGTTCGCCGGCTGGGGGACGGAGTTTTTCCGGTCGAGATCCTGCTGGTCTTCGAAGACGGCAGCGAGCTGCGCCGGGAATGGGACGGCTCCTACAACTGGAAGCTCTTTGTCGAGGACGGACCGTCCAAGCTGAAGTCGGTCACCGTGGATCCCGAGCGGGTCTTGTTGCTCGATCTCGACTACACCAACAACAGCCGGGTGCTGGGCGCCGCCCCGTGGAAGCCGACCGTCAAGTGGGCTTCGCGCTGGATGCTGTGGTTTCAGGATCTGCTGGGGGCGTTTGCCTACTATGCGTAGCTCGAGGCTGGGGGCCGTGGGAGCGCTGCGCGACGGGTTGGCCGCGGCGGCGGGGGCACCGCGGCTTCTGGTGGTGCTGTGGCTGGCGAGTGTCCTGGTCGCCTTGCCCGCGGCGCTCGCGGTGGGTACCGACCTGGCTCTCTCGGTCGGCAGGAGCCAGGTGGGTGAGCGGCTGATCGAAGGCTTCGACATGGACTGGTACGGAGAGTTCTCCCACGACGCCCACGGGCTGTCGACGAGCTTCAAGCCGGAGGTGCTGGTGGCCGGCGGCTGGCTGGACACGCTCGAGGCCTGGTGGAGCGGGGAGATCTTTACCAAGAGACCCGAGATCGTGGTGCTTGGCGGCCTTTTTGCGCTTCTCTGGGTCTTGCTCGCTGGAGGGATCCTGGCCCACTTCAACCGCCCCGGCCGCCGGTTCTCGCTAGGGCCGTTTCTGGCCGACGGCGGACGTCTCTTTCTTCGGTTCTTTCGTCTGGCGCTGCTCTCCGCCCCGATCTACTATGGGATCTTTCGTCTGGCGCGCTGGCTCTTTCCACGCATCGAACAGGCGACACTTGACACCACCGTCGAGCGGACCGTGCTGGCCTACAATTTGTTTGGGGTCGTCCTCATTGTCGCTCTGGTGATGACGGCCAAGATGATCTTCGACTACGCCAAGATCGCGGTGGTGGTCGAGGAGCGTCGCAGCGCGATCCTGGCCGCCTTTCGGGGGCTGCGATTTGTCGTCCGCAGACCGCTCCGGACTTATGGTCTGGTGTTGCTGTTCGGCGTCCTCGCCGCTCTGTTGCTGCTTGTTTATACGGCGGTCGCCCCGGGCTCCGGTCCGTCGTCGCTCGTCGGCGCGGCGCTGGTGTTTGTGCTCGGCCAGCTCTTTCTGCTCGCCCGGCTCGCGCTTCGTTTGGGCCGGCTGGCGGGGGAGCTGGCGCTTTTCCGGGACGCCCTATGAGCCGGGGCGGAGGTCGAACCCGAGCCGTCGCCGGGGCGGCTGCGATTCTCGCGCCGGCGTTGCTGCTCACCGAACCGCGCCCGGCCGGCGCCGAGAGGCCCGCCTTCGACCAGGGCCGTTCCTTGACCTCGCCGGCCGCGGTTTTGCCGCGCCGCGATCGGGTGGAGCCGGTCAACCGGATGCTGCGCGAGCGTCTCGAGACCATCCTGCCGGCGCTCATGCGCGAGACGGGTCTCGACATGTGGCTGGTGATCAACCGCGAGTACGCGGAGGACCCGGTCTACTTCAGCCTGGTGCCCGAACCGGTGTTCGCGGCCCGCCGCACGACCATGCTGGTCTTTTACGACCGCGGCGGCGAGGAAGGCCTCGAACGGCTGACGGTGAGCCGCTATCCGTTTGGCGAGCTCTATGCTCCGGCCTGGGAGGGCGGGGACCTCGACGCCCAGTGGCAGGGTTTGGCGGAGGTGATCGCCGAGCGCGACCCGCGCCGGATCGGGATCAACGTCAGCCGCGACTGGCCGGTGGCCGACGGCTTGACCGCCAGTCTGAAAAAGCGCCTGGTCGAAGTCCTCGAGCCAAAGTACACCGAGCGTCTCGAGACCGCCCAGGACTTGGTGATCCGGTGGCTCGAGACCCGTTCGCCGCTCGAGCGTGAGACCTACCCGAACATCGTCTCCCTGGCCCGTGCGGTCATCTCCGAGGCCTTCTCGGACCGGGTTATCACGCCGGGCGTCACCACCACCGACGACGTGGCCTGGGCCATCCGGCAGCGGTTCGCCGATCTCGATCTGCCGATCTGGTTTATGCCCTATGTCAACCGGCAGCGGCCGGGTGGGACCTGCGAGGCCGACACCCCGTTTTGCGGCGACCGGGGGCTGATCTTGCGCGGCGACGTCCTCCACACCGACGTCGGGATCTGCTATCTGAGGCTGTGCACCGATACTCAGGAGATGGGGTACGTGCTACGGGCCGGCGAAACCGAGCCGCCGGAAGGGCTGGTTGCCGCCCTGGCTCGGGGAAATCGCTGGCAGGATCTCTTGACCCGCGAGTTCATCACCGGACGAACCGGCAACGAGGCCCTCTCCGCGACCCGGCGAGCGGCCTCGGCGGAGGACATCCTTTCGAGCACCTACACGCATCCCCTGGGCTTTTTTGGACACGCGCCGGGTCCGACCATCGGTATGTGGGACGACCAGGGCCCGACGGCGGTGCGGGGAGATTGGCCAATTCATCCCTGGACCGCCTATGCCATCGAAGGCAACATCAAGGCGGCGGTGCCGGAGTGGGACGGCCAGCTCGTCCAGATCAAGCTGGAGCAGAGCGCGATCTTCGACGGGGATCGCGTGCGCTATCTGGCCGGCCGGCAGACCAACTGGCACGTGGTGCACTAGGCGCGTGGTGCACTAACCGGGCTCCGGCTCGAGCATTCTCCCCATGGCCCGAATCCGTGCGGCGGTAGAGATCCTACTGTCGGACCGCGGGCGGTGGCTGCTCGCGCCCATCCTGGCGCTGGCACTCGGTCTGATGTGGCGGGACTACGGATTGATGGTCGGGGCGGACAAACCCTCGGTGCGGGCGTTTCGCGCCAACCCGGTCGAGTACGTGGGTCGTCTCTTCTCGGTGGACTACGGCCGCGTAGCCCGAGCCGGGGACCTCGGGTTTCGGTTGCGCAAGGGGCGAGCGGAGATCGACGTCTGGGCGGAGGACGCGGACGTCGTGATCGGCGAGATCGTCAGCGTGCGAGGTCCCATCCGCCCCGACCTCAAGCTCGAGGCGCGCGAGATTCGCGTCCACCATGGCCGTCAGTTCAAGTGGCTTCTGGGGGTCCTTGTGCTGGGCTGCGCGGCGGTGGTCGCGGTCTACTCGCTGAGGACCGATGCCTGATCTGGTGACGCACTCGGTTGCCGCCTATGGCGCGGGCGCGCGAGCGGAACGCAGCACCGTGACCTACTTGTTCCTCGGGACGGTGCTCCCGGATGCCGCTTCGGTCGTTCCGGCCCTGGCGACGGAAAGGATTGCCGCGCTGGCCGGGCTCGAGGCCCCAGCCTGGGTTCTCGACGGCTTTGGCCTTTTCCACGCTCCGATCCCCTTTGCCCTACTGGCGTGGCTTTTGGCTCTGTTCTGGCCGCACTCGAAGCGGGTGGCCTGGTTTGTCTTTGTGTGGCTTGGCGGCTGGCTCCACATCGGCCTCGATTTTCTGCAATTCCACCTGGCCGGCCCGTCCTATCGACCGGCCTATCCGTTTTCCCGCTGGGCCTGGGAAGCCGGCTGGATCGGCACCGAGGCTTCGCTGGGGGCTCTGCCGTTCCTGATCCCACTCGGCTTGGGGATCTGGCTCTGGAGACGGCGGCAGAGAAGGTAGTCGATCGCGAGATATGCTCGCTCTGTGACCGAGGAGCGCAAGCGGGTCCTCTTTGTCTGCACCCACAACAGTGCCCGGTCGCAGATGGCGGAGGGTCTGCTGCGAGGCCTGGGGGGAGACCTTTTCGAGGCGGCCAGCGCTGGGACCCTAGCGACCTCGGTACGCCCCGAAGCCGTGACGGTGATGGCCGAGATCGGGCTCGATCTCGATGGGCAGGAATCCAAAACGCTCGACCGCTACGTCCACCAGCCGATCGATACCGTCATCACGGTGTGCGACGCGGCCAAGGAGTCGTGCCCGACTTTTTTTGGAGCCGACGAGCAGCGGCACTGGTCGATCGAGGATCCGGCCGCGGTCGGAGGGGAGGAGCCCGAGCGGCTTGCGGCTTTCCGTGCCGCTCGCGACGAGCTGCGCCGGCGGATCGAACACGAGCTGCTGGGCGCGTCCAACGACGAACACCACCGCAAGCTAGAAAAGCTCTACCTCGATGCTCCGACCAACCGCTACTACTCCCCGAGTATTCGCGTGACACCCGGCCGGGCCGAGATCGCGATCGACGTCCGGCCGGATTTTTTTCACGCCGCAGGCGCCGCCCACGGCACGCTTTACTTCAAGCTACTCGACGACGCCTGTTTTTTTGCCGTCGCCTCCGAGGTCGAGGATGTCTTTGTGCTCACCTCGAGCTTCCACCTCGATCTCTTGCGGCCGGTGAGTTCGGGCACGGTGCGTTCGGTCGGTCGGGTCGTCCACCGCGCCCGCAAGTCGTTTTTGGCCGAAGCGACGGCGATCGACGACGACGGCCGGCCGATCGCGCGCGGCGGCGGCACCTTTGTCCGCAGCCGGATCGCACTCTCCCCGGAGGTCGGATACCGGTAGGGGTGCTGGGCGGCTCCCGGGCGCTACAAGAGCTCTTCGAGCGCCTCGACGTTGAACCCCACCAACAGCGTCTTGCCGGCCACCACCATCGGTGCCCTGTAGTTGCCCGTTGGCCCCTTGAGATCGTCGAGCGAAGCCTCGGCGGCGGGCAGCTCGACCACCTTACGCCCGCGCGCGATCCGTACCCGCGAGACCCGGTCGATCAGCGCTCGCGCGTCTGTGTTATCCAGAGGGTCCTCGCGCGACGAGCGCTCGGTCCGGGCCTCGACGCCACGACGATTCAGCACCTCACGGGTGCGCTCGCAGCTCTTTCAGGAGGGGCGGAAATAGAAGGTCTCGATGCGGGCCATGCGGCGAGTCTAACCCGATTGTTCGGCTCAATCTCACCAACTCGCTTCCCCACGTACCCGGTGAGCGCGTAGAATTGAGGTGCCGTGCCGCGGTCCGACACGGCCTGTCCGACGACGAATCCAGGAGCACGATCGAAGGGATGTCCGAGATACGACGCATTGCGACAATGGAGGAGCTGGAGGAACTGTTCGAGGCCTCCCGGCGGGCGCCGGTGTGGGTCTTCAAACACAGTCTGGTGTGTCCGGTGTCTTCGGAGGCCTGGCGGGAGTTCCGAGCCTTTACCGAGTCCCCGGTGGCCGGGGACGTCGATTTTGCCCTGATCGAGATCCAGAACGCCCGGCCGGTCTCGCAGGCGCTCGCCGATCGCACCGGGGTGCGTCACGAGTCGCCCCAGGCGATCTTGCTCCGAGACGCCAAGCCGGTCTGGCACGCGAGTCACTGGCGGATCAATTCCGCGGCTCTGTCTTCGGCGGCAGGATCTGTCTAAGAATTCCGGCGTGCCGTTCCGGGCGGTCGGTCTTGGCCTGGCAGTCGTAGTGGGCATTGGCTGCGCGCCGAGGCCGGAATCGGCACCGGCCAAGATGCCGGCCGCGGAGCTCGACGCCAAGGCCGCGGCGATCCGAGAGGCGGCCGGCGCCGGCTCGGTAGACGAGGTCGCGGCTCTGCTCGACAAGGGTCTCCCTCCCGAGACCGCGCTGGTCGCAGCCGCCGAAGAAGGCCGACCCGAGGTCCTCGAGCTGCTGCTCGAGCGCGGCGTCACAGTCGACGGACTCGACGGCTCGAGGGCGCTTTTCGCGGCCATCATGGCCGGGCATAGTCGCGCCGAGGAAGTTCTGCGGGCCGCCGGCGCGCATCCCGGTGGGGTCGACGATCGCGGGCGGTCGTTTCTCCACCTGGCGGCTCAGGCGAACAAGGCAGCGCGGGTGCGCCGGTTGCTGGATCTGGGTGTCGATCCCGAGCTTGCCACGCGCACCGGCCGGACACCGTTGATGACTGCGGTCGAGCGGGGAGACCCCAAGACCGTTCGGTTGCTGCTCCGGCGGGGCGGCGATCCCGATCGCCGCGACCTGGACGGCTGGACGGCGTTGCACCGAGGGGTCGAGGCGGGGCAGGTCGAGAACGTCGAGATCCTGCTCGAGGCCGGGGTCGACCCGGATGTCGCGACCCCCCTCGGTTGGACCGCCCTGTTGCTGGCGGCCCGCGCCGGAGACCTGAAAATGGTCGAGATGCTGCTTGCGGCCGGAGCCGACCCCGGTCTCTCGACCCACACTGCAGGCAGTCCGTTGATCCAGGCGGTCAAGGGCGGCCACGGCGAGGTCGTCGCCGCGCTGCTGGGCGCGGGCGCCGACGCCGGGGCCCGCTTCTTGGGTGTCGACGCGGCCTGGTGGGCGGAGCGGCTGGACCGCACCCAGCTCGGGGCGCTTTTCGATCCGATCTCAGAGGGCGAAAGATGAAACGCGCTCTTGCGCGGGCGGCTCTCCTGGCGTTTGCCGTGTTGCTCAGCTTGGCGGTGGTGGAGCAGGCCTTGCGATGGGCGGGTTACGAGTACCGGCCGATGAGCGTCAAGATCGGCAAAACCACGGACGCGCGCTATTTTCATCTCTTTGGAGACCGCCACTTCGTCTACGACCCGGAGCTGATCTGGCGCCCCAAGCCGGGGTACGAGATCTTCAACGCGCAGGGTTTTCGCGGCCCGCTGATGGACGGCGAGCGGGATCCGGGCGCGCTACTGGTGGTGGCGATCGGCGACTCCAACACCCTGGGCTGGGCGGGCGAGAGCGGAGCCAACTGGCCGGCGGCGCTGGGCGCGGTGGTCGCCGGCGAGGGGCCGGGGGGCGAGGTGGTCAACGGTGGGGTGTGGGGCTACTCCTCGTTCCAGGGTGTCCGGCGGATGCGCGAGGCGCTCCAATACAAGCCGGACGTCGTGCTGGTCAGCTACGGGTCCAACGACGCTCACCGCGTCAGGCGGGTCGATCGCGAGTTCGCCGGCAAGTCGAGCTTCTTTCGCTCCTTCGAGCGGCGTTTCAATCACTATCGGTTGGGCCAGCTCATTACTGCGACGACTCACCGTCTGGGCGGCGGGTCCGACGCTCCCCTGCGGCCGAGGGTGAGCTTGCCGGACTACAAGCGGAATCTGCGCGAGATCGCGCGTTTGGGCCGCGAGGCCGGTGCCCGGGTGGCGTTTCTGACCCGGCCCTTTGTGGGGCCGATTACCGCGCCCGACCGCTGGAAGAACTTCGCTTACGAATACAACGCGGCGACGGTCGAGATTGCGATCGAGGAGGGTGTGCCGGTCATCGATCTCTACACCGAGTTCAAGGGCCGGGCCGAGCACTTCCGGGACGAATCGCACTTCACCAACGAGGGCCACGCCCAGGCCGGGCGATTCGTCTACAACGAGCTCCAGCCGGTTTTTGCGGCGATCAAAGGCGAGCTTCGGTAAGTTGGATCGGCCGGCGAGCCGCGCCGTCGTGGGCCGGGGCAAGCCCGGCCCCTACCCGGAGACTGAAGCGGCCGCCGCCCTTGGCGGCCGAACCTGTGGTGCAGCGGCCCCGGCTGGCAGAGACGCCAGCCGCTTCAGGTCGACGGTTGCCAGCCGCCTCAGTTCACAGGGCGTGTTGAAGCGGCCGCCGCCCCTGGCGGCCGTCTGAGCCCCCCTAGGTCGCGATGGGCGCTCCGAGCAGCTCGTCGGGGATCCCGAACCCGTTGACCAGGTGGAGCGCCTGCGGCCGGATCTCGCGACAGAGCTTGTTGACCGTTTTGCGGATGGCCTTGGCCTTGGGCGCCTCCAGATAGCCGTGCTCCTGGAACCAGCCGCGGTCGAGCTCGATCCGGTAAAGGGCGAAGAGGTCGGCGAGACCGACCAGAGTCTGGGCCAGATCCGGATCCTCGATCTGTCCGATACCGGCCCAGAACTGTTCCAGGATCACGCTCTCGGTGTGCCCCCGCGCGGCGGCCACCGCGTGGTCCTGAACCTCCAAGAGCGCGTCGAAGGAGTCCATCCCGTCGTCAAGCCGGCGCTTGAGCCGCCGGGCGAGGGTGGACAGAAGATGATCGGCCCGCCAGCGGAAGGCCGCCAGTTGGAAGTCCCGGCTGCGCAGGTGACTCTCGTCGGTGTTGCGGGTGGCGACCGGGTTGAGCTCAGCGACCGAGGTGGCGGCTTGGCCGGCGACGTAGCGGGCCAGCCGGAGCAGGCCCATGCCGCCGAACTGGCGCTTGTACCCGGTCAGCAGCCCCTTGGCGAGCAGCTGCATCAAGACCATGTTGTCGCCCTCGAAGGTCGTAAAAACGTCGGTGCCCGCCTTGAGGTCGGCAAAACGATTGACCGCCAGATATCCCTGGGCCCCGCAGGCTTCGCGACAGATCTGGATGGTGTCGGTGGTGTGCCAGGTGCTGAAAGCCTTGAGGCCGGCGGCCAGTGCCTCGACCTCGCGCCGGTCCTCTTCGGATCCGCGCTGGTACTCGCGCGCCAAGTGCTTGAGGGCGAAGTCGAGCGCGTAGGTCGTCGCCAGCCGCGGCAGCAGCCGCCGCTGGTGGGTCAAGTAGTCGAGCAGGACGGTCTCGGGCTCGCCCGTCGGTCCGAATTGCCGCCGCCAGGTCGCGTAGCGAACCGCGATCGTCAGCGCGGACTTGGCGGCCGAGTGCGCCCCCAGGGCCACGCTGACGCGCCCGCCCACCAGGGTCCCGAGCATGGTGAAAAAGCGTTTGGAGGGGCTTGCGATCGGGCTCGAATAGACCCCATCGGGGGAGACCTCGGCAAAGCGGTCGAGCAGGTTTTCTCGTGGGACGCGGACGCCGTCAAACCACAACCGGCCGTTGTCGATGCCGTTGAGTCCCAGCTTCTCGCCACAGTCCTCGATACGGACTCCCGGCAGGACGCCGCCGTCGTCGTCGCGCACCGGCACCAGAAAGGCATGGACACCGTGTCCCACGCCGCCGATCTCGAGCTGCGCGAACACGGTCATCATCCGGCCGTGGAGGGCCGCGTTGCCGATGTAGTCTTTGCGGGCGGCGTCGCTCGGGGTGTCGATCACGAATTCCTGTGAGTCCCGCTCGTAGCGGGCCGTAGTCTCCAAGTCGTAGACGTTTGAGCCGTGCCCGGTCTCGGTCATGGCGAACCCACCGGGCAGGTCGAGCGACCCGACCGCGGCCAGATACGCCTCGTGGTGACGGCGGGTGCCGAGCTGGAGGATCGAGCCGCCAAAGAGGCCGAACTGGACGCCGCATTTGACCAGCAAGCTCGGATCGTGGGTGGCCAGGGTCTCGAAGGCGGCGATAAAGGCCAGCATGTCGCCGGCGCCGCCCTGGGCTTGCGGGAAGCTCAGCGCTCCGACCCCTTCGGCGGCCAGGCGTTTCGCCCACGTGAGCACCCTTTCGCGATACGCGGCGCGGTCGAGGCCGTATTCGTAGCGGAACTCCGGCTGGCACAACAGTTCCCGCACCCGGTTGCGGATCGCCGCGTGATCGCCGTCGAGCAAACGCGTCATCGCTTTGACGTCGAAGGCCGGTGGGGGCTCCTCGGCCGGTGTAGCGGTCCGCCGCTCCGGAAACAGAATGACCCGCGAAGCCTCGGTCCCGGCGATTCCCAACGCCGCCTCAATCTCCTCGAGCGCCGTGCGCTCGGCAGCCGAAACATCCTGCCCGCCGGTCCGCGCAAGCTCGATTCCGAGGTCGGCCAGACCGATCTTGTCGGCCGCGGAGAGATCGGCGGCACGGTCCCGGATGGCGTTCAGAATGGCCTGCAGCCCATCGGCGGACGGTGGGTTGCCGGGGTCGAGCCAACTGCCCAGGTGATCGTGGCAGCGCGAGGCGTCCTCCTGTGCCTCGGTCAGAGTTCGGCAGATCGAACGGATCTCGTCGGGCTCGAGATCGCCGTCGGCCCATGCGACATAGAGCATAGGCAGGTAGGGGAGCAGCGCCGGGTCATCCAGCGACGGCTGTATGGTGGTCCCTTTTTCCTCGGTCATAGGTATTCTCCTCGAGCTAGGCGGAAGCTAGCACGGGATGGCCGAGCCGGGGGAGCGGCGGTTTTTCCACGGCCCGCGCGGGCCGACAACGAGGCGCGGGCTGGTTGTCGGAGGCCGAGGAGTAGGGGCGGGGCTTGTCCCCGCCCTGCAGAGGCGCCGGCACCAACGGCCGGCAGAGGCGCCGGCCGCTTCAGGTGAGCTCGAACGTCTCGCCGTCCCAGAGGTAGTCTGAGCCCGGCGCAAAGGCGACCAGACCGGGGAGGAGGGTGTCCTTACGGTTGAAAACCGGCTTTCCGTGGCCGGGGATGAAGGCTTGGCCGCCCCCCGCTTCGAGAAGCGCCACACCCGCCGCCACGTCCCACTCGTTTTTGGGCACCAACGTCCAGGTGGCGTCGTCGAGACCCGCGGCGACGCGCCCCAGCTTGTAGGCGACCGAGCCCATGGAGGTGATCGAAAACTCCCGCTGCTGGTAGCCGTCCCATTCGCCGCGGCCGACTTCGCTGCGACTGGCGAGAACCGTCGCCTCTTCGAGGCTGGCGGTCTTCCGCGGCACGACCGGCCGACCGTTGAGGGTCACACCCGTGTCGAGCGAACCCAGGATCAAGTGGCCGGCGGTCGGGTTGTAGATGCCGCCGGCGACCGGGCGGCCGTTCTCCACCCAGCCGATCGACACACACCACTCGGGAAGCCCCATGACGAACTCTTTGGTGCCGTCGATCGGATCGACGATCCACACTCGCTCGCGCGAAAGCCGCGCCGGATCGTCCCGGGTCTCTTCCGAGAGCCACCCCTCGCCCTCCGTGGGCAGGATCTCGTGCAGAACTTCGTTGACCGCAAGATCCGCCTCGGTGACGGGGGAGCCGCCGGCCTTGCGCCGCGCTTCGATGTCGCCCGGTGTGAAGTCCTGGAGCACCTCGCCGGCCGCGGCGAGGGCGCGACCGATCCGATCGAGAATGTCGCTCACGACGCGGTTGGCCGCGAGTTGATGAAACCTTCTTTGCGCAGATACGAGACGATCTTTTGCGCCGCTCGCTCGGCGGAAAGCTCGGCGGTGTCGATCACGACTTCGGCGTTCTCGGGAGCCTCGTAGGGATCGTCGATGCCGGTGAACTCCTTGATCAGCCCCGCCCTGGCCTTGGCGTAGAGGCCCTTGCGGTCGCGCGCCTCACAAACCTCGAGCGGCGTGGCCACGTGAACCTCGACAAAGCCGCCTTCGTGCTCGATGGCGTCGCGCACCTGGCGCCGGGTCTTTGTGTACGGCGCGATCGGGGCGCAGATCGCGGCGCCACGGTTCTTGGTGATCTCGCTCGCGACATAGCCGATCCGGCGGATGTTCAAGTCGCGGTGGTCCTTCGAGAAGCCGAGCTCGCTCGACAGGTTCTTGCGCACGATGTCGCCGTCGAGAAGCGTCACCGGACGGTCGTCGATCTCCATCAGCTTGGCGATCAGGATCTGGGCGATGGTCGACTTGCCCGACCCCGAGAGACCGGTGAAGAACACCGTGTAGCCCTGCCGGGAGCGCGGCGGAAACCGCCGCCGCAGCGCGCGGATGACCTCGGGGTAGGAGAACCATCCCGGGATGTCGGCGCCCTCGCGCAGCCGGCGCCGTAGCTCGGTGCCGGAGAGATTGAGGATCTTGGCTCCCTCCGGAACTTCCGGCCGCGGCAGGTACTCGCCACGGTCCTCGCAGTACACCACCTCCTGAAAGGGAACCAGCTCGATGCCGATCTCCTCCTGGTGCTTCTTGACCAGCTCCTGGGCGTCGTAGGGGCCGTAGAACGGCTTGCCGTCGCGGTCGCGCGGACCGGCGTGGTCCCGCCCGACGATGAAATGAGTGCACCCGTAGTTGCGCCGGATCAGCGAGTGCCAAAGGGCCTCGCGGGGACCGCCCATTCGCATGGCGAGCGGTAGCAGGCTCAGCATCGCCGATTGTGGCAGGAGCTGGTCAACGACTGCTTCATAGCAGCGCACACGGGAGAAGTAGTCGACATCGCCCGGGCTGGTACGCCCGACCACCGGGTGGATCAGCAGCTTGGCCTCGTTGTCGGCGCCGGCCCGCCGCGTCAGCTCGACGTGGGCGCGATGCATCGGGTTGCGGGTCTGGAACGCGACGACCCGGTTCCAGCCGCGGCGGGCGAACTCGGCCCTCAGCTCCTCCGGCGTGTGCCGGTGATGCCGGTAGGTGTGGTGCGGCGGCAGCTCGATGCCCTCGATCGACCCGCCGATGTAAAAGGGGTGGGTCTCGTGCAGAAGCTGAAAGACGCCCGGATGGTCGTGGTTTGTGGTGCCGAAGACGGCCTGTGCCTCGGCCTCGCGGTCGGGCTGCCAGACGTCGGAGACCGTCAGGAGCCCGAGCGCCATCCCTTCCGGGTGGCGTAGCGTCAACCGATCGCCCGCGGACAGTTTTTCGGCGAAGTCCTCCGGCACGTCGAGGGTAATCGGCATGGGCCACAGCGCGCCGTTCGCCAGCCGCAACTCACGGCAGACCCGGGCGTAGTCGTCGCGGCCAAGATAGCCGTCGAGCGGCGAGAATGCGCCGTTGAGCAGCAACTCGCTGTCCCAGATCTGGCGGGAATTGAGATCCCACGACGGGAGTCGCAGGGCTTCTTTCTTGAGCTCGGGGGCGGTCTGCGAATCGACAAGCAGCGAGCGCACGTTGACTTCAAGCGGTGAATCCACGGTCGGCATGTTCGGAGTCCTTGGAAGGCCTGTAAAGGCGTGGTGGGGAGAGGCCCGCGGGCGGCCCTCCGGAAAGGCGTCAGCGGCGGAATATAGCAGATTTTGGGTCGCAGCGGCGTGCGGTAGCCGCTCGAAACAGATCGCACATAAGCGTAGGTTATTCAGTCATTTAACTTCTGTGAGATGGCGGGGCTCTGACGGCCCAAAGCGAGCATTTCCGAGGAGCAACTGTCGGCGGGAGCCATTTAGACGACCAGTGGGCATGATACGGTTGCCAAAATTAGTTTGCCAATTCGATAGAGATCGTCCGAAAGGAGCGTCTTATGACGAAAAAGCTGCTTCGCGGCACCATGGCGGTAGTGTTTCTGAGTCCCATTCTCCTGAGCGCTGAGGAACCTGACCCGAGTTCCGATCCCGCGAAAGCTGACTGCCCCTGTCAATACGAAGCGATCCAGGAGGAGACGGGTGAAGTTGTGGAGTCGCACCACGGTGAGTCACGCCCCTCTCCGAACACAATGGAAAAGGCCTTTGAGATCGATAGCCGGCTCGCGGCCGAGAAGTTCGGCTGGGACATCCAGGAAACCCGTGAACACATGCGGAACCAGAAGAAGTTCGGCATTCTGGTGTCGGAGCTGCAAGAGAAGGGCTCGGAGGTGTTTGCAGGCTCTGCCATGGCCAGGAACCCTGGCGAGGAAGCAACCATCTGGATCAAAGGAGACGCGTTGCCTTACGTCAAGGAGATGGCGGAGAGGTTCATGCGGGAGAACAAGATGCGAGTTCGGATTGTGGATGGCATGCGTTTCTCCGAGCTCGACCAAGAGAAGCGAATGGACCAGATCGCCGAAGCACTGGAGAAGAGGGGCTTCCACGGCGTCGGCGCGGCCATGCTTCCGGGGGACATCATTCAGGTCTCAATGCTGGCCTCAGATAGGTTCCCAGAAACGCAGATCCCCAAAAACCTTGCGGAGCTACGCCTCGACCGAGATTATCTCGACCCAGTTGCGGAGGAGCTTCTCCCGGAGCAGATGGACAAGCGCGGAATCTACTTTGCCTTCACCACCCAGCCCATCGACGTCGACGAGCACGCTCGTGGGGGTCGTCAGGTCTACAGCGGCACCGCCCAGTGCACCAGTGGCTTTAGTGTCGAGCGAATCTCGGACTCGAAGAACGGCATTGCCACCGCGGCGCACTGCACCGGTATGAGCAACTTCAACGCCGAGAGCCCCGAGGCGGACTTCACCCTCTTCCACAGGGGTGAGCATTGTGGCAGCCACGGCGACGTGGAGTGGAAGAGCTCAAATCATTTCGAGCTTGCGGAGTACTGGGCCAGCCCCACAGATCTGCGCGACGTTGATTCCAGAGAGACCTGGTACAGCGTCAACAACGTCTACTGCGTGTTCAGCCGCATGACCGGTACCCGCACCTGCGATCGGGTGTACTCCACGAGCGTGAGCCAAACGGGGTCCTCGGGCGCGTGCAATGGAGTAAAGGCCAAGAGACTGGTAGCGATGGACGAGGACAACACTGTTGGAGGTGACAGCGGCGGCCCGTGGTCATACTCCACTGAAGCTGCCGGCATCCACAAGGGCGACAAGTGGATCTGGTTCGGCACGCGGAACACCTTCACCAAGGCCTCCCGATTGGACGAAGCGCTTGGAGTGAGAATTCGAACGAAGTGAAGACTGAAGGGTGACTGGCGAGCTTGGGGCTGGCTCTTCCGCAAGGCCCTGCTAAATGATCGGCGTGTAGAGCCCCAGTCCAGGTGCTGCTGCCGCGGGGGTTACCGCATCCTCGACGGAACGGGCGAAGAGTCTGTTTGAGACGTATCGAGGGCGGGTGTGCGGACTCGCAAAAGGGTCGCCTCGCCGCGGGCGGTGAAGCGGTACTCGCCCATGGCCGCGGGCAGGAGTAGCCATTGCACGGCGTCGAGGTCGAGCGGATCGCCGTCCCACTCGAGCCGCGTCGTCCCCTCGAGAACCGCCCAAGCCTCGAAGGTCGAGCCGTCGCACCGGCCCTCGACCGTCGCCCCCGGCGAGAGCCGCAGCCGCTGGGTCTCGAAATAGGCACAGCTGGCGAGAAGCTGGTCCCCGTTCTCCCCGTCCTCCGAAGAGGTCCACACCGCTCCCGGCTCGGTGGCCCCGAAGTCCAGGACTTCCAGGGCGTGAGACAGGTGGAGCGGACGGTCGTCGGCGCCGCGGTTCCAGTCGTAGACGCGGTATGTGATGTCGCTCGACTGCTGGATCTCGGTGAGCAGGATCCCGGGTCCGATGGCGTGGATGGTCCCCGGGAGGAGAAAAAAGACGTCTCCCGTCTCGACCGGCACCCGGTGCAGCCAGTCATCGGCGCGACCCGTGGCCACGGCCTGTGCGAACAACTCCGGCTCGACGTCGGGCCGGAACCCCAGGATGAGCTCGGCGCCGGGCTCGGCGTCCAGGACCACCCACATCTCGGTCTTGCCCAGGTCGTTCTCGTGCTCGAGCGCATAGGCGTCGTCCGGGTGCACCTGGACCGAGAGCCACTCGGCGGCATCGAGCAGCTTGATCAGGATCGGGAACCGGCCGCGTTCGAGGGCCGCCGCGTTGCGGCTCCCGACCAGCGCTTCGCCCCATTCGGCGAAAAGCTCGGCGAGGGTGCGGTTGGCTGCGGGTCCGTGTGCGACACGCGTCGGCCCGTTGGGGTGGGCCGAGATTTCCCAGCTCTCGGCCACCTTGCCCGGTGGCAGCTCGCGCCCGAGGTGTGTGGCCAGCTTGCGCCCGCCCCAGGGATAGCTCTTGAGAACCGGCTGAAATGTGAGGGGGTAGAGGGACTGGCTCGCCTCGCTCACGCGCCGATCAGGCTAGCACAGGCTTGCCTTGGTTCCCCCGGGCTTGACTCTGGCGCCGTACTCTTGTGCTAGGCTGTCTCAAGTGTTGCCGATCGTCTATTTGCTGAGCCCGGGACCCGAGCACGCTCTCCCGGGCGCACCGCGGCGCGGCACCTTGTTTCGCCGTTGCCGTCCCACCGTTCGATGATTCTCGTGTCCGTCGACAAGGTGTGAGGCGGCCGGCTCGGAAGGGATGGGTGCGCCTCTCGGCGTGTCCGGCGGCCGTGTCGCGTGCTGCGGTCGGGAATAAACCGGTGCCGGTCGAGTGTAGTGGTCGGTGCCGGCGAGGAAAGGAGCAGAGAGATTCGTAGACCTATCAGAAGACCCCCGAGGAGGGACGATCAGCCGCGGGTCAACCACCGCATCCGCAAGAGCCCGGTTCGTCTGATCGACGAGAACGGCGGCCAGGTCGGCGTAGTGGAGATCGAAGAGGCGCGGCGGCGAGCGGAAGACGCCGGTCTCGATCTGGTCGAAGTCGGCCCGACGGCGGATCCGCCGGTGGTCAAGATCCTCGATTGGGGCAAGCTCAAATACGAGCGCGAGAAACAGGCGCGCGAGGCGCGCAAAAAGACCCACACCATCGAGGTCAAAGAGGTCAAGTACCGGCCCAACATCGACAAGCACGACATGGAGCGCAAGACCGACCGGGTCAAGCACTTCTTGTCGAAGGGTAAAAAGGTCAAGGTCACGGTCTTTTTCCGCTACCGGCAGCTACGCCGTCCCGAGCTGGGCGCGGAGATCCTCGATCGTCTCACCAAGGCGGTGGAGGGCCTGGGTGTGATCGAGACCCGTACCGGCCTCGAGTCGCGTCGCATGGTGATGGTTCTGGCGCCGGTCAAGGCCGACCAGAAGAAGACCGCGGAGCCGGCGGCCAAGAAGCCCAAGCCCAAGCCGGCGCAAAAAGCCGCCGCTGACCGACCGGCCGCAGATCAGCCGGCTGCAGACCAGCCGGCCACGGATCAGCCGGCCGCTGAGCAACCGGCGGACAAGCAAGCGCAGGCCGAGTAAGCCCGGCCCCGCGGGAAGTCCAGCCGGCGGTTCCTACTCGGTCGACGGCAGAGGCGTTGGCGCCACGGAGACCCCGACCCCGCGGGACGGCTCCTCGCTGTCGTCCGGCTCCGGGTCGGGCTCCGGCTCGGGCTCGGCCGCTGGAGGTTTGGGCGGCGGCGGTGGGGCAAGCTCCAGTCCGGTCATCTCCCGGATGATCTTGTAGACCTCGGAGCCGTCGAGCGTCTCGCGCTCCAGGAGCTCCTCGGCGATTCTGTCCAGCACGGCGCGGTGCTCGGTGAGGATCTGGTTGGCCTGCTCGTTGGCCTCGCGGATGATGCGCGCGATTTCGTGGTCGATCCGTAGCGCCGTGTCTTCGCTGTAGTCGGCGCGCTGGGTGAAGTCGCGCCCCAGAAAGACCGGCTCGTCTTTAGCGCCGAACGACAGTGGGCCCAGATCCGACATGCCCCATTCGCAGACCATCCGCCGCGCCATGTCGGTGGCGCGCTCGATGTCGTTGCCCGCCCCGGTGGTGATGTCGTCCTGGGTCAGCTCCTCGGCGATCCTGCCGCTCATCAGGATGGCGATCTGATTCTCGACGTACTTGCGGGTGTAGTTGTGCTTGTCCTCGGTGGGCAGTTGCATCGTCACGCCGAGGGCGCGGCCGCGCGGAATGATGGTCACTTTGTGGAGTGGATCCGCCTTTGGGAGAAACGCGGCGACCAGGGCGTGCCCGGCCTCGTGATAGGCGGTGACGGTCTTTTCTTCGTCGGTCAGCATGAGGGTCTTGCGCTCGACGCCCATCAGGACCTTGTCCTTGGCGTATTCGAAGTCCTCCATGGCGACCGTCTTGCGGTTGAGCCGGGCGGCGATCAGCGCGGCCTCGTTGACCAGGTTGGCGAGGTCGGCGCCGGAAAAGCCCGGGGTGCCGCGGGCGATGATCTCGAGCTCGACGTCTTCGCCCAACGGGATCTCGCGTGTGTGGACCTCGAGGATGCCGGTGCGGCCGTTGATGTCCGGCCGGTCGACGACCACCCTGCGATCAAAGCGACCCGGGCGCAGCAACGCCGGGTCGAGAACGTCGGGTCGGTTGGTGGCGGCGATCAAGATGACGCCCTCGTTGGACTCAAAGCCGTCCATTTCGACCAGGAGCTGGTTTAAGGTCTGTTCGCGCTCGTCGTGCCCGCCCCCGAGCCCGGCGCCGCGGTGGCGCCCCACCGCGTCGATCTCGTCGATAAAGATCAGGCAAGGAGCGTTCTTTTTCCCCTGGTCGAAGAGGTCCCGCACCCGGCTTGCGCCGACGCCGACGAACATCTCGACAAAGTCGGATCCCGAGATGGAGAAAAACGGTACGTTGGCCTCGCCGGCGATGGCGCGGGCCAGAAGCGTCTTGCCGGTTCCCGGGGGTCCCATCAACAGGACCCCCTTGGGAATCTTGCCACCCAATTTCTGGAATTTCTGGGGCTCCTTGAGGAACTCGACGATCTCGGAGAGCTCCTCTTTGGCCTCCTCGACACCGGCGACGTCCTCGAACGTCACCCTTTTGCCCGCCGTCGACAGCAGCTTGGCTCGGCTCTTGCCGAACGAAAGGGCCTTGTTGCCGCCGGTCTGCATCTGGCGCATAAAGAAAATCCACAGACCGATGATCAAAAGAATCGGCGCCCAGGCGAAGAGGAATTGCAG
This sequence comes from Candidatus Multivoradales bacterium, assembly GCA_965224065.1. Taxonomy (GTDB): domain Bacteria; phylum Acidobacteriota; class Thermoanaerobaculia; order Multivoradales; family JAHEKO01; genus JAOTZA01. The sequence continues at coordinate 3,819,072 of CBDCYF010000005.1, forward strand.
CAGGGGATTGTCCCGCGGAGGCTCGGCCTTGATGACCACGTCCTGTTCCATCAGATTGGGGACGAGGTCGGGGTATTCGGGTGGCGCGTAGGTCGAGAACTGGTCGCCGCTCTCGTAGCTTCCGCCCTCCTTGAACTTGCCGGTGATCTCCTGCTGGCGGATGGTGACTTCCGAGATCCACCCGTCTTCGAGCTGTTCGACAAACTCGGTAAAGGTCAGCGGGTGGCGGGTCACCCGGCCGGCGTGAAAGGTGTTCCAGAGAACGATCACCACCACCAGGATGGCGATCCAGAGGATGAGGGTTCTGACGGCGGGGTTCATGATGGTGGCTCGCTGGTAGCTATAACGGCGTGGGTCGGCTCGGGATTCCCGATGAGGCGGCCGGGCTAGGCTTGGATCCGGCCAAGATAGGGGAGGTTCCCAAACCGCCCCTTGTACTTCAAACCATAACCGACAAAGGTGCCGACGCGCTTGGGGCTGAAGGCGCGGTAGTCGGTTTCGAGCTCGGCTCGGCGCTCCTCGGGAAGATCGATCAAGGTGGCGATCTCGACGTTCTCCGCTCCGCGGTCGAGAAACTGGCTGACCAGATAGGACTCGGTAACGCCGGTCGAAACAACGTCCTTGACGATCACCACCGGCTGGTCTTGCACGTCGAGCGAGATCGGGTAGTGGATCTCCAAGAGATCCTCACCCTGAGACGAGGGGGAGTAGGCCACCTGAACCGTCTCGTAGCGGATGGGTTTTTTGATGGCCCGGACCAGATCGGCCAGAAACACGACCGAGCCGCCGACGATGGACACGATCCACGGGTCGTCCTGCGCGTGGTCCCGGGCGATGGTCTCGCCCAGGGCCTGGACCTTGGTCGCGATCGTGGAGGAATCGTAGAGCCGTTGGATCCGTGGCTCGATCATCGGGACTTCCACTCGCGACCCTCCAACTCGGCGACCCAGACATCCGCTTCGGTGCCGACGCGGCAGCGCTCGTCGATCGTGATCCCCGGAATCCAAACGATGTGCTCCGCCCGCTTCCCGACACACAGGAGCGGGAGCCGGTCGCGCTCGCGGCGCGGGATCTTGCGGTCGATCATCAAGTCTTTCAGTTTGCGGGAGTAGTCGCACCCGAAGGGGCGGATCCGATCGCCGGGTCTCCGGTTGCGGACGGTGAGGATGTCTCCCGGAGCCAGCGACAGGGCAAGGGCGGCGCGGCGCCGCGACCGCGCGAACATCCAGGGAGCGACCTTGCGGGCGCGCAGGGCGATCTTGCCGCCCACTTCCGGAAGCCACACCTCCCCGGGCACGGGGAGAGTATAAGCGAAGCGGGGTGCGCGCCGGTTTGTTGCGCCGGCTGCCGGCTGCAGCACCAGGCGCTCGCCTCGACTCACCAGACGCCAGCCGGCGCCGCAGTCGCAGCCGATTCGGCCGTTGGGCCGGCCACCCGGCCGCCGGCTCAGCCCGAGCTGGCGGGACAGCTCGGCAAGCGGTCGCGCCCCCGGCGGGTTGGCCGCTCCGACCACGCGGTGGAGAAGGGCGAGCGCTGGCGCCAGGAGCGGCGGCGGCAGGGTCTCGAGGAGCCGGCGGTCCACCGAGACTCCGCCGGCGGCGGTGCGGGCCGGGGTGAGCTTTGTGGCGAGGAGTTTTTCGACCCGCGCCGCGGCGCGGGCGCCGGTGGCCGCGAGCGAGGCCAGATCTCGGTGCAGCGTGTGTTTTGGATCCGGCAAGCTCGGCAGCAAGCAGTGGCGGACGAAGTTCCGGCGCAGGGTGAGGTCTCGATTGGTCGGATCGGACACCGGATCCAGTCCCCGTGTCGCCACGTAGGCTTCGAGCGAGGTCCGCGGGACCGACAGAAGCGGTCGCACGATGGCTCCGCGCCGGGGCGCGATGGCGGCGAGACCCGCCGGCCCGGTCCCCTGGAGCATTCGCAACAAGACGGTCTCCGCCTGGTCGTCTCGATGGTGCGCGGTGGCGACGTAACGCGCGCCCAGCGCGGTCCGGGTCTCTTCGAGAAAGCGGTACCGCTGCCGTCGGGCCGCCTCCTCCGGGCTCTCGCCCCGGGCCACGGCAGGGCCGGGTGGCCGGCATCCGAGAGTAAAGGGCACTTCGAGGCGCCGTGACAGGGCCGCCGCCCGTTTGGCTCGTCTCCCGGAGTCCGGGTCGAGCCGGTGGTCGAAATGGGCGGCGTGCAGGCGAACGCCGAGTCGCGCCGAGATCTCCCGGAGCCCCGCCAGCAGAGCCGTCGAGTCCGGGCCGCCCGAAAAGGCGACCAGGATCAGGTCCCCACGGTCCACGGTAGCCCGCGCCGAAAAGAAACGCTGGAGGGCTCGGACAGGCATTCGATCCGGTCTTCCGGTGGTCGGGAACCGGCCGCTACAGCCTACCGGTTTGGTGGCGGTGAAGGGACTTGAACCCCTGACCTAGCGGTTATGAGCCGCTCGCTCTAACCACCTGAGCTACACCGCCTGGAATTCGTTGACACGAGCGCTCGAGGGCCGCAACGGCCCCCGGGCGGGAAGGCATTATAGCGTGGGGGATGAAAAGGCGCCGGCTGGTTCGTGGTACGTTTCGACACCGCCCCTAGACCGCAGGGAATCAGCGGCTGAGGTCGGCTGAAACCAAGGTGGACCCGGCAGGCGCAGACACGCCCACCGAGACCTTGCTGATCATGGAGAACAAAACCCCATGATCGACCGCGACAAGTCTATCTAGATCCGAGCCGCCATCTGGGTGGCAACTTCGAGATTCGCCGGATACCGCAGGTGGCTGGTTCGAAAACTGGAGGAACTTAGCTAGGCGCTTGCTGCTCTGCGACGGTTGGCTTTGCTGGGGCAGATGCAAGCGTTAACCTGATCTTGGTGTTGGTCTGCCAGCGAGCAGTTGGCTTGCTGCGAGTCTGAATTACAAAGTGATAGTGGCCCATCCCGACGTACGGAATGCCGTCCATTACGAGTTTGGGTTGGTAATTCACATGGTTCTGTAGGTCGATAGGGAAAGTGTTCTCGATGAATCGCTTGCGACTTCCCGGGGCCAGCATAAAAGCACGGCCCTCGCCTGTTTCGGGAGTGTCAATGTCGGAGCGCGTCCATCGACTAGCAATGACACAGGCGAAAGGGAAGGGAATCGGCTTTCCTGGTGCTTGAGCCCATGCTTCTTCAAGTGCTTTGGCATCTCGAATGTGTATGCGGTCAAATGTCTCTACAAGCGTGATTCCGTCTGACTCCTTGTTCACGATGGCTTGCCTGCACAGAACTGACCAAACATGTTTCATGCGAGCACTAGAACTCTCAATCTGGGACTGTGGGGCTGGTCGAGGCACTAGCGACAATGCCGGAGAGGGCAAAGATAGTCTTCACTGGTGTTCCACTTTCGACAACGGGGACGGGAACCATTTGCTCCACCGGAACCCAACCGCCTCTAACCTCCCGCTTCTCGACGTGAATGTGGACTGCGGCGTCAAGGGCTGCTGCCAGTCGATCCATGGTGTCTATCGTCAGGTTCTGATTTCCGCTTAGTGCCCTGGAGAGAGTCGATTCGTCCATCTTTGCCTTCTCAGCTAGATAGGCCCGAGATTTACCGGCCAACTTGAGCAAACGATCAATACCATAGACGAAGCCGAGATTTGCACCCCTCTTCCAGTAGTCAGGTGATCCTTTGGCCCTCTCAATCAGGTTGGCGAAACGATTAGTTGACAATGGCTCCTCCGGTACTCTTGTCCAGCCAATAGGCCTTCATCGCTTCGAGGCTTGCGCGTCGGTCGAATTCGTCTGGTTCCTCGCCGTTATCCACAAAGCAGGCGCGGGTGCAGATTAGGTCCGGGTGGTCCTCAAACCAGATAAGGCATAAGTCCGACGGCTCGCTGGAACTCACGAACCTGAACAACCGCAGCCCTCCCTCTAGATCCTCCGATAGGGGCCGATAGTAAAAAGGGCCGAGTACCGCCACTTTGTCCTCTAGAAACCGGAATGCATCGTTTGCCATGCGCAGCCTCGCGCTTTTGAGATCCTGCAAAAGTGAATGCATTTGGCAGTGACCATCAGCGTCACGCATTGCTCGGACGGGGAAGCGTCCGCTACAGACGTCTTCGACTAGACTCATCTTAGCTTTTAAGCTAACTTGCGTCAACCCTTAGCTTTTAAGCTAAGGTGCGGAGAGCTCCGGTGTTTAGCCGCTCTGGGATTGAGACTTCGGTTAGGAGCCGGTTTTCCGGCGGAGTTTGAATCTCACTCCCTCCGCTCAGTCATCGTAGCTGCCGCTTGGCTGCTCGTACGAGGATATCGTGGGTCCAGGCGGGAAGCGACTTCCGGCAGCCTTGGTGGCTTGTCGGACGAGCCGCTGGCACGAGCATCGTAGAGCGATCCAATCTCATCGTCCGCACCATGCAACGCTGATCACCTGGTCAACCGTTGCGTTCAGCCGCAAGCTCGAGGACCTGAAAGCCGCCTGCGCTCTGCACGTCGCCTACTACAACTTCGTGTGGCAGCCGTGAAGCCTAGACGGTCTAGTCTCTGCACTCGCCACCGGAGCTACGGATCGGCTGTGGTCCGTCGTCGACCTCGCAGGGGACTGCTAGCCTCCGCGACAAGCCCATAATGAGCAGGGATGGTAGAGCTAACTAACTGTGAGTGCTGCTCAAGACCGGTCAGTGCCAAAGCTGTGGCATGTCCGCATTGTGGGCATCCCGCGCCTTTTGGGCACTACAGAGAGTAGGATTCTCGTAGTTCTGCGCCGCAGTTCCACTATCAGCGCAGTCAAGTTTGTTCGGGAGCAAACCGGCTGGGATCTTAGGCGGGCAAAGGACTATGTTCTGTCGCTAGACGACTAGCCGCGGGCAGCGCCTATTCAAAAGGTACCACTACCGCCGGCTGGCACTAGCCTAGCGAAGAATCCGCTGGCACTGCTCGAAGTCGCGGAAGAACAGGCGCACCGAGCGGGCAAGGGTGTCGTCGGAGAGGCGGTAGACGACGTGTTGGCCCTGGCGCTGGTCCACGACCAGCCGCGCTTCCTTGAGCACCGACAGGTGGCGGGAGATCGTGGGCTGGGACAGATGGAAGTTGGCCACGATCTCGCCGACCGTGGACTCGTTCCGTTCCAGCAGCCGCAGGATGTTGCGCCGGGTCTCGTCCGAAAGTGCCTTGAAGAACTTGTTGAGCTCGCGGCTGGCGCCGTTGAACCGGGGCGACGGCCGGCTCAGCAGCTCCGGGCCGGTCGACCGGGGATGGGGTTGAACAGCGGTGATGGGTTCAGGGTGTTTCATGGAGAGCCTTAAGGGCAACAGCCGTGCCAGCCCTCCGACCGGTTACAGAGGGAGCGCCACATACCGATGTGCGGCCATAGAGAAATCGAAATCTAGCAAGAGATAAAAGGAATTCTATGGTCCGGCAGGCTCCTCGGGCCGGGGCTGAGGGGCGGCCGCACACCTGCCGCGGCGCAAAGATTTGGCGCTATGCCTGACGAAAATTCGGGAAATTTCGGCTGCAAGTGCCAAAAAAATGGAGCCTCTGTGCGCTACGCGCAAGCGCCGTATGTGATCGACGCTAGTCAGACTTTCTCACCAACCTCCGGTCCGAAGGCCGGAAATGCCTGAATCTACTGCGTTGCGCTCCCATCGGGCTCCTCGACGTAGCTACGGCTACGCCTGCGTCGCCCTCGGTCGCAAGCCTTGTATCTCCAGGCATTTGCAGCCTTCTGCCTCGAACGCTGGTAAGAAAGTCAGGCTAGCCGGCGGCCGAAAAACGCTGGGCGACCGCGTCCCAGTCCACTACGTTCCACCAGGCGGCGAGGTAATCGGGTCGCCGGTTCTGGTAGTTCAGGTAGTAGGCGTGCTCCCATACGTCGACCCCCAGGATCGGCGTCTGCCCGTCCATCAGCGGGCTGTCCTGATTGGGACGCTGGACCACGCTCAGCCCGCCGTCGCCGACGACCAGAAAGGCCCAGCCCGACCCGAAAAGGGTCGCCGCGGCCTGGGTGAACTGGTCCTTGAAGGCGTCGAAACCGCCAAAAGTTCCGTCGACGGCGCTCGCCAGATCGCCGCTCGGGGCACCGCCGCCGCCCGGGCCCATGATCGACCAGAACAGACTGTGGTTGGCGTGGCCACCGCCGTGGTTGCGCACCGCTCCCCGGATCGACTCGGGGATCGAATCCATGTCGCTCAGGAGCTCCTCGACGCTCTTGGCCGCCAGCTCATCGTGGCCTTCGAGGGCCTTGTTGAGGTTGGTGACATAGGCTGCGTGGTGCTTGCCGTGGTGAATTTCCATGGTCCGCGCGTCGATATGGGGCTCGAGGGCGTCATGGGCATAGGAAAGAGCGGGTACTTCGTGCATCAGGGGGAAAGCCTCCTTATCGATTTGCTGATTATCCGGCCGCGGGCGGCTCGAACAGGGTGATGATTCTTTCATGGAGCCTGGGAGGTCGCTACCCTCCGCCGGGCCCGTCCGGTGGTCCGGGCGCCGGTTCGGTCTCGGCTACAGCCAAAAGACGGTGTTTCGAAGTTGACTCGACCAGGGCGCTTCCGTAACATGTTGCGCCTTCGGCGGGGGAGGTTAGCTCAGTGGGAGAGCACCTGCCTTACACGCAGGGGGTCGTGGGTTCAAATCCCTCACCTCCCACCACCTCCGCCCGGTCTCAACAAGTTCGACAGTTTCGTCAAGCCATCGTAGATTCTCGAAAGGTACCCGGGGTCGTAGTTCAGTTGGTCAGAACGCCGGCCTGTCACGCCGGAGGTCGCGGGTTCGAGTCCCGTCGGCCCCGCCATTCACTCCCGAATGGCACCGGGATCGAGGCGAGAAAAACGAAGCGGTAAGATCAGAGTTTCGAAGGAGATATCGATGCGCGACAAGATCAAGCTCGTCTCGACCGCCGGTACGGGTTACTTTTACACCACCACCAAGAACAAGAAGCTTTCGACCGACAAGCTCAAGCTCAAGAAGTACGACCCCAAGGCCCGCAAGCACGTGGAGTTTGTCGAAGAGAAGATGAGGTAGCCGAGCCGGCCTCACCGGCCGGTGCTATACTCACTTCGCCTACCGCAGGCCGGTTCCCGCCGGCAGCGTTTCCAATCCGTTTTTTCCGTCGTCGCCTCCACTCCACAACGGAGAGGAGTGGACGATGACGACCCAGCAGGCGCCCAAGGCGCGCAATACAAGACAACTGATCGACCGCTGTGTCGCGAGCCGGGACGAGGAGGCTTGGACCGAGCTGGTGGATCGCTACGATCGGGATCTGCGCCGCGCGGTGCGGGCAGTGGTTCGACGCGGCCGGCACCGCAGCGTCGAGCTCGAAGAGGACCTGGTTCAGGAGACCTACTATCGGCTTCTGGAGCGCGGCGGCTGGCGGCTGAGAAGGTGCCGCGAGCGCGACGAGTTGGCGATTCGCGCCTTTTTGATGCGGGTGGCGCGCAATGTGGCAATCGATTCGCTGAGGATCCGTGGAGCCGCCAAAAGAGGCCGCGACCGGCTCGTGGAGCCGCCGGGCCGGCCGGCGCGGCTCGAGCTGCGACCCGATCCCGGACCGTCGGCCGAGCAGCGGCTGATCCTGAGCGAGGAGCGCCACCGGTTTCTGGACTGCTGCCGCAGAATCGCCGGCGGGCGCTCGACCGAGCGGAACGTGCGCATCCTCGAGCTGGCTTTTCTCGGTGGCCTGACGAGCCGTGAGATTGCCGACGAGCTGGGACCGCCGCTCTCGGCGGGGTGCGTGGACACGCTGATCTGCCGTGCCCGCAAGAAGCTGTGCGCCCAGGGCTTCGCGCTCGGGACGCGGCGCGCGCTAGCCTGATCTTCTCACCGGCCTTCGGGCCGGACGCTGGTGAGAAGTTCAGGCTAGGATGAGTCTGAACCGGAGACTGATTGGCGCAGCGAGTCTTTACCGACCGGAGGTGTCTGGAGCACCGGGTACCGTATGGGTTCCCGGAACGAGCGGAGCGTCTGGAGTCGATTCTGGCGCGTCTCGGCAAGACCCGGGAGCTCGCCGATGGGGGTCCGCACCCTGGCGGACCGGAGGCCATCGCGTCCCTGCACGACCCAGCGTACGTCGAGTCCTTTGCGCGCGCGGTCGAGCGCGGCGACGGCTTGCTCGGCTCTGCCGACAACCCGCTTTCTCGCGGGAGCTGGGACGCGGCCCGCGGGGCGGTGGATGCCGCGCTCCATGCGGCCGACTGGATGATGGGGGAGACAGGCGACGGTCTTGCCGAGGCCTTTGTCGCCGTGCGGCCGCCCGGCCACCACGCCGAGCGCGGGCTGGCCATGGGGTTTTGTTTCTTCAACAACATCGCGGTGGCCGCCGAGTACCTGATCCGCCGGCACGGGCTCGAACGAGTCGCGGTGCTCGATTTCGACGTGCACCACGGCAACGGCACCCAGCATCTGTTCGAGAGCCGGTCCGACGTTCACTTTTCCAGCGTTCACCAGTGGCCCTTCTATCCCGGTACGGGGGCCGCGGACGAGACCGGCCGGGACTCCGGGGAGGGCACAACGCTCAACGTGCCCCTGCCGGCTGGCTCGACCGACTCGGACTTCGGGCAGGCCTTCGAACGGCGCCTGTTCCCGGCGATCGAGGCCTTTGCCCCCCAGGCGCTGCTGGTCTCGGCGGGTTTCGACGCCTGGCGAGGCGACCCGGTCGGGGGGATGGAAGTGACGGCCGAGGCCTTTGCCGAGTGGGGGAGGGACCTGCGGGACCTGGCGGAGCGGGTTGCCGGTGGCCGGCTGCTGGCGACGCTCGAGGGCGGCTATGACCTCGATGCCCTGCCGGAACTGGCCGCGGGCTATCTGGCGGGCAAGGGCTAGCGTCGCCGGCCGGCGCTAGCCCACCACCTCGATCGCCGCCGCCGCGGTGACGTCCGGCTCGTCGGCGTCCAGCCGCTTTCTGCGCGCCAGCAGCTCGGACGCCTCTTCCAGCACTTCGAGCGCCCGTTTGAGCTGGACGTCGCCGGCCGACAGGACCCGGTGGCGTGCGTCCATCCCGAAAGCCGAGGCGAAGATCTCGGCGTGGGCGTAGCGTTCCGCGATCGTACGCGTCTCCGGGTCGGCGAGGTCGCGCTCGATCTCCTCGCCGGTCAACAGCTCGTTTTCGAGCAGCCAGTCCTTAAACCGGTCGACCAGCTCGGGGCCGGGAGTCCAGTCCGGGCTTTCGATCGCGTTCTCGCGGGTGTAGTCCACCGCAAAGTCGAAGAACGCGCTCCGGCTGACCAGATACTGGAGCACCGTGTTGAGCCGGGGCCTCTCGACGTGGATATCGGGCGTGATGCCGCCCCCACCGTAGACCTCGCGGCCGAGGTCGGTGCGAAACACTTCCTCGAAGCTCGGGTCGAGACCGACGACCTCGGGCTCGCCGTTGGAGTTGGTGGTGTAGTCGAACCAGGACGTGTAGTCGCGCTGGATCAGGCGGCCCGACGGTGTGTAGTACTTGGCCGTGGTCAGGGCGACGCCGGCCCCGTAGGAAAGCGAATAGACGGTCTGAACCAGCCCCTTGCCCCAGGTAGGGGTGCCGACGATCAGCCCGATGTCGTGATCCTGGATCGCCCCGGCGAGGATCTCGGCCGCCGAGGCGGTCCCTTCTCCTACCAGAACGACGACCGGCAGCTCCATCTCGGAGTCCTCGCCGTTGGCGCTGAACTCTTGGAACGAGTCCCGGGTCCGTCCCCGGGTCTCGACGATCTTGGCTTCGCTGGGCAGAAACTGCTCGGCGACTTCGATCGCCTGGTCGAGCAGTCCGCCTCCGTTGCCGCGCAGGTCGACGATCAGGCTGGTCATCCCCTGCTCTTTCAAGTCGGAGAGGGTCTCGCGGACTTCTTTGCCGGTAGCCCGGTTGAAGTCCGAGATGGTCATGTAGCCGGTCTCCGGCGTGACCATCGAGGCATAGCGCACGGTGTTTTGTGGGATCTCGTCGCGGGTGATGGTCAGCTCCAGGGGAATGTCCAGGCCCCGGCGAGCAATGGTGATGGCGACCTGCGTGCCTTTGGGGCCCTTGAGGCGGCTCACCGCGTCGTCGAGGCTCATCGTCTCGGTCGACTCGCCCTCGATGGCGGCGATGACGTCGCCGGCCCGGATGCCGAGCCGTGAGGCCGGCGTCCCCTCCAGCGGGTTGATAACGGTCAACTGACCGTGTCGCATCCCCACCAGAATCCCCAGACCGTAGAAGCTCGATTGCTGCCGTTCCCGCATAGTGTCGTAGGCCCGGGGCGGCAAGAAGTTGGTGTGCGGGTCGAGCGTCCGCAGCATCCCGCCGATCGACGACTGCACCAGATCGGCATAGCTGACCTCGCCGCCGTAGCGGTCGTGGACGACGTCCACCAGCTCGGTATAGAGACGCAGCCAGTCGCGGGCCTCGTCGGTGACCGCCAGCACCCGGTCGCCCATAAAGCCCCCGAACAGGAGCGAGACCGTAAACAGGGCGACGGCGGCGATCTTCCAGGGTCTTCTCATTGGGCGGATCTTAGCAGTCGGCCACAGCGCGCTCTATGGAGGCATACGCCCAAATGGCAAGATGGGTTCTGCCGGCGCTTGACTTTCCCGCACCCGGCCCCGATCATTCTCGGCGGGTAGCAACTCTCATGCTCGGTTCGCTCGGACTTCCGGAAATCCTCTTCATCCTGGTTCTGGCGCTGTTGGTGTTTGGTCCCAAGCGGCTGCCCCAGGTGGGGCGCACGCTGGGCAAGGCGCTGGGGGAGTTCCGCCGGGCGACGACCGACCTCAAGCGTTCGATTGACGATGAGCTGCGGGCCGAGCCGAGCTCGACCGACCGTCCGCCCGAGACCGTTCCGCAGGCCGGTTCCGATGACCGCAGCGATCCGGAAGCCTCCTCTGCGGAGGAAGAGTAGCCGCCAAGGGACTTACCGGCCGGGCCCACCGAGCGATGAGCGAGTCCGAGAACCTCCCGCGCATGACTCTGATCGAGCATTTGGAGGAGCTGCGCTCGCGGCTGGTCAAGGCGCTCCTGGCGCTCGCCGTCGCGTTTGGGGCGTGTTGGGTGTTTGTGGAGAAGATCGCCGAGTTCTTCGCCCAGCCGATCTACGAGATCACGGAAGAGAAGCTGGTGTTTCTGGGGGTGACCGACGCTTTTCTTCTCTACGTCAAGATCGCCGCTCTCGCCGGGCTTTTTCTGGCCTCGCCGATCGTGCTCTACCAGTTCTGGCGGTTCGTCGCCCCCGGTCTTTACCGGCGTGAGCGCTTCTACGCCCTGCCGTTTGTGTTTCTGGGCTCGTTGTTTTTTCTCGCCGGCGGGGCCTTTGCCTACTATGTCGCGTTTCCCTTCGCGATCGATTTCCTGATCGGGATGGGGTCGGCATTCGATCCCCAGATCACGGTCGACCGCTACTACGGGTTCCTGCTGCTGGTGATCCTCGGGCTGGGGCTGATGTTCGAGCTGCCGATCGTCATCTTCTTTCTGGCCCAGATCGGCGTTGTGACGCCGCGATTCCTGATGCGACATTTTCGCTGGGCGGTGCTGATCATCTTTGTGATGGCGGCGGTCATCACGCCGACGCCCGACGTGGTCAACCTCTGCATCTTCGCGCTCCCCACGATCGCTCTCTATCTACTGGGCGTCGGGGCGGCGGCGCTGGTCCCACGGCGGGGGCCGTTGCCGTCGAAGCGGAGTAGCCGGGCCGAGCGCTGGTGAGAAGTTCAGGCTAGCGTCTCGCCAGAGCCGCCACCGGATCGAGCTGGGTGGCGCGCCGTGCGGGCAGCAGGCCAAAGATCGATCCCACGGCCACGGCCAGCCCCAGGGAAGCCGCCACCGCCCACAACGGCGGGCTCGCCGGTAGGGCCGGGAAGGCGCGGACCATCAGGCGTACGACCGCCCAGCCGAGGGCAAGCCCGATCACGCCTCCCAGCCCCGAGATAAAGGTCGCCTCGGTCAGAAAGGCCATCAGGATCTGCGGCCGGGAAGCGCCCAGCGCCTTGAGCAGCCCGATCTCCCCGGTGCGCTCGGAGACCGACACCAGCATCACGTTCATGATCCCGATCCCGGCCACGGTCAGGGAGATAGTGGCGATAGCGGCCACCACCAGGGTCAGGGTGTCGAGGATGGCGGAGAAGGTCGAGACCACCGCGTCCTGCGTCAGCACGGTGACGTCTTCTTCGCCGTGGCGCTCGATCAGCAGGTCCAGAATCTCCTGCTTGGCGGTGTCCAGGTCGGCGTGGGCGTTGACCTGGACCAGGACGCGGAAAAGCGAGGCGCGGTTGAACATCTGCATTGCGGTGGACACCGGGATGATCGCCACGTCGTCGAAATTCACTCCCAGCTTGGTGCCCTGCCGGGCCAGCACGCCGATGACCCTCATGCGCCAGTCTCCGACTCGGACGATCCGCCCCAGCGCGCTCTCCGCGCCAAACAGCTCGCGCGCCGCCCGGTCGCCGAGAACCACCACCGGTGTGCCGCGAAACATATCCGCCGAGGGGAGAAAGTCGCCCCCGGCCATCTTGACGTCGCGAGCCTCTTCGAATTCGGTGGTGGTGCCGATGATCGCGAGCTGTCGGCGGCGGTCGCCCGACGACACTTCTTCGGTTCCGACCACCACCGGCACCGTCAGCCGGGCCGCGCGCACAAAGCGGTCGATGGCCTGGACGTCCTGGAGGGTCAGATCGTTGGGGATGCCGCCGACGCCAAAGGTCCCACTGGTCTCGGTCTTGCCGGGCAGCACGATCAAGAGGTTGGTGCCGAGACTGGCGAACTGGTCGACGACGTAACGCCGGGCGCCCTGTCCGAGCGCGGTGAGGATGACCACCGCGGCGACTCCGATCATCACTCCCACCAGGCTGAGGGCGGTCCGCAGCCCGTGGCGGCGCAGGCTGCCGGTGGAGAATTTCAGCAGGTCTCGCAGTCCGAGACCTCGGTCGGCTGCCTTCATTCCTCGTCCGCCTCGGTGAGTAGAGCGAGGACCTCGACGATCTCGCTGCCTCGAACCCTTTTGACGATCCGGCCGTCTACCAGGACGATGATGCGGTCGGCGCGCTGGGCGACCTTTGGGTCGTGAGTCACCACCACGAGGGTCAGGCCGCGGTCGTTCAAATCGTCGAGCATCTCGAGCACCACTTTGCCCGACGCGCTGTCGAGGTTCCCGGTCGGCTCGTCGGCCAGCAAGATGGCGGGCTCCATGATCGTCGCCCGGGCGAGCGCCACACGTTGTCGCTCACCCCCCGAAAGCTGGTCGGGCACGTGGTCGAGACGATGGTCGAGGCCCACCGCCGAGAGGGCCTCGTTGGACCGGCGCCGCCTCTCGGCGCGCGGCATGCCGGCGAAGACCATGGGCAGCTCGACGTTCTCGACTGCGGTCAACCGTGGGATCAGATGAAAAAACTGAAAGACAAAACCGATCTGGTGGCGGCGGACGCTGGTGAGCTCGGCCGGTCCGAGCGCTCCGACCTCGCGTCCCTCCAGGTAATATCGCCCGGCCGTGGGCCGGTCGAGACAGCCGACGATGTTGAGCAGCGTCGACTTTCCCGAGCCCGACGGCCCCATGATGGCGACGTGCTCGCCCGGCGCGATCCGTTCGTCGACCCCGACCAGAGCGTGGACATCCTGGTCCCCGACGTGGAAGGTGCGGCCGACGCCCTCGAGCCGGATGATGGCGTCGTCATTTGGGCTCATGAACGAACGGGCTAGGCGTCTTCATCCGAGGCTTCGACCGCTTCGGCTCCGTCCTGGATCTCTTCGCGGTCGAGCGTCACGACGATGCGTTCGCCCTCGGTGACCCCCGAGACCACCTCGGTGAAGTTCCAGTTGCGGCGGCCGATCTCGAGCCGGCGCTCCCGGAGCGTTCCGTCTTCGAACACTAGAACGCGGCTGCCCTCGATGAGGGCCGACGTCGGCACCCTCAGCACGTCGTCGTCGGCTTCCAGGATGATCTCGATGTCGGCTGAGGTTCCGGGCAGAAGGGTGGCGGCGAACTCGGCGTCTTCGAGTGAGACCTCGACCTCCACCGTGCGGTTCTGTTCCTGGAGGTCCAGCACATAGGGGGCCAGCCGGATCACCGTTCCCTCGAGCTCGCGGTCGCGATGCGAATCCACGGTCACGCGCACCGGCTGGGCGACCCGGATCCGCGCCGAGTCCACTTCGTCCATCGGCGCGCTGACATAGATCGACGTCGGATCCAAGATGTCGATCACCGGGGGCACCGGGAGCGCGGGCGGAGAAGGTGTCGTCCACTCACCCAACTCGATCGACACTTCGGCGACGATGCCGTCGAACGGCGAGCGCAGCACGGTCTTGTCGACTTCGGTGCGGGCGAGAGACACCGCCGCCCTGGCCCGCGCCTCCTGCGCCCGCGCCGAGCGGCAGGCGGCGTCGGCGGCCGCAAAGGCGCTTTCCACCTGGTCCAGAATGTCGACCGAGACGATCTCCTCGGAGGCCAGGCGTCTCACTCGCTCGAGCTCGCGTTTGGACCTCTCGGCGGAGACACACGCCCGGTTGCGCTCGGCCCCGGCAGCCTCCAGATCGCGGAGTGCGAGATCGAGCTGCGCTCGCTGGGTGCGGCTGTCGAGCTCGAGCACCAGTTCACCCGCGGCCACCCATTGCCCCTCGCGGTAGGGGAGTGCTGTGACCTGCCCGCCGACCTCGGGCGACAGCTTGGCCCGGCGGCGAGCGGTCACGGTGCCGGCGCGCGAGTTGGTGATGGTCTCCTCGACCCGACCCCGCTCGACGATGGCCACTCGTACCTCGACCGGGTCGGGCGCAAAAACGGTCGCCCGGAGGACCCAGATCAGGACGATCAGCGCGACCAGAATCGCCGCTCGCACGAGCCATTTCTTCATCGCCGGGACTCTAGCAGCCCACGGTGAAAGTCCAGACGGTCGTCGGTGACCGGGAACGGCCTTTGCACGGCAAGGGCGGGACCGCTCGCCGGGATGTCTTGCCGGATGTCTTGGCTCATCCGGTGGTAGCTTTCGCGCTGTCCGTCATGCCTGGAACTCGTTACAGAGCGCCCACTCGCCTCCTCGCCGTCCTGACGCTGTTCGTGGCCGGCTGGGCCTCCGCGCAGCCGGCTCCCGACGAGAGCCGGCAGCGCAATATTGCCCGCGCGCAGGGCATTCTCGATCTGGGCGGGATTCCGGTCGCGGGTCTGCTGGTCGAGGCCGATCTGGAGCCGGTGGTCGGCGCGCCGGCCGGAACCGGACGGGCGCCGGGGCGCCTTTCGGCCCGGATCACGGTTCCCCGGCATCTGAACCATGGCGGACCGTGGGCGGTGACACTGGTGGCCACCGCCGTGGACGAGCCACCCCTCGTACACCACGATGTCGTCGAGGGAGACACCGGCGAAGGAAGCCGCGGATTCACCTATCGCGCCGAAGTGATGCTGCCCGCAGATTTTCAGGAAGCGGTCCTGGTCGTCGAGGAGACGTCGAGTGGCGCCTGGGGCGGAACGCTGGCCGAGTTGGTCGAGATCGCCGAGTCCGAGCTGGTGATGGCTCCCTCGGAGACGGTACCTGCCGGCGGCGACACCGAGCGGGCTTCCGCGGAGTCCACCCCCGGGCCGCGGGCGGGGCCGGAGGCCGAATACCCCGTCCTGGCGGACCGGCGCCTGGAGCCGGTCCCGACGGCACCTCGCGCGCAGGAACCGCCGGAAGCCGAATATGGCGAACAGGTGATCCGCTTGGTTCCACCCGCCGGCCAGACGCTCACCGGTCGCACCCGATTCCGTACCGTGGTGACGACGCCGGCGGTGGCGCGAGCCGTCTTTACGCTCGATGGCCGAGTGGCCGCCGAAGACGGCCGGGTGCCTTTTGCGGCGGTGCTCGACTTGGGCTCGGAGGTACGGCCCCGTCGGGTGGGCGTGACCGCTTACGACTCCGCGGGCCGCGAGCTGGGTACGGATCTGGTCGAGATCAACCTCGACAGCCGACCGTTCCGGGTCGCGATCACCCGGCTCGAAACCCTTGCGGACGGTCGTGTTCGGATCGTGGCCACGGTCTCGGTCCCGCCGTGGGAGAAGCTCGCGCGGGTCGAGGCCTACCGCAACGAGGAGCTGATCGAAAGTTCCGATGCCGCCGAGGCGGCGGCCACCGGGTCGCTCGACTTCGTGCTCGCCGCCGGCGGGCCGTCCGACTTTGTCCGGGTCGTGGCGACACTCGCAAACGGCGAGACCCGCGAAGACGCGCGTCTGATCTCCGATATCGGCACCGGGGAAAGGGTCGAGGTCAACCTAGTGGAGGTCTATGCGGTGGTCACCGATCGCTCCGGCGACCCGGTTCGCGACCTCCAGCGAGAACGGTTCAGCCTGCGGCGGGGCCGGCGTGAAGTCGAGATCGAGCGCTTTGCGCTCGCGGACGAGGTTCCTCTGGTGCTGGGCCTCATCATCGACAGCTCGGAGAGCATGATGGTGCAGATGGTGGAGACCCGAAAGGCCGCGGCGCGGTTTGTCTCGACCACGATCCAGCCGGCGGACCGTGCCTTTCTGGTGGACTTCGACACCCAGCCGCGGCTGGCGCAGGCCTTGACCGCGGATGTGCGGCGCCTGCTGGCGAGCCTCGGAACTCTGCGTGCCGGGGGCGCCACCGCGATCTTTGACGCCGCGATCTTCTCGCTGGCACAGTTTGAGCGCGAGCCGGGCCGCCGGGCGTTGGTGCTACTGACCGACGGGGTCGACTACGGCAGCCGGTTCGGGGCCAAGCGCGGGGTCGAGGAGGCGCGCCGTCTGGGGGTGCCGCTGTACGTAATCGCAATGAGCCCGGAGCAGGGCGTTCTGGGTCTCGAGCCGGGGCGCGTGCAGCGCCTTCCGCCGGTCGACCTCGGCCTCGAAGCGTTCACCCAGGAGACCGGCGGCCGGCTGTTCAAGATCCAGGGGATGAACGAGCTGGATCGCGCCTACCAGCAGATCAACGCCGAGCTGCGCAGCCAGTACCTGCTGACCTTCTCCTCCGAGGAGCCGTTGAGCGACGCGGAGCTGCGCTCGATCAAGGTCAGGGTCGACGGTCGCGGCTTGTCGGTGCGGACGGTGGTCCTCAACCGGTAGCGCTAGAACGCGTTGCCAAAGCCGAGATAAAGCTGGAAGGTGCGGTCGAAGTCGCGGCGGTCCAGGGGGTAGGCCAGGTCCAGACGCAACAGACCGATCGGCGTGCGCGCGCGGAGTCCGGCACCGATTCCCAGAAACAGGCCGCCGGGGTTGTCGACCTCGCGGCCCGGCCCCAAGTCGATACTCGAGCCGCGAACGCTACCGAGGTCGAGAAAGGCCACCGAGTCGAGTGACTCGAGGATCGGCAGACGCAGCTCGTGGTTGAGCACCAGCAGCTCGCGGCCACCCAGCGGGCGCTCGAATTCGCCGAGGGTCTCCTGCGGTCCGAGCGACTCGGTCTCGTACCCACGCACCGAGTACTCGCCGCCGGCGAAAAAGCGCTGGTCGCGAGGAAGCCCCTGGCCTCCGAAGGTCTCGGCGATTCCGAGCCGGTAGGACTGTGCCCAGGTGACCTGCCGGCCGCCGAGTCGGAACGCCGGCCGGTACAGGTTGAGCTGGCTGAAGAACCGAGCGAATCGGAAGTCGCTGCCGAGAAACTCTTCGGCGCCGGAGAGATCAACGGTGGCGAAGATCCCATGCTCGGGATTGGCGCCGCCACCGCGACTGTCGTAGATGTACTGAAACCCCAGCAGCGGCGTCTTGATGCGCTCGTCGAGCGGGAAAAACGGATCGGGATCCTCCTCGGTCAACCGGATGTCGCGATAGCGGGCATAGATCCGGGCCGTCGAGTGGCGCCCGATCGGCCGCGAGTACTGCAGGCTCGACTCGAGGGTCTCGGTGATGACCCCACGGTCGGTCTCCTCGCGTCCCCGGGCGAAAAGCTCGAGCGCGCCGCGGAGGCCAAACGGTCGTGGAACCGTGGTCAGCCAGCGGACGCTTTGATCGTTCTCCGAGTAGAGCGCGCGCAAGCCGAGAGTGACGCTGCGTCCCAGCAAGTTGCGGTCGGTGAAATCGACCACCGCGCTGCCGCCCTCGCTGCTCTCCCAACGGAAACCGTAGGCGAGCTGGAAGCGTGAGGTCTCCTCGACGTCGAACAGCAGCCGCCCGCTCCCGCTCTCGGTGTCAAAAACGGTTGCCACGCTGTCGAACAGACCGGTCCGCAAGAGGTCGGCGCGTGCGGCGGCGACATCTTCACGCCGGAACACCGCTCCGGGCTCCAGATCTGCCACACGGTTGGCCCAGGACTCGCGCGTCGAGCGTAAGCCCGCGAACTCGATGTCGTCGACACGGTCGACATCCCCGGGCTCGACTTCGAACGCGACTTCGATCTCGAGGTCGTTGTCCGCGGCGCTCGCCGAGTGTACCCGCACCCGCGCCGAGTCTCGCCCCTCTCGCCGGAGCTCCTCTTCGACGGCGAGACCGGCGAGCGCGATCCGGTCTCCGCGCGCCGGGTCACCCGGCGCCAGGCCGGTTCGCTCGAGCAGGCGTGAGGCTTCATCCTCCGGTAGCCCGAGGAGCTCGACACTGGAGATCCTTCGCCGTGGGCCGGGCCGGAGCACGACGGTGAGCCGGGGGTCGTCCCGCCCCGAGAAACGCGACTCGATGGCGGGCTGCGAGTATCCGAGCATCCGCAGCCCATCGAGAAGCCGCTCGTCGGCTGCCGCAAGACCCACCGCCAGCTCGGTCCGCTGGACGGGGCTGACGAAACGCGCGGCGAGAAAGGCGGCCTCGTCCCCGCTCACGCCTTCGAACCGGGGAGCCAGCGGGTCGACGCGAATCCCGGACTCGCTGAGGACCACCACCCGCCGGTCGAAGCCGTCCGGCGTCCCGGCCCCCGGTTGAACGTCGATCCGGATCCGGGGATCCAGATGGCCGCGGCTGCGAAAGACCCGCACCGCCTGGTCGCGCATCTCCTCAAGAGAAGCCGGCTCGTAAAAGTCGGAGCGGTAGAGACCGGTGATCGTCGGACGCAGGCCGCGTGGCGGCGGATCGCCCTCGAACACGAACTCCACTCGTGGCCCGGGGTCGATCTCGAGCTCGATGTCGAGCTTGCTCTGCCGCTTCCCGGCCACGCGGGTTACAGCCTCGACTGTGGCATCGGGGTAACCGCGCCGGCGCAGATACTCCGTCGCTTCGATCTCGAGCGCGAAGATCTCGTCCTCTCCGACTTCGTCTCCCTTGCGCACACCGAGCACTCGTTTGAGGCTTCGCTTTTTGGCGTCGGCCGGAAGCTCGAAACGCAGGCGGCGGAGACGCGGCCGGGACTCGAGATCGGCCGGCCGGCCACCCCCGAGCTCGAGCGTCTGGCGGGCCGTGGCACCGCGCTCGTCTAGGTCGGTCGTAAAGAGCTGGGCGTTGAAGCGGGGCAATCTGCGCAGCTCGTGTACGTCCAGCAAGTAGGTTTGCCGCTGCGCGTTTCGCAGATCCAGCGAAGCGGCCAGCGAGAAGCTCGGTGAGACGTCGCGGCTCAAGGTGAGCCGGGCGCCAGGGTCGGTCTCGCCAAAGATCAACACCGGGCGCACCGAGATCTTGGTGCCGCCGAGCGAGTCGCTGAGACGGGAGGCGATCTGCTCGCCCCAAAACGTCGCGAGCCCGGTGGTCACGCCGGTGAGCGCGTCGGTCTCCTCTTCGTCGTCCAGAGCTTCTTCCTCCTCGGCAACGAAGGCCTCCGGTTTGGCCGTCAAGAGGTCGTTCCCAGCCAGTTGCCCAATGGAGGGGTCTTCCAGGGAGCTGGTGGTCTCGAGCTCCAGCCGCGGTTCGGCGCCGGCTTGCCCCGGATACTCGATCGCCGCCCGGTCGAGACGCACGGTCTGGCCGTAGGCGAACAGAAGACCCCCCGGCTCGATGTCGATCCGGCCTTCCAATACCGGCGCCGCGATCGTCCCGGTGACCGAGATCGGCTCCCAGCTCGCGCGCAGGTCGCCGATGTTGTTCTTGATCCACACCCCGTCGCGGGTCGAGAGCTCGAGGTCGAGCGCGATCCGCGAGGCGGGGTCGTCGCCGGTGGTGGTCAGATCGACCGGGGAGAGCAAGCTGTTGATGAGGTCCAAGTCGAGGTCCATGCGACGGGTCAGCACACCGCGCTCGAGCTCGACCGTGCCGCCGACCGTCGGTGTCCCTTCCCGGTCGGCCAGGACAAGATCGCCATCGATGCGAGCGAGCAGGCCGTGGTCGAGACGAAATCGAACATCGTCGAGCATGGCGCGAAGCGACGGGCCGCCGCTCTCCGTGGTCCCGCTGGTCAGCGCGACCACGCCTTCGTTGAGGCGCAGCTCCCCGTCGACCGATGCCCGGCCCGCTTGGATCTGAGCGGTGATCGTAGGGCCGGTGAGCCGGGCGGCGTAGGGCGCGGTAAAGAAGATCGAAGCCGTCGCGCCTTCGATCCGCAGGTCCCCCGTGACGCGCTCCAAGAAGTCGCCGTCTTCCGCCGCACCCCCGGGAGGAGACAGATCGAGCTCCACGCCCAGATCCAGCGGGCCGGAGGCGACACCGCCGGCCAACCAGGGATTGAGCAGCGCGGCGTCGAGGGTCCCGGCTCCGTCGACCTCCGCCCTTCCCAGGAGGGAGTGCTCGCGGTCGCCACCGCGCGCCAGCTCGACGGACCCGGAGAGGTCGAACGTCTCGGTCTCGCCGCGCAGGCGGACCGGGTGGAGCCGCGCGGCACCGTCGGAGATCTCGATTCTCAACGGCGAAGCGATCTCGCTGCGCCGGCCGGCCACCGTCAACGCGAGCTCGGGGACGGCAACGGTGCCGGTCCACGATTCGATGTCGGTGGGATCGAACATCAGTTGGGCGTTGATGTTGCTCACCACCTCGACCGGGAGCTCGCCCGAGCTGCGCCAGGCGATCTGGTCGGAAGCGGCGTCGAGCGTGCCGCGCAGGTCGTCGAGCGCGCCCGCGAGCTCGAGGTCGATCGAGACCCGGCCGGAGGACTCGGCGGCGGCGATACCCAGGAGCTCGATCAGACGGCCGGTCTCGGTCTTCACGGTGGCGGTCGCCGTCAAGTGGTCAATGGCCGCCGCCGGCTCGGCTGCCGGTTGAGTTCCTAGGGTCCATTCCGGGCTCAACCGCAGGCCGGCGTCGAGACGCATCGGTCCCAGATCCGTGTCGATTCGGGTGGGCTCGAGCGTGGCTTTGCCGTCTTCGATGACGAGCCGGAGCGACTCGGCCGTCGCTCGGCGTCCGGCGGCTCCGACTTCCAGCCCCGTGATCTCGATCTGTCCCTTCGAGAGGGTCGGGCGGAGGGGATCGACCCGAAGAACACCTTTCGAGCCCGCCCGCAGGAGCTCGAGTGGAGTGTCCCGGTTCGACCCTGTGAGCTCGACGGTCAGCTCGGTCCAGTCGCGGTGACCGGCGGTCCAATCCAGGGTCAGCTCGCCGTCGGCACGCTCGATCGGAAGCTCGCGCAGTCCCGCCGCGGCCGGCCACCGAGCCAGGGAACCGAGCGGCAGCCGGGCCCCGGCCCGCACGTCGGACCCGCCGAGCCCCAACGGCTGCGCCTCGACCTGGAGGGTGCCGGAAGCAAACTCGGCACCGAGGTCAAGTCCCCGAACCGTCGGGTGGTCGAGGCCGAGGCTGGCCGAGAGAGAGGCGCGCGAAAGCGGCAGGGCGAGATCCGGCACGTCGCCATGGGCCTCGAAGGAGCGCACCGGCCCGGCGCCGGTCGCAGTGCCCTGCGCTCGCCAAGCGGCCTTGCCGCCCGCGAGATCGGTGGCGAGCTGGAAACGGTCGAGGGTTGGGCCATCGGCGGCCAGCGACAGACCTTCTCCGGCGAGCGTGAGACGCCCGGTGAGGCTGCCGTGGTCCGCGTCGATGGCTCCTTCCCAGCTGAGCGCGCCGCTCGCGCCCTCGGCCCACCACGACGCGTCGAGCGATTGCGCGTTTGTATCGACTCTTCCGGTACGCGCCGCCGGCCGACCGTCCAGCTTAAAACGGATCGAGCCCCGATCTTCGGGCGAATCCCGCCCCGCCGCGGTCCAGACGACGTCGGCTTGCACCCCGGGGTCGAGCAAGGGTCCGGCGAGGGTCCCGTGTGCCTGCAGACGGCCCGGCCCGAGCCCGGCCAATGCGCTAGTGGCGCCGGTCGGTTCGGTGACCGCCGGCACCAGACCGGGGAATCCGTCGGCCAGTTCTTCCAACAGGTCGCCGAGCCGGGGCTGATCGACTTGTATCTTGCCGTCGACGATCCAGACGGCTTCGGCGATAGACAGTGTGCCGGTATCGCCATCGCCATCGCTATCGCCATCGCCATCGGTGTCGGCGATGACCTCTCCCGCAAGGGTGCGGTCACCCGGCGAATCGGGGAGCAGGCGGAGCTCGAACGGTGCGCGGGCCGCCGGCTTCCCGGAGTCGGCGGAGGAGAGGACTTCGGGCCGCAGCACGAGCTCGGCGAGCCGGCCATTCGGGCGGTGGATCTCCAGGCTCACGCGCCCCTTCCCCCGAGCGCCGCTGCCTTCCGCGTCCAATGAGATCTCCCCGTCGGCCGCGAGCGCGACGCGACCGTCATCGAGCGGCAGGCGGGCCGCGACCTCCGGAGATAGCCAGGGCTTGACGAGTCCGGCGGGCTGGTCGGGAGCGGAGAGCGTCAGACTCGCGGCGCGGTGGCCGAGGTCGACGGTGGCGTGGAGACTGGCGGGAGGAGCGGGTGGCTCGTGGGTGCTCGGTGTCCGCGACGCAACCAGGGCCGCGAGGTCGGCGGTGAGGTCAAGCTCGAGGCTCCCCAACAGCGGGCCACTGGTGGACGATCCCGACCCCTGTATCTCGAGGTCGAGGGGCGGTCCGGCCAGCCGAAGACGTTCGACTTTCCAACCGCCATCGAGACCGGCTAGGAGCTTGCCGGTGGTTTCGAGCCGAATCGCCTCGGCGATCACCGGCTCGGCCGGGGCGAGCTCCAGACGGCCGGTCTCGATCTCGATCTCGATCCGATCGCCGGCCAGCCGGCCCCGGGCGTCGAGCTCCGAGAGCCGCCAGCTCGGGTCTCCTCGGACGTTCGGTGTCCCGGACACCGCGGCATCGAGGAGAAGCAGACGCTCGATAGAGACCGGCAGGGATCTCGGGGTCGCCGGACGTTCTTCCGCGGGCACGGGTGCCTCGCCGGTCTCGGGCGCCGGCAGCCGGTCGGGGTAGAGCCGGGGAGACTCGGCGCGGAGCTCTTCGACACGCGGGGCGAGTCGTACCAGGGACCATGGCCGCCAGGAGACGCTCACTCGGTCGGCTTCGAGAAAAGGTGGCGCGCCGGGCTCACCCAGGGTGACCGCCGTGGCCTCGAGACGTCCGGACAGCGGGCGAACCGAGAAGCGCTCCGCGCCCAGACTGAGACCGTGGCTCGTCTCCAGCCGGTCGTTGGCCCTGGCGAGAATCGCCCGGCGGACTCGCTCGCTACGAAGGCTCGCCAGACCGGCAAGTGCCGCCAGCAGGACGAGGACCGCGATTGCGGCGGTCAGGAGGAGAAGGGTCTTTGACGCGCGCCGCATCGCGCGATGAGGCTATCCCGCGTTGCGGACTTTTTGGGCCCTGGTGGCCTCGGGTGCGTCCGGGGCCATGAACAAGAATCGGTCCAGATCGTTGATCAGCAAGTCCTTGCGCCCTGCCTGTCCGGCGGCGAGACCGCGGTAGTAGAAGGCGTAGGCGATTCCCGAATCGAGCTCGATCGCCTCGGTCAGCGTATCGACCGCCTCGTTCCATTCCTTCCGGAAAGCGCGGGTGGCGCCGAGCTGGTAGGCGGCCAGAGCGTTTTTGGGCTCCAGGGCCCGGACTTTTTCCAGTGTCCTGACCGCATCGTCAAATTTTTTCTGACGCTGCTGGGCGACACCCAGATAGTAGAGGGCGCGTGGGTTCTCGGGTTTCTCGGCCAGGACGGCCTTGGCTCGCGCCTCGGCTTCGGCAAACGCCCGGTCCGCACCGGTCTGGTCCTCGGCATGGAGATAGGTCTCTCCGAGAAAGACCAACGGCGCCGGATCGGCGGGCGCGGCGTCGGCGGCTTTCCCGAGCCCGTCTGCCGCCTTCTCGTAACTCTGCCGCTGCTCGAGGATTCGGGCGCGCAGGAGCAATACCTCCGGCGTGGCTTCGCCGGTTACCGATTCGAGCGCCTCGCTGGCGCCGTCGGTGTCGTACGCCCACAGGCTGCGATCCGCAACGTCGAGCGCTTCCGCCAAGGTCTCGGCGGCCTGTTGCTTTTTTTTCTTTTTTTTCTTCTTCTTTTTGTGGGCGTCGGCCGGCATTGCAAAGAGCACCAGCAGAAAGGCGGCTGCCAGACCCGTCGCTGTGATTCGTCTCGGTAGGTTCCTCACGATTCTTCCCTCCCTACAATGGCTTCGTAAAGCTGCAAGCAGGGTGCCAGGTGTGGTGTCGGCGCGCGCTCAATCGATGACCACCCCGGCTAAGTCTTCGGGCTCGGGGAATTGCGGGTCCATCTCCTCGAGGGTCGCGTGGATGACCGTAGCGATCGCCAGGTTGCGATACCACTTCTGGTCGGCCGGGATGGCGTGCCAGGGAGCCCAATCGGTGGTACAGCGTTCGAGCGCGTCCTTGTAAGCGGCGCGGTAATCTGTCCACGCCTTGCGCTTTTCGAGATCGTCGTGGGAAAACTTCCAGTTCTTGGTCGGATCGTCGAGCCGAGACTGTAATCTCTTGTGCTGCTCGTCCTTGGAGATGTGCAGATAGAACTTGAGGATTCGGGTGCCATTGTCCGCCAGGTGCTTTTCGAAGCGGTTGATCTCGTCGTAGCGCCGGCTCCACACCGCTTGGGGGACGATGTCGTCGACTCGGACGACCAGCACGTCCTCATACTGTGACCGGTTGAACACCCCGATCATGCCCTTGCCCGGCACCGCCTTGTGGATCCGCCACAGAAAGTCGTGCGCCAGCTCCTCCTTGGACGGCACCTTGAAGGACGTGACCCGCACACCTTGCGGATTGACCCCCTCGAACACCCGTCGGATCGTGCCGTCCTTGCCGCCCGCGTCCATCGCCTGGAGTACGACGAGAAGGCTTTGCTTGCCCTCGGAGTAGAGGCGGTGCTGGAGCAGCGCGATCTCCTTGCGCAGCTTTTTGAACCGCTTCTCGGCGCGCTTGCGGTCGTCGTGAAAATCGTCCGCTGTCGTGGGCCATTGGGTGAGATCGATCGATTGGCCCGGCTGGAGCCTGTGAGTCGCCGGCATCTTGTGTTCCCTCGTCTTCCCTCGAAATTGTCGACGGTTCGCCTCAAAGACGGTTTGTGTCCGCGGGATTCTAGCCTGCCGTAAGAAAAAGAGGACTGTCCCCTTTTCGGGGCCGGTATGATCACCGCGGTGTCCGATCCCGTCACGCTTCCTCTGTGGGCAGTCGCGCTGCTGGCGGCGGTTGCCGCTTGGTTTGTGCTCGAGCGGTTGCTGGTTCCGACGGTGCGCTGGATTCTGCGCCGCCGGGTCAACCGCGTGCTCGATGAAGTCAACAAGCGGCTGCAGATCCATATCCAGCCGTTCAAGCTGACCAAGCGACGGGTGCTGATCGATCGGTTGATGTACGACCCCGAGGTCCTGGCGGTCGCCGAAGCGTTTGGCGAGGCGCACGACATGCCGCGCGAGGTGGTGATGGACAAGGTCCGGCGCTACGCGCGCGAGATCGTGCCGTCGTTCAACGCCTACTTGTACTTTCGTTTTGGCTACTGGCTTTCGCGCAACCTGGCCCGGGCGCTTTACCGGGTGCGTCTGGGGTACGCGGACCAGTCGGCGCTCGAAAAAGTCCGGCCCGATTCGACCATTGTCTTTGTGATGAACCACCGCAGCAACATGGACTATGTCCTGGTCTCGTACTTGGTGGCCGAGCGCACCGCGCTGTCCTACGCGGTCGGCGAGTGGGCGCGGATCTTCCCGCTCGAATCACTGGTGCGCTCGATGGGGGCATACTTTGTGCGCCGCAAGTCGCGCAACGACCTGTACCGCCGGGTGCTGGCGCGCTATGTGGCCATGGCCACCGCCGAGGGCGTGACCCAGGCGGTCTATCCGGAAGGCGGGTTGAGCCGGGATGGCGCTCTCGGCGAGCCCAAGCTGGGTCTTCTGGACTACATGCTGCGCTCCTTCGATCCCGAAGGGGCGCGGGACCTCGTGTTTGTTCCGGTGGGTCTCAACTACGATCGAGTGCTCGAAGACCGCACGCTGCTGCTCGATCTCGACCCCGACGCGCCCAGAAAACGTGGGTTCGCCGCCCTTGCCACGACGGTTGGCTTCTGGCTCAAGAACCTGCGGCTTTGGCTGTCGGGAAAGTGGTACCGGTTTGGCTATGCTTGCGTCAGCTTTGGCGTGCCGCTCTCGATGCGGCGCTATCTGGCCGAGAAGAACCTCGACCTTGCACGGCTCGAGCGCGCCGAACGGTTTGGCGAGGTCGGCAAGCTCGCGGTGGAGCTGATGGGGAGGGTGGGGGACATCATCCCGGTCGTCCCGGTGAGTCTGGTGGCGACCGTGCTGGCGGACTCGCCGTCTCGCTCCTGGAGTCTGTTGGAGCTCAAAGCCGCAGTGCAGGAGCTGGTACAAGAGCTGGAGACTCGAGGGGCGCACGTCTATGTTCCCCGTAGCGACGGGGACTACGCGATCGAGGTCGGACTCCGGATGCTGGAGCTGCGGCGGATCGTGCGCCGCCAAGACGGGCTGCTGACGATAGATCCCGAGGATCTGCCCGTGCTGCGCTTCTACGCGCGCTCGATCGGCCACCTGCTGGGGGCGGTCACTGGCGAGCCCCGGTCGGCCGCCGGAGGGTTGCGGTGAGTCGGTCAGCGGACCACCGGTCTGGGCGGCTGCGTGTCTATCGTGGTCTTGTCGCCGGAGTCTTTGTGGTTCTTGCCGTGGTCGTGGCCCTTTGGTGGGACCGAGGGGGCGGCTCGTCGGTCGGGGTTGGGGAAAGCGAAGTCGAGCAGGCGTTTCGCAACGGATCTTCGGAGGTGATGGTCGAGGCCACCGGCCGGGTGGATCGCGTCTTCAAGGACGACAATCGAGGCTCTCGACACCAGCGTTTTACGATACGTCTGCCCTCGGGTCACACTGTCCTGGTGACGCACAACATCGACTTGGCGCCGAGGGTGCCGGTCGATATCGGAGATCGAGTCAGCTTGCGCGGGCAATACGAATGGAATGATCGCGGCGGGGTCGTCCACTGGACCCACCACGATCCCGACAACCGCCGCCCCGGCGGTTGGATCCTGCACGACGGGCGCGAGTATCGTTAGCTGACCCGAAAAAGGGGACAGTCCCCTTCGCCTTAGTCGAGGAGGCCCTGCTCGCGCATCCAGGCCTCGTTGAGCTTGGATAGATAGCGCTCGCCCGAGTCTGGCAACAGCGTGACCACCAGTGCCTCCGGCCCCAGCGACTCGGCGACTTGACGGGCGCCGGCGGCGGCGGCGGCGCCTGAAGATCCGGTGAAGATCGCTTCCTTTTTCGACAGCTCGAAGACCGCCTGATAGGCGGTTTTGTCGTCGATCGTCAAGACCTCGTCGATCGTCTCCATCCACACGCTTTCGGGCAGGATGTCCTCACCGATGCCGTCGATCAGATACTGATGGATCTCTTCCTCCGGCGGCAGCTCGCCGTGCTGTTTGTAGTGCCGGTAGACCGAGCCCACGGGATCGACGCCGATCACCCGGATGTCGGGATTTTTCTCCTTGAGATATTTGGCGGTGCCGCTGATGGTGCCCCCGGTACCGACCCCCGCCACCCAATGGGTTACGCGTCCGTCGGTCTGGCGCCAGATCTCCGGGCCGGTGGTCCGGTAGTGGGCCTGGGGGTTGGCCTGGTTGTAGTACTGATAGGGAAGAAACGCGCCCCGTTCGTCGCGGATGCGCTCGGCGGTCTTGTAGTACGAGCGCGGATCGTCGGCGGGGACTTCGGTGGGGCAGGTGATCACCTCGGCGCCATAGGCTTCGAGCAAAGTGACCTTCTCCTGGGGGATCTTGTCGGCGGCGGTGCAGATCAGCGGATGTCCCTTGAGGTTGGCGGCGATCGCCAGCCCGAGACCAGTGTTGCCCGATGTGGGCTCGACGATCGGCTGACCGGGCGCCAGCTTGCCCTCTCGCTCGGCGGCTTCGATCATGCTGATGCCGATACGGTCCTTGACGCTGGCCCCAGGGTTGAACGACTCGATCTTGGCCGCCAGGGTCGCCGGCCCGGAGAAAAAGCGGCCGAGCTTGACCAACGGCGTGTTGCCGAGGGTCTGCAGAATGTCGTCGTGGATTTCCATCGGAATCGTCGGCGGACCGGCGAGCGGACGAAATGTAGCATAGGCGTGAGACACAGAACCGGCGCAAAACGAAAGGAAGAACGTGGAGAAACAACCGCTTAATCTCAGCTCGAAACAACCCACCCACGCCCTGAGGCGAGCCACTGCTGTGACACTTCTTTTGCTGGGCGCGGCTTGTGCGGCCGTCGCCGGAGAGGGCTCTCGTTCGGCCTGGCGGGCCGACTCGATCTGGGATGACGGCACGGCCGAATTCTGCGCCTACGAGATCGACTGGAGCCGGTACGGAACCCTCTACCCGGGCCGCGCGCTGTTGATCCTGGTCAAGGAGCCGTGGGCGCCGGATCTCGAGGTCAAGGCCGACCGGGCGCGTTCCGACGGGTTCGACGTGCTCAAGCTCAACCATGTGCGTGACGTGCCGACCGGCATCTACACCTACCATCAGATGGCAAGCGGGTTTTTCCGCCGCGACGACGGCGCGCTCCGAAAGCTCTCGGTCTCGAGCACCGAAGGCTGCGGCATCTCCACCGCGCACCTCGTCGGGGGCCGGCTCAACACCCGCTCCTATTTCGACGGCCAGGGTGAGACCACCCGCGAGTACCCGTCAGGAGCGCACCCGGAGGACACCCTCGCGGTCTCGCTGCGGGATTTTGTCTCGGGATCCGCGCCCGAGACGGTCCAGGTCGTGTCCTCTTTGATGACCGGTCGTTTCCCGGAGCTTGAGCCACGGACTTATTCGGTGTCCCGCACGGAAGGGAGTCGCACCGTTCCGGCCGGCGACTTTGCGGTTGTGGAGTTGCGACTCGGGGCGGGGGAGGATTGGCTTTCCTTCGCCTTCGACCGCAATCCGCCGTACCCCCTGGTCGAGCACACGTCGAGCTCGGGGACGAGCTACCGGCTGGCCAAGTGCGAGCGGATTCCCTACTGGACCATGAACCGTCCCGGCGGAGAGAACTGGCTTCCAGCGCCCGTGCGTTGAGCTTGCGACGGCGCCTCGGGCTGCCGTGACAAACTCCGTGACGAATCACGGGGCCATTTGCTAGCATCAAAAAGAGATGGACGCTCACCGCCGCCTTCTGTTTGTTCCCAACTCGGTCACCGCCGCCAACATCATCGTCGGGTTTCTTTCGATCGTGGCAGCCGCCGATGGTCGCTTCGATCTCGCGGTCTATCTGCTGTTCGGCGCCTTGATGCTGGACATGACCGACGGCATTCTGGCGCGCAAGCTCCACGTCACCAGCAAGTTCGGCCAGGAGATGGACAGCCTGGGGGATTCGCTGTCTTTTTGCGCCGCTCCGGCCTTTCTGGTCTACGCGGCGTTGCTCAAACCGCTACATGGACTCGGCGTCGCCCTGGCGGCGGTCTTTGTCCTCGCCGGTGTCTTCCGGCTGGCGCGTTTCAACTTGACGTCGGACGAGCACGAGAAGTCGCGCTGGACCACCGGTGTGCCGACGCCGATCGCCGCGGGCTATGTGATGGCCCTGGTGCTGATGCGCGACCGAGTGCCGGTGCCCGCTTCCGCCTTTGTGGTTCTGTTGATGGCCATGCTGATGCTGTCGCGCTGGCACCTCCCGGAGCTCAAGGGACGCGGCCCGGTGACCACCGCGCTCCTCATCGGGGTCTGCAACTACCTGGCGGTGATGATCTGGCCCAACTGGTACACGGTTGGCTGGTGGAACGTCTGGAACGTGGTCATCCTGGTGCTGGCCCGCGTGGCAGCCCGCCGCGAAGAGCCCGAGCACGATCTCGCCAGCACAACGCTCTAAGGGGCAGGCTTCTGAAGGCGCCGGAGCACCGGAGCCATCAACGGGCTGTGTGTAGAATGCCCGGATGAGTTGTGATGCCAAGCCAGCGCTGCGACCCGTCGACGAGCACGATGACGCAGACCGCGCCACCTCGTTCGACCAGGCCGAGGTCGAGAAGATCTCCGGGCATGTCCTGGGGCTGATCGACGCCCTCGGACTCGACCGCACCGACCCCAACCTGGAGCGAACCCACGAGCGGGTCGCGGCGATGTACCTCGAGATGTTTCAGGGTCTCCGCGAAGGCTCGAAACCCGAATTGACGACGTTCCCCAACGACGAGCAGTACAGCCACATGGTGATGGAGCGAGACATCCCCTTCTACTCGATGTGCTCGCACCACTTTGTGCCCTTCTACGGCAAGGCGCACATCGCCTACATCCCGGAAGACCGGATCATCGGCCTGTCCAAGTTTTCGCGAATCCTCGAGTTCTATGCCAAACGGCCGCAGCTCCAGGAACGCCTCACCGAGCAAGTCGTCAATTGCCTGGAAGAGCGGCTCAACCCGCGGGGAGCGATGGTGGTCATCGAGGCGCGTCATCTGTGCGTCGAGATGCGAGGTGTCAAAAAGCCCGGGGCCCTGACGGTGACGTCGGCCTTGCGGGGCGCATTTCACCAGCGTCCGGTCCGGGAAGAGTTCCTCGATCTGTTGGGCCGTGGTTAAAGCGCGCGGAAAATTCTCCTTTTTTTGCACGGCGGCCCTGGCCGCGATGCTGGTCTCCGCCGCGCCGCTCGAGGCGGGTAAGGGCAAGCGCGGAAAAGAGCTCGCGCGGGAGGATCTCACCAACTTCTTTCTCGGCCCCCATCTGTCGCAATGGCTGGTGGGGCCGATGTCCAAGATCGCCAGCGAAGAGGAGCGCCGGCGCTACCTGGCGCTTACCGACGACGCGAAGGCCGAGGCGTTTATCGCCGAGTTCTGGCAGGCACGGGTGGACCCGTCGCGTCCCTGGCCGCAGGAGCAGCCGCAGGGGGTTTTCGAGCGGCGGGCGGCGACCGCCGATCGGATCTACACCGAAGGCACCCACCTCGGCCGGCGCACGGACCGCGGCGAAACGCTCATCCTCTACGGCTTTCCGGACAACGTGCGCTACTGGGCCGGGGGCGACCGCCGGCGCCGGCAGGAGATCACGATCGAGATCTGGGACTATTCGAAGAACGCTCCGGCGGGGCTCAACATGCAGACGCCCGAGCGGCAGTACTATTTCGTCAAGAAGGACGAGTTGACCGTGCGCTACTACCCCGAGGCAAGGCAGTTGCGGTCCATCCAGCCCCAAGGCGGCCCGCGGTAGCGGTGGGCGTGGCCGGTATCAGGACGGTCCTCGTCGGGACCGGCATCGCCATCCCGCCGGTCGAGGTGGACAACCACGCCTTGGCGCGGGTGATGGACACCAACGACGAGTGGATCCGCGAGCGCAGCGGCGTCGTGACCCGCTTCTACGTCGAGCCGGGGACCGGGTCGGCCGATCTGGGGGCCGAGGCGGCCCGGGCGGCGCTCGAGGACGCCGCCATCGAAGCGGAGGAGATCGACTACATCGTCTGCGCGACCATGACCCCCGACCACTACTTCCCGGGCTGCGGCACGCTGCTCCAGGCGCGCCTGGGGATCGAGCCTCGACCGGCGCTCGACATCCGGCAGCAGTGCGCCGGGTTTGCCTATGGTCTGCAAGTGGTGGATGCCCTGGTTCGGAGCGGCACGGCTCAGACTGTGCTGCTCGTGGGTACCGACGTGCACTCGAGCCTGATGCCGTTTGGCGAGCGAACCTGGCAAACGATCTTGGGAGAAAACGGAAACTCTCCCGACGATGGGGAGCGCGAGTGGAACACCCGGTTTCGCCATCTCACCGTGCTCTTTGGCGACGGCGCGGGAGCCATGGTCTTTCGCGCAGACCGCGACGCCGACGGCCGCGGGATCCTGGGCTCCAAGCTCCTGGGCGACGGCCGCCAGCACGACATTCTCTATGTCCCGGGCGTCGGCTCGGCCCGCCGTCCCTGGGTGGACATGGCGATGATCGAGAGCGGCGAGACCGTGCCGGTCATGGACGGCCGCAAGGTCTTCAAGCTCGCCGTCACGAGGATGCCACGGGTCACCCGTTCGCTGCTCGAAGAGACCGGATTTGGGCTCGACGATCTCGATCTGCTGGTCATGCACCAGGCGAATTTGCGCATCAACGAGGCCGCGCAACGGGGTCTCGGGCTGCCCGACGAGAGGGTGCACAACAACATCCAGAAATACGGCAACACCACGTCGGCGACCCTGCCGATCTGCTTCCATGAGGCCCGCCAGGTCGGCAAAGCCGAGCCGGGCTCACTGGTGGCCTTCACCGCCCTGGGGGCGGGCCTCCACTGGGGCTCGGTGCTGGTGCGAGTGTAGCCTCGCACCCGGCCGCAACCGCCTCCGAGGAACTTCTTCAGCTCGATCCGCTGCCGCCTTCTCTGCGGTACGACACCGTCTGAGTACCTAGCCTGACTTTCTCACCAGCGTTCGGGGCAGAAGGCTGCAAATGCCTGGAAATACAAGGCTTGCGACCGAGGGCGACGCAAGCGTAGCCGTAGCTACGTCGAGGAGCCCGATGGGAGCGCAACGCAGTAGATTCAGGCATTTCCGGTCTTCGGGCCGGAGGTTGGTGAGAAAGTCAGGCTAGAACCGGTAGAATCGGGGAAACCCCGCGTCAACTCGGGAAACCGAAGGTCTCATGAAAAGGAGACAGGGATGAAGAAGCCAGGAGGGATGGACAGGAAAGCGGTGATTCGCTGGACGTTATTGGCGGCGCTGGTCGTTTCGCCTTTTGCATGGTCGCAGAGCATTCGGACGGACGGTGCCATCGAGACAGACGATCAACTGGTTTCGAACGCGCCACCGGGGACCGCGCCGCTGGCGGTCTCGTCGACGACCATGGTGCCGAACCTGAACGCCGACTTGCTGGACGGCAAGGACGCGGTGCTGTTTGCACTCGGCACCGACCTTCTGGCCGCGATGGCCGCGCTCGATAAGCCGGACCCACCGTGCTACGACAACACTCATCGCTTT
Organism: Candidatus Multivoradales bacterium; assembly: GCA_965224065.1. Classification (GTDB taxonomy): domain Bacteria; phylum Acidobacteriota; class Thermoanaerobaculia; order Multivoradales; family JAHEKO01; genus JAOTZA01. Next base: position 3,851,979 of record CBDCYF010000005.1, read on the forward strand.
GTCGACTGCGGCAACGGTACCGTGACCGATACGGCAACCGGCTTTATCTGGCTCAAGGATGCTGATTGCTTCCCTACCCAGGACTATGCGGCGGCCAACGCGACGGCTGCGGCCTTGTTCGACGGCTCTACGAACGACCCGATGGGAGGAGACTGTGGGCTGTCGGACGGGTCGCGGCGGGGAGACTGGCGGCTCCCGACGAAGACGGAATGGAGCTTCATTCTCAAGGCCTCTTGCCCGGACGACCCGGAGCTGGTGGGCAACGGTTCACCCACAACCGGCTGTTACCCGGATGCGCCATGGGCGACCGGGGTGACGACGTCGACCTTTTATTGGTCATCTTCGAGTGGACAAGGAGGGACAGGTAGTTACGCCACCGATACGGCCTTCGCCGCGGTTATGAACACCGGCTCGGATCAAAACTACCCCAAGACCCTCAAAAGAAAGGTCTGGCCCATTCGCAACGGACGCGGACTCTGACGGGGAGGGTCAGCAGAGCGATTGCTGCCGGCGAGTGACTCTGGCGCCTTCGTTCAAGAGCGGAGGGTGATGGTCCCCGGAGATCAGCCACGGCCGGCAGAGACGCCGGCCGCTTCACCGGAGGCAACCAAATGTAGGGGCCGGGCTTGCCCCGGCCCATGCGGCCTACTCCGGCTCCTCGCCCGTCGCCGTCTTGTCCTTCATCCCGAAGAGCTGCACGGTGATCTGGCGGAATAGCTCGGTGGTTTTCCAGTTCCAGACATCGGGGCGGTAGCTCCCGGGGGGCGCGGTGAGCTCGACCCGGCTCGCCACCAGCTCCTCGGCCGCGACCTTGACGCGGAAGCCTCGGGCCCAGATCAGGGCCCAGCGGTCGGCGGCTTCTACCTGGGGGTCGAAGGGCTCGCCGACCAGTTCCAGGCTCCGGATCACCGCGTCGAGGAGCCGGCTGCGGGGTCCGGTATAGCCGGCCTCGAAGCGCTGTACAGCCTGCAGGGAGCCTGGGGGCGGCCGATAACCGTCGGTCTCGAGCAGTTGTCGAAATCGCTGGTCGCGACTGACGTCGGCGAAATTCGGGTCCACCCGCGCCCGGCGGCGGATCCTCTCGTCGATCTGGATCGCGTAGCCGAGGGCCTGGAGCGCGGGTTCGACCAGGCCCACCATGGCGTAGTTGGAGGCCACCAGATAGTACGAGGGCGCCGATCCGGGGCTCTTCTCCAGGTACTCGCGAAAGCGTTGCGACGCGGATCCCAAGTCGCCCTTGAGTAGATGGGCCGTGCCGATGTTGAGTGCGTTGTCCGCTTCTTCCGGCGCCAGTTGCTCGGCCTTTGCAAAGGCGGCGAGGGCCCCGTCGTAGTCGGCTTCGGCAAGCGCGATCGCGGCCCGGTTGAGCCAGCCCTGACGCAGGCCGGGGTCGAGCTCCAGCGCGCGGTCGAGATCCTCTCGACCCGCCAGGGCCTGGCCGAGCATGAGCCGGGCCGTGCTGCGCAACAAGTGGGCTTCTGCGTCCTTGGGATTTTTTTTGATCCATGGCGCCAGGAGGGCGATCGCGCGCTCGGCGTCGCCGGCATCGATCGCCTGCTGGGCCTGCAGATGCGCCGCCGGGGACTGTTCGGCCGGAAGCGGCTCACCGGCACACAGCCAAAGGGCGACAAAGAGCGCCACGGGTACGCTTGTTTTTTTCATCGGTCGACCGTCTCGCTCTCGCTCGCCTGGGCGCTCAGCCGGCGCAGACCCGGCAGCCAGGTGAGGGCGAACAGCAGCAGGAGAGCCGCTCCGCCGCCCCAGAGCAGCGCTGGCCGCCCCCCGGCGGTCCCATGAACGAGGGCGTGGGCGACAAAGGCTTGCACCAGGAGCACCGGTGCCAGCCCGGTCAAGGTAGCCAGAAAGAAGGTCGAGAATCGCATTCCGGCCAGGGCGGTCGCATAGTTGACCAGCCCGTAGGGAATCGGCACGAACCGGATGCGCACCAGGGTCCAGAACCCGTGCCGGTCGAGAAGCTTCTGAATCCGCTCCAACCGTTTGCCGCCCACGGTGTGCTCGACCAGGTCCCGCCCCAGCGAGCTGGCGAGAACATAGCCGAGTGTGGCGCCGACGAGGCAGCCCGCGAGGTTGAGCAGCCAGCCACCCCAGACACCAAAGACCACCGCCCCGGCGACCAGCAGCGGTGTGATCGGGAGCCCGGTGGGGGAGACCAGCGCCAACGCCGCCACCAGCGCCGGCGCCGCCCAGGACGATTGGCGCAGGCGGTCGAGCGCCCGAATCAGGTTGTCGCCCTCAAAGAGCTCGGCGCCGGGTCCCCAACGAAGCGCCACCAGCGCCGCTAGGGTGATCGCCACCAGCAGGCCGGCCCGGACAAAAGCGGAGCGCAGCGAGCGTGTCGGAGCTTGCGTCACGTATCGGACGTCGGGACGCCTTCCGGCAGGTTGGGCCCGTCGCCGTCGAGAAGCAGAAATTCCCTCATGTGCTGCGTCAAAACGTCGATCGACCGGGGATCCATGAAGTTGAGCCGCAGTTCGTTGATCACCATCACTTCGGCGTGCTGCCACTCGGCCCAGCAGGCCGGACAGATGTTCTCGTGGACCTCGCGGCCCGCATCGCCGGGAATCGGCGGCTCTGGGAGGGGCGCCGAGGCGCGACCGCATCGCGCGCATTGGATCTCGCTCATCGCTCGATCTCTCCGGGTAGGACGATGCGGCTGTCGGCCCGTTCCTGGACTTCGCGGGGGATGCGCACCAGTAGCACCATGTCCTCGCTCTGCCGCGAGCCACGCAGGCTCTTGACCACGCCATCCGGCACCGCCAGCTTCAAATACGCTGGGCGTTTGGCGTTTTGGCGCGCGCTGTCGATCAACAGTTGCTCGACCGGTGCCACCTCGACCCGCTCGGGATATTTTTCGAGAGCGAAACCAAGGGCCTTGCGGGTGTTTTCGGGGGAGCTCATATCCGCCGACTCGATCCTATTCGCTTTTTTCCGCGCTCCGAAGATCGCGGAAATAGTCGATGGTGGCCGCCAGGCCGGTCTGGAGCTCGACGTTCGGCTCCCAGCCCAGGAGCTCGCGGGCGCGGGTGATGTCGGGCTGGCGGATCTTGGGATCGTCCACCGGCAGCTCCTTGAAGACGATCTCGCTCGAGCCGTCGATCAAGCCGAGGATCGCATGGGCGAATTCGAGAATCGTCATCTCGGCTGGATTGCCGATGTTGACCGGCTCGGCGACGTCGCTCTCGAGCAGCCGATAAATGCCGTCGATCAAGTCGTCGACATAGCAGAAAGATCGGGTCTGGCTGCCGTCCCCAAAGACCGTCAGCGGCTCGCCGGCCAGCGCCTGGTCGATAAAGGCCGGCACCACACGCCCGTCGCGCGGCCGCATCCGCGGTCCGTAGGTGTTGAAGATGCGCACGATCCGAGTGTCCAGGCCGTGGTATCGGTGATAGGCCATCACCATGGCCTCGGCAAACCGCTTGGCCTCGTCGTAGACGCCGCGCGGCCCGACGGGGTTAACGTTGCCCCAATAGCTCTCCGGTTGGGGATGGATGAGCGGGTCGCCGTAGACCTCCGAGGTCGAGGCGAGGAAGTAGCGGGCCTTTTTGGCCTTGGCCAGCCCGAGCGTGTTGTGGGTGCCGAGCGACCCCACCTTGAGGGTCTGGATCGGCAGCTCCAGGTAGTCGATCGGGCTCGCCGGAGACGCAAAGTGGAGCACGTTGTCGACCGGTTCGTCGATCTCGACAAACTTGGTGACGTCGTGGTGGACAAACCGGAAGCGCTCGTGGTCTCCGAGATGCGCGATGTTGGCGCGGTTGCCGGTGATCAGGTTGTCGACGCAGATGACACGGTGCCCCTCACCGAGCAGCCGATCGCATAGGTGCGAGCCGAGAAAGCCCGCGCCGCCGGTGACGACGGAGGTGGTCATTCGGCTTCCGCCACTCGGCCGGCATCCTCGATCTCACCCACATCGTGGCTCGGGCGGCCAATCGAGACATAGCGAAAACCGGCGGCGGCCATCCGGGCGGGCTCGTAGATGTTGCGCAGATCCACGACCAGCGGGCTCTCGAGCAACTCGCGTAAGCGTCTCAGCTCGAGGGCGCGAAACTGGTTCCATTCGGTGATGATCACGACGCCGTCGGCGCCCTCGGCCGCCTCATACGGGTCACCGGCGAGATGGACCGACGGCCAGCGGTCGCGGCAAGCGTCCATGGCCTCGGGATCGAACGCGCGGACTTCGGCGCCCCGGGCGAGCAGGCCGTCGACGATCTCGAGCGCCGGGGACTCGCGGATGTCGTCGGTCTCGGGCTTGAATGAAAGCCCCAGAACCGCGACCCGCTTGCCCTCCAGCCCGCCAAAGGCGTCGTCGATCTTGTCGACCATCCGCGCCCGCGTCGCCGCGTTGACCGACAGCACCGCTTCCATAATCTCGAAGGTCAGTCCCTGGTCGCGCGCGATCTGGACGATGGCGCTCGAGTCCTTGGGAAAGCAGGAGCCGCCAAAGCCCGGACCGGGGTGGAGAAACTTGGGACCGATGCGGCTGTCCAGGCCCATGCCGCGGGCCACCACTTCGACGTCCGCGCCCAGCTTCTCGCACAAATGGGCGACCTCGTTGATAAAGGAGATCTTGGTGGCGAGAAAGGAGTTGGAGGCGTACTTGATCAGTTCGGCGCTTTCGACCGTGGTGAGCACAAACGGCACGTCGGCCACCCGCAGCGGCGAGTAGATGGTCATCATGATCTCGACCGCGCGCTCGTCCCAGCTTCCGATGACCACGCGGTCGGGCTGCATAAAGTCCTCGATCGCCGATCCCTCGCGCAGAAACTCGGGGTTCGAGACCACCGAGAAGGGCTGGCCGTCGCTGCCCTCGGAGAGGATCTCCTCGATGATGCGGCCGGTGCCGATGGGTACCGTGCTCTTGGTGACGATGACCTTGTAGCCGTTCAGGTTCTTGGCGATCGAGCGCGCCACCTCGCGCACATAGACGAGATCCGCCGATCCGTCCTCGCGCGGCGGCGTGCCGACGGCGATAAAGACCGCGGTGGCCGCCTGGATCTCCGGATCCAGATCGGTGGTGAACCACAGCCGGCCCGCGTCCATGTTCTTGCGCACCAGGGTCTTGAGCCCGGGCTCATAGATCGGGATCTCGCAGCGCTTGAGCGACTCGACCTTGGCGGCGTCCTTGTCGACACATGCCACCTGCATCCCGAAATCGGCCAGACAGGCGCCGGTGACCAGGCCCACGTAGCCGCTTCCCACTACACAGATTTTCATGAAAGCTGTGTCCTATCGTTCTGGTACCAGTCGACGAAACGGGCCAGGCCGTCCCGGATCGACACTTTGGGTGAATAGTTGAGCAGTTGGCCCGCCTTGGTGACGTCGGCGTAGGTGATCGGGACGTCGCCGGGCTGGTCGGGAAGATACTCGATCCGCGGTTCGACGGCAAGCTCGGAGCCGATCCATTCCACGAGGTCCGAAAGCCGTGTCGTCTCCGCGCCGCCCAGGTTGAAAATCTCGAAATCCGGGGCGAGCTCCATTGCGGCGACGACCCCGTCGATGATGTCGTCGACGTAGGTGTAGTCGCGCCGGCTCGAGCCGTCCCCGTAGAGGGTCACCGGCTCACCCCGGGCGATGCGATCGGTGAACTTGTGGATCGCCATCTCGGGCCGCTGCGCCGGTCCATAGACGGTAAAGAAACGCAGACACGAGGTCTTCAAGCCGTAGAGGTGACTGTAGTTGTAGCACAGCAGCTCGCCGGTCCTCTTGGTGGTGGCATACGGGCTGATCGGCTGGTTGACCTCGTCGTCCTCGGCGAAGGGGACCTTCTTGTTGATGCCATAGACCGACGAAGACGAGCCAAAGACGAAGTTGCGGGGTCCGTGCTCTCGCGCCGCCTCCAAAAGATGCAGGGTGCCGATACAGTTGACTTCTTCGTAGAGGATCGGCTCGGTGAGGCTGGGGCGCACGCCGGCGCGCGCCGCCAGATGGACGATGGCCGCAAAGTCGCCCTCGGCGACCACGCGGTCGACCAAGTCCCGGTCACGGATGTCGCCCTCGATCACCCGGAGACGGTCGTTGTCGCCGTGGCCGGCGATGTTGGCTCGCTTCAGGGCCGGGTCGTAGAAGTCATTGAACTCGTCGAGGATGGTGACCCGGTCGTCGCGCGCCAAAAGCCGCCGGGTGAGGTGGGTACCGATAAAACCGGCTCCGCCGGTAACCAGAATGTTCTGACTCATGGCTCGATGGGGGTGTTGCGGCCGGGCGGCCTCGTTCTCCGGTCGGGGATGTTATCCCGATCCGGGGTCAGCGGTCCTCGAACGAGAAGGGGGCGAGGGCGCGCTCCCATTCCCGGCGAGCCACCAGCAGCCGCTCGATAAGCTCGCGCACCGCGCCCCGGCCGCCGTCGGTCCCGAGAACCGCGTGGACGACCGCCCGCACCTCGGGGGCTGCGTCGGCGGGGGCAAAAGAGAGGCCACAGCGGCCGAGCACAACCAGGTCGTTGAGGTCGTCGCCGGCAAAGGCGACCTGGCGCGCGCGCAAGCCCTCCCGTTCGAGAAAGGCCGCGAAGTCTGCCGCCTTGTCGATCGAGGCGGTGATCACCGGCTCGAGATCGAGCTCGCCGGCCCGCCGTTCGAGGGCGCGCGAACCGCGGCCCGAGAGGACGCCCACCTTGAGACCGGCCCGCTGAGCGAGCCGGATTCCCAGCCCGTCGCGGACGTTGAAGCGCAAGAAGTTCGCGCCGCGCGGTCCGTAGTAGAGAGAGCCGTCGGTGAGGACACCGTCGGCATCGAGCAAAAGCCACTCGATCTCGGCGGCGCGGCGGGCGAACTCGTCGTCGGAGAGGATCGGCATCGAGCTAGAAAAGGTCCAGCCGCCAGAGGTCGTGGAGGTGGAGGATCCCCTCGAGCGACTTGTTCTCTCCGCAGACAAACAGTGAGGTGATCCGATGCTCCTCCATGAGCTTGAGGGCCGCGGGCGCGAGCTCGGACCGGCCGATGGTCAGGGGGTCGCTCGTCATGCACTCGCCCGCGGTGCGGCGCAGCACGTCGTCGTCTTTTTCCAGCATCCGGCGCAGGTCGCCGTCTGAGATACAGCCCAGCAACGCGCCGGATGCATCGGTCACCGCCGTGATGCCGAGCTTTTTGGCCGACATCTCGTAGATCGCGTCGCGCATGGGTGTCTGGTCCGTGACGCGTGGCAGATCGTCACCCTGGTGCATCAAATCGTCGACCCGCGCCAGCTGCTTGCCGAGCTGGCCTCCCGGGTGGAGGCGCGCAAAATCTTCCGTTGTGAAGCCCTTGGCCTCGGCCAGGGCCATGGCCAGGGCATCGCCGAGCGCCAGAGTGGCGGTGGTCGAGGCGGTGGGGGCGAGATCCAGCGGGCACGCCTCCTTGTCGATCTCCACTTTCAGGTGGATGTCGGCGTGCCGGGCGAGGACGCTTTCCGGCGCCCCGGTGAGCACGATCAGCGGCACATCCAACCGCCGGACGATTTCCACCAGCCGCACCAGCTCTTCCGTAGTCCCCGAGTAGGACGCCGCGAGCACCACGTCGCCCTCGATCACCATCCCGAGGTCGCCGTGGATGGCTTCGGCCGGATGGAGAAAAAGCGCCGGCGTGCCGGTGGAGGAGAGCGTGGCGGCGATCTTTCTCATCACGATGCCGCTCTTGCCCATGCCGGTACACACCACGCGGCCGCGCGAGTCGCGCAACAATTCGACCGCGCGGTCGAACCTCTCATCGAGTTGCGCGGCAAGTCCCTCGACCGCCGCGGCCTCGGTCGCCAGGACTTCGCGCGCGACATCGCGCGGCGGGCGCGAGCCGTCGGCGCTCATCGGTCGTTCCCGCCCGCGGTCACCGCGTGTCGCACCGCGAGGGCTTGCTCCAGAAGCCTTTCGGCGCTTTTGGGATCGAGCTGGGTGGCGCGGTCCGAGCGCGCCTCATCGGGTCGGGGATGCACCTCGAGATAGAGGCCGTCGGCACCGGCGGCGACCGCGGCGCGCGTCAGCGGCTCGGCAAACTCGCGCCGGCCGGCGGTCTCGGTGCCCGCGCCGCCCGGGAGCTGTAGCGAGTGGGTCACGTCATAGAGGACGGGAGAGCCGGCTTGATGGAGCATCGAGAAGCTCCTCATGTCGACGACCAGGTTGTTGTAGCCAAACGACACGCCTCGCTCGGTGACGGTCACTCTTTGGTTGCCGGCGCCACGGGCCTTGTCGGCGGCGTGGCGCATGTCGCCGGGCGCCATGAATTGACCCTTTTTGAGGTTGACCCCCGCCCCGGTTGCCGCGGCGGCGACGATGAGGTCGGTCTGGCGGCAGAGAAACGCCGGGACCTGGAGAACGGCGCACACTTCGGCGGCCGGGGCGCACTGCTCGGGGGCATGGACGTCGGTCAGCACCGGCAGACCCGAAGCCTCGGCGGCGCGGGCGAGGATCTCCAGCCCCTTGTCGAGGCCGGGGCCGCGGAAGCTCTCGATCGACGTGCGGTTGGCCTTGTCGAAGGAGGCCTTAAAGACCATCGTGAGGTCCAAGCGCTGGGCGATCGCGGCCACCGCTTCGGCCGCCTCCAGCACCTGGTCGGCGCTCTCGATCACACAGGGGCCGGCAACGACCGGGAAATGACCGGGACCAAAGGCGATCCCCGGTGCGAGCTCTCCAGTCACGATGGGATGAGGGCGACCACGGGGCTGCTAGGCGGTTTCTTCGACCACGGAGAGGACGGTGCGCTCGTGGGCCCGCTCGGGGTCCCGCCGGCGCGCCTGCTCCTCGAGCGCCGCATGGATATAGGAGACAAAGAGCGGATGCGGCTCGGTCGGTTTCGAGCGGTATTCCGGGTGAAACTGGCAACCCAGATACCAGGGGTGGTCGGGCAGCTCCACCATCTCCACAAATTTGCCGTCCGGGCTCATGCCCGAGACCCGCAGACCGCCCTCGACCAGGGGCTCGAGATATTTCTGGTTGACTTCGTAGCGGTGGCGGTGCCGCTCGCTGATGTGCTCGACCCCATAGATCTCCCGCGCCAGGGTGCCTTCGCTGAGCTCGCACGGGTAGGCCCCCAGACGCATCGTTCCGCCCATCTCTTCCACCCCCAGCAGGTCGCGCAGCTTGTAGATCACCGCGTGGGGTGACTCGGGATCGAATTCCGACGAGGTCGCCTCGGCCAGGCCGCACACATTGCGCGCGTACTCGATCACCATGCACTGCATCCCGAGACAGATGCCAAAGAAGGGGACCTTGTGCTCGCGCGCGTAGCGGATCGAGCGAATCTTGCCCTCGGTGCCACGCGGGCCAAAACCGATCGGCACCAGCAGCCCGTCGACCTCGAAGAGCTCGCGCGGATAGTTGCCGCTTTCCACCTCTTCGGCGTCGATATATACCAGCTCGACCTTGGCGTTGTTGGCAATGCCGCCGTGGGTCAGCGCCTCGTTGAGGCTCTTGTAGGCGTCGGGTAGCTCGACGTACTTACCCACGATGCCGATGCGGACGTGATGCTGGGGACTCTTTTGTTTCGAGACCAGGTCCTCCCAGCGAGAGATGTCGCGCGGATGGTGTGGCAGGTTGAGGATCTCGAGCAGGATCTCGTCCAAGCCTTCATGGCAGAAAGCGAGCGGTACCTCATAGATCGTGTCGACGTCTCGCGCGGCGATGACGTGGGACGGTTCAACATTGGTGAAAAGCGCGATCTTGCGCCGGACTTCCTCGGGCAGGGGCCGGTCGCAGCGGCACAGGAGGATGTCCGGCTGAATACCGATCGCCCGCAGCTCGCGCACCGAGTGCTGGGTGGGCTTGGTCTTGAGCTCGTCGGCCGTGGGGATAAAGGGCACTAGGGTCAAGTGGAGGTTGGCGACGTTGTTTTTCCCCAAATCGAGGCGGAGCTGCCGGATGGCCTCCATAAACGGCAGCGATTCGATGTCGCCCACGGTGCCGCCGATCTCGATGATCACCACATCTACCTCATCTTCGAGGCGCCGCATGGCCTCCTTGATCTCATCGGTGACGTGGGGGATGACCTGGACGGTCTTGCCGAGGTAGTCGCCACGCCGCTCCTTGTTGATCACCGCCTCGTAGATCTTGCCGGTGGTGTAGTTGTGGTGCTTGGAGGTCACCGAACTGGTAAAGCGCTCGTAGTGGCCAAGGTCGAGATCGGTCTCGGCGCCGTCGTCGGTGACAAAGACCTCGCCGTGCTGGTAGGGGGACATCGTGCCCGGATCCACATTGACGTAGGGGTCGAACTTCATCAGCGTGACCGAGAACCCGCGAGCTTCCAGAATGGCGCCCACCGAGGAGGCCGCCACTCCCTTGCCGAGCGACGAGATCACGCCGCCGGTGATGAAGATGAACTTTGTCGCCATGTCGTCGTGCTCCGTGGGTTGTGGATGTCGTGCGGAGTGTGGCCTCAACAGGCTTCCGTCGCCGCCTCGCGACGCAGGACCTCGTCGGCGCGCTCCAGGTCTTCGATTGTATCGACCCCCCACCACGCCCGCGCGGTCGTCAGGACACGGATCGGAATGCCGTTTTCGAGCATACGGAGCTGTTCGAGCGATTCGGTGCGCTCGAGCGGCGTCGGCTGGGCCGCCGCGATCTCCAGAAGGGCAGGTCGTTGATAACCGTAAATCCCTAAGTGACAAAGAGTTGCCCGGTCGGTGGCGGGGTTTCGCCGGTGCGGAATCGGCGCGCGGCTGAAGTACAGCGCGTACCCCCGGGCGTCGAGCACGACCTTGACCACGTCGGGATCGGTAGCATCCCGCTCGGAGCCCGGCGCCGCCACCGTGACTACCGGGTCGTCCGGGTGGTCGGTGAGGTGTCGGGCCACCCGACCGATCTCCTGTGGGTCGATCAACGGTTCGTCTCCCTGCACGTTGACAACGGCCGCGGCGCTCCAGTTGGCGGCCGCCGCGGCGATCCGGTCGGTGCCCGAAGCGCACGCGGCGGGGGTCATCTCGACATTGCCGCCAAAGCCGGTGACCGCTTCCGCGATCCGCTCATCGTCGGTGAGCACCACCACTCGAGCGAGGCCTTCGGCCTGCTCGACGCGCCGATAGACGCGCTCGATCATCGGGACTCCCGCGATCGGCCGTAGCGCCTTTCCGGGGAGACGGGACGACGCATAGCGCGCGGGGATCGCGCCGACGATCTCTCCGGATGACGCCTTGGGGTGCACGGCCAAATCTATCAAAAACGGCTGCGGGTACAATCCCGGTCCATGTCGGAGCGGTCGAAGTGGTTTGCGGGGCGCCGCTGGCTATGGGTCGCGTTACCCGCACTGGTCGCCCTGGCGGTGCTCGAACGAGTGGCGCTCCCGGCCCTGCGCGGAGCTCGGCAGCCGACCGGCCCGGCCCGCTGGATCTGGGCGCCCGATCTCGACACCGAGGACGGCTCGGTGGCCTTTTTCGCCATCAAGGACTTCGAGATACCGGCCGATGCCCTGACCGCGGCGGGGGAGGCGGCCAGCGCCCAGTTGCGGATCGCGGCCGACGAGGCGTTTCGCGTCAGTCTCAACGGCGAGACGGTCGCCTCGGGGGGCTTCCAACCGGACCGTTCTCCTTACCGGTTCCAAGTCGGGCGCTATCTTCGGCCGGGCGCCAACCGGATGCTGGTCGAGCTGCGCAGCGGCCGAGGGGTCGGCGGCCTCCTGCTGGCGCTCGACATCGAGTCGCGGCCCGAGCTGAGAGTCGTGAGTGACAGGTCGTGGCGAATCGTCCGTGAATACCGGAGCGACCTGCCGCGGCCCGGTACGGTGCCACCCGGCGCCGTGGCCGCTCGCGAGTGGGGGACTCCGCCGACCGGGCGCTGGGGCCACCCGGACGACGGTCCCGAGCTTCCGTTGCGGGCCGATCTGCTGCTCCCGGGTGACCCGGTGACGCCTCGCCGGGGCCGGGCCGGTGACCCGGCCGGCCGCTGGATCCCCTTGCCTCGAGCCACCCCCGATCCGGCCGGGCTGGGCCTGTGGGTGACATTTGACTTTGGCCGCGAGCGAACCGGGTTTTTGGAGCTGCTCTTCTCGGGCGGCGAGCCGGTGACCGGCCTGGTCTTCACCGGCAACAAGTTGCCGGACCCGCGACTGGACCGTCCACAGACGGTGATGATCAAGGCCGCCGGCTTTGACCGGTGGAAGGATGTCTATCCGCGCAGCTTTCGCTACGTGACGGTCGTGGCGCTGAAGCGAGTGGCCGGCGCCGAGGTGCTGCCGGTCGACATCGCGCGATCGAGCGCGCTCAAGCCCGGATCGAAGCCGGCTCCGCGTGTCTTTGGGGTCCGGGCGCCGGCCCTACGACCGGCGGCGGAGCACCGATTCTGGCGCGAACTCGAGCGCATCACGAGCCTCTGAGGGCGGGAAAAGCTCGAGAGCGCGGCAGGCCCGGTCGGCATAGCCGTTTGCCAGCTCCTGCACTTCCTCGACCGTGCCCTGGGCGCGCACGATCTCGAGGACCTCGTCGGGCTGCGACCGGGTAAACGCGCCATCTTCGAGCACTTGCTCGATGGCGCGCTTTTTTCGCTCGTTGAGCCTTGGAAGCGCCAGGATCAGGGGCAGGGTCAGCTTGCCTCCGCTCAAGTCGGAGAGCACCGGCTTGCCCATGTCCTCCTCGGTGCCGGTGAAGTCGAGCAGGTCGTCGACCAGTTGAAAACAGATTCCCAGGTTGCGGCCGTAGTCGTAGAGCGCCGCGTCGGCCCGCTCGTCGGCGGGCTCGATCAGCGCCGGAATCGAGCACGCGGCGGCAAAAAGCCTCGAGGTCTTGCGGTCGATGACCTGGAAGTATTCCTCGACACCCAGATCGATCGAGCCCAGGCGCTCGAGCGCCATCAGCTCGCCTTCGGTCATCCGCACGGTCGAGTCGCAGAGCCGCCGGATCACCTCCAGGTTGCCGTGCGTCAAGGCCATCTGCATGGACTTGGTGTAGAGCCAGTCGCCCAAGAGGACGGTGCGGCTGTTGTCCCAGATCTCGCTTACGGTCGCCCTGCCGCGGCGCAGGGTGGCGTGGTCGATGATGTCGTCGTGGACCAGCGTGGCGTTATGGATCATCTCCACGACTGCCGCATAGGTGACCTCGGCCTCGCCGTCGTGGCCGAGCAGCCTCGCGCTCAGGAGCAGCATCGCCGGCCGAACCCGTTTGCCACCGCCGGAGAAGATGTAGTCATTGGCGTCCCGGATCACCGGAACGTCCGTCTCCGTCAGCCGCCCGAGTTGGCTCTCGGTAGCGGCGAGCTTGGCTGCGATCAGATCGAGATATCGAGCCGCGTTTGCCGGAGCGGTCTTTTCCTCGGCCTGGACGGCCGCCGTTGGATGCTGGCTCAAGAAGGGTCTGCCTCTTTCCCGCCCGTTACCGGCGGCGGCTGGGACGGAACCGGCTCGAAGGAATCGACCGATTCGACCTCACCACCGCGAAACCGGTAGACCTTTCCCCTCTCGAAATACCACCAAGCCACTTCCCGGTGGCGGGAAAAGTCCAACACCCGCACCTTATCGGGTTTCCCCAACTCTTGGTAGACCTGGTGCTGGGCAGGGCTCTCCAGGGTGCCGAGAAAGGCCTGCCAGCTCTCCAGCGTCTCGGTGTCCTCGATGACGGGCGATGCGACCACCGGGCTCCCCTGGAGCATTCGGCGCGAGAGATCGGATTCCGCCAGAACCAGGAATCGAGGCCTCTCCGCGGTCTCCGCGGCCGGAGCCCCGTTCTTCTCCGCCGGCCGTGTGTCGAGCCCGGCCGTGAGCTCGAACCGGTTGTAGAACTTGTCCCAGCGCCAGGGAATCCGGTACCGGCCGTCCGAGCCCGTCACCGCCTCTGCTGTGTAGACGCCCTTTTTGACCCGCCGGACCTTCCAGAGGTTGAAAGACTTGCGGTAGCCGGTCAGCCGGACCTCGACGCCGGGCAGGACCCTGCCGTCGGTCGAGGTCACGGTCCCGGTGACCTCGACGGTCTCGCCGGCCGCATACGGCGACGCGGCTGCTGAGGGGAAGGCGGTCGCCAGCACGAGCAACGCGAGAACCAGGTAGCGGAGTCCACCGCGTGCTGGGCCAAGAGGCTCCGCCTCGCGGCGTGGAAGACCGATCATTGGAGCCAAGTCAGCGCTTCCGGCGGATCGAAGACGTCGGGCTCTCGGAGCGGTTGGTAGTCGCTGAACTCGAATCGGGTCAGGTTGCCGTCGTCGTCCTCATAGGAAAGCTCGGCAAGGCGTGAGCCGTCGCTTGAGATCGCCAACGTGGCGCCACGGATCGGGCCGGCATTTCCGGGCGATTCCAACGCGAAGGGAACGAGTCGCACCACAAGACCGCCGGTATCGCCCGACTCTCTGGGTTCTATCTGCGCTCGATATTTGAGACGCAGCTCGGCGACCTCGAGCCGCAGCAGCTCGAGCCCGGGCCGCTCCTCGGGGCCGAGGAACTGCCGCCGGCCGCTGGACTCGCCTTCGTTCCAGGTGTGCGCCAGGTGACCACAGAGCAGGAAGGTCTCCGGAAACTCGCCCGAATAGTCCCAGCGAAAGCACTCGGGAAGATCCAGAAAGACGCGACCTTCCTCGGCATCGCCGGTGGAGAAGCCGGGTGCGACCATGGTCTGACGGAAGTTGGCGACCATCGGCGAGCTCCGTTCGACTTGCGTCCGCAACTTCGCAAGCGCTGTCCAGGCCTCCTCGGAGGCGGTCGCCGCGTCGCCAGGGGCGGCCGCGGCCAGTGTCCCGAACAGAAGGGCGGCAAAGATCCTGACCGAGGAGTTCATGGTCCAAGCGACCTTCAAAATCAATGCCTGAAGTGCCGGATTCCGGTCAGCAGCATGGCGACACCGTGCTCGTCGGCCGCCGCCGTGACCTCGGCGTCGCGCTTGCTGCCGCCGGGCTGCACCACGGCTCGGACCCCGGCCTCGGCCAGCAGGTCCAGGCCATCGCGAAACGGAAAGAAGCCGTCTGACGCCGCGACGCAATCTTCGATTTCGAGCTGTGCCTTGGTCACCGCCAGCTGCGCCGCGTCCACTCGGCTCATCTGGCCCGCTCCGATTCCGACAGTCTGATGCTCGTTGGTGATCACGATAGCGTTTGAGCTGGTGGCTCGTGCCACCTGCCAGGCAAAGCCGAGTGCCGAGCGCTCGGCGGCCGCGGGCTGCCTCTTGGTAGGACAGGTCCAGCCGGACTCGTCCTCTTCCGGCGGATCGGCGCTTTGGGCGAGAAAGCCCCCCGGCACCGGTCGCAGTTGGTGATCGCTCGGATTGGCTTTCTCGAAGTTGCACGCGAGGAGTCGAAGGTTGGATTTCTTGGCCAGCTTTGGCAGCGCGTCTTCCGAGAAGTCGGGCGCCAGAACCAGCTCGACAAAACGCTCTGCGATCGCCGCTGCCAGCTCGCCGTCGACCGGACGGTTGATCGCGATCACCGAACCAAAGGCCGAGACGGGATCGCAAGCCAGTGCCCGCTCGTAGGCGTCGAAGACCGTTGCGCCGCGGCCGATCCCACACGGGTTGCCGTGCTTGATAATGGCCGCCGCCGGCTCGGGATGGAGCTCGACCGCCCGCAAGGCCGCCGCGGCGTCGAGCAGATTGTTGTAGGAAAGCTCTTTGCCCTGGAGCTGGTGGAAACCGCCAAAAACACCGGGCTCGCCCTGTACCCGGTAGAGCGCCGCGCTCTGGTGCGGGTTCTCCCCATAGCGCAGATCGCTGTGCTTGGCGAGATCGAGCAGCAAGTGCTGCGGGAACCCGCTGTCTTCACTGTCCGGGAGGGGCTCGAGATGCTCCAGCCATGCCGCAATCGCCGCGTCGTAGGCTTGAGTGTGGCGGAAGGCCTTGACCGCCAACCGGCGCCGGAGCGACTCGGGGACCAGACCGCCGGTCTCCTCGAGCGCGGCAAGAATCTGCGGATAGTCCTCAGGATCCACGACCGCGACGACCCCCTGGTAGTTTTTGGCCGCCGCGCGGACCATACAGGGGCCACCGATGTCGATCGAGTCGATCACCTTGGAGATGTCGATGCCGGTTTTTCGCGCGGTCTCGCGAAACGGATACAGGTTGACCACCACCAAGTCGATGGGCGCGATGTCGTGGTCTCGCAGCTCGGCCACGTGCGAGGCGCGCGTGCGGTCGGCCAGGATGCCGCCGTGGATCTTGGGATGGAGGGTCTTGACTCGCCCGTCCAGAATCTCCGGGTAGCCGGTCAGGTCGGCGACTCGAACCACCTGCAGCCCTGCGTCTTCCAGCGCGCGATAGGTCCCGCCGGTCGACAAGATCTCGATTCCCAGACGGTCGAGGCCCTTGGCGAACTCGACGAGGTCCTTTTTGTCGTAAACCGAGACGAGGGCGCGTCGGGCGGTGAGCATCAGACTTGCGGGGAGCGGAGAGCGGCTGTCGGGCCGATTGGGGTCAACGTCCGGCCGCCTCGGTGGCCACCGAGGCGGCGGTAGCCGGACTCAAGGGCAAGTCCCGCTGATCGGCGCCGCCGGCGCGGATCCAGATATATCGGAAAACCGCCGCGATGTCGCTCACCGCATGGCTAAATGCGAGCGAGCCGATGCCAAAGGCCGTCGAACGGTCGTCGAACTCCGCGATGCCGTCGATTCGCCCGATCCGGCGGTACTCCCGGCCGACAAAGGGGTAGAGAGTGCGGCCACGGCGGAGACTTCGCGCGACCAGCGCCCGGAAATCGGCGGGACCGCTCAAATCGCGGCCCTCGCCATAAAAGACCACCGGGAACTTGGGATACGAGGCCTCGACATAGCGGAGATAGTCGGCGAAGTAACGCGCTTCGCCCGGGTCCGACTCCGCCGTTACCAGTGGGTTGTTGGCGTCGGCGACAAAGTGCGACACCACTCCGAGCTGATGGACGATGTTCTCGAAGGGCTGGTGGGCTCGGATCGCGGCGATCGCTCGCTCGACCTCGGTCTCCAGCAGCGTTGCCAGCGGACCGTTTCCTTCGATGCTGGCGACATGACGGGTCGCTTCCTCGGCGTCGAAAGGCATCAGCAGACCGCTGCGCATCTGCTTCTTGTGGCGCCGGAGCTGCCGGCGCAAGTCCGGCGGGGCGATTGCCGCCGCCTGCTCGAGCATGGCGAGCTGGGTTTTTGGCGACCACGCAAAAGCCGGACGCGATCCGGCCGACAAGACGAAGGCCACGAGACCGACCACGACGGGAAAAAAAGCGCGAGAAATGCCCCAAAAAGCGGTCCGGCCCATCGCGAGCATTCTAACGGTTTGCTTCCGGTTTCGGTGGGTTTGCCTTGACTCTTCGGGCGCCTTCCCGCTATAAAGCGGCGGGGCCGCGGACCGGGTCTCGTGCCCGTTCTTTTCGGCCCCGTGCCCAGGTAGCTCAGTCGGTAGAGCACCTGACTGAAAATCAGGGTGTCGGTGGTTCGATTCCGCCCCTGGGCACCATGCTTCGTTCCTGCCCGGCCGGAGCGATGCAAGGCGACAGCCCGACCCAAAGCGCTTGAGGTGAATCACGGCCCCGGCGACGTTCGATAACGTAGCCTCCAAGTCGGCTCGACATGGCTCCGGCAGTTGAGACCTGAAGGGCTCGGATTGAACCATACAGATTGGCCACGCCTGCAGAAGCTCTTCGAGGAAGGGCTTGCCCTCAAGGGCGACCAGCGGCGCCGCTTTCTGAAGAACTGCACCGAGCCGGTGATGCGGCAACGGCTCGAGGCGATGTTCGAGGCGGCAGAGGACGACGAACGGCTCGGGCTCGGCATCGCCTCGGAGATGCAGCTCATGGCGGAGTCCTTGGACCTCGAGCCGGTGGCGACGGGGCAGCTCATAGGACCGTACCGTGTTCGCCGCGAGCTTGGCAGCGGTGGCATGGGCACCGTGTTTCTCGCCGAGCGCGCGGATGGCGAGTTCGAACAGCAGGTGGCGGTGAAGCTCATCCGCACGACCTTGCTTCATTCCGGCCTGCTGGAGCGCTTCCAGTCAGAGAAGCGAATCCTTGCGCGTCTCGAGCATCCGAACATCGCTCGACTCATCGACGCCGGCACCACTCGGGAAGGGCTGCCCTATCTAGTGATGGAGTACGTCGACGGTGAGCCGATCGACGTCTACTGCGACCGCCATCGGCTCTCGATCGACGACCGACTAGCGCTCTTCCGTCGCATTTGCGCAGCGGTCCAGGCCGCCCATCGCACGCTGGTAGTCCACCGCGACCTCAAACCTTCGAACATCTTGGTCACTCGAGATGGCGATCCCAAGCTGCTCGACTTCGGAGTCGCCAAGCTACTCGAGGCGGAGGAGGCGACGGCGACCCTGACCGTCGACGGCGAACGGGTAATGACGCCCGAGTACGCGAGCCCGGAGCAGGTGCGCTCTCTACCCGTGTCGACCGCCACCGACGTCTACGCACTCGGGCTGCTGCTTTACGAGCTGCTGTGCGGTTGCAGGGCACAACCCCTCTCTTCCACTCGCTCCGAAGAGGTCGAGCGGGTGGTGTGTGACATTCTGCCTCTGCGGCCCAGCATCGTGGTTCGCGGTGGCTCCGTCGAGCACGATCCCGTTGCCATCGCCCACGCTCGACGGACGTCGCCCGCGCGACTGGCGCGACAGCTGTCGGGCGATCTCGACACCATCGTCCTGCAGGCACTCCGCAAGGAGGCCGAGCGCCGCTATGACTCCGTCGCGGAGATGTCGGGGGACGTCCGCCGTCATCTCGAGGGCCTCCCGATCATCGCCCGGGGAGAGCGCTTCGGCTACCTCCTCCAGAAGTTCATTCAACGGCACGCCGCCGCGGTCGTCGGCACCGCAGGAGCCCTCCTGCTGATCGCTGCCCTGACCGTCTTTTACGTGCTTCGGGTCGCCGAGGAGCGCGATCTCGCACGGAGGGAGGCTGAGAAGGCAGGCCGGATTGCCGGCTTCCTCGAGCGTCTCTTCACCGTCAGTGACCCGAGTGAATCACGGGGAAACTCGGTCTCCGCGCGGGAGCTGCTCGACAAGGCGGTGCTCGAGATCGAAGACGAGCTCGCCGGCGAGTCCGAGATCCAAGCGGATCTCCTCGAGACTATGGGGGTCGCCTACCGCGGCCTCGGGTTGTACGACCCCGCCGAGCGCCTGGTCGCTCGTTCGCTTTCGGAGCGGCAGAGGGTGCTCGGCCCTGAGCACCCTGAAACGTTGGAGGCGCTCAAGAGCCTGGGTACGGTGTACTGGCGCCAAGGCCGCTTCGCCGATGCCGAGCGTGTCCATCGCGAGGCCTGGGAAACCGGCCAGCGAGTGCTGGGCGAGCTCGATCCCGCTGTGCTCCGCTATGCCAACAACCTCGGCATGGCCTTGTGGCGACTGGGTCGGTATGACGAGGCGGCGGAGTTGCACGAGTCGAACCTGGCCAGGACGCGCGAGGTTCTCGGGACCGGCAACGACCTGTACCAAGCCTCGATGAACAACCTGGCCGGCGTCTACTGGACCATGGGTCGCTTCGGCGATGCCGGAGCGCTCTACCAGGAGGCCGCCGAGATCGGCGAGCGCGTCCTAGGGCCCGACCACGACAAGACGATGAACGCAGTCTACGGCCTGGCCCTCACTATCAAGGCGCAGGGGAAGTTCGACGAGGCCCTCGCTCTACTCGAGCCCCTGATCGATCGCCGGGTGCGGGTTCAGGGGCCCGAGCACCCGTCGACCGTCGGCGCGATGAGCGCACTGGCATCCCTCTATGGCGAAATGGGTAGAGTGGACGAATCGCGTCGAATGCACCAGCGGTGTCTCGACGCCCGCCAGCGCGCTCTCGGGCCCGACCACCCTCGAACCCTGAGCTCGCTGCAGAACCTCGCCGTCGCAACCCGCCTGGCGGGCGACTTCGAGGAGGCCGAGCCTCTCCTGCGCCAGGTTTACGACCGGCTAGTCGAGCTCATGGGCGCCGAGCATCCGCAAGCGTCCCGAGCAAAGCGCCGCCTGGCCGAGCTGCTCGCCGAGTTGCCCGTGCGTCATACCGAGGCGATCGCACTCTACCGCTCGGTGCTCGACACGCTCGAAGGTACCCCGAGCCCTTCGGTGAACGACATCGTCGAAGTCCAGCTCGGGCTCGGGGCCGTCCTCGTGAAGTCGGGTCTCGCGTCCGAGGCCGCGCCGCTGCTGGCGGAGGCCGTCACTCGCGTCCGCGAATCGCTGCCGGACGAGGCCCTGTTGCTCGGCTCGAGCCTCGCGACATACGGTCGCTGCCTGATGGTGCTCGGCCGTTTGAGTGAGGCCGAGCAGGCTCTCGTCGAGGCCCGCGACGTACTCGAGGCGGGGGGATTGGCCGACAGTGCCCCGGCGCGCGACTCGGTGCGCTGGCTCGCCGAGGTTCGTTCGCGCGGCGGCCTCGACTCCGAGAGCGGCTAGCGACGACCCGACGCATGGCCTGTGAGAAAGCCCGTCTAGTCCTCGCCGGGACCGGCGAGCTTCATCTCGGCGGCGAGCCAGGCTTTCGCGGTTTTCAGATCGCGCTTGACGGTCGCCAGTGAGACTCCCACGAGATCGCTGCACTCCTCGTTCGTCAGACCGGCAAAGTAGCGCAGGTCGACCAGACGGTGGCTGCGCTCATCGAGTTCGTGAAGACGCTCGAGCGCTTCGTTGAGCGCGAGAATGTCGAACTCGGGCTGTGAACCGGCGCGCTGTTCGTCGAACGTCACCCGGACCAGGTCGCCGCCTCGTTTGCTGCGCCGCCGTGCCCGCGCGTGATCCACGAGAATCCGTCGCATCGTGCGCGCCGCGACGGCGAAGAAGTGCACGCGATCACGCCAGGGCAGGTCCATTTTCACCAGCCGCTCGTATGCCTCGTGCACGATCGCCGTCGGCGTGAGCGTGTGGCCCTGCCGTTCGGATTTGAAATAACCGCCTGCCAGGCGCCGCAGCTCGTTGTAGACCAGCGGCATCAGCCGGTCGAGGGCGCTACGATCCCCGTCACGCCACTTGAGCAGCAACTCGGTTACTTCTGCCTGCGCGGGATCGCGGTTCACGGACCCTCCACCCTTTGCGCTCAGTCTAGCCGAGGTTCATGAGCCTCCGTAGCCCCAAACGACGCTTTTACGGTGGGGAGGAAAAAAACAACCCGATGCAACACATGTCGAACGGAGGTCTCCAGATGCAAAATGACCCAAGATCCACTTCTCTGCTTCTCGCCCTTGCATTGGTGGCGCCGTCGCTGATCGGGGCACCCGCGCTCGGCGCCTCGGAGGACGAGCCGGGCTCCGCCGAGTCCGTCGCCCGGGAGCAGCGGCCTACAGGGCCGGAGGCTTCCGCCCACCCCCCGGTCGAGGTGGGCTTGAGCGGCGCGTTGTTCGTCGCCGAGCCACAGGTCTCGGGGGTCGCCACCAGCGTCTACGTCTCTTGCAGCGACGGCGCCTACCTCCACCGCGAGTTCGAGGGTGTCGGGGCGGCGGTGGTCGAGCTGGCGTGGAAGAGCGGCGTGCCGGTCGCCGATGGCCGCTGCAAGTACGAGGTCTACGTTCACCCACCCGTGGACCGCGAAGCGATGCGCGCCGCCGAGAAGAAACGGGATCTCGAAGCCCTCGAGCGACTGTCGCGGATCGAACGGGAACAGACGGTGATCGTCTCGGGCGTGTTCTGGATCGCCGGCGGGTCGGCGGTCTCCAACTGGCCCGGCGACCCCTCCGAATAGGCAGCAGGCACCATGAACATGACAAAGCGAAACGAAACCAAATCGACCCGGCACCTGCGACCGATCACGCGTCTGCTGTTCTGCGGGAGTCTGCTCTGGGCATTTCCGGCCGCGGCCGAGGAGTGCAGCAGCCCTTGCACGATCACCCGCGCGGGCCTGCCGACCCTGCGGCTGGAGAACACGGTGTCCGGCATCCAGGACTGGGACCTCGAGACCAGCGCCTTCGGCGTGGAGCTGGCTCTCGAGAGCAATGCTGCGAATACCGGAGCCTTCCGCGTCGAGCACTTTGCCGACCCGAACACGCTCGTGATCGACGACCAGGGTGGCGTAGGGATCGGAACCAGCGCCCCGGTCCTGGGCATGGAGCTTCAGATCAACGACCACCTTCCGCAAATCCGCTTGGACGACATTTCGTTCGGGGACGGACGGGTCGATCTGCTCATGAGCGACGACACCTTCAGCCTACTGGGCAACGAGAGCCAGCGCATCATCGCCATAGACACCCGTGCAACCGACGCGCTCCAGATCGTCGAGAGTGGCCGGGTCCGCATTGGCCGTCGGACCTTCCAGCCTCCCCCCGAAGCGACGCTACACGTGTTCGGCGATGCCATCGTCGAGGGCGACGTTACGCTCGGCTCCAGCCGGTCTCTCAAGACGAGCTTCGGCGCGGTGAGCTCCAACGAGATCCTGGCGCGCCTCACCGAACTGCCCGTCGTCTCCTGGCGCTACAAGACCGAGCCGGAAGGCGCCCGCCACATCGGTCCCTTCGCCGAGGACTTCCAGAGGATCTTCGGGCTGGGCGACGGCGAGACCCTCTCGATCGTCGACGCCCAGGGTGTCGCGTTCGCGGCGCTTCAGGGGCTGGCCGCGAGCCAGGCCGCTCTCGAGCAGGCCCAAGCCGCGCTCGAAATGGAGCTTGCCGAGCGAGACGCCCGGATCGCCGGGCTCGTCGCCCGCCTCGAGACGCTGGAGCGGCGGGACGGTCGGATGCCGAGTGACCCGTCCGGAGTCGGCGGGCGATAGCTGCCGGCTCGACAGAAGAACGACGTCCGGACCAATCCGGACCAGGAGTCGAAGTATGAATGCAATCGAGCGTTACTCCACGAAGTCCCCGCTGGCCTTGGTCATCGGATCGAGCCTGCTCTTGTCACTCCCGGCGACGGGCGAGGAGTGCAGCAGCCCGTGCACGATCACGCGCGCGGGCCTGCCGACCTTGCGGCTGATCAACACCGTGCCCCTCATCCCGGACTGGGACCTCGAGACCAGCGCCTTCGGCGTGGAGCTAGCTCCCGAGAGCGATGCTGCGAATATCGGAGCCTTCCGCGTCGAACACGACGCCGTCGCGAACGGGCTCGTGATCGACAGCGGCGGTGGCGTAGGGATCGGTACCAGCGCCCCGGTCCTGGGCGTGGAGCTTCAGATCAACGACGTTTCTCCGCAGATCCGCTTGGACGACATTTCAGCCGGGCAAGGGCGCGTCGATTTGCTTATGTCCGGCAACAACTTCTCCCTACAGGGCAACGCGGACCAGACCATCATGTTCATCGACACCCGCGCACCTAACGGGCTCTGGATCCACAAGAGTGGCCGGGTCCGCCTTGGCGATTTCAACACCCCTGACGCGACTCTACACGTGGCCGGCGATGCCATCGTTGAGGGCGACGTGGCGCTCGGCTCCAGCCGGTCTCTCAAGACAAGCTTCGGCGCGGTGAGCTCCAGCGAGATCCTGGCGCGCCTCACCGAACTGCCCGTCGTCTCCTGGCGCTACAAGACCGAGGAGGAAGGCATTCGCCACATCGGTCCCTTCGCCGAGGACTTCCAGAGGCTCTTCGGGATGGGCAACGGCGAGACCATCTCGATCGTCGACGCCCAGGGTGTCGCGTTCGCGGCGCTCCAGGGGCTTGCCGAGAATCAAGCGGCGCTCGAGCGTGAAATTGCTGAGAAGAACTCCCGCATAGCCGAGTTGACCGATCGGTGGGTGGAGCAGAGAACCTACGTGCTCGAGCGCCTCGAAGGGCTGGAACGTCGGATTGCGTCTCTGTCCGAGGTCGACTGACCCGCCTTTGTTTTTTCAGCGCAGATACCTTCACGACGATCGCCAGGCCCCGTCCGGCTGTTAGACGATCCGATCCGCGCCGAGGCGCGTGATTGGCGTCGCTCCATCAATTAGATCCGGCTGGATCAGCAGAGAACGGGTCTCTGCCCGGCTCATGAAGGAGCGCGGCCCGTGATCCGAGCGCGCCGAACGTGAGCAAAAGTCCGCGGTCGCTGCTCTGTCCTGGATAAGAAGGACAAGCCCGATGAAACGACAACCAGCTCGGTCGAGAAGCGCCCTGCATCCGCAAGGGTTTCGCCGAGAACTGGAAGGACAAAGCCGATGCGTTACGGACGGAAACAACCGATGAAAAATTCACGCCGGCGTTGCCTCGCGAGGGTTGGATGGGCCGGGTTCGTCGTTGCGATCGCCCTACTGCTGGCCCCAGAACACCTGGCCGCCCAGGGAGGCATCCAAGTCGAGAACACGATCTGGGTTCCAGCGACCCTGGATTCGGTGGACAACTGCCAACGCCTGCGGGAGACGCTGGACGGGCTGCCGGCTTCGCCGGACCACGTGGTTTATCTGGCGCCAGGCTTCTACTACTGTCTTTCCTCGATTCTCTACGTTCCCGACAGGGTCACTCTGATAGGTGACGGGTCTCGGACCTTCATCTTGGGCGATATCGACAACGTGTTAACCGGGGTGGTGCACCTGACCGGGAACGCAGAACTGCGCGGGGTCACCGTGGTGAATCTCGTCAGCAATCCAACCAACGCTGCCATTGCGGTCAGCGCGTGGGTGCTTGGTACCCCGGGCCGGCCCAAGCTCTTCGACGTGAATGCCACGGTGAACGTGTCAAGCGGATCGGGCTATCCCCTTTGGGTTGGCCAGGCAGTAAATATCAAGGTGACGGGTGGCAACTTTCGCGGTGGGAACATCCTCTTGACCGCCAGTACCCAATCTGCCCTGCTCGTCGATCTTGGTCTCGAGGGCGTCGACGCCGACCCCATGGTCAATGTCAAGTGCTACTTCTTTCTCAACCTGCTGACCGGCGTGCCCTCCGCCGGATATCCCTCCGTGGCGTGCCCATGAGTCGGTGGGCACTCTTGATCGCGGGAAGACGAGGAGAACACAAATGAATTGCGCAAGGATGCAGCCAACCAAATTCCGTGGAGGTCATCGCCTTGCGGGGACGAGATGGAGCTGGCTTGCTCTTGCGATTCTGCTTCTGATGCCGGGCCACGCGATCGCGCAAGGGGGCGTCCAAGTCGAGAACGTCACCTGGGTACCGGCTACCAATGACGCCGAAGCCAACTGCGATCGGTTGCGCGACACGCTGGTCTCCGTGCCGGAGGAACCGTTCCAGGTTGTCCGCTTGGCGCCGGGGTTTTTCGATTGCGATCTTTCGACCCTTTTCGTACCGTCCCACGTCTCCCTGGAAGGCTCCGGGAAGTTCACCTATATCTACGCTGAGATCGATCATTCGACGCTCGGCGTCGTGCATCTCATCGGGCAGGCGAGGTTGAGCCGGCTCGTGGTGCAGAACAAGCAGGCGTTCCCAGTAGATGCCGCCATCGCGGTCAGCGCGTGGGACTTTTCGGTCCTCGGCTCTCCTACGCTCGTTGACGTGGAGGCCGTAGTGGCCTCGAATGCGGACCCGGCCCATCCTCTCTGGGTTGCCGGCGAAGATGTGAGAGTGGAGCGTGGATCGTTTAACGGTGACGATATCCGTTTGGTTGGCGGTGGCTACACGTTCACTCTCTTCGGCGGCGCCCTCGAAGGCGTCGACGCCGACGAGACCGTCACCGCAAACTGCTACTTCTACCGTTCCCTGACCACCGACGCCGCGGTCGTAGGTGGGGCGTGTCCCTAACCGGTTTCGAGGAGGTGTCCCCGATGTATGACAAACAGGCTCACCCCGCAGCGCGGATCTGGTCGCGGCAAGGCCGTCCGGGAACCACTTGGCGCTGGTTCGTTCTGGCAACCCTGTTGCTTTTTCCCGGCCATCTATGGGCCCAAGCCGGCATGCGGATGGAGAACGTTACCTGGGTCGGCGGGAAGACAGCCAGCGCGACCGCCAATTGTCAGGCGCTACGAGACGCGCTGGCGACGCTGCCTCCTTTCCCTCGTCCGGACCACCTGGTGATCTTGTCCGCGGGGTTCTACGACTGTGGAAACACCCCCTTGGTCGTGCCTCCGTGGGTTTCGATCGAAGGTGCCGGCCTCGACACCCGCATCTTCGCCAGGGTAGACAGCGCGTCTGTGGGCGCCGTCGCGCTGAGCTACGGCACGCAACTTTCCCGTGTCTGGGTGTCCAATAAATTTCCCGCGCCGGAGAAAGCCAGGATCGCGATCAGCGTTGCCTCTCCGGTCGGGGGCGGGCCAACGACGCTGACCGAGATTACGGTGACCGGCGGAGGCGTTGCGGAGGTTCGCTATTCCCTCTATGTCGACGACCATCCTGTGGTTGTAGAACGCGGCGACTACTCCGGGGGCCAGATTCGTCTGGTCGGCTCCGACTCGTTCACGCTTTTCAACGCCGCCTCGGTGAGCGTCAACGCCGATCCGGGAGTCACCGCTCTTTGCTACTTCTTTCGGGTCGGCAATCCCGGCGGCGCCGGCGGGATTGGTAATGCCTGTCCGCTGTAGCGGGCGCAGCTGGCGCCGATACGCCGAGTCCTTGACGCACTTCGAGGAGTGCCTCCGATGCGACACGTCACGGATCTCCGTTCCAATACGCAATGTGAGCAAAAACTCGCCGCCGCTGCTCTGTCCGGGATAAGGAGGAAAAAGCCCCGTGCGTTGCGTACGAAATCAGTGGATCAGAAACTCACGGCGCCGTTGGCCTATCAGAGCTGGATGGGCTTGGTTTGTCGTTGCGATGACCTTGTTTCTGGTCCCAAAGCTTGTTGCCGCCCAAGGAGGCATCCAAATCGAAAACACGATCTGGGTTCCGGCGACCCAGGACGCGGTGGACAACTGCAAACGGCTCCGGGAGACGCTGGACGGGCTGCCTGCGGGTCAGGACCATGTAGTTCTCCTAGCGGCGGGCGCCTACTGGTGTCTTTCCGCCACCCTGATCGTTCCCCATAGGGTCGTTCTGGAGGGCGCGGGGCCCGGGACTCTCATCCTGGGCAATATCGACAACGTGGCGCTCGGTGTCGTTCACCTCGAGGGTAATGCGGAGCTGCGCCGCGTGCAGGTGCAGAACTCGGAGTCGTCTCCAGCCAACGCTGCCATCGCGGTCAGCGCATGGGAGTTGTCGTCGTTGCCCGGCGGTGCCGATCTCGTCGATGTAGACGCCTATGTAAGCGTGTCGTCGGGGACGGCGTACCCGCTTTGGGTGAACGAAGAAAACATCGTGGTGGACGGTGGCTCCTTCAAGGGAGGCGACATCCGTTTGGCCGGCGGCAACTTCGACTTTTTGCTCAAGAGCAGCGCCATCGAGGGTATCGACGCCGATCCCACCGTGACCGCAATGTGCTACTTCTATCTCAATTTGTTGACCGGGTCGCCGTCCAGCAGCCCCTTGGGAACGTGCCCATGATCAGGCGAATCTTCGGAAGACGGGGACGGGGATGGAGTTGGCTTGCCCTTGCGATGTTGCCGCTGGTATCGGGAGCCGCGGTCGCACAAGGGGGCATACGAGTCGAAAACATCACCTGGGTGGCGGCGCCTCGTTTTCTTTCTACGTCCGACGAACAACCCTGCGAGCGGTTGCGCGACACTCTGGCTTCGCTGCCCAAATTTCCGCGGCAGACCGTGCGACTTGGCTCGGGAGCCTTCTATTGTGGTGAGAAACCCCTCGTTGTTCCCGACCACGTCGTTCTAGAGGGTTCCGGGAGGGGGGCGCGCTCCGGCACCGAGATCGTTGGCCAAATAGAGAACTCGGTGTGGGGCGTCGTTCATCTCGAGGGGCAAGCGACGTTGAGCCGGCTCACGGTGTCGAACTACGGGCCTGGGGGTCCCGACGGGAGCGTCGGGGTCAGCGCGTTTGATACCGCCACGTCTCACCATGGTTCTCCCAAGCTGATCGATGTGACCGTTCAAGTGTTCTTCGCCAATCCGGCCTATCCGCTTGTCGTAATAGGCAAGGACGTCGAAGCAAGGGGGGCGGAATTTCGGAGTGGTGCTATCCGCTTGCTCGGCGGCGGCTACACGTTCACGCTCTTTGGCGGCGCCCTCCGGATCGTTGACGCTGACGAGACCGTAACTGCGAGGTGTTACTTCTATCGCTCCTTACTTTCCGATGCCGCCGTCGCGGGTCCCGCATGTCCTTGACGCATTTCGAGCAGGTGCCTTCGATGCAACGCCGACCGGATCGTTCGGCGCGCTTCCCGTCGCGGCCCAGCGGTCCGAAAGCGGCCTGGCGCTGGATTGCTCTCGCGGGTCTGTTGCTGGTTCCCGGCGATCTTGCAGCCCAACAGGTCAGCATGAGAGTCGAGAACATCACCTGGATCGCGACCAAAGAAGGCAACGAGACGGGGAACTGTCAGGTCCTACGTGACGTGCTGGCTGCTCTGCCCTACGGCGGGCAACTGGTGATCTTAGAGCCGGGCATCTATGACTGCGGCACGGCTCCTCTGTTCGTGCCTCCTTTAGTTTCAATCGAAGGCTCAGGAGAAGACACCGTCATCAGGGGCCATGTAGACAGCCCGTCTCACGGCGTTGTCGACCTGGAGGGGAGTACGACGCTCTCCCGTGTGGTGGTGAGAAACACTGTCGACACGCCAAAGCACAGTGCCATCGTGGTGAGCGCCACCGCCACGCAAGAGGTCCTCCTCGTGGTGCTGACTGACGTGACAACGCGCAGTAGCTCCGGAGCGGAGCTTCGTTATTCACTCTACGCCGACAACACCAGCGTTCGAGTGTACGGTGGTGACTACGGTTGGGGAAAGATCTGGCTGACCGGGTCGGCCGACTTCTGGCTTTTCGGCGCTACCTTCGAGGGCGTCTTGACCGATCCGGGGATTACTGCCCTTTGTTACTTTTTTCGACACCCCAGTGGTTTCGCCGCCGAGGGTAACGCCTGTCCGAGCGGGCTGTGATGACCCAAATGCCGCAGACTCTGTTGCCACGTGCCCACCGCCGCCCGTTAGCGGCCGGCTGTCTTGCCCTCGCGGTACTGTTACTGCTACCCGGGCAGGCCGGCGCCCAGGGAGGCATGCAGGTCGAGAACATCACCTGGGTGCCGGCGACGCAGAACGAAACCCAAAACTGCCAGCGGCTGCGTGATGCCCTGGCTTCGTTACCGTCCGCGCCGAGACAGCTCGTGCGGCTCGCGCCCGGTGTATTTGACTGTGGGTCGACGACTCTCTCTGTCCCCACCCAAGTCACGTTGGAAGGCTCGGGCGATGACACGGTGATCGAAGGCGATATGGATCACTCGTCGCTGGGTGTAGTCCACCTCTTCGGACAAGCCAAGCTAACGCGGCTGCAAGTCGTCAACGACCCGTTTCTGGGGAACAACACGGCAATCGCCATCAGCGCTTGGGACATTTTTCCCATCCACGGCTCTCCCACCCTTGTCGATGTCACCGCGTATGTGACTCCAGAGTTCGCCCCGTTCGAGACTTACTCCCTCCGGGTATCGCAGGAGTCTGTCCGGGTGGAGGGCGGCAGTTTTTCGGGCGGTCCAGTCCGGTTGGTCGGCTCCGGCTACAGCGTCACGTTTTTGCGCAGCGGCCTCGTGCATGTCGATGCCGACGCCAACATCACCGTCCGGTGCCCCTTTTATCTGTGGCTGGTTACCGGCGCGCCGGGGGTTGGGCCGGGGTGCCCATGAGCTACGATGGCGGGTACCGGCGCTGTACAACCCGGTGCAATATCTCCGAAGGGAGTGTGAGGATGGTTGTTAGACGCTACCGGGTAGCTGGCCTGCTGGGAGCAGTGTTCTTCATCTCGGTTCTGTTCGCCGGGCTCACGAACGCGGGTACGCCCAGTGATCCGCAGGTTCTCGACGCCCACGAGCAGGAGGTCGAAAACCCAGGCCTCAACGCCGCGGTCGAGGAGATCGTGCCGCTCGACGCGCTGGTCGCTCGGTGTGGCGACGGGGATGGTTGCCGCCTGCGGCTCTTTATGGGGCCGGCCGACAACGGTATCGGCTACCTTTTGGCCGCGAAGCTCTTTACGGTCGAGTCGACAGGCGCGATGTGGACGACCCACACCGACGCCGTCGTGCTCGGCGGCATCGGAGCCTCGGGAGACTCGCAGGACGCTGCAAAGGGCTCGATCATGTTCCTCAACACGGGCTCCGAGATCTGCGAGTTCTATGAGTCCGGCACCACCAATGACTACCGCCTGAATTCGATTGCGACTTCGTTGTCGGATCCGTTCGACTGCCGGTTGCGGATCGACGACTAACGGTGTGAGAAGGGGTGTGAGGTATGGGCAGGACGGTCAGATGTCGCTCGAGCGGCGCGTGACCTGGTCGGTCCCTAGCTGGACACACCCTCACGGCGTGTAAGAATCTGTGGGACATGCGCCGGTTCGGACTCGGAGTCTTGGTCTCGGCAGCGGTTCTTGTGGCGCCGGCAGTCGGCGGAGCCGATGTGGTCGTGCAGACGGTCGAGGTCGGCCGCAGCGCCGCGCGCGCGGGTCTCCGGCCGGGTGACCGTCTTCTGGAGTGGACGGGTCCCGGGGGCCAGGAGAGCGCCGCCGCCGACCGCCGGCCGTTGAAGTCGCCGTTCGACGTCTGGCGGCTCGAGCTCCGCCAGATGCCGGTCGAGATCGCCGTAGCACGGCCATCCGGCGATTTCGTCGCCTCGCTGCCGCCGGGCAAGTGGGGTCTCGAGACTCGTCCGGTTTTGAAGGAGCCGGCGCTGTCGAAATATCGCCGGGCTACGGACCTCATCGAGCAGGGCGCGTTTGACGCCGGCACCGAGCGGCTCCAGCGACTCGCTCTGAGTCTGCGACAGGACGACCCGGAACGGGCTTGTTGGTTGCTGCAAGACGCCGGCGAGCGACTGGCGCGGACGGCGCGTTGGGCCGAGTCGGAGCAACTCTATTCTCAGGCCGCAGGCATCGCCGCTAGTTCCAACCGTCTCGGTCTCGAAGCGTATTTGCGATACACCCAGGGAGAGGTGCTCTTCGAAACGGAACGATACGACGAGTCGGAAGCCGCCTTGCGGGCTGCCACCGAGAAGTGGGCGCAGACCGCTCCACGCGGGCTCGCCGTGGCTGCGGCCATCGCTGCGCGGGGCAAACTGGCTCTGGCGTGGGTCAAGCTCGAAGCCGCCGAGATGCTGTTTTCCGAGTCACTCGCAATCCGGCAAGAATGGCCCGACGCTTCACTCGCCCGGGCTGAGTCCCTTGCTGGCCTCGGCACGGTGGCGTTGCGACGAGGCGATCTTCGTGCCGCGGAGAGACTGCTTGGAGAGGCTCTGCCGATTCAGGAGGCAAAGGCACCGGACGGGCTCGAGGTCGTCGATACGCTCAACAACTTGGCTGTCGTCGCGTGGCGCGCCGGCAGCTACGAAAAAGCCACCGCCCGTGCCGAGAGAGCTTTTTCGATTGTGGAAGAGCTGGCGCCGGAGAGTCGGTCGATGGCAACCAGTCTTGGCACCCGGGGGAAGTTGGCGTGGCTGGCCGGCGACCTGTCGCACGCGGAGGACTTGCAGCGGCGCGCGCTTGCCATCGAAGAGACCCGCAATCCCAATAGTGATTGGACGTCGACTCATCTCATCAACCTAGCCGCGGTTCTGGTGCATCGAAGAGAGCTGGAGGCGGCCGAGAAATTGTATCTACGAGCTCTTAAGATCGAAGAGCGAATCTCTCCGGAGAGTCGTGGCGTCGCGATTCTCCTTGGCAACCTTGGGCACGTTGCAACCGAGCGTGGCAACTACGAGGACGCCAGGACCTTTCTGCTGCGCTCGATCGCGATCAAGGACAAAGTGGCTCCAGACAGCGTTTCTCTGGCCGTCGGGCTCGAGAATCTGGGCCGGGTCGCCGGCAGGCTCGGCCAGATCGGCAGGGCGGAGGAGTTTCATCACCAGGCGGTCGACATCATCGAGCGCAAGGCGCCGGAAAGCCTGAGGCTGGCGGACAACTACTACGAGCTCGGCGATCTAGCTACCCGCCGCGAGGCCTTCGAGGAGGCTCGAGAGTTTCATCAAAGGGCGCTCGACATCCGCAGCCGGTTCGAGCCTGGGAGCTATAAAGAAGCCGAGTCGCGGTTCGCGCTCGCCAGGCTCGCGCGGACGACCGGGGACGATCTGGATGCGGTCAGGTGGCTTCGGGGCTCGATCGAAGCCCTCGAGACGCAGACGACGAGACTTGGCGGGCGCCAGGAAGTGCGGGCCGAGTTTGCCGCGACCTATCTGAACTACTATCAGCAGCTCATTCGGGCTCTGGTCGAGCTCGACCGGCTCGAAGAGGCCTTTCACTACATCGAGCGGTCGCGCTCCCGCACGCTGCTCTCCATGCTTGCCGAGCGCGAGCTGGTCCTTGACTCGGCGATTCCCGCGGACCTCAAGCAAGAGCGAGAGCGGATCGAAGCCGACTACGACCGCGCCCAGGCCGAGTTGGCCAAGCTCGATGAAGCGAGCTCGCCCGCCGAGGTCGAGCAACTCCGCGCGCAACAGCGGGAGTTGCACGACAGCCTGGAGCGCTTGAAGACTCGCTTGCGTCAGTTGTCGCCGAGACTCGAGGCTCTCGAGTATCCGGAGCCTTTCGATCTCGCGCGAGCCCGAAAAGTGCTGGCTCCGGGCACCCTGCTGCTCTCCTACGTGGTAACGGAAGAAGAGACGCTTCTATTCGCCGTCCAACCGAGCATGGTGCCAGGCGTGGGCCTGTCGGTGTTTCGAATCGAGATCGGCCGAGAGGTCCTGGCGCGGCGAGTTTCGATCTTCCGTTCCCTGATCGAGCGGTCCCGAAACAGCACCGATGTCGAGCGGGCGCTTCGGGAGCAGGGCAGGCACTTGTACGGCCTGTTGCTCGGGCCGGCCCGCGAGGCGATCGGCGCCGCGGACCGCCTGTTGGTCTCGGCAGACGGACCTCTCCACATGCTCCCTTTCTCGGCGCTTGTTCGGGACACCGGAAACCAGGCTTCGCCGGGGTTTGAATACCTCGTTGAATGGAAACCTCTCCACAGAACGATGTCGGCGACCGTCTATGGCGAGCTGTCCGAGGGGCGGCGCAACGGTAGGGCGGGCCAGCCAATTCAAATCGCGGCTTTTGCCGACCCGGAGATTCCCGCGGAATCCGATCTCGATGGTGGTCGGCCGCAGGACGACGTACTGCGAGGTTTACTCTCCGACGAGAGGGGATTCGACCTCGGGCGGCTGCCCCAAAGTCGGGAGGAAGTGCGGACCATTGCCGAGCTATGGGGCGACGAGGCGCGCGTCTTTGTTGGCCACCAAGCCACGGAAGAGCAAGTCGCTGCCATTGGCAAGACCGCCCGGATGTTTCACTTTGCCACCCACAGCCTGCTGGACGAGGACGCTCCGCTCAACTCCTCGCTGGTGCTCGCGACTGGCGACCGGCAGACACCGGAGGGGGAGAACGGCTTGCTCCAAGCCTGGGAGATTTTCGAGAAGCTGAACATCGACGCCGATCTAGTTGCTCTCTCGGCCTGTCAAACGGCCCTGGGGAGAGAGATCGGCGGTGAGGGACTGGTGGGGCTGGCGCGTGCCTTCCAGTTCGCCGGTGCTCGATCCGTTCTAGCTTCGCTCTGGAGCGTCTCCGACCGCTCGACCACCGAGCTCATGCGGCGGTTCTACGTCGAGCTCAGATCCGGCCGGTGCAAAGACGAGGCTCTCCGTACTGCGCAGATAGCGCTCATTCGCGGCCAAGATTCGATGCGGTCGCCCTTTCATTGGGCCGCGTTCGAATTGATCGGGAATTGGCGCTAGCCGTCAGTCGGTTGCAGCTCGAAGGCCACCATCTCCGACGTGACCGCTGTCGACGTGCGGGCTCCCGGTGTCGGGATGGCGACAACTCGCCAAAAGTAGCGACCCGGCGCCTCGGCGGTTCCGTGGGGTAGCTCGATGGATGTCTCTTCGTCCGTTTCACCCTCCCAGAGCAGCTCGCCGTCTCGTGACAGTAGTTCGACTCGATAACTGGAGATTCCCGGTACTCCCTGCCAGGTGAGCGCGGAGGGTGTCCTCGGCACCGTGCCGATGGGTGCCAACGGTAGTGGGCGGGATGCCTCCGAGCCACTCCGGAGAGCCGGCTCCGGCGGCACGGGATCGGAAGCGTCCCTTGGAGCTCTGCTCGGCAAAGCGACCAAAAGCACTAGGGCGGCCGCGGCCGCGAGGGCCGGCCAGGCGAACGAGACGCGAGCGCGGTCGGGGCTCGCAGCCAACCCGGGTTCGGAAACCCGCGGATCGATCTCGCGCGCTTGGTCTTCCAAAGTAGAGAGCGTCTTGAAGATCCGGGCGCACTCCGAGCAGCGACCGATGTGGTCGACGGCCCGCCGGCGCTCGGCCGCCGACATATGGCCGAGAGACATCCGCTCCCAATCATCGGCTTCCAGATGGGCGCCGTTTGCCGTTGGACGACCTGGCCCGGTCGACAAACCGAGGGTGTAGAGCTCGCGAAGCTTATCGTCAGACATCAATGCCTACACTCTCTGAGTCCACGCCGTAAGTCCGCCATTCCACGGGAGATCAAGTTGCGAGCGCGGTTATACGACCAACCCTCGAGTTTCATGATCTCACGCACTCCGAGCCCGAGCAGATGCGCGCGAACCGCACGTTGCCGTGGGAGCGCGAGTGTCTCGAGGACACCGTCGATTCGCTCCGCCATCTCGCGAGCCTTGACTCGCTCCAGCGGATCTTCGGTTGAATCGGGAGCATCTGGGATTGTGTCATCCGTAGGACTGTGTCGCCGTTCCTGTTTGAGCACGCGGATGGTCTCGCGCACAGCGGCTCTATATATATAAGAGGCCGGGTACTCGATTTTCTGCTCACCTGAAATCTGTTTCCAGATCGCCAAAAAGACGCGTTGTTCGATGTCGTCTCCGTATTCGACGCCGGAGGTCCCGCCGACCCGTTTGATGACGGAGCGGACCAAACGTGAGTAAGTTCGTACCAGCTCTTCGAGCTGATCGGAGCCAGCGGGCGGCCCTGCGGCAGTAGGTCGAAATCGGTTCATGTGGCGATTGTCGGCGGAGTGGCGCCGACCAAGCTGTGAGTGAGTACGATCCTATCGCCCCGGGCCGGGGAGACCACAGTGCGGCGGCGTGGCCGAGCAAGGAATCCACGGGCGTCCTCGGGCCGGCGTTCAGGCTCGGCCCCGGGCGGGGGCAAGCCCCGCCCCCACACAGGTTGCGGCGAGCGACGACCGCTACCCGAAAGTACCGTCGTCGGTGTCCGCCGTCGGTCCGTAGACTTGGGGCAGCGGGACGTCGAGCAGGCGCAGGTAGACCGAGAGCTGACCGCGGTGATGGTAGGTGTGGCTGAGGACAAAGCCACGAATAGCCGAGACCCGGGGCATGCTCGTGATGACGTGCTCGCCGTTGCGCAGGGTCCAGGTCACCAGGAAGCTCTCGTCGGACTGGTCGGCCATCGCCTGCTTGAAGTCGCCGACGTTTTTGTCAAAAGCAGCCAAAAGCTCTTCATGAGTCTCGGGCACGGTGGGTTTGTAATGCCCCATCTTGGCGAAGTCGAGCTCTTCGGTGCCCATGACCGAGGCGGCCCACCCGGGCATCTCGGCGATGTGACCGGTGAGGTGGGCCAGGCTCATCGACTTATGGTGTGGCTTCCACGGAAACTTGTCTTCCGGCACGCGCTCCAGCATTTTGCGAGTCCCTTTGCACTCGTGATCGAATTCGGCGAGAAAGGCCTGCGCAAGGCTCATGGGCATGTTGGCTCTCCTATGCTTTGATTCCGGTTCGGTCGAACGCCGGCGATTCTAGCCCGACCTTCTCACCCTATACGGGCTGACCGCGCTCTAGGGCCGCGCCGGCCGGATGGGGATGCAGCAATCCACGTCCCAGGTGTCCCAGCCGATCTCGTCGGGCCGGCGGCGAAATCTCTTCATCGGCGGCAGGTCGTCGGGCTCATAAGGGGAGTTGGGGAGCCACTCGTCGTACAGGTAATCCCAGGCCCGGGCGATCGATTCGAGCCCGGCCTGGCAGTGGACTTCGACCGACTGAAGGGCCGGAAACTCATGAATGCCGACTTCGCCTTCGGCCGCGATGCGCGGCGGCACGGTAAAACCGAGGTCGAAACGGACTTGATCCAGCGGCGTGACCTCGTAGTGGTCCCAGCTCATCCCCATCATCTTCTCCCGGCGCCAGTCCAGGCCACGCTGTTCGAGCCAGCTCGTGAGCCGCACGAACCCCTTGGATAGCTCGTCTCCCACGAAGTAGCAGCGCGTGCGCACATAGGCCAGCCGGCAGGCCGAGTGCTCGACGACACGCGCTTCGATGGAGCTGGTCCGTTGGACGGTCTTTGGATCGCAGGTCGTGACCCCGTCGAGGCGGGACCGGCGGTCCCAAGCTGTTGGGGCGGTGCCGTATTCGCGCCGAAACACCCGCGAGAACTCGGACAAAGACGGATACCCGAGGTCGAGAGCGATCGAGGTGAGCGGACGCTCGGGCGATGCCTTCATCAGATACGCGGCCCGTTCCAGGCGAGCCCGGCGCACGAAGGCTGCGACGGTTTCGCCGGCCACAGCCTTGAACACGCGGTGGAAATGAAAGGGAGAGAAGTTCGCGATGCCGGCCAGCGTCTGAAGATCCAGATCTTCTCCCGGATGGTCCCGGACGTATTCCATCACTCGGTTCACGCGGCCGGCGTAGGCCTCCGAGCTCATCGCCGGTTGTTCTTACCCTTCATGCACCAGCATCCACTGGACTCCGTATTTGTCGACCAGCATTCCGAAATTGCCCTCGAGCGGGAAAAGCACCTTTCCACCTTCGGACAGCTTCCCAAAAACTTCCTCCTGCGTGTCCTGGTCCGGGAAAACCGTAAACAGCGAGATATTGCTGCCGATGGTGACCTCGTGGCCCGGTATGTGGTCGGAGGCTTTCAGCACAAAGTCGCCCGCCCGCAGCTCCGAGTTGAAGATACTGTCCTGAGACTCCGGGGGCACGTCGATCGGTGATTCCCCAAAGGTTTGGAGGATCGTGATCTCTCCACCCAGGATGTCCTTGTAGAACTCGATTGCCTCTTTGCAGGTTCCGGGGAAAACGACGTAGGGAATCAAGCGGGCCATGGGGTTGCCTCCTTTGTCGAGCTTATCGCTGGGTGACGGACCGAAACAACGCGAAGATCCTAGCGGCCCGCCAGGGTGCGAGCTTGGCATTTCTTGCTGAGTTGGACGCTATCCCGCGAGCGATGCCGTCGGTGCGAGGTCCGGCTTTCCGGTGATCCCGGCCCGTTTGAGCACGCAACCAGCCGCGGTCTTACGGTTCTTTCTTCTCTCGAAGGACTTGCATCATTTCTTCCGCTGACTCGACTTGACGGATCTTTGGGTGATCGCCAGGTAGCTCGAGAAGCGGAGTCGCCTGGCCGCCGACGATGAGTGGCGCTTCGATCCACTCCGCCAGCTTTACAATCTCTTTTCCCGTCGTCTGCGTTTCCGGGGTGCTGCAGCTCAGCCAGACGACGTCCGGCTCGAGCTCTTCGATCAGACTTGCCAGCGAGGGCAGTGGCACCGATGGCCCCAGGTTGACCGACCGGTATCCCTCTAAAGAAAGGACGGTCGAGATCGCCAGCGTGGGCAGAAGATACGAGTCACCTTCCACGGCTCCGCCGACGGCTGCACGGGAGGAGGGGCGGCCGGCGCAATTCGCCAGATGGTACAGGGCACTCGCCATCATGTTGGTCGCCTGATGCTCCAAACAAATACCTCGGGGCTCACATTTCCACAGTTGACCGATCTCGGCCATGGACTCGCGGACGGGTCCATCGATGATCTCCGCCGCCTCCATCCCATTGAGATATAGCCAGGTCACGAACCCGATAACTTTCTCTATCTCACCCGTGAGCAGGTACTCGTAGAGCTGCCGGGCTGCGTTCTCTCGCTGGGCGTCCTTTCGAATCGACGCGAGGGCTCCTAGAGTGCCGGAGGGCGCTCGATCTGCCGCCGGCTCGACAGCCTCGTCTCTTGCGTCCACCAGAGCCCCAATCGGTACCTCCAAGGCCCGGGCCAACAGCTCGAGTTTTTCGAGTTGCGGATTGACGGCTACGCTGCGATTTGTCCACCGGGAGAGCGTCTCGCGGCTCACTCCCGCCAACTCGGCGATTCGCTCCGCGTCCCCTCGCTTAATTAAGTTGCGGAGAGATTCAGAGAGTCTTTCCGAGGCTGTTTGTGACGCAGCCATCACAATTCGATTTTGTCACAAAATTCGTGCTATTTCTACGAAGCGGGCGGCCACAGGGGTGATGGTGGTCTCCGATTCCAAATAGCTTCTCGGTTTTTGAGAAGTTGAGGGAAAGACAACTGAAAACGAGTTTACATAACGTGGGCGGGGTTTACCCCGCTGCAGCCCGAATCAAGCGATGAAGAAGGTCCTGCCGAAGCAGATCGGTCCGTACCGGATCCTGGAGGAGCTGGGCGAGGGGGGCATGGGGGTGGTCTATCTGGCCCGTCAAGAGGAGCCGGTCCGGCGGCGGGTGGCGTTGAAAGTCATCAAGCTGGGGATGGACACGGCGGAGGTGATCGCGCGGTTCGAGTCCGAGCGTCAGGCGCTGGCCCTGATGAGCCACACCCACATCGCCAAGGTGCTCGATGCCGGGGCGACCGAACAGGGTCGTCCGTACTTTGTGATGGAGCCGGTGGCGGGTCTTCCGATCACCGAGTACTGCGACAAGCACAAGCTGGGGATCCGGGAGCGGTTGGATCTGTTCATCCAGGTGTGCCGTGCGATCCACCACGCGCACCAGAAGGGAATCATCCACCGGGACGTCAAGCCGTCGAACGTGCTGGTGTCGCTGGAGGATGGTGTGGCGGTGCCGAAGGTGATCGACTTCGGGGTGGCGAAGGCGACCGACCAGCGTCTGACGGAGAAGACGGTCTACACGCAGCAGGGTCTTCTGATCGGTACGCCGGAGTACATGAGCCCTGAGCAGGCGGAGCTGGGGGGTGTGGAGGTGGACACGACGACGGACGTGTACTCGCTGGGGGTGTTGCTGTACGAGCTGTTGGTGGGAGCGGTGCCGTTCAATCTGAGCTCGCTGTCGTACTCGCAGATCGAGCGGACGATTCGGGAGCAGGAGCCCCCGAAGCTCGGGACGCGTTTGAGCTCTCTGGGGGGTCGGGCCAGCGAGGTTGCCGAGCGTCGTCGTTTGGATATCCGCTCGTTGGCGAGGCGCCTTCGTGGGGAGTTGAACTGGATTGCTCTGAAGGCGTTGGAGAAGGAGCGCTCTCGGCGGTATGCGTCGGCCTCGGAGCTGGCGGCGGACGTGGAGCGGTACCTCAAGAACGAGCCGGTGCAGGCGCGGGCGCCGAGCCCGGGGTACGTGCTGCGCAAGGCGGTGGCCCGGAACAAGTTGGCGGTGGCTGCGGGTGTGGGGTTTGTGGTGCTGCTGATGGCGTTTGGGGTGGCGATGGCGCTCCAAGCCCGGCGCGTTGCCCGGGAGGCGGAGCGGGCGAACCGGGGGGAGGCAACGGCCAAACAGGTATCTGATTTCCTGATTGGCCTATTCGAGGTCTCCGACCCGAGGGAGTCGCTCGGCAACACCGTCACGGCGAGGGAGCTACTGGATTGGGGGGCTCAGGAGATAGAGAAAGAGCTCGGGGAGAAGCCCATCGTGCAGGCTCGTCTGATGCACACGATAGGAGCCGTGTACAGGAGGTTGGGTTTGTACGGCGAGGCTGATCCGCTGCTCGAGAGGGCCCTCGAGCTGCGGGAGCAAGAGCTCGGACAGGAGCATTCCGATGTGGCGGTCACGCTGAACGAATTGGCCGAACTTCGCAGAGGAGAAGGTAGGTATACGGACGGCGAGCTCCTTCTACGGCGCGCCGTTGCGATCTGGGACCAACCGGTAGGGCCGAACGATCTCGGTTTCTCGACGGCTCTAAATAGTCTGGCGAATATCTACTGGGAGCAAGGGAAGTACTCCGAGGCGGAACCCTTCTACCTTCGTGCCTTGGCCGTTCGAGAAAAGGCGCTGGG
The DNA here is from genome assembly GCA_965224065.1 of Candidatus Multivoradales bacterium. Classification (GTDB taxonomy): domain Bacteria; phylum Acidobacteriota; class Thermoanaerobaculia; order Multivoradales; family JAHEKO01; genus JAOTZA01. The sequence continues at coordinate 3,891,585 of CBDCYF010000005.1, forward strand.
ATCGGATCATGCCGACGTTGCACTCTCGCTGAACAATCTGGCGCTCCTCTATTGGAAGCAAGGTAGGTACACCGAGGCCGAGCAGTTGTTCCGGCGCGCGCTCGCCATCCGTGAGAAGGAGCTGGGATCCGAGCACCCCTACGTCTCGTCTACTCTGACCAATCTGGCGGTGCTCTACACCGAGCGTCTGGGCAAATACGACGAAGCAGAGTCCCTTCAGCTACGTTCTTTGGCCATTCGGGAGAAGGTCCTGGGATCGGAACATCCCAGCGTAGCCCAAAGCCTCACCAACCTGGCAGAGCTCTATCGGGTCCAGAACCGGCTAGCCGAGGCCGCGCCGTTGCTCCTCCGCGCCCTGGCCATTCGGGAAGCGGCGGAAGGGCTCGACCATCCGTCTGTGGCGACGGTGCTCACAAACCTAGCCAATGTCTACACGGCGCAAGGGAGATATGTGGAAGCGGAGCCCCAGTATCGGCGGGCGGTGAACATTCAGGAAGACAAACTCGGGTCGGAGCATCCTGACCTGGCTTGGTCCCTCTACAGCCTGGCTAATGCGTATCGCGACCAAGGCCGGTTGAGCGAATCCGTTCCTCTGTACGACCAAGCCCTCACGATCCGGGAGCAGGCTTTCGGTCCCGATCATCCCGACGTGTCGGAGACGCTGGGAGCGTACGCGGCGCTGCTGCGCGAACTCGGCCGGGGCGAGGAGGCTAACGCGCTCGAAGTCCGGATTCGAGAAAGACCCGGGGGGGCCGAGTCGTGAAGAAGGTCTTGCCCAAGGAGATCGGTCCGTACCGGATCTTAGAAGAGCTGGGCGAGGGGGGCATGGGGGTGGTCTATCTGGCTCGTCAAGTAGAGCCGGTCCGTCGTCGGGTGGCCTTGAAGGTCATCAAGCTGGGGATGGACACGGCGGAGGTGATCGCGCGGTTCGAGTCCGAGCGTCAGGCGCTGGCCCTGATGAGCCACACGCATATCGCCAAAGTGCTCGATGCCGGGGCGACCGAACAGGGTCGTCCGTACTTTGTGATGGAGCCGGTGGGGGGCCTTGCGATCACCGAGTACTGCGACAAGCACAAGCTGGGGATCCGGGAGCGGTTGGAGCTCTTTGTCCAGGTGTGCCGTGCGATCCACCACGCGCACCAGAAGGGGATCATCCACCGGGACGTCAAGCCGTCGAACGTATTGGTGTCGCTGGAGGACGGCGTGTCGGTGCCGAAGGTGATCGACTTCGGAGTGGCGAAGGCGACGGACCAGCGTCTGACCGAGAAGACGGTCTACACGCAGCAGGGCCTTTTGATCGGTACGCCGGAGTACATGAGCCCGGAGCAGGCGGATCTGGGGGGTGTGGAGGTGGACACGGCGACAGACGTGTACTCGCTGGGGGTGTTGCTGTACGAGCTGTTGGTGGGAGCGGTGCCGTTCAATCTGAGCTCGCTGTCGTACTCGCAGATCGAACGGACGATTCGGGAGCAGGAGCCCCCGAAGCTCGGGACGCGTTTGAGCTCTCTGGGGGGTCGGGCCAGCGAGGTTGCCGAGCGTCGTCGTTTGGATATCCGCTCGTTGGCGAGGCGCCTTCGTGGGGAGTTGAACTGGATTGCTCTGAAGGCGTTGGAGAAGGAGCGCTCTCGGCGGTATGCGTCGGCCTCGGAGCTGGCGGCGGACGTGGAGCGGTACCTCAAGAACGAGCCGGTGCAGGCGCGGGCGCCGAGCCCGGGGTACGTGCTGCGCAAGGCGGTGGCCCGGAACAAGTTGGCGGTGGCTGCGGGTGTGGGGTTTGTGGTGCTGCTGATGGCGTTTGGGGTGGCGATGGCGCTTCAGGCCCGGCGGATCGCGTGGGAGGCGGAGCGGGCCACACGGGAAGCGGCGACGGCGGAGCAAGTATCGAACTTTCTGGAGGGTCTGTTCGCGGTGTCGGACCCGGGCGAGTCGCGGGGCAACACGATCACGGCGCGGGAGCTTCTGGACAAAGGCGCGGTGAAGATCGAGGAGGAGCTCGGGGACCAGCCCCTGGTGCAGGCGCGGCTCCTGCACTCGATGGGGAAGGTGTACCGGGAGCTGGGTCTCTACCAGCAATCCAGCCCGCTGCTAGAGCGGGCTCTAGAGCTCAGGGAGCGAGAGCTGGGACCAGAGCATCCCAACGTGGCGGCGAGTCTCAATACGCTAGGCGCGTTCTACACGCTAAAGGGCCGTTACGCGGAGGGAGAACCCACGCTGCGGCGTGCCATGACAATACAAGAGAAGGTGTTGGGGCCGGAGCATCCCGACCTGGCGCTTACTTTGCACAACTTGGCGGTCCTCTACAGGAATCGAGGCAAGTACGCCGAGGGTGCGTCTCTTCACCAGCGTTCCTTGGCTATTCGGGAGAAGGTGCTGGGACCGGAGCATCCCGATGTGGGGCAGAGCCTTGACAACCTGGCGCTGCTCTACTGGGAGCAGGGCCAGTACGCCCAAGCCGAGCCGCTGTACCTCCGCGCTCTGGCTATCGAAGAAAAAGCTATGGGGCCGGACCACCCCGATGTAGCCTTTTCGTTGAACAACCTCGCGATCCTCTATAGGAATCAAGGCAGGTACTTCGAGGCCGAGCCACTGTACCTGCGCGCTCTGGCCATCGAGGAGAAAGCTCTGGGGCTGGACCATCCGTCGGTGGCGCGAAGCCTGAACAACCTGGCGGTTCTCTACAGGAATCAAGGCAAGTACGCGGAGGCCGAGCCGCTGTATCTGCGTGCTCTGGCCACTGAAGAGAAAACACTGGGGCGGGGCCATCCGTCGGTGGCGCGAAGTCTGAACAACCTGGCCAGCCTTTATCAATTTCAAGGCAGGTACGCGGAGGCCGAGCCGCTTTTTCTGCGCTCCCTCGCCATACGCGAGAAGATCTTGGGGCCGAATCATCCCAATGTGGCTAGCTCGCTTACGAATCTAGCCAATGTCTATACGGAGCAGGAGAGGTATTCCGAAGCGGAGCCGCTGTACCTGCGGGCAACGAGCATTCGCGAGACCGAGCAGGGTCCGGAGCATCCTCGCCTGCCGTGGTCTTTGCACGGCTTGGCCAACGCCTATCGCAACCAGAATCGGCTGAGCGAAGCCGAGCCGTTGTATGTACGGGCCCTGACGATCCGCGAGCAGCGGTTGGGCAGGAGCCATCGCGACGTCGGCTGGACGTTGCACGATCTGGCGAAGCTGTACGCGAGACAGGGGAGAATCTCGGAAGCGGAGGACGCGTTCCAAAGGGCCCTGGCAGTCCGCGAGCAAGCCCTGGGCCCCAAGCATCCTGATGTGGCCGAAACGCTGGTTGAGTACGCGGCGTTGCTACGCGAGCTCGGCCGGGGTGCAGAGGCCGAGAAGCTGGAAGCCCGGCTACGGGGGACATCCACGGGGACCGAGTCGTGAAGAAGGTCCTGCCCAAGCGGATCGGTCCGTACCGGATCCTGGAGGAGCTGGGGGAGGGGGGTATGGGGGTGGTGTATCTGGCTCGTCAGGAAGAGCCGGTGCGCCGGCGGGTGGCCTTGAAGGTCATCAAGCTGGGGATGGACACGGCGGAGGTGATCGCGCGGTTCGAGTCCGAGCGTCAGGCGCTGGCCCTGATGAGCCACACGCATATCGCCAAAGTGCTCGATGCCGGGGCAACCGAACAGGGTCGTCCGTACTTTGTGATGGAGCCGGTGGGGGGGCTTGCGATCACCGAGTACTGCGACAAGCACAAGCTGGAGATCCGAGATCGGTTGGAGCTCTTTGTCCAGGTGTGCCGTGCGATCCACCACGCGCACCAGAAGGGGATCATCCACCGGGACGTCAAGCCGTCGAACGTATTGGTGTCGCTGGAGGACGGCGTGTCGGTGCCGAAGGTGATCGACTTCGGAGTGGCGAAGGCGACGGACCAGCGTCTGACCGAGAAGACGGTCTACACGCAGCAGGGTCTTCTGATCGGTACGCCGGAGTACATGAGCCCGGAGCAGGCGGATCTGGGGGGTGTGGAGGTGGACACGACGACGGACGTGTACTCGCTGGGGGTGTTGCTGTACGAGCTGTTGGTGGGGGTGGTGCCGTTCAGTTTGAGCGCGCTCTCCTACTCTCAGGTCGAGCGTGTGATTCGCGAGCAGGAGCCTCCGAAGCTCGGAACCCGTTTGAGCTCGCTGGGTGGCCTGGCCTCGGAGGTCGCCAGGCAGCGACGCACGGACCTGCGGTCTTTGGCGAAGCATCTTCGTGGGGAGCTGAACTGGATCACGCTCAAGACGCTGGAGAAGGAGCGTTCTCGCCGGTACGCATCGGCTTCGGAGCTGGCGGCGGACGTGGAACGGTACCTCAAGAACGAGCCGGTGCAGGCACGGGCGCCGAGCACGGGGTATGTGCTGCGCAAGGCGGTGGCTCGGCACAAGGTGCCGGTGGCCGCGACGGTGGGGCTGGTGGTGCTACTGGCGGCGTTCGGGGTGGCGATGGCGCTCCAGGCCCGGCGCGTTGCCAGGGAGGCGGAAACGGCGGAGCAGGTGTCTGAGTTTCTGGAGGGTCTGTTCGAGGTGTCGGACCCGGGTGAGTCTCGAGGCGACACGATCACCGCACGCGAGCTCCTGGAAAAGGGGGCGCAGAGGATCGAAGAGGAGCTCGGCGATCAGCCCCTGGTGCAGGCGCGGCTGATGCACACCATGGGACGGGTGTATCGAAAGCTCGGCGCGTACGAGCAAGCCGCCCCGTTGGCCCAGCGGGCCCTCGCGCTGCGGGAGCGAGAGCTCGGACCCGAGCACCCCGAGGTGGCGATCGCGCTCGACAACCTGGCGATCCTCTACTGGCGGCAGAAGAGATACGCTGAGGCCGAGTCGTTGAGCCTACGCGCTCTGGCCATCCAGGAGGAGGCCCTGGGACCCGCTCATCTCGACGTGGCGGGCACGCTGAACGTCCTGGCGGCCGTCTACATAGCCCAGGATCGATTCGCCGAGGCCGAGCCACTCCTGCGACGCGCGCTGGTAATTCGTGAACGAGAGCAGGGCCCGGACCACCCCAAGGTGTCGGATGTGTTGAATAACCTGGGGCTCCTCTACAAGGAACAGGGCCGGTACGCCGAGGCCGAGCCCTTTCTTCGCCGAGCCCTTACGATCGACGAAGAGGCTTTGGGACCGGACCATCCCTCGATCGCGGCGGGTCTCCACAACCTGTCGGTCCACTACTCCCGACAAGGCCTGTACGAACGGGCAGAACCATTGTCGCGGCGCGCCGTCGCCATCTACGAGAAAGCGCTGGGGCCGGAGCATCCACGTTTCGTGACGGGGTTGAACAGGCTGGCATACCTCCTTGCGAAACAAGGCAAGCCCGACGAGGCTGAGCCCCTCTTGTTGCGCGCGCTGGCGATTTGCGAAGCGTCGGGGACGCACCCGCTCGATTTGAGATGGACGGTGAGCAGTTTGGCCTTCCTCTATTCGAACGCCGGCCGGCACGCCGAGGCGAAGCCCCTTTTCGAGCGCGTCCTCCGGATCGTCGAAGAGGAACTGGAGCCGGACCATTCCGAGGTGGCGACCGCGCTGACCAACCTCGCCAACAACTACACCGCGCTGCAGAGGCACGCGGAAGCCGAGCCGTTGTTCCTGCGGGCAACGAGAATCAGGGAGAAGAGCCTGGCGCCGGACCATCCCGACGTAGCCTGGTCTCTGCACGGCCTGGCCAATCTCTACCGTGATCAGGGTCGGTTAGCCGAAGCCGAGCCGTTGTATGAGCGCGCCATGACGATCCGCGAGCAGAAACTGCGGCCCGGCCACCCCAATCTGGGCTGGACGTTGCACGATATGGCGAGGCTGTACGCCAAGCAGAGGAGGACAGCGGAAGCGGAGACAGCGTTCCAAAGGGCCTTGGCGATCCGGGAGGAAGCCCTGGGTCCCGATCATCCCGACGTGTCGGAGACGCTGGAAGCCTATGCCGCGCTGCTGCGCGAGCTCGGCCGGGGTGAAGAGGCCGAGATGCTGGAAGTCCGGGCCGAGACACGCGAAAGCCGGGGAGATACATAGGGGAGGTGCTGTGGTCAAGTGGATATCGAAGCTGTTGGGACTGATACCGGAGGCGGTCGTTCGATCGACTACCGAAAACCACAACACGGTGGGGAGGCTCAACTCACTGCTGGAAGCGACCGCGGATGCCACGGTGGGAGTCGATGCGAAGGGTCGCATCGCCTTTGCCAACGTCCAGACGGAGAGGCTTTTTGGCTATTCGCAAGACGAGCTGCTGGGCCTTCCCGTTGAGAAGCTGTTACCGCGCGTGTTCGAGGTCGGCGGGCTGGGCCGCCGAAGTCTTTTTCTCGCCGATCCGCGCACACAGCGCATGGGAGAGGTGCCGGAGCTCCGAGCGAGAAGAAAGGACGGGACCGAATTCCCGGTGGAAGTGGGTGTAAGCCGGTTTACACATGATGATCTCGTAGCGATTTTCTTCATCGGCGACATAACGGACATTGTGTACGCGGAGAAGGCCCTGCTGGACTCTAGAGAGGAGTTCCGCTCGGTCGTTGAATCTGCGCCCGACGCCATGGTGATCGTCGACGTCGGGGGCCAGATCCGGCTCGTCAACGCCCAGACCGAGAAGATCTTTGGCTACTCCCGAGAGGAGCTACTGGGACAGCCGATCGAAATCCTGATTCCGGATCGGCTCAAGCACAGCCACAGCAAACAGCGCGCCGCTTACGAGGCCGATCCGCGGCTGAGGACCATGGGCAGAGAGCGTCTGAACATCGTCGGGCTTTGTAAGGACGGGAGCGAGCTTCTGGTCGAGATCGGTCTCAGTCCTCTCAAGATCCAAGACCGCGCGATGACCGCTGCCAGCATACGCGACGTCTCCGGGCGGCGCTCCCTCGAGCGGCAGTTGCATCGAGCTCAGAGGATGGAGGCCGTCGGGCGACTCGCCGGCGGCGTGGCGCATGATTTCAACAATCTTCTGACCGTGATCAACGGCTTTGCGGAGCTGGCGCTGGAGAAGATCATCGAGGACCACCCAAGCCGTAGCGACGTGGAGCAGGTTATCGTGGCCGGAGATAGGGCCGCGGCCCTGACCCGCCAGTTGCTGGCCTTCAGTCGGCAGCTCGTGCTCGAGCCGCGGGTGTTGGATCTAAATCGCATCGTGCGGGAGTTCGAAGGGTTTCTCCGCCGAGCGATCGGTGAGGGCGTCGAGCTGACCACGGTTCTCGATCCGGAGTTGGGCAAAGTGTCGGTCGATTCCAGTCAGGTGGAGCAGATCCTGATGAATCTCGCCGTCAATGCCCGAGACGCGATGCCAGCGGGGGGGGTGCTCAAGATCGAAACGGCCAACGTGGAGCTGAACGAAGCCTATGTGGGCGATGCTTTGGTAGTTCCCGGCCGGTACGTACTGCTCGCCACGATCGACAACGGTGTCGGCATGGATGAGGAGACGCTGAGCCACATCTTCGAGCCGTTCTTCACGACGAAGGGAAGTGACGACGGAACGGGGCTTGGCCTGTCGACGGTCTACGGCATCGTCAGGCAGAGCGGTGGCTATGCCCGGGCCCGCAGCGAGCCCGGGAGGGGAGCCAGGTTCGAGGTCTACCTGCCTGTGGTGGAGGACCCCGTTGACGTTGTGACACCGAGCGAGGATACGGCCCTGCCCCCCGGCGGGTCGGAAACCGTGTTGCTGGTCGAGGACGAAAAACAAGTTTTGAATCTCCTTGAGCGTTTTTTGGAGGAGAAGGGGTACCGGGTCCTGGCGGCGCGGCACCCGCAGGATGCCCTCGATGTTTCCAGAAGGCATGAGGGCCCGATCGATTTGGTCGTGACCGACATGGTCATGCCAGGAGGTACCGGCACCGAGTTGATGGAGCGAATCGCACAGGAGCGCCCCGAGACAAAGGCACTGTATATCTCAGGCTATCTCGGCAAACGCGTTTCCGAAAAGGAGCCATCGGGGAACGTAGAGGGCCACTTTCTGAAAAAGCCGTTTAGTCAGAATTCCCTGACGGAAAAAGTGCGCGAAATATTGGACTCGGCGACATGAAATTAGCCCCGACCGCTCCAACCGCCCAGCGTTTGGCCACGGCGATCCACCAGGCTGGTGAGTCCGTGATGATGATGGACCCGGCCGGCACGATCGAATACGTCAACCCCGCCTTTGAGGCGACCAGCGGTTATTCCTACGCGGAGGTCGTCGGGCAGCAACATGGCCTTTTTAGAAGTGGAGAGTGCGATGACCTGTCCTATGAAAACTGCTGGGAGACGGTCTCTACCGGCAGGATCTGGAGGGGCTACGTCACTCTCCGCAGCAAGGATGGCTCGCTCCGCGAAGTGGAGATGACGGTCTCGCCTGTCTTTGATGACGACGGCAGTGTGACCAACCTCATCGGTGTGATGCGTGAAGTCAGCCGGCGTCGCGACCAGGAGAATCGACTCCATTTGTTCCGGAAGCTGGAAGCGGTCAGCCGTCTGGCCGGTGGCCTCGCTCACGACCTGAATAACCTGTTGACATCGATTCTGGGTCATGCCGACTTGGGCGCGAGGGGCCTGGAGCCCGGTCATACCGCGCACGGCGACCTGGTCGAGATCCGAAGGGCCGGTGAACAGGCCGCAGACCTCACGGACCAGTTGCTGGCGTTTAGCCGCCAGCAGATGTTGCAACCTCAGGTGGTGGACCTGAATGAGGTCGTCATCGGTCTCGAAACGCCACTGCACCGGGCGATCGGCGAGAACGTCCGCTTGGTAACACGACTCGATCCGACATTAGGCCGGATCAAGGCCGATCGGTCTCAGCTCGAAAGAGTGATCCTGAACCTGGCGATCAACGCCCGCGACGCGATGCGAGAGGGAGGCGACCTTGTGCTCGAGACTCGAAACCTGGTTCTCAGCGAAGACTACGCAGCTCACGACGTTGCGGTAACGCTCGGCGCCTACGTCACCTTGACCGTCTCGGATAGCGGTGTCGGGATGAACGAAGAGGTGCGCAGCCGCGTCTTCGAACCGTTCTTTACGACCAAGGCACCCAACAAGGGAGCCGGCCTCGGGCTCTCGACGGTCTACGGCATCGTCAAACAGAGTGGAGGCTATGTCTGGGCGTACAGCGAGCCCGGGCGGGGCTCTATCTTCAAAGTTCTGTTGCCACAGGTCGATGCGGGTGGTGGGGATTTGCCACTGGCGTCGGAGGCGCCACGGCGACACGTCGAACCGAGCACGATCGTCGTGGTCGACGACAATCCGATCGTACGATCGTTGGTATGCCGTCTTCTCGAACAGGAGGGGCATCGTGTGCTCTCTTCTGAGAACGCCGAAGACGTATTGGACCTCAGCCATGGTCAGCTCGACGATCTCGATCTCCTGCTGACCGACTACACCCTCCCGAAGATGAGCGGTTTGGCCCTGTCTCGAGAGATTCAATCGCGAATCCCGGGTCTTCCGGTGATCCTCATGTCCGGATATTCGAAGGCCGCGAAACTCAAGGCCGAGCCGGATCTCGCGGGAGTCCACTTTTTGCAAAAGCCCTTTGTTCGATCGGGTCTGTTGGAGGCGGTGGAAATTGCGCTGGGGTCGAGACGAGAGGACGGGCATCTGCAGGAGGACTCGGCCAAACGAGGAGAACAGACATGAGCCCGGACAGACGACGCGCCCTGATTCTGGAGGACAATTCTCTGACGCTAGAGACGCTGACCGACTACCTGAGAGCACCCGGCCTCGATTTGGTTGCGTGTTCGGAGATCGAGGCCGCGGAGTGTCTTTTGGACCGGGACGAGTTCGATGTCCTGGTGACGGATCTGGAGGTTTCGGACTTGGGGGGGCTCGAAGGTATTCGCCTGATCCGCCATGTGACCTGCCACTTTCCGGAGACTCAGGTGATCGTGTTCAGCGGCAAGATCGACGGCACCGTGCATGGGTTCGCCCGGGCATTGGGAATCACCGAGTTGCTCGAAAAGCCGGCCGGCCTGAGACGTCTGAGGGAACTCGTTCACACAGGGGTACCGCTCCGTGGCGACCGCCCGCCGGAGCGATCCGGAGATGTGACTCATGTAGAGACCGTGGACGAGCTCCTCGAAAGCCGGTCCATCTCCGCCGTGTTGCAGCCGATCGTCACCCTCGACCCCGAGCTCGAGGCAACGACGACCTTTGGCGTGGAAGGGCTATCGCGGGGCCCCAAGGGGTCGCTGCTGAGAAACCCCGAGATCTTCCTCGACTATGCCTCGCGCAAGGAAAAGCTGTTCGAGATCGAGTTGCAGTGCGTTGAAGCGGTGCTGGCCGAGGGGAACCACCTTCCGAAGGTCGGCAAGCTCTTCATCAACACGCGGGCGAGATCGCTATCGGCTTCCGGCTTTGCCCCCGAGCTTCGCAGCCTGGCACGCGATCACGGGTATCACGAGAGCGACATCGTGCTCGAGTTGACCGAACAGGAATCCGCCCTCAACCTCGGCGCCTTCGATGAGGCTCTGAACACGCTCCACGACTACGGCTTCGCGCTGGCTCTCGACGACTATGGAAGTGGATTCGCCAATCTCCATCAAGTCCAGCAGCTACCACTGGACTATGTGAAGATCGATGGTCGGTTCTGTATCGGTATCCATGAAGATCTGAGAAAGCAGGCGATCGTCCGCTCGACGGTCGAATTGACTCGGGAGCTCGGCATCTCGACCATCATGGAACGCGTCGAGACCGAAGACGAGTTGAGCGTGGTGCAGGAGCTGGGGGTCGACTACGCCCAGGGCTATTACTTTTCCGCGCCGATTCCGGGTCGAGAGCTGGCGACTTCGTTCCAGCCGATCGAGCCGACTTCGCCGGTCGAGCTGGATGCGCTGGTCGCGTCGTAGGCGGCGCGCCAAACCCACCGAAACGCTCGAATCGTCAGTCGCTCGACTCGTCCGCGAACGAGAACCCGTGCGCTTCGGCCTGGTTGCGCAGACTTCGCAGCAGGGCCCCGTCAAACGCCCTCGAGGGGTCGAGCCCACGCCTTTTCGCTTCCTCGGCGATAAAGCGGCGCCGCTGGTCTCCCAGCTCGGCGATAAGCTGACCGATCTGTTCTCGACGGATCCGCAGGTCTTCGAAGTAAATCAGCCGCTCGTCGGCCGACATCTTTCGTAGTTCGGGCGACAGGGCGTCGACCTTGGTCGAGGTGAGATCCAGACGGCCCGCCTCGACCGAGGTCACGAAATCCCAATCGGTCGTATAGAGCTGGCTCGCCTTGGCCTGCGCGCGGCTGGCGGCGACCGCCCGACCGAGGCTGCGCGCGTTGCGGTCCTGGCGAACCTGGTTCTTTTTGGCCGCGACAGCGTCTGCGGTGGCGGGAACGTACGTGTCGTTGAGCTCACCACCCAGCCTGGCCAGCTCGCCATCAAACGGGGTCTCGATGACGACGACCTTTTCGTTGTGGTCGATGCCGTGAAAATCCCCGTCGGCCAGGGTTGCCATCTCCCTCCAGGAAGCCGCGCTCGGGTGACTCTCCTGACCGCAGAAAATCGCGTTCACCAGGATGCCCTTGTCACGAGCCAGGGCGCTCATGGCGCGAAAGCCGACCGGTTCTTCCCGGTCGGCGGATTCGTTGCCGGCGACAAACAGGAGCTTGACCGCTCCCGGGGCGCGTGACCAGCCGAGTTGTTGGAGGCTGACCCGCAGCGCGTGGCCGACGTTCTCGACCGCGCCGCGGCTCCTGAGCGCAAACAGACGCGCCGACAGGTGGTCCAGGTCCTCGGTGAGATCGGTCTCCACCCGCACCCAGCCGTTGTCGCGGGTCGCAGGACTCTGGTTCCCGAAGGTCACGAGCGCCACCCGCAGACGCGGCGGCGGCTCGACACGGGCCAGGTCGTTGACGATCTCCCACAGCCTCAGCCGGGTCGAGTCGATGAGCCCCTTCATGGTGCCGCTGACGTCGAGAACGATAGCGACGTCGATCTCTTGTGGGGTCCCTTCTGGGGTTTCCCCGATCTGGGCCGCGAGCGGCGAGACCGCCAGAGCGCAGATACACAGGAGTCGTGCAAAGGTGCGAGTTTGTCTGGATCCGATCATCTGGCGATCCTCCTCCCGCAGCCAAACTATGGCAGCGCTCGCCGCGGGTCAAATAGACCGGGCTCGATAAAGCGCTGGGCGCGGTAGACGCAAGCGGAGAGGGTATACTGTCTTTAAGTTTCCACCCGCAAGGAGGCTGCGATGAGACGACGACTCTGTTTCGCTGTGGCGGCGGTGCTGACTCTGACGCTGCCCGCCGCCGTCCGGCCGCAGGCCGAGGTCACCGCGCTCTCCGTGGATTCCGAGCCTATGGAGACCACCGATGGTCTGCGTCTGTCCCGGTTTGCCGATTTTTCGGAAGAGGACACGATCTCGATCGGCACGCTGCTCGAGGTCGGGGATCTGCTGACCAGCGTCTCCGAATCGATCGACGTGGAGCTCGGCTGCGGCGAGGAGACGGTGCTTCGCTTTTCGGGCGGGTTTCGTCTGCTGATCAACAATCCCGAAGAGACCGGCTGCGCCGTCGATCTGTTGAGCGGCACGGTCGACGCCCTGACCGATGTTCCCGCCGAGGTCGGGGCGGGTGACATCACATTGGGGGTCGAGGGCACGCAGTTCTCGCTTTCGCTGACTCGTACCGAGGCCGGACCCGACCAGGATCTTTCGGTTTTCGAGGGCAAGGTCACCGTGCGATCGGGCGCGATCGACGACGAGGTCGAGACCGGCCGGACCTGGAGACACACCGGGGGCGAGAGGGTATGGGGAGAGGTCACCGAGGCCAAGGCCGAGCGCACCGCGGCGCTTTTTGCGCGGATGGACGTGGCCAAGAGCGTCGCGGCCGGTGAGGAGGTCGGCGACAAAGAAAAATCCTATGACGAGCTCCGCACGCTCCATCTCGCGGTGCTCACCAAGCCCACCGACACCGGCAACCGCGTCAAGCTGGCCAAGGCGCAGCTCGAGTACAAGCGCGACGACTCGGCGGCCTACCACTTGAAGCGCGCGAACGTAACGACCGAGGAACAGCTCGAGACCTACCAGATCGACAAGCGGGTGATGCCCTACATCACGAAGGGTCGTCTGGCTCCGGCTCCTCAGAGCCCTGGCCCGGGGGTGACGACGACCCAGATTGGCGACTTGACCCTGGTCGCGCAGGTCGATCCCTTTTTGCTCATCCGCCAGGGTCGGTACCAGGAGGCGATCGAGATCCTGAAGGAGCGCGCGGCCGACCGGCCCACGTCGAAGATCTACTGCGGTCTGGCCAAGGCCTATCTGGGGCTCGAGGGTTCGGCGGGCCGGAGAGCCAAGCGCTGGGCGGTCCGTGCGCTCGAGCTCCACAGAACCGATCACAAGCTCTCGGACGAGGAATACACGGCCTGCCGCAGGATCTACGCGCGCGTCCGCCGGTGACGTGCGCGGCGGTGGTGGACGTACGGTGACGACGCCGGACTAGGATCACCGGGTTTGGGCTGGCTCCGGCTCGACATCGTCAAGCTGCTTCTGCTGGCGCTCCCGGCGCTGGCGCTCAATTGGTGGTTGGTCGGCAGCACGGGCACGTTCTCGGAAGAGCCCGGCCGGGTGGTTACGCTGTTGGTCGTTCTGGGCGTCCTGACGGTCGTTCTCGCGGTGTTTGCAAGCCGGGACGCAGCGGTCAACCTGGGAGGCGGGTTTTTGCTCTTCTTCCCGGTCTTCTGCCTCTTTTTCTCGCTCGCAACGGCGACCGACCTGCTGACCGGCAAACGCGTGCTACTGGCTGGGCATTCGGAGAGAGTTCCACGGAATTTCCTCGGGCTCAGCCGTTTGGGTGACTGGCACTACCGGTTCGCCACCGAGGCCCCGCCGGCCCACGATTTCCTGATTGTCACGCTGCCGTCGTTTGCCGGGGAGGCGCGCGCGCAAGTGCGGCGACGCTTTGCGTTTCTGATCGACAGGGCCACCGAACACGATGCCAAAGGTATCGCGTTCGACTATTTTCTGGAGAAGCCCTCCGAGTTCGACGGGCAACTGGCCGGCTCGCTCGAGCGGGCCAAAGAACAGGCTGTACCGGTCTTCTTCGGATACCGGTATCAGGAGGTGGACGGCGAGCTGGAACGGCGGGATCCGGCGGCAAGCCTCGCCGACGCGATACCCGTCGAGCGCCAGGGACACCTCTCGGGCTACCGAGAATCGGACGGTCGGGTTCGCATGGTGCCCATCGGGCCGCACGGAAACCCCGCGCACAAGGCGCTCAGCCACAAGATCGCCGAGCAGCTTCACGGAGGGGAGTTGCCGGCTCCGGGCCGTCTGTTGCAGTACACGCGGCCGCGGTTCGGCGTACCGGTCGAGGAGTTCTCTCCCACAATGGATTTCGGGCGTTTCCGCCACCGGTTCGTTCTGGTGGGAACCTCGTCCGAGACCGACCGCGTCGACACACCCTATGGCGAGATGCAGGGAGTCGAAGTCCACGCTTTCGCCGTCAACAGCCTTCGATCGGGGCACTCGATCCGCCATCTCGACGAGCGCTTCGCGTTCCCGCTCCTTTTCGCCGCGTGCTATCTGCTCACGTTGTTCTATGTCCGTGGCCACAGCGTGCGCTTTTTGATCCTCGCCGCCCTGACGCTGGGTGTTGTCCTCACCGGGTTCGCGGCGCTGGCGATGCGTGAGGACCTGCTCTGGATCGACGTCAGTTACCCTCTGGTGGGTCTCGGTTCTCTCCTGGCATTGCTGTTGACCATCCGCGTCCTCCGGATGGCCCACGGCCGGGCCCTCGGAGGTCTCGACGAGCGGCCGGCGATCGTCGTGCCCGAACCGGATCGGCTCGCCGCCGGAGACGCCCGCCCCGGGAGCGCGCTGGACCTGGACCCGCCGGGGAACGTGGCGGATCCGCCGACGGGCCCAGGCGAGGGAAGCGACTTTGACGTCTTCCTCAGCCACAACAGCCAGGACAAGCCTCGGGTCCGGGAGCTGGGCCAGGCCCTCATCGCCCGGCGGCTCAGGCCCTGGCTGGACGAATGGGAGCTGGTGCCCGGACGCTCGTGGCAGGACGACCTCGAGAACATTTTGCGGACCGTTCGCAGCTCGGCGGTGCTGGTCGGCGCGGGTGGGCTGGGCCCCTGGGAGATCCCTGAGATCCGGGCTTCTCTTTCCGAGAGCGTCCGGCGAGGGCTGCCGGTGATCCCCGTGCTCCTGCCGGGCGCGGCAAAACAGCCGGTCCTCCCGCTCTTTCTGACGCAGTTCACCTGGGTCGATCTGCGAGGGGGGCTGACCGAGGCGGGTCTGGACCGGCTGGAGTGGGGCATCACCGGCGTCAAGCCGGCGGGCGAGACCCGCTGACCGCCGCTCGTTCAGTCCTGGTGTGTAGGGGTGGAGCTCGCCCCTGCCCGGGAGGACGCAAGGCCCTCCCCTACAAAGAGGGGGCCGGGCTACCTCGGCCGCCAGAGACGCCGACCGTTTCATGCCCGCACCGGTGTAGGGGCGGGGCTTGTCCCCGCCCGTTCGGCCAACGGAGACGCCGCCATTTCAGCTCCGTATCCGATGCAGGGGCCGGGCTCGCCCCGGCCCGCGCCGGTCTTGCCGTTCTAAGGGCCAAAAGAGACATTGTCTTGACAGGTCAGGAACCGCGTGTCAGGGTTATCTCAAATTTCTTCACGTGATGCGGCTGGCTTCTTGACAAGTCAGCAGGCCGTAAACGGCGTGCCGGAAGGTCATCGCGCCGTTTTGCCGTCGGGAGTGCCGCCGTGGTCTCGGTCGGATGCGCGAAAGGAGGAGCTCGATGAGGAGACGACCGCTATCTGGAATTGCCGTCTTCGCGGTCGCCGGCGCGGTGGCACTGGGCGGATGCCACAAGGAGCCCGAACCGGGAACGGTGCTGGACGAGGCGATGCTGGCCGGTCTGAGCGCCGAGGACTTCCCGGGATCGGACAACGACTACCTCCGCGACATGGACAAGGGGCTGACGCCGGAAGAGGTCCACGCCCGGATGGCGGCGCTCGGGGCGCCCTATTCGCAAGAAGAGGCGTGGTCGCGTTACAACCGCGGTCGCAACAACTGGGCGGTGTGGACCGGTGGCAACGACCGCTTCTGGGACGAGATGACGGTGCGCTCGTTTGGGGCGCTCGACTTGCTCAAGACGGTCTCGTCGCACGAGGCGATCTATTACAAGTACGACGGCAAGGAGTATCCCATCAGCCGGGACAATCGGTGGTACTGGTTCGGCTTGATCAACGAACCGTGCTTTTCCAAACCGACCGGCGGGGACCCCAACCGCTATGGTCTCTGGCTCGATGTTCGCGACCCGGACTGTGCGCACGGCCCGGACCCTTTCGACGATGCGGAGAAATATCCGGGCGTCCAGCTCGGCTCGCGTGGTGAGACCCTGACCTGGGCAGACTCGGACGGCAACTCGCACCAGGTGGTCCACGGGCCGGGCTCTTACTACGGCGAGCCCTCCGGGATCTTTGGTCTGCGGTTGTTCCCCAACCCGGCCTTTGACCAGAAGGCGGCGGATCGTTGGGACCCGGTCAAGTACTACACCGAGCCCGACTACTACAACGACCGGGATCTGGTGCGGCCGTACAGGGTGGGCATGACCTGCGGTTTTTGCCATGTCGGTCCCGATCCCACTAACCCTCCCACCGACCCGGAAAACCCCGATTTCGCGCAACTCAATAACAACCCGGGAGCCCAGTATTTCTGGATCGATCGGATCTTCTTTTGGGACCAGAAGGAGAGCGAAAAGAGCTATGCCTGGCAGCTCTTCCACACCTCGCAGCCGGGCGCGCTCGATACTTCGTTTGTCTCCACCGATTACATCAACAACCCGCGGACGATGAACGCGGTCTACAGCGTCGGCGCCCGGCTGGGTCCGGCAAAGGCGTGGGGCCGCGAAAAGCTCGCCGAGGGCGGGTCGGGCAACAACAAGCAGTTCAACGACTACCCGGAGACGCAGTTTCTCTCCGAGTTCTTCGAGCCGCCCGACACCGTGCTCGCCCCGCACGTTCTCAAGGACGGCGCCGACTCGGTGGGCATCCTGGGAGCGCTCAACCGGGTGTATCTGAACATCGGGCTTTTCAGCGAGGAGTGGCTGCTGCATTTCAACCCGCTGGTGGGAGGCAAGCCGATCTCGCCAATCGAGATCGAGGTGGCGCGCAAGAACTCGGCGATGTGGAATGCCAACGAGACCCAGACCCAGGACGTCGCGTTGTTCTTTCTGGTGAGCGCCACGCCCGACCTGCTGGCCGACGCCCCGGGTGGGGAGGCCTATCTCACCCAGGACGCGGCTCAGCTCACCCGCGGCAAAGAGGTCTTTGCCCAGTACTGTGCGCGCTGTCATTCGAGCAAGCTGCCGGAGCCTCCGGCGAACGTCGACGTGCACGATTGGGACGAGTACTGGGCGTGGACCAAGACCGAGGAATTCCGCGCGGCGATGACCGACCTCGTGCTCGCCGCCGATTTTCTCGACGACAACTTCCTCTCTACCGAGAAGCGCATTCCGGTGACGTTGTTGGGCACCAACGCCTGCAGCCCCCTAGCGTCGAACGGCATCGGCGACAACATCTGGGACAACTTTTCTTCCCAGACCTACAAAGAGCTTCCCTCGGTTGGCGAGTACGAGGTGCAACACCCGATCACCGGCGAATGGCGGACGATCGACATGCCGGGAGGCGGGCGGGGGTACACCCGCCCGGCCTCGCTGGCGAGCTTGTGGTCGACGGCGCCGTTTGGCCTGGCCAACTCGGTGGGCAAGTTCCGCTGGGAGCCGAGTGTCGAAGCGAGGATGGACTCGTTCAACGATGCGATCGAAAAGTGGCTATGGCCGGAAAAGCGAGTGACCGATGTCGACGTCGTGCGCGAGTTGGGTCTGCCCGAATCGGTGGCGCAGCCCAAGCTCGAGGGCTACATGTACCGCACCACCGAGAAGAGCTATCTCAAGGTCTATCTGGGCTTTCTTCCCAAGCCTCTCAACAGGCTGGCGGGTCTCGGCCGGTTTTTCCCCTGGATCGATGAGCGCGAGAAGGCCCTGGTGCTCGGCCCGGTCCCCAAGGGCACGCCGGTCAACCTGATCGCCAATCTGCAGGCGATCTCCGAGGACCGAAGCCTGTCCGCCCGGGCCGGCCACTTCAAGAAAGTCATCAAGACGGTGCGCAAAATCGTCAAGGACCTAAAGGAGTTGCCTCAGGACGCGACCGACGAAAGGGCTCGCGAGCAGTTCGCCAACGTGGTCGACGACTTGGTCGAGTTGAGCGCCTGCCCGGACTACGTGGTCAACCGCGGACACTATTTCGGCACCGACCGTCTGCCGGCGAGCGAAGGCGAGCCGCCGCTGAGCGATGACGACAAGTGGGCGCTGATCGAATTTCTGAAGATTCTGTAGGGAGTACGCGTCAACAGCGGGTTCGCTCGGTCTCCTCGCCAGAGGCGACCCGCGTGGAGAGGGAGATGAGATGAGCACGGATGCCAAATACGACTACATTGTCGTGGGCTCGGGCGCAGGTGGTGGCACCGTGGCGGCGCGGCTGGCCGAGGCGGGCCATCGCGTCTTGGTGCTGGAGGCCGGCGGCGACCCGCGCACGCTCCAGGGCGCCGACGCCATCGACCCCAATAACAACCGGCTCCCCGACGACTACGACGTGCCGGTCTTTCATGCCATCGCCTCCGAAAACCACGCGGCGAAATGGGATTTCTTTTGTGATCACTATTCCGATCCCGACCGCCGCAAGGCCGACCCCAAGTACCGGGATGACTGGAGCCGCGAGACGTTGCCGCCGAAGGACCCGGATTTTGGCGCCGGCGGCAGGCCCGACATCGCCGTGGGACCCAACAAGGGAGGGGAGAAGTCTCGCGGCATTCTCTATCCCCGCTATGGCGCGCTCGGCGGCTGCACGTCGCACAACGCCATGATCACGGTCTACCCGCACAACGACGACTGGAACTACATCGAGACCCTGACCGGCGACAGCTCGTGGTCGGCCGAGAACATGCGGCGCTATTTTCAGCGCTTCGAAAAATGCCGCTACCGCAAGATTCTGATTTGGCTCCACAAGCTGGGCTACAACCCCAGCCGGCACGGTTACGACGGCTGGATGCAGACCGAGATGGCCCTGCCCAAAAAGGCTTTGAAGCACGACAAGCGCCTCGTCAAAAGCGTGTTGAAGCAGGCCAAGGTGGCGATCCGCGAGGTGGGCGAGAAGCAAAAGCGGGTCAGGTGGTTCTTGCAGGGCAGAGCCGATCCCAACGACTGGCGGCTGGTTCAGGACGACGCCGTTGGCCTGCGGTACCCACCGCTGGCTAACAAGAACCACCGGCGGATCGGGACCCGCGAACGGCTGCTGGATGTCGCCCGCAAATGCGACCTCCACATCGAGCTCGACGCCCACGTCACCCGTGTGCTCTTTGACGGCAACCGCGCGGTCGGGGTTGAGTACCTCAAGGGCAAGAAGCTCTACGGCGCCTTTCGGGATCCGTCGAGCCAGCCGGGGGAGCGGCGGACGGCAGAGCTCGAAGACGGTGGGGAGGTCATCCTGGCCGGCGGCGCCTTCAACACACCGCAGATCCTCATGCTCTCGGGCGTCGGGCCACGAGAGGAGCTCGGCAAATGGAGCATTCCCGAGGTCTACGCGCTCGAGGGGGTCGGCAAGAACCTTCAGGATCGCTACGAGGTCGGCGTCGTCAACGAGATGAGCGAGGACTGGAAGGTCCTAAAAGACGCCAAGTTTGCCAAGGGCGATCCGCAGTACCGCCAGTGGACCCAGGGCAAGGGCGTCTACACCACCAACGGCGCGGTGCTCGCGGTCATCAAGCGCTCGCTGCCCGAGCGGCCACTGCCGGATCTGTTCATCTTCGCCCTGCTGGGCCTTTTTCGAGGCTACTTTCCCAGTTATTCGGCGCTTTTTTCCAAACATCTCAACTATCTGACCTGGGCGGTACTCAAGGCGCACACCAACAACACCGCCGGCTATGTGCGGCTGCGCTCGGCCGACCCCCTCGACACTCCCGAGATCAACTTCAAGTACTTCGACGAGGGGACCGACGACGCGGGCGAAGACGCGCGCTCGGTAGTCGAAGGAGTCAAATTCGTGCGCAGGATGACCCGGCCGTTGATCGAAAAAGGCTGGATGGTGGAGAGGTCGCCGGGGCCTCAAATGACCGCAGACGACGACATCGCGCAGTGGGTCAAGAACCGGGCCTGGGGCCATCATGCGTCCTGCACTTGCCCGATCGGCCCCGAGAACCGCGCCGGGGTCATCAACGGGGACTTCCAGGTCCACGGTGTGCGCAACCTGCGGATCGTGGACGCTTCGGTCTTTCCCAAGATCCCGGGGTATTTCATCGTGTCTTCGATCTATGTAGCGGCCGAGAAGGCGGCGGACGTGATCCTCGCGGCCCGTACGTCATGAGGTCCTCGTGAGATTGTTCGAATGAGATCTCGCGGTGCTGCCCCGCTCCTGATCCTGCCCCTGCTCCTCGCGCCCGCGGCAGCCAAGGCCTCCGATCACGCCGATCCGGCGCTTCATCCCCCGGCCTTTCAAGAGGCCGGCCTGACCGGGCTGTTCGCCTTCCCGGACAGCGACCGGTTCGTCATCGTGCTGACCGTTCGCCGGGGGCTGAGCACGCCGGGCCCCTATGAGGTCGACCGGTACGAATACACGGTCTTTATGGACCTCGACAGCCGGATCACCTTCGACGACGAGGAAGAGCTGCGGCGTTATGGCGGAACCGTGGAGAACCCGGAAGACATCGAGGCCGACCTTTCGATCGTGTTCCGGTTGAACGACGACGCGACCCCGGTGCGCGGCTATCCGGGGATCCACGGCCCCCTGACCGGACAGGGTGACGTCAAGGCGCACACCGGTGTCCACGATGACCCCTTTATTTTTCCGCGTTTCGAGAAAAAGAACGTCGTGGCCATGGTGGTCAGCATCCCGTTTTCTTCGTTTCCCGCCGGCCGGCGAGATTGGCTGATCTGGGCGACCTCTTCCAAAGCCGGGAAAGAAAAACCGATCGATCATGTCGGCCGGTCCAACCGGACTCAGCTCGGTCGTCTGGATTTTCTCAACACGCTCCCCCCGAGCGGGCATTTGAGGGCGATCGAGAAGAAGCTCGTCGGGGGGCAAAAGATCCAGAACGGGCTCATGCACCTGGTGGGTCATCTGCCGGCGCTGGGCGGAATCTCCGGTCTGTTCGAGTATGTGCTCCAGGTGCGAGAGTACGATCCGTTCCCCGACGTGATGATCTTCAGCGCCGGCCGCGAGTCCGGATTCCCCAACGGCCGCCGACTTACCGACGATGTCGCCGCCCGGACTTGCGAGATGGGGGACTGCGTTCTCCAGGAGCTCGCCTTCAAGGAAGGCGGCTACCCGCGCCGGACGGTCAACGACACACCCGGCGACGCGCCGTTCCCCGGCCCGTTCCCCTACCTGGCCGAGGCCTGGCCCGAGCACCCCGAGAAGCGCACGATCGACCCCTGTCTGCTGATCTTTTGGCTGGTGATGCTGATCGCAGTCATCGCTTGGATCCTGACCCAGCGGCGTCGATCCAAGAAAAGCGAGGTCCCGGTCGTCCGCCGCTACCACCCGCGGCTGGTGGATCGGTAGCTGTCCTTTCGCAATTACGGGACAATTACGGTGGGGGACAATTACGGTCACAGGATACTTAATTTGACCGCGGCACTTCCTTGGGCTGCGCGCCTCCGGCCAAAATTAAGTATCCTGTCACCCGTCTTTGAGCGAGATTCCTCCACCCCTGAGCGGCCTGCGGGTCATCGAGATGGCCGAAGCCCTCGCCGGCCCCTATTGCTCGATGATGCTGGGCGATCTTGGCGCCGATGTGATCAAGATCGAGCGCCGTGCGGTCGGCGACCAGTCGCGGGGTTGGGGACCGCCGTTTGTCGACGGCGAGAGCGCCTACTATCTGTCGGTCAACCGCAATAAACGCAGTCTCGAGCTCGACATCAAGGAGCCCGACGATCTGGCGGTGCTGCATAGCTTGCTGGCAGGCGCCGACGTCTTTGTCACCAACCTGCCCAGGATGTCCTCTCTCGAGCGCGCCGCGATCGATCCCAAAAGCCTTCACGTCACCAATCCCGGCTTGATCTACGCCGCGATCAGCGGCTACGGCCACACCGGTCCGAAGGCGGGGAGGGGTGGTTACGATGTCATCGCTCAGGCGGAGGCCGGGCTGATGGCGCTGACCGGTGAAGCCGGGGACGGGCCGATGCGATTTCCGACCGCGATGGCCGACATCAGCGCCGGGATCTACGCAGTGATCGGGATCCTGTCGGCTCTCTACGCGCGCGACAACCGGCGGGACGGCAGCGGCGAGGGCCGGTTTATCGATGTCGCGCTGCTCGACAGCCAGGTGACTTGGCTGGCCAATATGGGTGGCTCGTTTTTTGCGACTGGTGAGCGGCCCGCCAAGATCGGCAACGCTCATCCGACGATTGCTCCCTACCAGCCGGTTCGCGCCCGCGACCGCGAGTTGATCATCGGTGTCGGCACCGAGCGCCTGTGGCGCAAGCTGTGCGAGGCGCTGGGTCTCGAGTCCAGCTTGCTCGAGGATCCCCGGTTCGACTCCAATCGCAAGCGCAACGAGAACCGCGCCGAGTTGATCCCGCTGTTGGAAGCGGCCTTCGCGACCCGAGACGCCGAGGACTGGGTCGCCGAGCTGGCGGCGGCCGGCATCCCGGCCGGTCCGATCCGGTTCCCGGACGAGACGCTTGCCGACCCGCAGGTCTGCGCCCGAGAGATGATCGTCGAGCTCGAGCATCCGCTCCTCGGGCTGGTCCGGTCGATCGGCAGCCCGGTCAAGATGTCGCCCGGCGGACCGGTCTACCACCGCCATCCCCCGACTCTGGGCGAGCACAACGAAGAGATCCGCGCCGAGCTGGGGCTGGGTTAGCCGCCGCTCGGGCCGGGCGGCAGGCAGACACCGGCCGCGGTCAAGCCATCGAGAAGTCGCCGGACATACACTCCCTGTCCGGCGGCGTTGAGATGAGGGTCCTCGCGGCTCACGCGAAGCGCCTCATCGGAGGGCCACGCGAGCTCGATTCCGAACACGCCCAGTTTTTGCATCAGCTTGGAGAGGGGCTCGCGCCTTTGGGCCACTCCCCCGTGCGAACTGTAGTCGGCTGCGTTGGCGACCGGGATACCGGCACGCGCCGCCAGCCGGCCCATGCGGCGCCAGGCCCGCCGGTAACCGGCCAGCCCGACCATGTGCCGGTAGGCTGCCGGCACGCGCTCGAGATCCACGGCGTGGACAAAATCGGTCAGCTCCGGCTCGGCGCGCACAAACCAGCTCCTCGGCCCTCGCGACCGGCGGACGAGATCCAGCAGTCGTGACCGGCCAAGGCGCGGGGGCTCCTCCGGCTCGAGAAGAAACGTCGGCAGGCCGAGATCGTTGCCGAGAAAGAGCACGACGACGCAGTCGGGCTCGAGGTCCAGTCCGCGATGCTCCAAGTAGGCTGCTTCCTGTGCCGTGTTGAAACCCGGTACGCCTGCGTTGACCACCTCGACCTCGAGATCGGTCGAGGGCTCTAGCAACCGCTCGAGCTGCTCGCCGGGTGTGTCCTCCCAATCGACGCCCCATCCAAAGGTGTGTGAGTCGCCGAGCAGAAGGACGCGGTAGACGTTTCCAGGCTTTGGGCGCGCCAGCTCGCGCGCGTCGCGAAGACCGCCGGTGTTGATCCGGACCTCGTTGCCGTGAAAACAGGTGTGGGTTCCCGGCCGCAGCTCATAGATGAGGTCGGCGTGCTCGCTGGGCCGGATGATGTCCCGCAGACGAGCCTGCTCAATCTGTGTGGCGCAGTCTTCTCGGACAGGCGGCGGCGACTCCAGGGGATCACTTCCTCGCAGGTTCGCGTCCGTCTCCCGCCGGCTCGCCGCGTCCCAAAGCCTGAGACCGATCTCGGCTGCCAGGAGACCCACCAGAACGCCCGCTAGCGTCGCCAGGATGCGGAGCCCGCCGCTCCGGCCTCTTTTCCGTTGCACCACCGAGCGATCTTACGGGACCCCCAGAACGTCCGTAAGAGAGCATCGAAAAAGAAGGATCCCGTTTTCTTTCCGTTCGCTGGTCTGTTACGATCTACATTCCAATATGTCGCTGGGGGTTGCTTGCCGGGATGAACTACGAGGCATTCACTATGGCGTCTTTTGGAAGCTCCCGTGAACGGCGGGTCATCGGCGAGCGCCGCTGGCGCGTCGATCGGCGGACCGCCGAACGGCGAACCGAGAACCGGCCGGTAGAGCACGACCGTCGACGCGGTCGGGATCGTAGGATGGCGATCGATCGGCGCGTCTGGCCCGACCGCCGTATGGGTCTCGGCCGTCGGGGTGTGGACAACCCGCTGCGAATGCGACTGACCTGCCAGATCCCCGGTTGCGGCGAGCCGGCGATTGTACGGCCGGCAACTCACGGCTGGCTCTGTCTCGAGCATCTGCGGCTCGAGACCGGCGGCTAGGCTGGTGAGAAGGTCGGGCTAGCGCTCGAAGCGCCGCGCCCAGGCCGCCAGTGCGGCATGGGTCGGCAGATAGAGCACCAGCGGAATCGCCAGGATCGATACCGGCAGGATCCAGGCCGGCGGGAGGATCGGTGGATCGATCCCAAAGGGCTGCCACTGCCAGTTGATGTTCTTGGCCGGGTCGGTCCACCACCGGGTCGCGAGCAGCAGCAAGCAGGTGAGGCCTGTCTGGAGTTTCCAGCCTCGCCGGTCGTAGCCCAGCCGGCGGATGGTCCACAACAACAGGATCGGCATGGCGATGTGAAAAAGCGACAGCAAGCGGGTGCCGAGCGGCTTGGCAGGATCGAACATGTATTCGGTACCGCCGATGGGATGGACGCCAAAGAGTAGCGCGCTCAGAAAATCGACCGCCCATAGGGCGCTGATGACCAGGACCGTCACCGCTTGGGAGGCGATGAGGAGCGGACTCTCGAGCCACAGGGCGATAGCGACGACAAAGACGGCGACGTCGCAAAACCACAAAAAATTCTGCCAGCCATACTCGATCCAGTACGCCGGCACCCAGATCGCCATCCACACCGTAAAGGCGATCTTGAGTCCGAGCGGCAGACGTCCTTCAGCCAGCCGTACGCCTCCGAACACAAAAGGGCGGGGATTGTGGTCCCCGCCCCAAACGAGTTTCATCGGGTTCTTGGCCGCTAGGGGCTTCTCAGCAAGCCCCTAGAACCGGAACAGGATCTGCCCGGTCAGCTTGCGTTCGATCAAGTCGCCAAAGATGTGCTGGAGGACGTCCTCGTCGAAGACGTTCTGGCCGATCAGGCTCAGGGTGACCTTGTCGCCGTTGAAGCGCACGCCGGCGCCGAGGTTGACCTGGGTGTAGGAATCGGTCGGGCCCCAGAAACGAGCGTCGAGAACATCGGTCCAGAAGGCGTCATCGACAAAGTTGACGTTGGTGTTGAAGAAGAACTTGCCCGAGTCGTAGGCGAGCCCCGCGTTGATCCGATTCTCGGGCGGCGAGTTGACGCTGTCGCGCACCGTGCCGTTGGGCAGCGTGACCTGGTCGATCCCCTTGACTTCGGGGTCTTCCTGAAAGGAGTAGTTGACAAAGCCCGACCAGGGACCGCGGGGAGCAATGTTGAGCGATAGCTCGATGCCCTCGTCGATCGTCTCGCCGATATTGCGGTAGGAGAGAAAGGACGGGAAGGTCTCGGGTGGCACTGTCCCGAGCGGGCCGATCGGTGTGGGGATAAACGGCGGCAGCGGCCAACCCGGCGGTGGGTTGTTCGAGTCGTAGTACGCCGCGGTGAAGAAGTCGATCGAATCGGTCGTCTCGTTGCGATAGATCGAAGCGGTGAACGTGGTGGCGCCAAAGGTCCCGACATAGCCCGCCTCGAGCGCGTCCAGCCTCTCTTCGGTGAGCCCGATGTTGCCGCCGACAAGGCTGGGGAAGATTAGGACCGCGCCCGGAAAGCCGAGTGCCGGGACGGGCGGCAACTGCGCCTGGTTCAAGATGATCAGGTCGAGAAAGTTGTTGATCATCGATGGCGCCTTGAAAGCGCGATTGAAGGAGAACCGGAACGTGTGGTTGTCCTTGGGGGAGAGCAGCAGGCTGGTGCGTGGGGAAACGACGTCGCCGATGGGGTCGATGTCGTCGATGCGGGCACCGATCAGCCAGCGTGCCTTGTCGCTGATCAGGATCTCGTCCTGGACATAGAGCCCCTTCTCCTCGCGGCTGTCGCCGGCAGGTGCGATCGAGAGGTCGAAGTTGTTTTTGCGCAGGTTGGCGCCGTAGGTGAAGATGTTTTTTTCGCCGGCGATCCGTGTGTCGCTGTAGTCGAGGTTATAGGTCTCGCTCTCGAAGAAGAAGTCGATCAGCCGTCCATCGGGACCAAAGGCCGCCAGGTTCTGGGCGTCGCCGTCGAGCTGGTTGATAAAGAATGTGGCGCGCTGCGCCCGCCGGCTCCAGTCCACCTTGGCGAAGTTCATCAGGGACCCGGAGCTGATGTCGAACGGACCGATCCCCGAGTGGATGATGCCGTCGGTCGAGGCATGGCCGAGACTGAACTTCCACAGGGATTCGTTGACGTCACGGTCGAACGCGAGATTGAACTTGGGCTGTGCCGTCCCCTTGTTCTGGAAGGGGATATAGACCGTGCCGCCCGGATTAGTCGGGCCCACGGTCCCCGGGATGATGCCGGTCGGCCGGTCGTACGGATCTTGCTCGAAGTAGCTGGCGGTGGCCTTGACTCCCCAGTTGTCGGTGGCGGCGGCGTGTGTGATCGAGCCATAGAGTGTCGAGAAATCCCCGGCGCCGAGAGTGACGCTGGTGCCCTGCATCTCGTGCGGCCGCTTGGTGATCAGGTTGATGACACCGCTCATGGCGTTGGCGCCCCACACCGCACTACCCGGCCCGCGGACGATCTCGATCTGCTTGATCTCCTTGGGGTCGAGCGGCACAAAATCCCACATGACAAAACCAAAAAAATCGAGATAGAGAGTGCGGTTGTCGAGCAGGACCAATTCGCTCGCCGCCAAACTGTTGGTGGCCGAGCGGCCGGTGATCTGAATGTCCCGGGCGCTCATTTGGGAGACGTTCAATCCGGGGACATTGCGCAGAAAGTCACCGTAGTCATCCGCCGGGATGTCTTCGATCTGGTCCGCGGTCAGCACGGTGACCGCCGCCGGTACTTCGTGGAGTAGCTGCTCGGTGCGCGAGGCGGTGACCACGATCACGTCCTGGACCTCCTCGAGATCTTCGGTCGCTTCCTCACTCTGAGTGTCTTCCGTGTCCTGGGCCACGAGCGGCGCTCCGAGCGCAACGAGAGCAACGATCACGAGAAAACAGAACCAACGAATGGACTTCGAACTCATTGGACCTCCTCGGCAGGAAAACGATTGATTTCGGCCGGCGCGATGCTAGCAGGGCGAGCGAACGCACTGCAAGTAAGGAAGTTACGCGCCGCGGCGCGGCGTGCGCTAGGTCTCGAGGACGGCTTTTTGCCGCAGCTTGTCAGCGGCCGGAGAGAGCGGGGCTTCGGTGAGGATGGCGTTGATGCGCTCCAGCGCCTTGGCGTGATCGCCGACGCGCTGGTAGAGGATCGCCTCGCCATAGAGATTCTCGGCCAGCCGGTTGAGCTGCTCGTTGACCTGTGGAGTCAACGCGCTGTCGGGGTAGCGCTTGAGGAAGCGCGATCCGTTTTCGAGCGACTTATACGAGCCGGCCGACGCTTCCAGCCGCTGGGCCGCGAGTTGACGCACCTCGGCGTCGCCGGATTCAGCCGCCAGTTGTTGCAGCGCACCCAAGTCGTCGAGGACCGTGGCCAGCCGGCGCAAGCCGGTTTGGGCCTTGCGCCCCGACTCGGATTCCGAGCCCGCTTTTGACGCATCGAGATACATCTCCACCGCGTCCACGTGGCGGCGCAGGCGGGTGTAGGCATCGCCCAGGGCGACCGCGATCCGCGGGCTCTCCGGCGAATCGGGGAAGTTGCTGAGAAAGGTCTCCAAAAACTCGGTCTCGTAGATACCCTCGACGAAGACCTCGGCGGCATCGGGGTAGAGTTTTGTTCGACTCTTCTCGAAACTCTCGAGCTCTTTCTCCAGCGTGGCGATGAGATCGCTCTCGGCGCTCAGTTCGCGGACCTCGTCGAGTGTCTCGCGGTAGAGACCCTCTAGCCGGCCGAAATCCCGGGAGAGCTTTGCCTGCTCCAGCTCGGCGTCGCGTTCTTCGTGAAGTCGAGTCAACCGGATCCGGTCGGCCTCCGGGCCGCGAGGCCACGCGGTGAGCGCGGCGTCCTCCAGGACCGTCTGCCCGCTCAGGGTCCGGCGTGTTTCGGGTCCGTCCGGCTCCCGCTCCTGCGGTGGGGTTCTGTTGCTCTTGGGCTGGTAGGAGAGAAGCACATCTTGGGTCCTGCGGCGGAAGTCGTCCGCCGTGCTCGGCTCCTGGACCTTGAGCAGATCGGCGCGCACGCCGGCGGCGTTGACCCGGGTGTCAAAGAATGGGTGAGTGCGCCAGTAGCCGTACTCCTTGGACTCGGGCAGCCTTTCCCGCATGAGCTCCATCAGCCGGCCGTAGCCAGCTGGGTCGAATCCCGCCGCGGCGGCCAGCCGCTGTCCTTCATCGTCGGCCTCGTCCTCGAACTCGCGGGAGTAGCTGCGCAGCAGAAGCTCGCCGATCACCAGGCCCGCCGCCGCCGCGCCCATCACTCGGTCGCCGCTGTTCGAGCCGTCTCCCCAGGGATCGTAGCCGGCCGGTATGTCCCGCGAGTTGCCGTTGTCGGAAGCGATGATCACACCTGCGAGAAGCGCCTGACTCAATACGTTGAGCAACGTGGCGCGCTTCTGCATCCGTATGCCGTGTTGCTCGGTTACGTGGGCGATCTCGTGTCCGAGCAGCCCGGCGAGCATGTCGTCGGTCGGGTCGAGCTCGAGCATTCCGCGGGTGATGAAGATATGGCCACCGGGGAGCGCAAATGCGTTGGGTACGGGAATGTCGACCAAAAAAAAGCTGAACGGAAAATCTCTGAAGGTGGATTCCTGGGCGAGGCGATAGCCGAGGTCGGCTACTCGGCGGATCTGGGCGCGATCGTCGTGGGCCCCGTAGAACTCGAGAGCCTGGGTGGCCGCCTCGAGACTCTTGCCAAACAGCTCGGGGTTGTCGATCTCCTGCGCCGAGACGCCGGTGGCGGCCAGCCAGGCTGACACCAGCCAGGCCGCGACGGAGGGCGATAGGAAGTGTCTTTGCATGGGTCAACCCGTTCGGGATCGAGATTTAGCAAGATCCGGGCCACGCACAAAGTGCCCCAGGGAGCGTGATAGCTTTGCCGCCGCCGTGGAGTTTGTCATTGAGCATCCGACGACCGCGGGTAGCTGGGAGGAGCTGCGGCCTCGGCTCCACCAGGCGCTTCGAGAGCACCTCTCGCCCGGCATGTTGGAGGAGAGCTGGGGGGCCGAGAACCTGCGTCTCGAAGGGCTCGGTGTCCGGGCCTCGATCGCCCTGACCGGGAATGTGCTCGAGGCGAGAGCGGAACTTCGTCCGCCCGCCAGTCTGTTTCGATCCAAGATCGAGGACGGTCTGCGGCGGGCGCTGGAGATGATCTAGTCAAAGACGGACGCGCTGCGCAGCGAGCGCGGGGAGATATTGGCGATGGAGTCATCGGGTCCGATCAGCTTGCCGCCTCTCAACCAATCGTCGGTCGCCGAGGAAATCGGCCCGCGTGCCGATACCGTGTGGACGCGTGGCGGGGGTGTCGCGCCGGCGATCGCCAAGGTGGTCAGCCGCAGCGTTCGCGGCGAGGGTGGCCGGGTGGCCATTGTCGACGGCTGCCGCACGCCGTTCTCGAAGTCCGGGACCGTCCTGCGGGATCTCGACGTCGTGGACTTGGCCGGCGGAGCGGCCGCCGAGCTGGTCACCCGTAGCGATATCGACCCCGAAGAGATCGGTCTGTCGGTCTTTGGCGTGGTGGTGCCGGCGCTTCACGCCCCCAACCTCGGGCGTGAGGTCGTGTTTCGCGCTTCGCTGCCGATGACGATTCCCGGTACCACCGTCAACCTGGCCTGCGCTTCGGCGAATCGGGCCATCACGTCCGGGGCCGAGGCGATTCTGTCGGGTCAGGTGGGTGTGGCGCTGACCGGTGGCGCCGAATCGCTCACCAACGTCCCTATCCAATACTCGCGCAACGCCGCCCGCCGGCTGGTGGAGTTTTCCAAGGCCAAGTCGGCGGGCAAGAAGCTGGCGGTGCTCTCCAAGGTCCGGCCGCGGGATCTGGTGCCGGTTCCGCCCGCGATCGCCGAATACACCACCGGGATGAGCATGGGGCAGGCGTGCGAAAAGATGGCCAAGGAGAACGGGGTCTCGCGGCGGGCTCAAGACGAGATCGCGCTGATGTCCCACCAGCGCGCGGCGCGCGCCGCCGAAGAGGGACGTTTTTCGAACCAGATCGTGGCGACCTTCCCACGGCCTAAGTTCGATCCGGTCACCCGGGACAACGGCGTGCGCACCGACTCGTCGATGGAGGCGCTAGGGGGCCTGAAGCCAGTGTTCGACAAACGATACGGGACGCTTACGGCGGGTAACTCCAGTCCGCTCACCGACGGCGGGTCGGCGGTGCTGCTTGCGAGCGAGCAGAAAGCCAAAGAGCTCGGCCTCCAGCCGCTGGGCTACATTCGGTCCTGGGCCTATGCCGCGCTCGACCCCGGCTCGCAGCTTCTCCAGGGGCCGGCCTACGCGGCGCCGCTGGCGCTCGATCGGGCGGGGCTCAAGCTCGGGGACGTCGATCTGGTCGAGATGCACGAGGCCTTTGCCGGGCAGATCCTCTCCAACATGAAGGCCTTTGCGTCGCCCAAGTTCGCGCGCGAAGAGTTGGGACGCAGCGAGCCGCTGGGAGAGATCGATCTCGATCGCTTCAATGTCAACGGCGGCTCGATCGCGATCGGACACCCGTTTGGAGCCACCGGTGGCCGGGTCACCATCCAGCTCCTGCGCGAGCTGGAGCGCCAGGGCCTCAACCTCGGTTTGATGACGGTGTGCGCGGCGGGAGGGGTGGGATTTTCGATGGTCGTCGAGCGCGAGTAGGCTCGTCGCGGCCGACCACCATCAGCGTGAAATCGTCGTTGAGCGGGCCGCCCTTGGTGTGGTGGTCAAAAGCGGAGACGATTCGCGAATGGACCTCCTCCGGTGTGCCGGGTTTCTCGAGCAGGTTCTTGAGCCGGTCGAAACCAAACGCGCGCTGGCCCTCGGGATCGGTGGCCTCGGGTAGACCGTCGGTATAGAGAACCAGCAGATCACCGGGCTCGAGCCTCACGCGGCCTTCGGGAAGATCGAGCTCGGAGCGCATACCCAGTGGCAGAGACCCACGGCCGAGCTCCACGATCTCGCCACCCGCCCGGCGGAGTAGCGGGAAGGGATGGCCGGCGCCGACAAATTCGAGGTCGCCGGTCGCACCTTCGAGTACAGCGTAGAAGAGCGTCATAAAGGCCCGCCGGTCGCCGGTTCTGCAGAGCGTGGTGTTGAGCAGGCCGGCGACCTGACGGGGCGTCGGGTCGATCTCCATCGCGGTCTTGAGCGTGGCGTTGGAGATCGCCATCAACAAGCCGGCCGCGATTCCGTGACCGCTGGCGTCGCCCACCGTCAGCGCGAGACGGCCGTGCGAAAGCGGCGACAGGTCGTAGTAATCCCCACCCACCTCGTTGGCGGTGCGGTAGGAGTGGGCGAAGGCGTAACCGGGTATCTCGGGGGCCTCGTTTGGTAGCAGGTCGTCCTGGAGCTGGCGCGCGACTTCGAGCTCGTCACGCACCCGCACCCGGTCCACCAGCTCCATGGCCAAAAGAAAGAAAAGAGACCCGACACTGAGCAGAAACCAGAGGGTCTCGAACCGCAGAAACAGCAACCGCGACTGGAGAAAGCGGACCTCGATGCCGAGAGAGGCGAACAGGCCGATCGCGAGGCTTCCCATGGCGAGCGCGAAGAGCAGGCGCCGCGCCGGAGAAAGACGCGACGAGATTCCCCGCAGGACGATCTTGACCCGAGTACCCAGCGGTGTCTTCCGGCCGTCGGCCGGAACGGCCGGCGGCTGATCGCGGGCCAGAACGGCGTAGGCTTTGGGGGCGTCCTGCTCGAAGAGCCGCCGTACGTCGCGGACGTTGAGGCCCTCGGTGTAGTCCCGCACGAAGGTCCGCGCCTGGTCCACGTAGGCGCGTGGCCGCCTGCGGCGTCGCTTCTTTTTGGTCATCCCGTTACCCCCCGTTATCTACGGCGGCGGGCCGGTGGGGTTCCTCACCGGGCGCGGCCCACACTACACGAGCCGGCCGGCGCCCGGCCCTGCGTAGGAGAGGCAGGAGAGACCGGAAGCTCGCTTGGTACCGAGCTTGCTATAAGGTCGGATACGGCATGAAAGGCAGGAGAATCGGAGCGCTTGTGGTCTCGGCGGTGGCCGTTTTGGCGGGGACCGGCTGCTCGATTCGCGCTCTGGCGGTCAACGCGCTGGCCAACTCGCTCGCCGCAAGCGGCGATGTCTTTGCATCGGACGAGGACCCGGAGCTGGTCCGAGAGGCCCTGCCGTTCGCCCTCAAGACCATGGAAACGCTACTGGCCGAGAAACCGGACCACCCCGGCCTGTTGCTGTCGGCCTGCCAGGGCTTTACCCAGTACGGTTACGCCTTTGTCGAGCCGGAAGGCGAAGAGCTCGAGTACGTCGACTACACCCGGGCGACCCACGCCTTCGACCGGGCGCTCAAGCTCTATCTGCGAGGGCGAGGCTATTGCTGGCAGGCCCTCGAGATCGTCTCCGCGGGTGTGGTCGAGCGGTTGAAACAGGACGCCGGCGAGCCCCTGGAGGGGTTCGGCGAAGCGGACCTGTCGTTGCTTTTCTGGAGCGGCGCGTCCTGGGGAGCGGCGCTTTCGCTGGGACAGGACCGGCCGGAGCTGGCCGTCGACTTTCCGGCGGTTCGCTCGCTGCTCGAACGGGTGCTCGAGCTCGATGAGACGTTCGACCACGGCGCGATCCATGAGGTGATGATCTCGATCGAGGCGCTTCCCGAGACCATGGGCGGCTCGCGCGAGCGCGCCCGGCGCCACTTTGCCCGCGCGGTCGAGCTGGGAGGCGGGCACAAGGCGGCGCCGTACGTGGCGCTGGCTTCGGCCGTTTCGCTCGCCGAGCAAAACCGCGGCGAGTTTGTCGAGCTGCTCGAGGCGGCTCTCGCCATCGACGTGGATCGCGAGCCTTCGGAACGGTTGGCCAATCTCATCGCGCAGCGGCGTGCGCGCTGGCTTTTGGATCAAGTGGATGAACTGTTTTTGGAGTGAGGACGGATAGAGTGCGAATGAATCGATTCAGAAAATCTCTGGCCGGCGTTTTTGTCGTGACGGCGTTCGGCCTTGCTTTGAGTTCCCGAGCCGAGGCGGCCGGGACGACGATCCGGCTGGCAACCCTGATTCCCGACGGTTCGATCTGGGACAAGGCCCTCAAAGAGATGGGGGACACCTGGCGCAAGTCCTCGGACGGACGAGTGTCTCTGCGGATCTACCCGGGCGGCGTCCAGGGGGACGAGACCGATGTCTTGCGCAAAATGCGCATCGGCTCGCTCCAAGCCGGGACCTTTACCATCGCCGGCCTGGCCGAGATCGACCCGGCCTTCAACGTACTCGCCATCCCGCTTTTTTTCGAGACCTATGATGAGCTTTTCTACGTCCTGGGAGAGCTACGCCCGGAGCTCGAGCGCCGGCTGGACACCAAGGGCTATGTGTTGGCGCAGTGGGGCTACGCGGGCTGGGTACATTTTTTTTCCAAAAGACCACTGCATACACCGGACGATCTCAAGCAGGCCAAGATTTTTGTCTGGCACGGTGAGGACCAATGGATCGGTTGGTGGAGAAGCCTGGGTTACCAGCCGGTGCCGTTGGCAGCGACCGACATCCTGACCGGGCTCAAGACAGGAATGGTGGACACGATCCGTACGACGCCGCTGGCGGCGCTCTCTCTCCAATGGTTTCGCGAGACCCCCCACATGCACGACCTGGGGCTGGGTCCCTTGACCGGCGCCACGATCGTCTCGAAGAGGACCTGGGCAAAGATCGACGCCGCGGATCGGCAGAAGCTCCTGGAAGCCGCCCATGAGATGGAGCGCGAGCTCCAGGAGAAGATCCCGGGCGAGGACAAAAAGGCCGTCGACTTGATGAGCGAAAGGGGGCTCCAAGTCACCGCCTCTCGGGAGCTCGAAGAGTGGCGCAAGCTGGCCGACGGATTCGTCGGCGAGATGCGCGGTCGCACCGTTCCCGAAGAGATCTTCGACAAGGCGATCGAGATCCGCGACGCCTACCGGCGGGCTCGCGCCGATGACGCGGCGGCGTCCGGGGGATCTTCCTGAAGCGGCTTCGCTCGGTTGAAGAATCCATCCCGACGATCGCTCTGGCGATCATGGTGCTGCTGCCGCTCGCCGAAGCGGTGGCGCGCAAACTCTTCTCCAGCGCGATCCCGGGCGCCGGGCCTTTTGTCCAGCATCTGACCCTGGTGGTTGCGTTCCTGGGCGCGGCGCTGGCGGCGCGTGAGGGGAAGCTCCTGGCCCTGGCAACCGGCGAGCTGCTGCCGGACGGTCCGGTGGGACGCGTCGCCCGCCGTTTTGCGGCGACCGTCGGCGCGTTGGCCTCGGCCCTGCTTTTCCGCGCTTCGCTCGACCTGACACTGAGCGAGCGCGAATTTGGCTCGACCCTGCCGCTGGGTGTTCCCGTCTGGTGGGTCCAGCTCGTCCTACCGATCGCGTTTCTGGCGATCGCGCTGCGGCTCGTGGGGCGCTCCGGCGAGGGTTGGAAGGCCCGCCTGCCGGCCATCCTGGGTCTTGCCGCCGGGCTTGCGATCGGCCAGTTCCCGTTGTGGATCGAAGGTCTTCCGACCTGGATCACCGTCGTTGTCGTGGTTGCAGCGACGGTTGCTGGGATGCCGATCTTTGCGGCGTTGGGCGGGGCGGCGGTGCTGCTGTTTCTGGCGGACGGGATACCGGCCGCGGCGGTGCCGGCCGAGACCTATCGGCTAACCGTCTCTTCGACCCTACCGGCGATTCCACTGTTTACATTGGCGGGATTTCTGCTCGCCCAGGGCAAGGCGGCGCACCGTCTGCTCGAGGTCTTTCGCGCGCTTTTTGGATGGATCCCCGGGGGTACGGCCGTGGTGACGGCCCTGCTGTGCGCTTTTTTTACCGTGTTTACCGGCGGCTCGGGCGTCACCATCCTGGCCCTCGGCGGCCTTCTGTTCACCGCCCTCCAGGCCGACCGCTATCGCGAGCAGTTCTCGCTCGGTCTCTTGACCGCCTCCGGCTCCCTCGGGCTGCTGTTCCCACCGGCCCTGCCGTTGATCCTCTACGGGATCGTGGCGGCGGTGCCGATCCGTGACCTCTTTATCGGCGGCATGGTGCCGGGCTTCTTGCTGGTGGCCTTGATCGCCGCATGGGGCATCCGCGAGGGCATCGTCCGTGGCTCGGGGCGAGAGCGCTTCGAGCCACGGCGCGCGCTGGATGCGGTGTGGCACGCTAAGTGGGAGCTTCTCTTGCCGGCGGTCATCTTGGTCTCGATCTTCAGCGGCTTTGCCACGCTGGTGGAGTCCTCGGCGCTGGCGGCGCTCTACGCGCTGGTGTCGCAGCGGTTCGTGCATCGCGACATCCCGTCTTCACGGGAGCTGAGAAAGGTGTTTGTCGAGTGCATCGTGTTGATCGGCGGTGTGCTCGTCATCCTCGGGGTGGCGATGGGCTTTACCTCGTATCTGGTGGACGCCCAGGTGGCATCACGGATTGTCGAGTGGGCCCAGGAGTCGATCTCCTCCAAGCTGGTCTTTTTGCTGGCGCTCAACGTCTTTTTATTGATCGTCGGTTGCTTGATGGACATCTTCTCGGCCATCGTCGTGGTGGTGCCGCTGATCGTGCCGCTGGGCGCCGCCTTTGGGGTCGACCCGATCCACCTGGGGATCATCTTTGTCGCCAACCTGGAACTGGGGTACCTGACGCCCCCGGTCGGGCTCAACCTGTTTCTGGCGGCCTACCGCTTTGAGCGGCCGCTGCTGGAGGTGTGGCGCTCGGCCCTGGCGCCGCTGGCGATTCTGGCCATGGGCGTCCTGCTCATTACCTATTGGCCCGACTTGACCCTGGGCCTGCTCGAATGGATCGGCCGGGAATCTTAATTCGGGGACAGTCCCCGAGTTAAGAAAGGGGGACTGTCCCCTTTTTGAGGGTCACCCAGGTGGCGCCCCAGCCGCCGGCCTGGAGCGGCGCGTCGCCAAACGCCTCAACCCGCGGGTCTCGCTCTAGAAGTGTGCGCACGGTTCGGCGCTGCGTGCCGGTGCCGCGGCCGTGGATGATCCGCAGCTCGGTGAGCCCCTCCCGGCACGCGGCGTCGAGGTATTCGCGCACCACGCTGGGCACGTCGCGGGGCCGGAACGGGTGGAGGTCGAGCACGTCGGTGATCGGGAGCTCGATCGGTTCTTGGGGATCCGGCATCAGGAGATTGTGCCACGGTGAGGCCTGTCCGCCACGTGGGTCCAGTCTTGATCCGTCGCGAATCTTGACATATCATGACATGTCAAGGAGGCGCCGATGGCCGCAATCAAGATCAGCTCGAAGGTCGAACAAGAGGTTTGGGAAGAGCTCAAGGCACTGGCTGCCGAATCCCACCAGAACATCTCCGGGTTGCTCACCGACGCGATTCGCGACTATGTGCGCCGCCGCCGGGTGCGCCCCGTCGTCGAGGGACACTTGGAGGATTCGATCGCCGACAACCGAGAGCTGGGTCGTCTGCTTGCACGGTAAGACCGTCCAGTATCTGAGCGTCGACGAAACCCTCGCCATCCACCAACGACTGATCGACGTATTCGGTGGTGTCGAGGGAGTTCGGGATCCGGGCCTGCTCGAAAGTGCCCTGTACCGGCCACGGTCCGGGTACTACGGAGATCTGACCGAGATGGCGGCCGCGCTATTCGAGTCTCTGTTGATGAATCATCCGTTTCTCGACGGCAACAAGCGAGTCGCTTTCTTTGCAACCGATGTGTTTCTGCGGCTCAACGGTTGGAAGCTGCAAGTCGAGGCGGCATCCGCCCACGCGTTTCTCATCGGTTTGCTGGAAGAAGGCCGGTGTGACTTTGTCCACCTCCTCCCGTGGATCCGGGCTTCGGTCACTCCCCTGTGACCGCGGCCACCGGGTCTATTTGAGTGGCTTCAATACCGCCACAAAGGCCGTAAAGCCGTCATCGGGCCCGGCGACGGCCACCCCCAGGTCCGCGTTGATCACGGTCCGCCAGGGCCCGATGAAAGTGCCGCCGACGCCGGCGCCGGCCAGCAGCTTGCCGTCGAATCCCGCTTGCCGGTCGGTGACCCACGCGGCGTCGCCAATCAGGTCGATGCGGAACACTTCGCCGATCCCCAACCCGTAGGTGAGGTGTGCGGCGTAGGCCTCCTCGGCCCGCACCTTGTCGCTCTGGTAGCCGTGAACGCGGACGTCGCTAAAGAGACCGAATTCGTACTTCGAGAAGCGGTCGAGGTTCGAGCCGTTGACGTACTCGGCCTGGAACCCGAATTTGAAGAACTTGGGCAAGTGCCAGACCTTGCCCGCGGAGACGCCCCAACGGGTGTACTCGTCGTTCTTCGGGTCGAAGTCCTCATTGTCCGGGAGACCCCAAGGCTCCCACTTGCCGCGGAGGGTACGGCTCACCTCTCCCCTCAGCCGGTAGCCCTTGCGGTTGTAGCGGGAGATGAGCGAGAAGGTGTGGTTGAGGTGATCGGACGGAAGAACGAAGTCGGCCGCGGTGTCGTCGGCGCGGGTGAACTTGGAGTAGCCGATCTGGTATTGGAGATCGATCTTGCCAAACTGACCCAGCGGCCGTCCCAGTTTGAGATCCAGGTTGGGGTTGATCCGGTCGACGTCCTCGGCGTCGATCTCGACTCCATCGCGGAAGATGCGGTCGGTACCGGCGATTCCCAGGGCGAAGACGTCCAGCCCGAGATCGAATTTCGAGCCGCCGACGCTTGGCTTGGTCGCCGCCACGGTCAGCAACGGCCCGGCGAAGAAGATGTTGGCCTGTGTCCCCGTGCCGCGCCAGTCGAACCAGAGCCAGTTGTAGCCGCCGAGCGGCAGGGGGAAGTCGAGCGACTCGTCGTGAAACACCCCCGCCACCACAAAGCGGCGCGAGGTGTCGATCTCTTCCTTGACTCGGCGCTCGCCGGTCTCCTCGTCCTTGATCAGATAGCGCAGTCCCTCCTCGGTGTCGCGCACCATCGTGAACTCCGAGGCCAGAGCCGTTTCCCGGCGCTCTTCGAAGTCATCGGCGTTGATGGCGATGTCGGTGAGCAGCACCTCACGCTCGACCACCGTGGTCGCCGACAGGATCGACCAGAGCTGTTGCCCGACAAGCCGCAGCGGCAAGAAATAGCTCTCGGGAGCCCAGGCGGCCGGCTCGCCCAAAGCATCCACCGGGCCAAACATCGTCGTTTCGTCGTTCGACAGCACGTCTCCCTCGAGGCCGAGCTGGACCGCACGAGTCTGCACCCGCGCGAAGATCTCCCGATCGACCCATACCGAGCCTCTATAGAGGCTCTTGCCCGGCTCGACGGCCGCTAGCGGCTCGAAGCCGACCACCCAGCAATCTCGGCCGTTGACCGTGTCGGTGCCGCGTAGCTCGTACCGGTATTCGCGGGTAAACGAGATATCGATCGGAGCCGCGGTCGCCTTCTCGGGCTGGATCAACGGAATCTCCGGGATCTTGGCCGAGCGCCAGCGCACGCCGTTGATCAAGAACTCCTGCCACACCCAGTCAAAGCCGCCGTCCCGCAAATAGAAAAACGGGCCCTTGAAACTGGTCTCCAGGGACTGCCCACCGGTGCCGAGCTGGTAACGCAGGTGGGTCGTGTTGATGGCGCGGTAGTTGCGCAGACGCCTCCTCTGGCCGTCCTCGAACGCCTGCAAACGCCGCAGGATCTCTTCCACCGGCAGTTGGCGCTCGGTGGTGACCAGGAGCTCTTCCTCGAGACCGGCGATGCCTTCGATCTCCGAGGCGGTCAGGCGCTCGAGGTGGAGTATCTCGACCGGCCGGGGATCGGCGACACGGACTTCGAGCCCCGTCGAAGTTCTCTGGACGCCAAAGAGTCGTGCGATCTCTCCGCTTTCCGGATCGACCCGGGCCGGGCTGCGCAGACCGGAGTCGGAAAACGTGGCCACCAGCTCGTCGGTCGCCGAGTTCGGTTTGACGATCACCCGGAGTCCCAAGTCTTCTCCGCGCACAAAGGCCCAGCCCTCGAGATCGCCGGTGGGCTCGGAATAGGGGTCGAGCGACAAGTCGCCCGCGAACTCGCGGGCCAGGATCTTTAGCGGGCCGATCGCTTCGCTCGGCGCGACGGCCGGAACACTCCCCGGGAGCTCGAGATCGAACAGGGTCACCGCGAACCCGGTCCCTGCCCACCGCGCCGCTTCCGCCAGACTCTCCAGTGGCCGACTCGGGAAGGGAACGCCGCCGAGTGTCACCGGCCGGCCGGGGTCGAGGGCGGCAAGGGTCTCCAGAGTTTCCTCGATGCTGCCCCGAGCCGGATCGGGGCGTGCCGACAGGGCCCAGCCCTCGATGTAAGCGCCGACGTCGTCGGCCATCAGCGCCTCGAATTGGTCCGGGCCGGTCGAGGGCGGCGCCGCGATCACCCGCGCTTCGGGCTGTGCCCCCTTGATGGCCACCGAGGCGCGTTTCAGAAGAAAGCCGTATTCAGACGCGGTCTTTGGAAGGGCCTCGTTCGAGCCTGCGGTTTCCCAAC
The DNA here is from genome assembly GCA_965224065.1 of Candidatus Multivoradales bacterium. Taxonomy (GTDB): domain Bacteria; phylum Acidobacteriota; class Thermoanaerobaculia; order Multivoradales; family JAHEKO01; genus JAOTZA01. The sequence goes on from CBDCYF010000005.1 coordinate 3,931,176, forward strand.
GAATCTCGAAATGAGAGTTTGGGGTCGCCGCGCGTGCCAGCCGCGCGGCTTCCTCCAGCTCGCGCTCCAGGCTCTGATTGCCGGCCAGGGGTTGGGTGGCGCGAAAGATGAGCCGCAGCCAGGGCGTCCCACCGGCTCCCGCGATGGCGGCCGGGTGGGTGGCGTCCGCTGAGCCGTCGAGCTCGACCGGGAAGGCGACGTAGATCCTCTGGTCGTCGGTCAGCCGGGGCTCGGCGTCCAGGTTCTGGACTACTCCCGCGATGTCGGTCGTGTGGATCCCGGCACACGGCCGGCACGGTGGCGCCGCCGCCGATGCCGGATCGGCAGACATTAGGACCAGCGGCGACAGCGCGAGAAAGCACGCGGCCGGCAGAGTTCGTTTCAAACGCTTGTTCATGCTCACCTGTTCCCCTGTCTCATCCTCGCAGGCTTGCGATCTGCGATTGCTCATCCAAGAGCGCATCGAGCTAGCAAGGGGGGTGCCATCTCACCCACTTGGCTGCTATGCAAATCGCAGATCCGGGACTCGCTCGAAGTGGCGACGATTTCGCGTGAGAAGCAGGGCACCGCGAGTGAGAACGATGCCCGAGATGAGGCAGTCGGCCATGCCGATCGACTGTCCCTGGCTGTCGAGGTTCCGTTTGATCTCGGCCCCCGCGTCGGCAGCTTCCGTGCCGAGGTCGAGGGTCGGAAGGGCCACCAGGAGTCCGAGAACGGCCTCCCCCTGCCTCGCGCTTCGAACCCCGGCGAGTAGCTCGAAGCGGGAGATCGCGGTGGTGGCCAGGTTGCCGGCCTCGAGCAACCGAGCGACCTGGCGGGCCGCGCCCCGGTTCTCGAGAAAATCAATCAAAACGTCGGTGTCGGCGACGATCACCGCCAATGGCCCCGTAGCTTTTCGGTGCGTTCCCGGAGATCCGAGGCTTCTTCGCTCGAGAGATGCCCGAGAAGGTCGAGCGCTCGCGCGCGGTCCCTTTCCCGGTCTTCGATCGCCTTCAGATAGTTCTCGACCGCCTCGTTGACCAGATGCGAGAAGCCTTTCTCGCCCCGCTTGGCGGCCAGTTCAAGCAACTTCGCTCGGTGCTCGTCGAGGAGTTCGATGGTCGTCCGCACCGGAATACTATAGCATGCATGTGCATGTATTAGTGACCGAAAGGCAAACCCTTTGAAAAAACAAAACGCTCAGGCGCCGGCCCAGTCGCTCCGCCGCCCGCGCCAGCGCACCACCGCGACGATGATCGCCGAGCCGACCAAGATCGAGGCCCAGGGGCTGAGACCGTAGGCGGTGGGCAGGTCGCCGATTAGAACACCGAGAAAGCCGGCGGCGAGCGCGTACGGCATCTGGGTCTTGACGTGGGCGATGTGATCGCATCCCGAGGCCATCGAGGAGAGGATGGTCGTATCCGAGATCGGGGAGCAGTGGTCGCCCCAGACACTTCCGGCCAGCACCGAGGAGATCGTCCCCAGTAGCAACACATAGAAGGCCCGCCCGTCGATCGCCAGCCCGGCGTCCAAGGCCAGGCCGTGGGAGATCGGGATGACCAGCGGCATCAGGATCCCCATGGTTCCCCAAGAGGTCCCGGTGGCGAACGCGGTCGCGGCCGAGAGGAAGAACACCAGGGCCGGCAGAAGCTGTGGCGACAGCACCCCCCGCGTCAGCCCGACGACATAGTCGGCGGTGTGGAGCTGGCCGCAGACCTCGCCGATCGACCAGGCCAGGACCAGGACCACCAAGGCCATCAGCATCGACTTGAAGCCGTGGACCATGGCGCCGGTGGCGGTGCGGACGCTCAGGATCCTCTGGGTGACCGCCAGCAGCAACGCGACGATCACACCCGAAAGGCTCGCCCACAGCAGGGCGTTGTAACTGTCGGCGTTGGAGAAGACATCGCGCAGCCAGGCGAGAGAAGACGAGTAGTCGGCTCGGTCCACCCCTGTCTTGCCGGAAACGAAGAGCCCGGCGATGGTCACCGCGATCACCGTGAGAATCGGTAGCAACGCATTGCGCGCCCGGCGGGGGGCGTCCTCCGGCGGGTTGGCGATCTCGTTGTCGTAATCGGCCAGTGGCACATCACCTTCGGCGATGACCTTGCCGGTGTCGCTGGCGCGCTTCTCAGCCTTGAACATCGGACCGAAGTCGCGGCAGCTATAGGCGATCGTAAACCCGAGCACCAGCGCGAAGATGGGGTAGAAGCGGTAGGCGATCGAAGCGATAAAGGTGGTGTAGGCGTTGTAGCCCAGGTCGAGCTGGGAGAACGACGCCTCGATCAACCCGACCTCGAAGCCGATCCAAGTCGAGATGGGGATCACGCTGGCGATCGGGGCGGCGGTCGAGTCGACGATGTAGGCGAGCTTCTCGCGGCTGACGCGGAGCCGATCGGTGATCGGCCGCATGGTCGGGCCGACGATCAGCGTGTTGGCGTAATCGTCGAAGAAGACCAGCACGCCCATGACCCAGGTGGCGAGCTGGCCGCGGCGGGCGGAGGTAGCAAATCGCGCCACCCGGTTGACGATCCCCTGGGTGCCGCCGCTTTTGGTGATCAGGCCGACCATCCCACCCAGCAGCGTGGTGAAGATGAGGATGCGGGCGCGGTCGAAGTCGGTCAGGGTCGGAGCGACCAGAGTGTCGATGGTGCGCGCGAGCGCCGTCCACGGCGCCCACCCAAAGAGCAGGAAGGCGCCGCTCATGATCCCCAAAAAGAGCGAGATCAGGACATCTTTGAAAACCAGGGCCAGACAAATCGCGATCAGCGGGGGCAGAACCGACACCCAGCCGGGGAGGACCGAGACGGCGACTTCGGCCGCACCGGCGCCCGGTGCCGTTACTTCGATCGTGTGCCGGCCCCGCTCGATCTCGGCGTCGACCTTGAGTGAATGCGCGCCCGCGGGGAGGTCGTGTGTCTCGACGCTGCGGCCGTCGACCCGGATCTCGACCGGTAGCGTGGCTTCCGCGTCGAGACCCGAGACGTCGATCGCCAAGTGGAGGGGGGAGCCGGTGATGACCGCGCCCTCGACCGCGAGCTCCAGCGCCGGCGCGCCCTTGGCAGAGGCCGGGATCGTCGCCAGGATCAGAACCGCCAGGCCGGCCGCGGTCCTGAGTCTCGGAAGCATCGGCGCTCGCCGAACCTTAGTTTTCGACTGCTGCGGCTTCGGCGGCCGGTTCGGGCTCGGGGGTTTCGGGTGGGGTGGCGCTCGAGACCTGAAGCGGCGGCAGCCCGAGCTTCTCCCGGATGCCGTTCTCGATCTCGTCCGCCAGCTCCGGGTTGTCGCGCAGAAACTGTTTGGCGTTCTCGCGTCCCTGCCCCAAGCGAACGTCGCCGTAGTTGTACCAGGCGCCGCTCTTGCCGACCGTCTTGTGGTCAACCCCCATGTCGATCAGCTCTCCGACACGCGAGATGCCCTCACCGTAGTCGATGTCGAACTCGGCAATGCGAAACGGCGCGGCGATCTTGTTTTTGACGATCTTGATCTTGACCCGGCTCCCCACGACCTGATCGCCGTCCTTGAGCGCCGCGATCCGCCGGATGTCGACCCGCACCGACGAGTAGAACTTGAGCGCCCGCCCGCCGGTGGTGGTCTCGGGGCTGCCGAACATCACACCGATCTTTTCTCGAATCTGGTTAATAAACACCAGACACGTCCTGGACTTGGCGACAATCGCGGTGAGCTTGCGCAGGGCCTGGGACATCAGCCGGGCCTGGAGACCGACGTGGGAGTCGCCCATCTCGCCCTCGATCTCGGCACGGGGCACCAGGGCGGCGACCGAATCGACCACCACGATGTCGACCGAATTGCTGCGCACCAGCATCTCGGCGATCTCGAGCGCCTGCTCGCCAAAATCGGGCTGCGATACCAGCAGGTTGTCGATATCGACACCCAATTTGCCGGCGTATTCGGCATCGAGCGCGTGCTCCGCATCGATAAAGGCCGCCACTCCTCCCAGCTTCTGGGCCTGGGCGACGACCGACAGCGCCAACGTCGTCTTGCCCGACGATTCCGGGCCGTAAACCTCGACCACTCGTCCGCGGGGAAAACCGCCGGCGCCGATGGCCGCGTCCACCGCCAGCGAACCGGTCGGGATGGTGTCGATCGCCAAGGTCTCCTGCTGGCCGAGGCGCATGATCGCCCCCTTGCCAAACTGTCTTTCGATCTGGGTCAGCGCTCCGTCGATTGCCTTACCGCGCTCTGCTTTGGGGTCTGCCATGCCGTTTTTCTCCTTTGACCGCGGGCGCCGCCCGCCAAGCACCGAGGCTATACTATTGGCTCGGCCGCGAATTGGAAACGCTGTGCCGCTTCCGCATCTGATAGACGAAATCGAGGCCTCCGATCTGACAGTCCGGGCTCGAAACCAGACTTCTCGGACGACATGACGAGCCTGGCGGAGGAGCTTGAGGCCGAGTTGCGAGAGATTCCGGGCCTGCAGGTCGAGATCTCCGCCGACCTCTCCCGGCTCAACACTTTCCGTATCGGCGGCGTGGCCGATCTATTTGTCGAAGTCTCGACCGAGAATGGCCTGGGCGAGCTGTTGCGTCGGGTCGATCGCGCCAAAGCGCCCTTTCAGTTGCTGGGTCTGGGCTCCAACGTGCTGGTTCCGGACGACGGGCTGCGCGGCGTGGTGGCAAGGCTCGGGGGCGAGTTTCGCGAGGTGCGAGTCGATGGCCGGCAAGTGCGCGCGGGCGGCGCCGTCACGCTCGCGCAGATCGCGCGCCGCACCGCCGCGCAGGGTCTCACCGGGCTCGAGGCCTTGTCCGGGTTCCCATCCACCGTCGGCGGCGCGATCTTTATGAACGCCGGCTGCTATGGAACCGAGATCAAGGACTTGCTGGTCGAGGCCCGGGTGGCCGGTACGGACGGCTCGATCGCCGTGTGGACGACGGAAAATCTCGAACCCGGTTACCGCTCGACCCGGTTGCAGCGGGTCGGCGGCATCGTGGTCTCCGGTCTTTTCGAGCTCGCGCCCGGCGACCCCGACGAAGCCCTGGCACGTATCGACGAGCTCAACAGGAAGAGGTGGGGAAGCCTGCCGTCGGGGCATCCCAATGCCGGTTCGATCTTCCGCAACCCGCCGGGCGACTATGCCGGCAGGATGATCGACGAATGCGGGCTCAAGGGCCTGCGCCGGGGGGGCGCCCAGATCAGTCCCAAACACGGCAACGTCATCGTCAACCTCGGGGAGGCCCGGGCGGCTGAGGTTCTCGATCTGATGCTGGAGGCGCGCTCGGCGGTGGAGGAACGTTTCGCAGTACGGCTCGAGCCAGAGGTCGTGTTGACCGGCGAGCTCTCCAAACAATGGGTCAAAGCGCTCGCCGACCTGTGAACCGCTTGACAGCCGAATCGGCGGATTTGGGCTAGTTTTCGAGCCGCGGCGGCCGGTTCGCTGTCCTCCTCGCCGCCAACCGGGCGAGAAAGACAGGCTAGAATCACCCGACCGGAGTTGATCTGAAAACAACGGAGGAAGCCGCTGTGCGTATATTCTGGAAAAGAGCGTCAATTGTTGGTTTGTTTCTCAGCATTCTCGCGACGGTGGGCGCGTGTCGTGAGCTCTCGCCCGAGGAGAAAGTCGAGCTTTTGCGCTCGCGCTATACGGCGAGGATCAACGAGAGCGGCTTTTTTGTCCGCGATATTCTCGTCGAGCCTGCGGCGGTTGACGCCGATCCAGGAGCCGTTCTCGAAGCTGAGGAAGAGCCCGCGGACGACGGTGCCCTGGCGGAGTCGGTCGAGCCGGTCGAGCCCGAGACCCGGCAGGAGATTCTTCTCGACATCATCGTTCAGCACGATTCCAACGAAGCCCTTCCCGGGATCACCCTCGATCTCGAGATGGTCGATGCCCAAGGGGACGTAAAGAAACACTGGCGCAAGTGGGTGGAGACGGAGGGCTTGCCAAAGGCCAACCAGAAACAGGTCACCGAGACACTGGTGGATGTCGGCTATGAAGAAGGGGATGGCTTCAATGTCGAGATCCGCTCCGACATTTCCCCGGAAGAACGGACCGAGTACAAGGAGTTCGCCGCCGCGACCGGTGGCTGATCCACCAAACCCGGCGGGGCATAGCAACGTAAGAACCGTAGGTCGGGAAAAGGGGATGACGGTACCAACAGCGGCAGTGAGGGCGACCGGCGACGCGGTGGACGCGATCTCGCGTCTCGAGGCACAGGTGGCCCGCGTGGTCAAGGGCAAGTCCAAGGTCATCCGCGAAGCGGTGGTGTGCATCCTGGCGCGCGGTCACATCCTGATCGAAGACGTGCCGGGGGTCGGCAAGACGACCCTTGCCCGCACGCTCGCCCGATCGCTGGGCCTCGACTTTCAACGGATCCAGTTCACCAGCGATCTACTGCCCTCGGACATCATCGGGGTCACGGTCTTCCGGCAGAGCGAGCAGACCTTTGAGTTTGTGCCCGGGCCGGTCTTCGCCAACGTGGTCCTCGCCGACGAGATCAACCGGGCCAGTCCCAAAACGCAGTCGGCGCTCCTCGAGGCGATGAGCGAGCGCCAGGTCACCGTCGACCGCCACCGCCACGAGCTGCCCGAGCCGTTTATCGTGATGGCGACCCAGAACCCGCTCGAGCATGTCGGCACGTTTCCACTTCCGGAGTCGCAGCTCGACCGCTTCTTGATGTCGCTCAAGCTGGGTTACCCCCCTCGCGATGAAGAGCGCTCGCTGCTTCTGTCGGGGGGTGTTCAGAATCTGCTGAGCGAGATCCAGCCGGCGGTCTCCGCTGAAGAGATCGTCGAGCTCCAACAACGGGCCCAGCAGATCAAGGTGACCGAAAAGCTGGCCGACTATGTTCTGGCGCTCGCCGAAGCGACCCGCAGCTCGCAGCAACTGCTCCTGGGAATCTCGACCCGCGGGGTGCAGGGTCTGCTGGCCGCCACCAAGGCCCTGGCGCTGTGCGAAGGCCGCGAGTTCGCGGTGCCGGATGACGTGCAGAGACTGGCCCCCGCGGTCCTCTCGCACCGCATCGCCCTCAAGGTCGGCAGCTCGAGCCTTGCCGTGCGACGCGAGGCGATCCGCAAGATCGTTCACGAGACCCCGGTTCCGGCGTGATCGCCTCGGGCTCCGCGCGCGGGGCCGCCAATCCGTGAGCAGGACTCCGTGAGCCCGACGCCTCTTACCTTCGAGCGAGTGCGGATCACGCGCGTCGGAGTCGGCTACTTGCTGGTCACCGTCCTGGTGGCGATCGCCGCGGTCAACACGGGAAACAACGCCCTTTTTCTGATCGAAGGTGGGCTGCTTTCGCTACTGGTCATCAGTGGCGTGGCCTCGCGTCGCAACCTGCGCAGGCTGGATGTGCGTCTCGGCAAAGCGGTCGAGGTCCACGCGCGTCAACCGTTCTCGATCTCTCTCGACATCGAAAACCGCGACCGCTGGCTGGCGCGGCGTTTTCTCGAGATCACCGGTCCCGATTCGGTCGAGCCCCTGGTGATCCCGTACATCGGGCGAGGACGTGTGCGCCGGGACCGGCTGCACTTTCATTTCGAGCGGCGCGGCATCCACCACATCCCCGCCTTGCGCGTGTCTTCTATCTTTCCTCTGGGCCTGTTTCTGAAGGCGATGCGGGCCCACGCCGATCTCGAAGTCCTGGTCTATCCGCCGATCTTGCCGCTCGACGATCCCTTCCGGATGGCGCTGGGCCAGGCCGGCGAGGAGACCGCGCCGCGAAAAGGCTGGGGACACGATCTGTACGCGCTGCGGAGCTTTCGGCCCGGCGACGACCCGCGAGGCATCCACTGGAAACGCACCGCCCGGACCGGAGAGCTCGTCTACATGGAGCGAGAGGCCGAGGAGGGACGCCGGCTGTCGATCCTGCTCGACAATGCGGTCGGCCCGCTCGAGGACAGAGAATCCGAGGAGCGCTTCGAGCACCTGGTGAGCGAGGCAGCGAGCGCCGCGGTCGATTTTCTCGAGAACGGTTTTGAAGTGGCGCTGACCACGAGATCGGGCAACGTGCGCTTCGGACGCGGGGCGGCCCACCGCAGGCGGCTCCTCGAGACCCTGGCCTTGTTGCCGGTGCTCGACTTCGATCCAACGCCTCTCGCGGCCGGCGACGAAGCCGACCGCGAGCTTCGTTTGGCCGTCGGCTCACCGCAGGCGGTGGCGGGATGACGTTTCGCCACCAAAAGCGGATGCTCCTCGGCGCCCTTGCGTTGCTGGCGCCCGTGCCGTTGCCGTTTAATGAGGTGGTGGGTTGGGCCGAGGTCGTGGCGTTCTGGCTCGCCGTCTGTCTGTTTCTTTTTCGGACCTCGAGCGGCAAATACGACGAGCTCCCCAACTGGGCGCTCAACTGTCTGGGTCTTGCCTATCTGCCCTTTCTGATCTTCGAGCTACGGCAGGTCGTCTTTGGCCAGGTGCTTCACAGCGTCGTTCACCTGGTCCTCTACACCCTCTCGATCAAGCTCTTTGCCTTGCGCGGAGAGCGCGACAAATGGCACGCGTTTCTGGCCGTCTTCTTTCTTTTTGTGGCGTCGATGGGCTCGAGTGTCCACCCGGCTTCACTGTTGTATCTGGCCTGCTTTCTGGGGCTGGCCATCCACACGCTGGTGCGTTTTGCCGGGTTCGAGATCCTGAGCCGGCCGGGCGCCCCCAGCCGCCGCTACCGGCCCGTCCCGGTGCGTGGCTTTACGACCTTGAGCGCGGCCCTGGTCGTCCTGGGCGCGATTCCCTTCTTTGTGTTTTTTCCCCGTCTGCGCCAGCCGTACATCCTGGGCAGCATCTCGGCTCCGGGCGGAGTCACCCAGACCGCCGGATTTGACGACAGCTTTGGGCTCAACACCATCGGCCGGACCCGTTTGAGCCGCGGGGTGGCGTTGCGCTACCGGTACGTCGGCGAGGCTCCACCGTGGGCCTCGCACCGCTTCAAGGCCGCCACGTATTCCCGGTTTGACGGCCGCCGGTGGCGGCGAACGGCGGCTCGAAGCGACAACGTCACGCGGCGAACCGACGGCTTCTTCCACCTGGCCGACGAACGGCCGCGGTGGTGGATCGACATCTGGCGGCCCGGGCAGTTGGGGCCCGAGCTGGTGCTGCCGGTCGAGACGACGTACATCGATGCGCCGGCGCCTTTTCTGGTCATCGGGGACGACGGTGTGGTGAGGCTGCCGGCCGAGCGCGGCGCCACAACGGCCTACCGGGCCGGTGTCAATACGCGGCCGGTGCTCGCGCCCGACGGCGCTCGCTCCCGCCGCCAGGTCGAGCTCGACCCGGGCGGCATCACCCCCCGGATCGCCGCGCTGGCCGAGGAGGTGATGGGGGAGGGCGACATCCGCGAGCGCGTCAAGCGGCTGGAGAGCTACCTTCGCGGCGCCGACTTCACCTACACGCTCGATGTGGGCAACCTCACCGGCGAAGCGCCGATCGAGCGTTTTCTGTTCGAGACCCGCCGGGGCTACTGCGAGTATTTCGCCACCTCGATGATTCTGATGCTGCGGTCGCAGGGGATTCCGGCCCGCCTGGTGGCCGGGTTTCTGGGCTCGGAGAAGAACCCGATCGAGGAATACTACATCGTGCGCGAGGAAAACGCCCACGCGTGGGTCGAGGCCGACCTGCCCGGCAGCGGTTGGGTCGTGCTCGATCCGACACCGGGAGTCCTGGGCGAGGCCGGCGAATCGGCCGGTGTCATGTCGTTTCTGAGCCAGGCCTACGACTACCTGGTTTTCCGGTGGGACCGGTACGTGTTGACCTATGGCTTCAACGATCAGGTTGGGCTCTTTGTCCGTTTCCGTACCGCCTGGCGTGAGTGGTGGGACGGGCTCGCGCCGGAGATCAAGGCGCCCGAACCCGAACAGCGTCGCGAGCCTGAGCCGCAGGTCGGACCGGTCGACAACGAGCTCGGTGTCGAGTTCGACTGGGTGCGGGCGGCGCCGCTGGCCGGTCTTCTCGTCCTTTTTGTGCTCTGGCTGCTGGCGAGGCGTCCCATCGACCCGGTGCGCGCCTACCAGGCCTTGCGCCGGGCCCTCGAGCGTGGTGGTGAACCACCGGTACCCTCGACCCCACCGCTCGAGATCGCCGACCGCCTGGTGAGCCGATACCCGGCGGCGGCGTATGAGACTCAGAGGGTCATCGACTTGTATCTGCGCGACAGCTTCGAGGGCGAAACGTTAAGCCCCGAAGAACTGGCCGAGCTCCAGGACCGCCTACGCCAGGCCAAGCGGAAATATCGTAAGAGTGCGTAGACGGCGTCAGCGGGCGGGCGCTGGCGACTTCACGGAACGGGCGGGGACAAGCCCCGCCCCTACAAAAGAGGGTCGGCCCATCGCAGTACCAATATCTCCAGGGCAAACCCGCGCGGTGCCGTTGCCTCCGCGGTCCCTCCGGAGATCGCCACCCGTGTCCGGGCGGGGGCAAGCCCCGCCCCTACAAAAGAGGGTCGGCCCATCGCAGTGCCAATATCTCCAGGGCAAACCCGCGCGGTACCGTTGTCTCCGCGGCCCCGCGGTAATCACTACCCGTGTAGGGGCGGGGCTTGTCCCCGCCCGCTTCTTCAGAGGCTCCACTCGAAGGACCCACCGAGCGGGTATTCCTGGTACTCGGTTACCAGCCCGGCTCGCACCGGGTTGTTGAGAATGTACAGCGCCACGGACCGTAGCTCTTCATGAGTTCGAATCGCCCGATCGTAGTAGCCGCGTTGCCAGAAACGCGAACGATCCCCGGATTCCCTCCAAACGCGGTAGCAAAGCGATTTCCATTTGCAAACAAAGTCCGAGATGGATGATTTCTCGGTCGCGCCGAGCAGCAGGTGGACATGATCGGGCATCAAGCAGTACGAGTAGATCGGGTTGCCATGCATCGAGTGAAGTTCGGAAAGGAGAGCGACACATGTGTGGCCGAATCCGATGTTTCGGAAGACACGCACGCGGTGGAGCGTACAGATCGTGATCACAAATGCGCGGTCGTTGCCGATGTAGGCCTCAGGCGGGAGACGATGTTGTTTGCGACACGGACGATGCATTGTCATAGTCAAAAGGACGCGTTTTGTCCCGGCGACCTGACAAGAACGGGCGGGGGCAAGCCCCGCCCCTACACGGTTGGTGTTTCCGGAAGGGGCGTGGGGGCAACGGTACCGTGCACGTTTGCCCAGGAGATATTGGTACTGCGGGTCCAACCCTCTTTTGTAGGGGCGGGGCTTGCCCCCGCCCGCCGATGGGCCGCCGGCCGAGCGATCCCTAGTACGCGTTGCGCCACAGGCCGTGGCGCAGGGTCATCCAGAGGATCTTGACGTCGAGCCCGAGGGACCAGTTCTCGATGTAGTACAGGTCGTACTGGATCCGCTTGCGGATGGAGGTGTTGCCCCGCCAGCCATGGACCTGGGCCCAGCCGGTGATCCCGGCCTTGACGCGGTGGCGCAGCATGTACTGCGGGATCTTGCCCTTGAACTCGCGCACAAAGGCGGGGCGCTCGGGTCGCGGTCCGACGATCGACATGTCGCCCATCAGGACGTTGAAAAGCTGGGGCAGCTCGTCAAGTGACCAGCGGCGCAGCAGCGAGCCCACAAGGGTGCGGCGTGGATCGTCCTTGATCGCCCACACCGGGCCGGTCGTGGCCTCGGCGTCGACCCGCATCGAGCGCAGCTTGAGGATCCAGAAAGAGCGCCCATCGAGCCCCATGCGCTCCTGGCGGTAGAAGATCGGGCCCCGGTCCTCGATCCAGATCGCCAACGCCACCAGCGGGAAAAACGGCGCCAGACCGACCATCGCCAGCGCCGCGATGGAGACGTCCATGGCTCTTTTGATCAGGCTGGACCAACCGCGCATCGGAACCTGGCTCAGGTTGATCACCGGCGTGCCGTCGAGATCCTCGAAGACCGCCTTGAGAGTGGCGTACTGGAGGATGTCGGGCACCATCTTGACCTCGACACATTCGCTGCCAACCGCCCGTAGGACCTCCATGGTGCGGCTGTGCGCCTCGAGTGGGAGCGCCAGGTAGACTTGGTCGACGCTCTCGCGAACCAGCGTTTCCTCCATGTCGCCGGTGGTTCCGAGCACCGAGACGCCGTCGTAGGAGGCTCCTGCCTTGGCTGGGTCGTCGTCCACAAAGCCGACGACCTGGAAACCGAGCTCCTTGTGCGCGGCCAGCTTGGCGGCGACCTCGCGGCCGAGCTCTCCGGCACCGGCGATCAAGATGCGCTGGAGGTTTCTGCCCTGGAGCCGGATGCGGCGCAGATAGGCGCGGACGACGCTTCGCGCCACCACCAGCAAGGCAATGTCGAGCAGAGTAAAAAGCGCCAGAAACGATCGGCTGTAGTTGAGCGGCTCGACCCCCGTGCCGTCTGGGCGCGGCACGTCGAAGCGCAACCAGGTGATGATGCCCATCAGCAGGACCAGGCCCAGGATGACCGCCACCAGCATGGTGAGCGCCTCGTCCACGCCGCTGCGTCCACGCCGGATCTGGTAGAGGCCGTGGAAATGGAACACCACGACCCACACGATCAGCACGATCGGGAGCAGCAGCAGGTAGTACCGGAAGTCGGGGACGTGGGCCTTGGTAAAGGGAACCAGGTCGGTCGCGAAGCGGAGCTGCCAGGCGGCAAAGAACGCCAGGATGGTGGCGGCGAGATCGCCGGCCAGATACATCCCGGTAGTGAGGCGGTAGCGTTGACTGATCAACGGGCGGATCTCTCCTTGGTTGCCCTTGCTACAGATGCTACAGATGCTCGCGATGTTCCGAGAAGCTCTACCAGTTGACGATCGAATCTATCGACGGAGAACGCCTCGGCCCGCTCTCTCAGGTTCAACAAATTGAACCGTACTCGTCGGCATTTGTCAATCGCCGTAATCAACGGCCCGGCGCTATCAGAGGCATCGGCGCCGGCGGCGTCCTCGCCGGCCGGATCGTAGAGCACCCCATGGACACCGTCGGTGACGATATCGAGCACCCCGCCGCGCCCGGCGGCCACCACCGGGCAGCCACAGGCCAGCGCCTCGACCGGCGAAATGCCAAAATCCTCCACCCCCGGTTGCACAAAACAAGCGGCCTCACGATAGAGACGGCGCAGCTCCCGCGCATCCACCCGGCCGAGAAAGCGGACCCCTTCGCCCGCGCGCCGCGCCAGCCGCTCGCGCTCGGGTCCTTCGCCCACCAGCCTCAGCTCGAGCCCCAATCGGCGACAGGCCTCGATCGCCAGATCGATCCGTTTGTAGGGAGCCAGCGATACCGCCAGCGCGTAGCCGCCACGGTTCTCCTGCTCGGCTGGCCGGAAAAAGTCGGTATCGACCGGCGGGTGGATCACTTCGGCCTGACGTCCGTAGTAGCGCTCGATACGACCGGCGACAAAGGTCGAGTTGGCCACAAAACGATCCACGCGATCGGCGGTGGCGACGTCCCACCGCCGTAGCCGTGCCAGCTCTCGGCCGCGCAGCCACGCCACCGGACCGGTCTGTTTGGGGAAATAGGCCTTCTCCTGGTCCCAGGCATAGCGCACCGGCGTGTGGCAGTAGCAGATGTGCTGTGCCCCGGGGCCGGAAATGACTCCCTTGGCGACGCAGTGGCTCGACGAGACGATCAGATCGTAGCCGCTCAGATCGAAGCTCTCTATGGCGCGCGGAAAGAAGGGCAGATACCGTCGGTAGTGGCGCCTGAGCCCCGGCGCCCGCTGCAGATAGGTCGTCCGGATGGGGTGGCTTTCGAGCTCTTCGCTCACGCTCCCTGCAAAGTGGAACAGCGTGTAGATGGGCGCCTCGGGGAAGTGCCGGGCGATCCGCTCCAGAACCTTCTCGCCGCCGCGCATCCCGGTCAGCCAGTCGTGGACCAGCGCGACGCGAGGCGTATCTGCGCTCATTCTTCGAGGACCTTCTGGTACGTCTGGCGGGTGAGCTCGGCGGTGCGCTGCCAGGAAAAATCCTCCGCGCGCCGTTTGCCCAGCTTGCGCAGCGCATCGCGGTGCTCGGCGTCGGTCATGCAATGCGCGATGGCTTGCGCGATTTCCTCGACGTCGAGCGGGTTGACCAGATCGGCGTACCCCTCGGCGACTTCCTTGAGCGCCGAGGTGTTGGAGGTGATGACCGGCACCCCGCTCGCCATGGCTTCGACGACCGGCAGGCCAAAGCCCTCATACAGGGTCGGGTAGAGAAACAGATCGGCACCCTGGTAGATGGCGGGCAGCTCGTCTTCCTCGACGTGCCCGACGAGCTGGACCCGGTCGCCGATTCCGAGCTGCTCGGCGCGCTGGCGGATCTTGAAATCACGACCCGTGCGGTCTCCGACGCACACCAGTTGGGCGTCGAAGTCGCGGATCGCCAGCGAGCGGGCAAAGGCCTTGACCACGCCGTCGAGGTTTTTGTGCGGCTTCGGGTTGCCGACAAAAAGCGCGTAGGGCTTCTGGATCCCGTAGGTCTCGAGCACCGAGCGCCCATGTTCTTCTTCCACCGGGGCGCGAAATCGATCCGAAACGCCGGGGTAGACGACCTTGATCTTCTCGCCCGTCACCTCGAAGAACTCGACCAGGTCGGCCTTGGTGTTTTGCGAATCGGCGAGGATGTGGTCGCCGCGCTGGAGGCTTCGCCGGATCGTGCGCTGGGCGTAGAAGTAGGCGAGCGAATTGGGCAGGAACTCGGGGTAGAGAAGGTGGATGATGTCGTGAATCGTCACCACCGCCTTGCACGGCACGACCCAGGGAAGCACGTAGTGGGTCGCGTGGTAGAGGTCGAGCTTCAAACGAAAGAGCCGCCAGGAGAGATCGACCAACTCCCGGACGCTGTAGGGGCGGGCCCTTTCGGTTACCAGATGGAAGTTGTCGGGCAGGTCGGGGAACTGCAGGTGATCCTGCGGTTGCAGCAGCAACACATAGCGGTCATCGCCATCGAGCCGCGCCAGGCTCTCGATCAGGTGGCGGATATAGGTGCCGATGCCGAAATCGTTCAGCTTGCGGGCGTCGATGCCGATCGTGTGTCCCATGGCAGAGGATAATTACGGTGACAGGATACTGAATTGTGGGTGATGACCGCGCTCGAGCATCCGTTCACCGGAGTGCGAGAAAAATCTGTTCCATCTGCCGGGCCGCCTGGTCCCACCGGAACCGGCGGACGTGTCGGAGCCCGCGCTCGGAGATCTCGCGGGCGAGGCTGTCTTCGTTGAGGACGAGCCGGATCGAGTGAGCCAGCTCGCCGGCGTCTTCTACTTCCACCAACAGGCCGCCGTCCCCGACCACCTCGGGGAGACTCGAGCGGTTTCCGGCGATCGTCGGGATACCGCACGCCATGGCCTCGGCCGCCGGCAGACCAAAGCCCTCATAGAGCGACGGCAGGACAAACACCCGCGCCGCCTGGAACAATCGCACCAACCGGTCGCGAGGCACCGGTCCCAGGCGCCGCAGACCGAGTGCCGAAAGCCTCCGTATCCGCCGCAACAGGCCGCTACTGCGCCAACCGTCGGGTCCCGCGAGAACCAGCGGTGGCGTCCCGGGATCGTCTTGCCGCAGCGCCTCCCAGGCGTCCAGGAGAACCGTCAGGTTTTTGCGCGGCTCGAGCGTGCCGGCGAAAAAGACAAAACCCTCGGGGCAGTCGAGCTCACGGCGAATGGCCTCGATCTCTTCCCGTTCCCCGGGAACAAACTCCGCATCGACTCCGGGGTAGACGACCTCCAGCTTGGCGGCACACTCCGGGAAGTGCCGCCGAAGATCGTCGGCGGTCGCGCGCGAGTCCGCCGTGACGCGCCGCGCCCGTGCGAGAGTGGATTCGAGAAACGGCAGGATGCTCAACCGAACCTTCAACCGATGGGTCTCGGGCATCAACACCGGCGTCAGGTCGTGGATCGTGACCACGCCGGGCACCCGGAGCCGGGGTGGGAGGATAAAAAGCGGCGACCAGAAGACATCCAACTCGCGTTGACGAATTCGCGCCGGCGCGCGGAGCTGCTGCCACAGCAGTCCCAACGGGGCCGCCGAGATATCGACCTCGACCCCCAGGCGCTGCAGCTCGTCCGCGGCGGCCGGGGAGAGCGGGTTGTGGGCCATCCCCAGGCAGCGGACCCGGCGGCGTCTCGCGAGCTGGCGTAGAACGGCGAGCGAAAAATGACCGATACCGCTCGTGACACCGACCAGCGATCGCAGGTCCACGCCGACCAGCGGCCCGGGTCGATCGCTCGTTTCGACAGTCACAGGTCCCCCCGTCTTGCCTCGATCCCGGCCGCCTGCCGCCAGACCGCTTCGGTCTCGTCGGCGGCCCGCGACCAGCTCAGCTCGGCGACGCGTCGGCGGCCGCGCTCGATCAGGTCCTGGCGGAGCGGCTCGTTGGTGAGCGTGGTCTCGATCGCGCGGGCCAAGGCGCGGGGATCGTCGTCGGGTGCAAACAGAGCAGCACCGCCGGTGACTTCACGTAACACCGGGATGTCGCTCGCCACCAACGGCACGCCGGACCACAGCGCCTCGACCGCCGGCAGCCCGAACCCTTCGTAGTGCGACGGGAAGACCACCACCCGCGCGCAACGAAACAGCGCGGCGAGCTGTGGATCGTCGACATAGCCCAGATGGTGCGCCCATCCGGCTTCGACCGCGTCCTCGACCTGTCGCTGGAGCACGTCGGTCTTCCAGCCATAGCGGCCGCAGAGTACGAGATCGGGCGCGTAGGAGAGCTGTCCGTGCAACAGCTTCCAGGCCTCCAAGAGCGCGCCGACGTTTTTGCGCGGCTCGATGGTCCCGACGTGGAGCCCGTAGTCGGCTGGCGTCCCGGCCGGCACCCTCCCCGGCTCGACGGTCGAGAGCTGGCCCGGTCCGTGGTGAATGACGGTGACCCGAGCCGGGTCGACATAGCCGTAGTCGGCCAGCTCGTCCCGAACTGCGGCGCTGACGCTGATCACCCGGCTCGATTCGCGCACCGCGTGCTCGAACTTGTCGGCCAACTCCTCGAGAGTCTCCTGCCGCAACGCCCACGGGAAGCGCCGGAAGCCGAGATCGTGGACGGTCGAGACCCGCGCCGCCGAGGCCAGCCGAAACCGGCGGGGCAGGAAGTAGTTGGGCGCGAACAGCACCTTGTTGCCGTCGGCTGCGATCAGCAAGGGCTCGAGGCGGCGAAGACACCGGATCACCCAGCCGGCCGGCACCAGGAACGACTCGGGCACCTTGTAAGAGACGACCTCGATCGCCGGCCCGCTGGGCAGCTCGACCGCCGGTCCGGGGAGGTCCGGGCTGTCGACAACGGTGGGGCCGTAGAGCCTCACCCGTACCTGCTCGTGGTCGGCGAGGTGCTCGAGCAACCGGTAGAGATACCAGCCGATTCCGGTGAGCGGCTCCCAGAAGGCCGAAACCTCGACCGCCACCGTCAGACACGGCTCCCGACGGCGGGCCAGGATGCTCCGGACGGTCGACGTGACCCAACCCAAGGATTCGAGCAGCCGCCTGGGGCGGAACCGCCCGAAGAGTCCGCGCAAACGGGCTTCCGTTTTGGCCAGCAGCCAATTCCAGCCGCGCCGGGCACGGGGAAAACGGCGGGCGAGCGCCCGCCGCAGGCGCACGGGAAGTGGATACTCCTCGGGCTGGGATCGTCTGGGCGGCGACACTCTGCTGAGATTCCGAATCCGGTTGGGTAAATACCGATAAAAGCGGCGTTCCCGGACCTTGCGATGGTATCTCAGGAACGGCGCCACGTTGACACTCCCACCCCAAACCCATAGCCTTGCTTTGCAGCCCGAGGGCGCGTGGGGCCAACGTAGGGGATTGCCGCAATGGAGATCCGCCTCGACAAGATCGGAGACGATCCGTATCCGTGGCGGGAGTCGCGAACGATCCCGGCCGAATCCCTGCAACGCGAACAGCTCGTTGGTCTGAGCGACCTCTCCTGGGGCGGCACGGTCACTCCGATTTCCACCGGCTTTCTCTTCTCGGCCCGACTCGAATACCGACAGGAACTCTTATGCCCCCGTTGTCTCAAATCGAGCTGGATGCCGGTGTCCGCGGGCGTGGAGCTGATGCTCCTTACCGCGGCCGAGGAGCCGATGACAGGCGAGGTCGAGCTCGAGGAGGAGGATCTCAGCGTGGTCTATGTCGACGGCGAGGTCTTCGAGACCGAGCCGGTCTTGATGGAGCAGCTCCAGCTCAATCTCCCGATGCGGCATCTGTGCCGGCCCGACTGTGCTGGGCTGTGCCCGTCGTGCGGCGCCGACCGCAACGAGAAGGCCTGCGGCTGCCAAACCGAGAGTCACGATCCGAGGTGGGAGGCGCTCGCCGAGTTGCGCGACAAGCTGCTTGCCGAATAACGACAGTACGAAGACGAGGTTGAAGATATGCCCAATCCAAAACGACGACATTCGAAAGCGCGCCGCGACCGGCGCCGGGCGCACGACGCGCTCCCGGCGCCACCCAGCGCTACCTGCGAGAACTGCGGCGAGGTCAAGCTGCCACACCGTGCCTGCCCCCACTGCGGCCACTACCGTGGCCGCGAAGTGATCGAGGGCAAGGAGACGCTCTAGCGCGAAGCCGCCGCGACCGCGGCGAGTTTTCGTGTTGTGGATGCCCGGGGTATGCGCATCGCCGTCGACGCCATGGGAGGCGACCAGGGACCGGCGGCGGTGGTGGGCGGTGTGCTCGAGGCGGTCCGTGGTGGCGCCGACGTCGTGTTGGTCGGCAATGAGTCGGCGATCCGCTCATCGCTCGAGCGCCACGGCGCTCACCGGCGGCGCGAGACGGCGGACATCGAGGTCCTCGACGCCCCGGAGGTCGTCGAGATGGACGAGCCGGCGATCACCCCGATTCGAGTCAAGCGGCGCTCGTCGGTGCGGCTGGCCGCCGAGCTGGTCCGTGAAGGCAAGGCCCAGGCGGCGCTGAGCTTTGGCAACACCGGCGCCACCCTCGCGTGCGGCAAGCTGGTGATCGGGGCGCTCCCGGGGGTCGACCGGCCGGCGCTGGCGGCGGTCTTCCCCAATCGCGGGGGCCGCACCGTGCTGCTGGACGTGGGCGCCAACGTCGATTCCCGGCCGGGGCACCTGCGTCAGTTTGCAGTGATGGGTCACTTCTACGCCCAAGAGGTCCTCGGCACCGATTCGCCGCGGGTGGGCCTCCTGTCGATCGGTGAGGAGAACGAGAAGGGCTCCGGCACGACCCGCAAGGTCTTCGAGCTGATGAAGACCATGGGCCTCAACTTTGTCGGCAACGTGGAAGGGGGAGACATCTTCTCGGGCACGGCGGATGTCATCGTCTGCGACGGGTTTGTCGGCAACGTCGTCCTCAAGAGCTCGGAATCGGCCGCCGATCTCTTTGGCGACCTGTTGCGCCAGGAGCTCGATGCGAGCGTTCGCACCCGTCTGGGCGCGGCCCTGGCCCGGCCGGCCCTGGAGCGGCTCAGGACTTCCGTCGACTACCGCGAGACCGGCGCGGTGCCTCTCCTGGGCCTCCGCGGCGGTTGTTTTGTCGGCCATGGGAACTCCGGCCCCAAGGCGGTTAGAAACGCCATCCGCGAGGCGGTCGACTTTTGCGCCGCCGGCCTGCACAATAAGATCCGTATCAAAATGGAAGAGTTGCATTCGGAGGAGAACCGGATCCTGAGTCCGGAGGAGGTCGCGTCATGAAAGCGCGCATCAGTGGTACCGGCGCTTCGGTACCGGAGAAGATCCTGACCAACGCGGATTTTGAGAAAATGGTCGATACCAGCAACGAGTGGATCCTCGCTCGTACCGGGATCAAGGAGCGCCACGTCGCGGCTGAGGACGAGGCCCTGTCGGATTTCGCCATTCCGGCGGCCGCGGCCGCTCTGGAGATGGCCGGTGTTCCGGGCGAGGAGGTCGATCTGGTCATCGTGGCGACCGTGACCCCGGACCGCAGCTTCCCGGCGACCTCGAATGCCGTCCAGGACGCCATCGGCGCCAGGGGAGCGGCGGCGTTTGACCTGTCGGCGGCATGTACCGGCTTTATCTATGGGCTGGGCGTCGCGCAGCACATGATCGAGGGCGGCGCCGCGCGCCACGCTGTAGTGATCGGCGCCGAGGTGCTGTCCAAAATCGTCGATTACACCGACCGCTCGACCGCGGTGCTCTTTGGTGACGGCGCCGGCGCGGTGGTGCTGAGCGCAACCGACGACGACCGGGCCGGCTCGCTCCTGGGTGTCAAGATGCACAGCGACGGCTCGCTGGGCGACCTCATCGAGCGGCCCGGCGGCGGCAGCCGGTACCCGATCAACGAGACCGTTGGCGGAGTGGATCCCAAGGCCACCGAGAACGGTCATCTCGGCTACATCAGGATGCGGGGCAACGAGACCTTCAAGGTGGCCGTGCGAACCCTTGCCCAGGTCTCGCGCGAGGTCCTCGAACAATGCGAGGTGGCGGCGGATGATGTCACCTGGTTTATCCCGCACCAGGCCAACCAGCGCATCATCGACGCGGTCGGTCAGCGGTTGAACATCCCCGACGGCCGCACCTATGTCAACGTCGAGCGCTATGGCAACACCTCGGCGGCCTCGATTCCGATTGCCCTGGACGAGCTCAACCGCGACGGCAAGATCTCGCCCGGTGACATCCTGCTGTTCTCGGCCTTTGGCTCGGGGCTGACCTGGGGCGCGGGCCTTGCGCGTTGGTAGCCACGCTGGTGGCCGGTCCATGAAGCACGCTTTCGTCTTTCCGGGCCAGGGCTCGCAGAAGGTCGGGATGGGCCGCGGATGGGCGGAGGAATCTGTGGAGGCCCGAGCGGTCTTTGACGAGGCCGACCAGGTCTTTGCCGAGATAACCGGGGGGCCGCTGTCGGCGCTTTGCTGGGAAGGGCCCGAGGACCGCCTCCAGCTCACCGCCAACACCCAGCCGGCGCTGGTGGCGACATCCATCGCCATCCACCGGGCGCTCGCCGACCGGGTACCTCCGCCCGCGATGGTCGCCGGTCACAGCCTGGGGGAGTACTCGGCGCTGGTCGCCGCCCGCACGCTGTCGCTCGCCGATGCGCTGCGTCTGGTTCGCCGGCGGGGTGAGTTCATGCAGGACGCCGTTCCGGTGGGAGAGGGGGCGATGGCCGCGATACTGGGGCTCTACGCCGATGCGGTCGGCGAGATTGCCGCCGAGGCCAGCGGCTCCGACGGGATCTGCGCCGTGGCGAACCTCAACGCGCCCGTCCAGACGGTGGTCGCGGGTGCACGGCGGGCGGT
The DNA here is from genome assembly GCA_965224065.1 of Candidatus Multivoradales bacterium. Taxonomy (GTDB): domain Bacteria; phylum Acidobacteriota; class Thermoanaerobaculia; order Multivoradales; family JAHEKO01; genus JAOTZA01. Next base: position 3,952,221 of record CBDCYF010000005.1, read on the forward strand.
CGAGAGGGCCGCCGAGCTCGCCAAGGACCGAGGCGCCAAGCGCGCCGTGCTGCTGCCGGTCTCGGCGCCCTTTCACTCACCCCTCATGAGGCCGGCGCGCGACAACCTCGAGCCGCTGCTGCGCGAGACCGAGTTCGCCGACCCGCAAGTCCCGGTGGTCTCGAACGTCGACGCCGAGCCGCTTCGGGAGGGCTCCGACGCCCGCGAAGCACTGATCCGGCAAGTGGATTCGCCGGTTCGTTGGGTGGAGTCGATCCGCCGGTTGGCCGACGAGGGGGTCTCGGTGTTTGTCGAGATCGGGCCGGGAGCGGTTCTGGCCGGCTTGATCCGTCGTATTGTCCCCGAGGCCACGACGATCGGCCTGGCCGAGCCGGGCGGGATGGAGAAGCTCCGGGAGGTGCTCGCGGTATGAGTGTTTTCGATTTTTCGGGAAAAACCGCGCTGGTGACCGGGGCCTCGCAGGGTATCGGGCACGCCGCCGCCAAGAGCCTGGCGGCGCGGGGCGCCCGGGTCGTGCTCGCCGCCCGCTCCGAGGACAAGCTGCGGGCGCTGGCGGTAGAGGTTGCAGAGGCGGGCGGCGAGGCCCTGGCGTTTCCGCTCGATCTCTCGAGCCCCGAGTCGGTGGCCGACCGGTTGAAGGAGCTACCGGGGGAGTTCTCCGGTATCGACATCCTGGTCAACAACGCCGGGATCACCTCCGACAACTTGCTGCTGCGGATGAACCTCGAGGAGTGGGATCGGGTGCTGCGCACCAATCTGACCGGCACCTACGCCATCACCAAGGCGCTCACCCGCGGGATGATGAAAAAGCGTTGGGGCAGGATCATCTCGATCTCGTCCGTCGTCGCGCTGATGGGGAACGCAGGCCAGGCCAACTACGCCGCCGCCAAGGCCGGGCTCATCGGCTTCTCCAAGTCGCTGGCCCGCGAGCTGGCCGGCCGTGGCATCACCGTCAACGTCGTAGCGCCCGGGTACATTGCGACGGCCATGACCGACGATCTCCCCGAAGAGACAAAAAAGGGGCTCAGCTCCTCGATCCCGCTCAAACGCCTCGGAACCGCCGAGGACGTCGCCGCGGCGGTCGTCTATCTGGCCAGCGAAGAGGCCGGTTACGTTACCGGCCATACCCTGAACGTCTCCGGCGGCCTCTACATCTAGCCCCGCCGGGTCCCCCTTTTTTCTGCAGAGTAGGGGCGGGTCTTGCACCCGCCCGCGTTTGTTCTAAAACCCCGACTGTGCTAAAAATACCCTTCGGCACGGACTCCTTACCCCCGTGCACGGCACCACCGACAACTCGAGGAGGCTGGATCGATGGCCGTAGATGAAAAAGTCAAGAGCATTATTGCGGAACAACTCGCGGTCGAGGCCGATCAGGTCACGGCCGGTGCGAGCTTTACCGACGACCTGGGCGCGGATTCGCTCGACGTCGTCGAGCTGGTGATGGCTTTCGAGGAAGAGTTCGGGATCGAGATCCCCGACGAAGACGCCGAGAAGATCGGCAACGTCACCGACGCGATCACCTACATCCAGAGCAAGAGCGACGACAGCTAGCGGTTAGCCGATCGAGGCATCGATGACGCGTCGCCGGGTCGCCGTCACAGGCGTGGGTCTGGTGTCCCCACTCGCCGTGGGGACGGTCGAGAGCTGGTCTGCCCTTTTGGAGGGCAAGAGCGGCATTGGACCTATCCGTTCTATGGATGCCTCCGCCCTCGAAAGCCGCATCGCCGGAGAAGTCCCCGACTTCGATCCTGCGCGGTTTCTGCACAAAAAGGAAGTCCGGCGAACCGACCGCTTTATCCAGTTTGGTTTGGCGGCAGCCGACATGGCTATTGCCGACGCCGGGCTGCCGGTCGAGGCGATCGGACCCGAGCGGGTGGGGGTTATCGTGGGCTCGGGGATCGGCGGCCTGCTGACCATCGAGTCCACCCACAGCACCCTTCTGGAACGCGGTCCCGGTCGCATCTCGCCGTTCTTCGTACCGATGCTGGCGGTCAACATGGCCGCCGGGCACATCTCGATCCGGTACGGTCTCGCCGGACCCAACTCGGCGCCGGCCACCGCCTGCACCACCGGGCTCCACGCCATCGGCGATGCATTCCGTCAGATCCAGCACGGCTACGCCGACGCCATGATCGCCGGCGGCACGGAAGCGGTGATCGCACCGTTGGCCGTCGGTGGTTTCTGCGCCATGAAAGCGCTTTCCACTCGCAACGACGAGCCCGAGAAGGCTTCTCGTCCCTGGGACCGCGACCGAGACGGCTTTGTGATCGGAGAGGGCGCCGGCATCCTCGTTCTGGAAGAGCTCGAGAGCGCCAAACGCCGCGGTGCCGAGATCTACGCCGAGATCGCCGGCTACGGGATGAGCGCCGACGCCCATCACATCTCGGCCCCCCATCCCGAGGGGGCAGGGGCCGAAAAGGTCATGCGGCATGCGCTTGCCGACGCCGGTCTCGAGCCCGAGGCCGTTGGTTACATCAACGCCCATGGGACCTCGACGCCGCTGGGAGATGTCAGCGAGGTCAAGGCGGTCAAGCGGGTCTTCGGCGACCACGCCCACAAGCTGGCGGTGTCCTCGACCAAATCGGCCACGGGTCATCTGTTGGGCGCGGCGGGAGGTCTCGAGTCGGGCTTCCTGGCCCTGGCGATCCGCGACCAGGTCCTTCCCGCGACCCTGAACCTCGACAACCCGTCCGACGACTGCGACCTCGACTTCGTGCCGCACGAGCCCCGCAAGACCGACCTCGACGTCGCCATCACCAACTCTTTCGGGTTCGGTGGCACCAACGGCGCGCTGGTCATGCGCCGGATTGGCGGCTAACGACCTGGACTGAAGCGCCCGGCGCCTCTGCCGGCCGTTGTGACCTGGCGTCTCGGGTCGTCACCCCCCCACATATAGGGGCGGGGCTTGCCCCCGCCCGGTCTTGGGTGAAGACCGAGGTCAGCGCCTCGGGGTCGCCCTTCGCTCCAGTCTCCTGAAGCGGCCGGCGACTCTGCCGGCCGACGACCGTGCGCTCCGGGCGACCCACTCGGCAGGACAGAGATGAACCGCCTGATTTTGTTATAAAAACGCGGACCCGATCTTTTGCTGTCGATACTCTATCGATGGATAGCTCGCAGCTTCAGCGTCCCCGCCTTTTCAAACGACCCATCCTCTTTGACAAAGCCGTGGGTCCCTTGGAACGCTCCGTTCTCGACCGTGCCGCTAAAGCGGAACGACGTCTCGGCGCCGTCGTGAGCCGTGCCTTCTAGCGTCCCGGAACTCAGGCTGCCCTCGACGGCGCCTTGATAGACGTGGGGGACGTCCTCCCACGTGAAGTGGAAGGCCGCCGACCATCGGCCCTCGTCTACGGGCGTCAGGACGGCGGTGAGGTCCCCGCCGCGGTTGGCGAGGTCCCAGACAAAGGAGCCTTCGAGAGTGGCGGTGCCGCCGCCGCCATCGGCCGCGTCGCAGCCGAGTGCGAAGACGACAACGACGGCGGCCAGGAGCCCTGCCGCGCCCGTCAGCCGGTGCGGTAGGCCGATTGAGCCGGCGAGAATCCTATTCAGGGTGCGAAAGTGTGAGCGTGCCGAGCTCTCTGAGCTCGCCGTCTTCGTTCACGTACTGGTGGGTGCCGTTGAAAGTTCCGTCCTCGAACTCACCGCTGAAGCGGAACGAGGCAGGGTGATCGGGGTTGTCGTTTTCGGCCGCGCCTTCGAGCGGGCCGTCGGAGAGGGTACCGCTGGCGGTCCCGAGGTAGGTGTGAGGCTCGCCTTCCCAGGTGAAGTGGAAGGCCACGGACCATTCGTTCTCTCCGTCCGGCGTCAAGACCGCGCTGAGGTCGCCGGTGCGGTCTCCGTCGTCCCGGGCCCAGACAAACGAGCCTTCGAGGGTGACTTCGTCATCCGCCACCACGGCACCGGTCCATGCAAAGGCGATCGCGGCGAAAACAAACAGCAGTCGTGTCGTGAGCCTCATTCTTCCTCCTGTAGTCGATCGGTGTGCTGCGCGCGTTCCCAGTAGATACGCGGGCTCGCTATCATTGTTTCCGCGGCGGACTTTAGCCTGGATTGTTCATGAGTGCCAAGACCAATCGATGAGACGCCGAACGCAGTGAAAGACCCGGCGCCGCTCGCCCGCACGATCGTGGTCGGCTTGGTATGGAACCGGGAGGGTGAGCTCTTGTTCTGCCGGATGAGTCCCGATCGCGGCGTGTTCCCCGGTCAATGGGGATTCCCCGGGGGCGGTATCGAGCCGGGGGAGACGATGGAAGCGGCATTGCGCCGGGAGCTACGAGAGGAGCTCGGCGTCGAGGTGGGGAACATCCGCCCGGCGTTTTTCAAGGACGCTCTGCACAAGAAGACCTTTGCCGACGGTGACGTCCGACCGGTCTACATGATTTTTCTGCTGTTTCATTGCACGGTCGAAACAGAGGAGCTCAGGCTCAACGACGAGTTCGTCGAGTACTGTTGGGTGGGCGAGAAGGGAGTCGGGCAGTTGGACCTCAACGAGGAAACCGTCGACACGCTACGCCGCTTGGGTCCATGGGTCGAGACCCGTTGACCAGGAGACCGACGAGGAGACCGTTATGGCCTGGAAGATGAAATCGACCAAGTCTTGGGTCGCCAAGCTGCGGCCGGATCTCGAGCCCAAGATTGTCCACTCGGGGCGCACCGGTGAACGGATGCTGGTGGCGACCCCGCTGATGGTTGCCGAGGAGATCCGCAAGGTTCGCAAGGGCCGTTTGACGACCCCGAAAAGGATTCGCGAGCGTCTGGCAGACCGGACCGGCGCCGAGTCGGCCTGCGCGATGACGACCGGGATTTTCTTGAGCATCCTGGCCGGGGCCGCCGAGGAGCAGCTCACCGAGGGCAAGCGGCCGGTGGCGCCCTATTGGCGGGTTGTGGAGGAAGACGGATCGCTGCGGGCCAAGAACCCGGCGGGCCCCGCGATCCAGGCGAAGCGCTTGCGCGCCGAAGGGCACCGGGTGCGCAAACAGCCGGGCCGCGAGACCTGGAAGGTCCAAGGCGTCCGCGGCACGTAGGCGCCTCACGGAGCTTCCCATGAGCGTCTTATGAAGTGGATCGGCGTAGCAGTCCTGATCCTGGCGAACCTGACGCTCTTGAGCTTTGGTGGCGCGCTGCTGGCCTTCTGGCCCCACTGGCAGACCATCGCTATCGCCGCCGGGCTGCTTACGGTCGCCGCCACCAATTTTGTCGTGGCTGCTCGCTTGGGCTTCGGAAGGTTCCAAGCCTCCAGGGATTCGAAGTGGGAGAGGCTCGCGCAGACGCTGAACGTCTTGCTCGCGCTCGCCGGGTTGGCCGGTCTGCTGCTCTCGTTCGATCTGTGGATCCTGAGCAGTCAGGAAATCGCCGCGAGCCTGGCGCTGCTGCTGCCGCCGCTGGCGAGTTGGCTGGTGATCCGCAGGACCCGGGCGCCTCGAGGCGACCCTTCGAGCTCGAGCGGGTAGACGCGAGCTCTCAGGCGGCGGTGGCGCTCGGCGATCGGTCGCGACCCCCGAGACAGACGCCCACCGCCCCGACGATCGGGATCACCCAGTTGTACCAGGCAGGCGGCACGGCGTAGTGACCGGCCTCGAAGAAACTCATCTCCGCGACCGGTTTTTCGGCCGTGGGGATCTCTTCAGTGGAGAAGTGCGCCGCCAGGGCGAGACCGATCCCGAGAGCCAGAATGATGCCGATCAGGATCTTGACCGCTCCGTACGAGCGGCCGAGCTTGAGGGCGACCCAGCCGCCGAGCATGGCGGTGAGAAACCCGAGAACCACATTGATGGTGATCCACAACCCGGATGGGTGTGGCCCCTCGCCCGCAAACGCACCCTGTCCACCGAGGATGGCCCAGGCGACGCCGATTCCGGCCATCACACCAACGACCATGACGAAGTAACCGACGATCGCTGCCAGGATGTTTCTCAGCATGGCTCCCCCTTTTCCACGAGTCTCGAGCGGAGGTCAGCGTACCACCGGGGGCACCGGAGCACGGGAGCACGGGGGCAGGGGAGATCGCTGACGCCGATCGGATACACAGAAAGCCGTTTAGACCGGTTGCGCCCGGAGGCGGGCGAGCACGTGCTCGAGTTGTGGCGGTCCGTCTTGCTGGAACTGTCGCACCGCGCTGTGGGTCTGTTTCCGGATCTTGCGACGGCGTCCTTCGAGCTCGGCCAGCAGCCGGTCGGTGGCGCTCGCCAGGTCGGTCCCGGCCGGCGTCCCAGCCGAAGTCTCGACCGAAGTCTCAACCGAACGACGCAGCTTCGCCTCGTGCACCACGAGGTCGTTGAAGGTGCCGAGGACATCCTGGAGACGCTTGAGCGAGGTGATCAGCTCTTCGATTTCGCCCCCCGGCGTCAGCGAGCGCGAAAACTCGAGCGCGTAGCGGAGCTTCTTGCATCGAATCCTGAGTCGATGCACCTTTTTCTCGTTTTTGGCCTTCCCCAGTTTCTCCATCTGCCGGAAGGCCCTGGCTGCCGCCGCCTCGATCGCCGTCGCGGCCGCTGCGGCGATCGTGCGGTCACATCGACTCTTCGCCAGCTCGTCGATCGAGCGCTGCCATCGTTCGAGATCGCCGCGATAGCGGGGGGTCGCCAGCCAGTGGCCGAGGGTCGCGTATTCGAGCTCGGCGTCCCGCTCGCATCGCCCCACGGTCTGGGACAAAGCCCTGCGTGTATCCACTGGTAGAGATCGCGTGTACCCCGGGAGCTCGAGGAGCAGCACGTCGAGGTCGCGCGCCGTTCCGGTTCGTCGCCCGACGTCCCGAAAGAAGCTCTTCGCCCAGGTGAGCGTGGCGGGGGGAAGTATGTCGCCGAAATGCGAAAGAGCGGAGCGGGTGCGCCGGACGGCGACCCGGTAGTCGTGCAAATACATCTCGCTGAGACGGCTCGCCAGACCCCGCTCGGTGGCCCGCATGATGTCGAGGAGATGCTGAAAGAGCGCCACCAGTGCTTGGCTCGCGGACATCTCGGGATCGAGCGAGAGACGCACCGCAGACGAATAGTTTTTCGCCCGCGAGGCCTCTCCGATCTGCCGGCGCTCGGACGGGTGGATCAGTTCCTCGGGAGAGGTTCGCATCCGGCAGGGGACCCTACCAGACACGTGTGACGGCCGTGGGCCGTCAGGCGGCGCTGGCCGTTCTCTTGGTGATGTAAGCGACAAAGGCGGCGAGACCGCCCATGACGACGATCGCCGTCATCACCCGAACCAGGCTGATCACCCACGCGATGCCGATGCCGAGGGCGGGCCATTGGACCCACCATTCGCCGGGTGAAGTCATGACGTTGATCACCGCCAGCATGGCGATCACCGCGGGGCCTATGAACAGAAACCTGAGGGCTCGTAGCGTGCGCATGATTCCTCCTCTAGGAGGTGCTACGAAACGCCGGCGGCGCGGTTTCACTCCGAATCGGCGCTCCGCACCAGGTGCCGGTCGAAAAATTCGGTCATGCGCTCGAAGAAGTGGCGGGAGTCGATCCCTCGGAAACCGTGCTTTTGGCGTGGATGGATGGCGTCTTCGAACGCCACGCCGGCGTCGATGAGCTTTCGCGCCATCGCGATGGTGTTCTGCGGGTGGACGTTGTCGTCGCCGGTTCCGTGGACGATCAATAGCTCGTCTTCGAGCTCGCCGGCGTAGGTAATCGCCGACGAATCGTGGTAGCCATCCGGGTTGTCCTCCGGATGATCGAGATAGCGCTCGGTCCAGATAGTGTCGTAGAAGTGCCAATCGGTCACCGGGGCTCCCGAGACCCCGGCTTGCCAGGTGCCGGGGCTGTTGAGCATCGAGTAGAGGGTGTTGGAGCCACCACCCGACCAGCCCCACAAGCCAATGCGGTCGGTGTCGACGTAATCCAGGCTCTCGAGATAGCTCACTCCCGCGAGCTGGGCCGCCAGGTTCACTTCTCCGAAGCGACGGTGGAGAAGATCGGCACCGTGTTTGCCGAAGAAGTTCGAGCCGCGGTTGTCGACCATCAGCACGACATAGCCGCGTTGTGCCAGCATCTTGTGCCACAGTCCCCGCGTGCCGGCCCAACGTTCGGCCACCACCTGGGAAGCCGGCCCCCCGTAGTGGTACATCACCGCCGGGTACTCGCGGCCCGGGTCGAAGTCCGAAGGGTGGAGCATCGCCGCCGGCAGCCCGTCGCCGTCGGGATTCTCGATAGAAAAGAATTTCCACTTGGGCAGCGCGTCCGCATCGAAGGGCGGGGGCCAGCTCGGCAGCCGGGAGAGCAGACCGCCGTCGGGCCGGACGACAAAGCGCTCGGTCGGCTGGTCGGCCGCGCTGCGAGAGATCACGCTGTAACCGGTCCTGGGCGCCACCAGCGCGCGGTTCCAGCCGGTGTCGTGCCCCAGCCGGCCGGCCGCGGTGCCGTCCACGGGCTGCCGAAACAGTAAGCTGTGGAGCGCACCCATCGGCGTGGTCTCGTGACCGGTAACGACGACCTCGCCGCGCTCGGTCAGCGCCTCGACCCGGGTGACGGTCCAGCCCTCGGGTGTCAGATCCCGGACCAGCTCGCCCTCGGGCGAGTAGAGATACAGGCGGCTCCAGCCGCTTTTCTCCGAGGTCCACAGAAAGCGGTTGTCCTCCAGAAAGCGCAGGTCTTTTGTCACGTTGACCCAGGTGTCGGAGGTTTCGGTGTGGAGAGTCGAACAGTCACCTTCGGCCGGATCGCAGAGCAGCAGATCGAGCCGGTCCTGGTCGCGATTGAGTCGCTGGATCGCCACACGATCGCCGCTGGGCCTCCAGTCGACCCGAGCCAGATAGACGTCGGGGTCATCGGGATTGGTGTCCAGCCAGGTCGTCTCTCCGCTGGCGAGTTCCAGAACACCGACCTTGACGATCGGGTTCTCTTCTCCGGCCTTTGGGTATTTTTGCCACTCGACGGTGGGGTATTGCGTAGTGAAGTCGACCAGCGGGTAACTCTTCACGTGCCGGTCGTCGAAGCGGTAATAGGCGATGTGCGTGCCTTGGGGGCTCCACCAGAAACCGGTGGCGTTGCGGCCCCAGATCTCTTCCCAGTAGACCCAATCGGTCGTCCCGTTGAGGATCTGGTTCTCGCTGCCGTCGGTGGTCAGGGCCCGCTCCTCGCCGCTCGAGACCTCCAGCAGCACGAGGTTGTCGTCGCGAACAAACGCGATGTGCCGACCATTGGGTGAGAACTTCGGATCTTTCTCCTTTGCTTCGGTCCTGGTGAGCCGTCGCAACTCGTTTGAGCCGAGATCGATCAGGTAGAGATCGTCCGAGGCGACCACGAGCAGTCCGCGTCCGTCCGGAGACCAGTGGAGAGCCGAGGCGGTTTCGATGCCGTGCTCCGCGCGATCACCGAGCTCGAGGACCTGCCGTCTCCCTCCGGTGGAGACGTCGTGGACCCAGAGCCCCGTGGTTTCGTTCTCTTCCCATTGGTAGGCGAGCCTCTTGCCGTCGGGGCCCCAGGTTGTGTGCCGAGGCGAGCGTCCGCTCGGATCGGGACCAAAAACGAGATCGAAGGTCAATCGAGACGGCGCCATCTCGCTTACGGCCGGGTCGCCGCCGCCTGCTGAGGAGGATGCCGCGGACAGGAGTGCAAGAGCGAGCAGCGAGGCGTGCACCGAAAAGACACGGGTGATTCGGCGGGCAGACATCATGATGACCTCCGGGGTCTCGAGAGCGGGGACGCGTCGGACTCGGCGGATTGTACAAGCTCTTTTGGTGGTAGCCTCGTTTTCGCCAATACAGGGCACGAGCCACCAAAACACTGCGTGGCGTCAGCCGGAGGAGACATGGGTTTTAGCGTCTGGGAACGGGTTCTGCTCGTCATCGTGGTGCTTGTGGTGGCGGCGTTTTTTGTGCGCGATCTGGCACCGCGAATGCGGTTTGTCCTCGCCGGCAAGTCGGACCGCCCGCGCACCGACCGGCTGGGCTCGCGGATCTGGACCGCGTTCAAGGAAGTGATCTTCCAGACCCGGGTGATCGGTGGCCGGCCGGTGGCCGGTTTTCTTCACGCGCTGGTGTTTCTCGGCTTTGTCTGTTTTGGCCTGGAGACGATCGACCACTTTCTCGAGCCGTTCCACCTGCCGTTTCTGACCGCGATCTTCGGCGACGGCCTGGCGACCTTTCAGAAGTTTCTTGCGGTGGTCGCGGTACTGGTGTCGATCGGCATTCTGGGTCTGGCGTTCCGCCGGTTCGTGATGGTCAAGATCTCGCCCGACCCCAAGTCGTGGAGCTCGGGCCTGGTGGCTCTGATTATCTTTCTTTTGATGGTCACGTACTTGAACGGCATCGCAGCTCATCCGGTGGCGGAGAAGGTCAATTGGTGGCTCCATGCCGTGCTGATCCTGATCTTCCCCGCGCTGATCCTGCGCTCGAAGCACTTCCACCTGTTGCTGTCGCCCTTCGACATCTTCTACCGCACCCATCGGCTGGGGGACTTTCTGCCGCTCGAGCTGGACGAAGAGGCGTTGATGGAGTCGGAAGAGGAGATCTCACTGGGGCTCGAGTCGATGGCCGACGCGCCCTGGAAAATGCGGTTGGATTTCTTGACCTGTGTCGAGTGCAAGCGCTGCACCGAACAGTGTCCGGCGTGGAACTCGGGTCAGGAGCTCAACCCGCGCGGTTTTGTGCTGGCCGGGCGCTCGATGATGGGGCGCGACGGCACCGAACATCCGGTGGTCGGCAACGTGATCAGCGAGACGGCGCTGGGGCAGTGTACGAGCTGCGGCGCCTGCGAAGCGATCTGCCCGGTGGGAATCGAACATCTGCAGGTGCTGATGGGAGCCAAGCGGGCGCAGACCCTGGCGAGCGGCAAGGGGATGGTAGCGGGCGATTTTCTGCAGGCCGTGGAGCGCTTTGGCAACCCGTTCAAAAAGTCCAAAAGCCAGCGCAAGACGCTGGTAGAGGAGCTGCAGATCCCCGCCTACGAGAAGGGCAAGACCGAGTACGCGCTCTGGCTCGGCTGTGTCTGGACCTACAACGACGACGCCAGGAGCAGTCTGGCGGCGCTGGTGGACGTCCTGGACCGAGCGGGCGTGAGCTACGGGGTGCTGGCAAACGAGGCCTGCAGCGGGCACCATTCGCGCCGCCAGGGCGAAGAGCTGCAGTTTCAGACGCTGGCGGCCGAGAACATCACCGCCTTCCAGGACCAGGGTGTCCAGAAGGTGCTGACCGGGTGTCCGCACTGTTTTCACACCTTTCGTCGCGAGTACCCGACACTCGAAAAAGAATTCTCCGTCGAAACGGTCCATCACTCCGAGCTGCTGGCCGATCTGGTGCGCGACGGCACGATCTCGCTCGAGACGAACGGTGACGGCGCCCAGCGGATCACGTTTCACGATCCCTGCTATCTGGGGCGCTACGAGGGGGTGTTCGATGCTCCTCGCGACGTCATCCGCGATGCGGGCTTCGACCTGATCGAGCTGGGGCGTAGCCGCAAGCGCTCGTTCTGCTGCGGTGGCGGCAGCGCCGGGTTTGTGCGCGAGCAGGAAGTCGAGACGCGGGTCGACCAGGAGCGTAAGCGGGAGATCTCCGAATCGGGGGCGGACGTGCTGGTCACCGGCTGTCCCGAGTGCAAGATGATGCTCGCCGGCGCAGCGCAGGAGACCGTGGATCTCGCCGAGCTGGTGGCGCGCACGTCGCAGGCAGCCGAGCGATCGTGAGCCGGCAGAGTTTTCTCCGGCTGGCGCTGGCTCCGACTGTCGTGCGGAGGGCGTTTGGTTACGCGGTGGTGGTGGGCGCCATCTTGATCGCCATCAATCACGGCGACGCCCTGTTGCGGGGCGAGATGAGTCGAGCGAGGCTTTTGAAGATGGCCCTCACGGTCTTCGTCCCCTACGCGGTCTCCACTCTCTCGAGTGTCGGGGCGACCCGCGAATCGATTCGGCAAGAGGGCGCCCGGGTCTCCGAGTGAGCGCCTCCGAGCCAGCGCAGGAACCACCGTGACGCCGGGAGCGCAGCGATGACGGGCGGAGGGCAGGCCGGCAGGCCGGCAGCCGACCGAGCGCTGCTGTTCGCCACCCTGACCGCAGAGCCCACCGCGGCCGAGTTGGAAGCGCTGTCCGGGGCGGCCGACGTCCTGGAGGTCAGGGCGGACTTGGTCGGCGAGCTCGACCCGGGAGAGCTCCGCCGCGCTTTCTCCGGGCAACTGCTCTATACCCTTCGCAGCGAGGTGGAGGGGGGCGCGGCCGGACAGGGTCCGGATCGCCAACAGCGCTTGGAGCGCGCCGCCGCGGGCTTTGACCTTGTGGACCTGGAGGCGGACAGGGATCTCGAGCCGGCGGTGCTGGCAGCGGTGCCGGCGGCCAAGCGTGTGATCTCCTGGCACGGCGCGGCGGCCGGCCTGGCCGAGCTGCGGGCGCGATTCGACCGTATGAGGATCGAGCGAGCGCGTTTTTACAAACTGGTCCCAGCGGTCGAGCGGCCGGCTCAAGGGCTGGCCCCGCTGGCCTTTCTCGCCGCTTTGGGCCGTGACGACGTCATCGCTTTTGCGTCGGGTGCCGCGGGTTTCTGGACTCGAATACTAGCGCCGCGCCTGGGCGCACCGGTGGTTTTTGGCTCGGCCGGCCCGGACCCCGCTGCGCCGGCTCAGCCGTCGATCGCGCAGTTGCGCAACGACTACGGTCTGCCGCGGCTCGGCCCGGTGGAGGCCCTTTTTGGCCTGGTGGGCAACCCGGCGCTTCACAGCCTCTCGCCGCGGCTGCACAACGCGGCGTACCGCGAGCTGGAGATCCCCGCTCTCTATCTGCCGTTCGAGGTCGGGATCTTTGGCGACTTCTGGCTGGACGTGGTCGAGCGGGGAAGTCTGGCCGTCTTGGGGTTCGAGCTGGTGGGCTTGAGTGTGACCGCGCCGTTCAAGGAGATCGCGCTGGCGGTTGCCGGGGCCGGCAGCCCGCTGGCGGATCGTCTCGGGTCGGCCAACACGCTGGTGCGGAGGGGAAACGTCTGGGAAGCTGAGTCGACTGACGGCTCCGGCGTTCTGGAGCCGCTTGTCGAGCGCGGTACACCGGTGCGTGGGCTCCGGGCGGCGGTGATCGGCTCGGGAGGCGCGGGCACCGCCGCGGCCCAGGCGCTGGATTCGGCGGGCGCGGCGGTGACCCTGGCCAACCGCGGCGTTGCCAGGGGTACCCGCACGGCATACGGGCTGGGCGTCGAGTTTCTTCTCCTCGAGCGCCTGGATCCGGCGGGGTACGACATCCTCGTCAACGCGACGCCCCTGGGCAGGGAGGACGGCGGCGAACTGCCGTTTGATGCCGGACGGGTCGCGGCCGCCGCGGTGGTGGTCGATCTCGCCTACCGGGTGGATCGGCGGACGCATCTGGCCGAGGCCCTCGGGGCGCGGGGAATCGACGTTGTCGACGGGCGCGAAGTGCTGCTTCATCAAGCTGTGCGCCAGTTTCGTTTGATGACCGGGCACGAGCTGCCGTTCGAGTTGGGGCGCGGTGTCCTCGGGATCGCGGGGGACGCGGTTTGAGCTCCACGCGCGTCCGGGCACATCATCGCGAGTTTCTGGCCGACCAGTTGACCCCGGTGGGTGTGTACCGGCGGCTGGCATCGCGCTCGCCCCTACGGTTTCTCTTCGAGAGCGTCACCGGCGGCGAGCAGGTGTCGCGCTACAGCTTTCTGGGCGCGCGGCCGCGGGAGATCTATCGACTCTTTGAAGACCGCCTCGAAGTCGAGAGGCAGGGGGGAGCGACCGAGGTCCTGGGCCGTGGCAACGCCGGCGAGCCTCTCGAGTCGTTGCGTAGCTTGGTGAGGCGCTTCGTGGCCGGAACGGGTCCGCTGCCCTTCCAGGGCGGCTTTGTGGGCTTCTTTGGATTTGACCTGGTGAGGTTGATCGAGAGCCTGCCGCGCCGGCCGCCGGATCCGTTCGGGCTGCCGGTCGCCTGGCTGGGTCGTTTTGACGAGGTGATCGTGTTCGACCACGCGAGGCAAAGGGTGGTCGCAGTGGCCAGCGAGATCGAGGGCGAGGTGTCGGCCGGTGAGGCGCAGACCGCGCTCGATGAGTTGAGCGCGCTGTTGACGCGGGGAGAGAGCGGAGGTGGGGTCCAGGTCCCGCCGGCGCCCAGCGGTTCCGAGACCGGCGTTCTTCCCGAGCCGGTAGCCGTGTCGGGCCCCGGCTACCGGGAGGCTGTCGAGCGTGTGAAGCGCTACATCCGCGATGGCGACATCTTCCAGGCTGTGATCGCCCGCCGCTGGGTTTTGGACGGGGACGCGCCCGAGATCGATCCTCTGGCGCTGTATCGCGCTGCCCGCACCGTCAACCCGAGTCCCTACATGGTGCTCTTGGAGACCCCAGAGGTCGCGTTGGTGGGTACGTCTCCCGAGATGTTGGTGCGGAAGCAAGGCAATCGGATCGAGACACGGCCGATCGCTGGGACCCGACCGCGGGGCAAGAGCGGGGCCGAAGACCGTTTGCTGGCAAGTGAGCTCGAGGCCGACGAGAAAGAGCGTGCCGAGCATCTGATGCTGGTCGATCTCGGCCGCAACGATCTCGGACGGGTCGCTGAGCCGGGCTCCGTGGAAGTCACCGATTTCATGGTCGTCGAGCGCTATAGCCATGTGATGCACCTCGAGTCGAGCGTCGAGGCCCGGTTGGCGGAGGGCCACGACGCCCTGGATGCGCTGCTGGCGTGCTTCCCGGCCGGAACGGTCTCGGGCGCTCCCAAGATCCGCGCCATCCAGATCATCGATGAACTGGAGCCCGAAGCGCGCGGGCCGTACGCAGGAGCGGTCGGATATCTGTCCTATGCGGGAGATCTGGACGCCTGCATCACGATCCGGACATTGGTGGTACGGGACGGCGAGATCTCATTGACCGCCGGCGCCGGGATCGTCGCCGACTCGATTCCCGATTCCGAGGAACGGGAGACCGAGAACAAAGCGGCGGCGCTCGCGGTGGCGGTCGAGCTGGCCCGCCGTCTGGCGGCGGAGGAATGACCCGGAGCCCTTAGCCATGAAGATCCTGGTCGTCGACAACTACGATTCCTTTACCTATAACCTGGTGCAGCTCGTGCGGAGCCAGGGCGCCGCGGTAGACGTGGTGCGCAATGACGCCGAGAGCGCCCGGGCGATGCTCGCGCGGCGGCCCGACGGCGTGGTTCTTTCGCCGGGGCCGGGACGCCCGGAGGATGCGGGAGAGTGCTGCAACCTCGTTGCCGCCGAGCCCCGCACCCCGATTCTCGGCGTCTGTCTCGGACATCAGGTGCTGGGCCACGTCTATGGCGCACGGGTGGATCGGGCGCCGCGGTTGATGCACGGCAAGGTCTCCGCGGTTACCCACGACGGAGTGGGGATTTTCCGGGGCCTTCCGAGCCCGTTCGAAGCCACGCGCTATCACAGCCTGGCGGTCCTCGCCGAGGGACTGCCATCGGACTTCGAGCCGGTGGCGTGGAGCGAAGGCGGTACGCTTCAGGGGATGCGCCACCGACGGTTTCCCTACTGGGGCGTCCAGTTTCACCCCGAGTCGATCCTGACCTCGGCCGGGCCGACGCTGGTGGCGAACTTCTTGCGGCTCGCTGGCCCGCGCCGCGCCGGCCGAGGGCGGGCCGGTGGTTGAGGGGCGGGACCCGGGGCTCGAGCCGGCGGTCGCGCTCCAGCGGGTGATCGCGGGCGAGGGGCTCGACCGCGAGCAGATGGCGACGTTGATGGAACGCCTGATGGGAGGCGAGCTGGATCGAGCGGTCCAGGCCGGGCTGCTGACCGCTCTCGCCGCCAAGGGTGAGACCGCCGCCGAGATTGCCGGCGCGGCTGATGTCCTGCGGCGGCGGGTGGTGCCGATCCCGCATTCGCGCCGTCGGATCATCGACACTTGTGGCACCGGCGGCGACGGCAAGGGAACCTTCAACGTGTCGACCGCTGCGGCCCTCGTGGCGGCGGGTGCGGGCGCGGCGGTGGCGAAGCACGGCAACCGTTCGGTGTCGAGCCGGTGTGGCTCAGCCGACGTGCTGGAAGCTCTGGGTGTCCGGGTGGAGAGCGACCCCGGGGCCGCTGGACGCTGTCTCGACGAGATCGGCATCTGTTTTCTGTTCGCACCCGGCTACCACCCGGCGATGCGCGAGGTGATGCCGGTGCGCCACGCCCTCGGCGTGCGGACGATCTTCAACGTTCTGGGTCCGCTCACCAACCCGGCGGGGGCGCGGCGTCAGTTGCTGGGTGTCTACGCGCCCCATCTGGTGGAGGTCGTCGCCACGGTGCTGGCCGATCTTGGTGCCGAGCACGCGTTGGTGGTCCACGGCGATGATGGGTTGGACGAGCTGACGACTACCGGACCCACCCGGGTAGCGGAAGCCCGGGAGGGTCGAGTGACGAACTACAAAATCGAGCCGGAGGCTTTGGGTCTCCGACGAGCCTGTCCGGAGGATCTGTCGGGTGCGGGGCCGGAGCGCAACGCGGAGCTGTTGCGCGGGGTCCTGGACGGCGAGCCCGGTCCCCTGGCCGATATCTCCGTGCTCAACGCGGGCGCGGCGATCTGGATCGCCGGCGAAGCCGTGGATCTGGCCGAGGGCGTGGAGAAAGCGCGTCGAGTACTCTCCGGTGGGGCCGCGCGGGCCAAGCTGGATGCGCTTCGCGAGGTCTCGCACCGGGAAGTAGAGCCGTCTGGATGACGACTTCGCCAGTTGCCGATGTGCTCCTCGAGATCGTCGCTCGCCGGCGGGAGAAGCTGGGGGTCTCGGGCGCTTCGAGTGGGGTATCTCGGGGCGCCTTAGCCTCGCCGCCTCTCGGAAGGGAGCAGCCCTTTCTAGCGGCCCTCGACCATCGGCGCGGCAAGGCGGTGATCGCCGAGATCAAGATGGGCTCCCCGCGTGTCGGCAACCTGTCGGGCCGGGTGGACCCGGACCGGCAGGCACGGATCTACCGCGACGGCGGGGCGGCGGCCCTTTCGGTGGTCGTCGAGCCCGACTACTTTCATGGCAGCTACGAGCTGTTGGAGCGCTGCCGGACGGTCTCGGATCTCCCGGCCATCGCCAAGGACTTTGTGGTCGATCGGCGTCAGCTTCGGTGGGCGCGCGAAGCGGGGGCGGACGCGGTGCTGCTGATCGCGGCGCTCTACGAGCCACAAGAGCTGGCCGATCTCGCCGCGGATGCCCGCGCCCTCGGACTCGTGTCGCTGGTCGAGACGCACGACGCGCAAGACCGCGGCAAGCTGGCCGGCCGCGAGTGGGAGCTTCTAGGGATCAACAACCGGGATCTGCGAACCTTCGAAGTCAGCCTCGATCGATCGATCGAGGCGGTCGGCGAGCTGCCGGGGTCGGCGTTGAAAGTCGCCGAGAGCGGTATCGGCCGTGGGGACGATATCCGGCGGCTGGCGGCGGCGGGTTTTGACGCGTTTCTGGTGGGTGAGTCTCTGTTGCTGGCGGACGACCCCGCGGCGCGCCTGGCGGAGCTGGTCGGTTGACGGGCGGCGCGGCCCGGACACGGGTCAAGATCTGCGGCGTGACGCGACCCGAGGACGCCGAGGCGGCCGCCGATCTGGGTGCCGATCTCATCGGTCTCAATTTCTATCCGCCGAGCCCGCGATTTCTGGAGCCCGAGACCGCGGCCGAGGTCGCGGACGCCGTACGGGGCCGGTGTACTTTGGTCGGGGTGTTTGTGAACCGCGCGGTTGCCGAGATCGAGGAGGTGGACGATCGGGTCGGGCTGGATCTCATCCAGTTTCACGGCGATGAGGGGCCAGAGGAGATCGCGCCGATGGCCGGCCGGGCGATCAAGGCGCTGCGGCTGAGTGCCCCGCCCGATCCCACCGAGTTGGCGGCCTACCCGGACGTCTGGGGGTTTCTGGTCGAGTCGAGGCTCGAGCAGCTCTACGGCGGTGCGGGCCGGGGTTGGGACTACCGCGCCGCGGCCAAATTCCCCCGCGACCGGCCCCTCTTGCTCGCCGGGGGGCTAACGCCGGACAATGTCCGCCAGGCGGTGGCGGCGAGCGGGGCGTGGGGAGTGGATGTCTGCTCAGGGGTCGAGGCCACCCCGGGACGCAAGGACGCCGAGAAGATGAAACGCTTTTTTGATCGGGTTGGCCGGCAGTGAGCGATTCACCCCTGGGTGAGCGGCCCGGCTACTTCGGCGCCTACGGCGGCCGCTATGTGCCGGAGACGCTGATGGCGCCGATCGCCGAGCTCCAGCGCGCTTACGACAAGCTGTCGCGCAAGCGGCGTTTTCGCCGCCGGTTGTTCGAACTGCTAGAGACCTATGCCGGACGGCCGACACCGCTCTACTTTGCCGCGCGTCTCACCGCCGAGCTGGGCGGAGCGCGGGTCTATCTCAAACGCGAGGATCTGCTCCACACCGGCGCCCACAAGATCAACAACGCCATCGGCCAGGTGCTGTTGGCCGAAGCGATGGGCAAGGACCGTGTGATCGCGGAGACCGGGGCCGGTCAGCACGGCGTGGCGACGGCGACCGCGGCGGCGCTGCTCGGCCGGAGCTGCACGATCTATATGGGCTCGGAGGACATGGCGCGCCAGCGGTTGAATGTGGAGCGGATGCGCCTGTTGGGGGCGGAGGTCGTGCCCGTGGAGGCCGGCAGCCGCACCTTGAAGGAAGCGATCAACGAGGCGCTCCGGGACTGGGTCACCAACGTCCGTACCACCCACTATGTGTTGGGCTCGGTGCTCGGCCCCGATCCGTATCCGCGGATGGTGCGCGACTTCCATCGGGTGATCGGCGACGAGACAAAAAAACAACTCCGCAAACAGGCCGGCCGGGCGTGGCCCGATCTGGCGATCGCCTGTGTCGGCGGTGGCAGCAACTCGCTGGGTCTCTTTACCGCGTTTCTCGACGACGAGCGGGTGCGGCTGGTGGGTGTCGAGGCGGGCGGCACGGGAACCGAGCTCGGAGAACACGCGGCGCGGTTTGAGGGCGGCCGCCTCGGCGTGCTCCACGGAACCCGGACGTTTGTCCTTCAAGACGACGAAGGCCAGATCGCACCGACACACTCGGTGTCGGC
This sequence comes from Candidatus Multivoradales bacterium, assembly GCA_965224065.1. Taxonomy (GTDB): domain Bacteria; phylum Acidobacteriota; class Thermoanaerobaculia; order Multivoradales; family JAHEKO01; genus JAOTZA01. The sequence continues at coordinate 3,971,120 of CBDCYF010000005.1, forward strand.
GGGGCTGGACTATCCGGCAATCGGCCCCGAGCACGTGGCGCTGCGCGACGCCGGCCGCGTCGACTACACCTCGGTCGGCGACGCGGAGGCGATCGCCGCCTTTCACCTGCTCTCGCGCACAGAAGGCATTCTCCCGGCGCTCGAGTCGGCGCACGCGGTGGCCGAGGCCACGCGGCGCGCGCCTGCGTTGACCGAGGAGACGATCCTGGTGGTCAATCTGTCGGGCCGTGGCGACAAGGACGTCGAGTCCGTGCTCGCCTACGAGGCGGCGGAGGCGGCGGAAAACGGGCCGGAGAGCACCGAATGAGCCCGTCGGGCATCGAGGCGGCATTTGCTCGGGCCAAGAGCGAGAAACGCTCGGCTTTTATCCCGTATCTGACCGCGGGCGATCCCGGGCTCGAGCGTACCGGCGAGCTGCTGACGGTCCTGGCCGACTCGGGGGCGGATCTGATCGAGCTCGGAGTGCCCTTTAGCGACCCGATCGCCGATGGACCGGTCAACCAGCGTTCGGCGACCCGGGCGCTGGCGGCGGGGACGACGCTCTCGGGAGTGTTGGATCTGGTGGCCCGGCACCGCGACGCACTGGGTGTGCCGATCGTGCTGTTCACCTATTTCAACCCCCTGTTCGCCCGTGGTCTGGACCGGTTTGCCGAGCAGGCCTCGGCTTCGGGGGTCGACGGTGTGCTCTGTGTCGATCTTCCGCCCCACGAAGCGGTGGAGGGATATACACCGGCGCTGCGCGACCGCGGGCTCGACACTGTGTTCCTGCTGGCACCCACAAGCGACCGCTACCGAGTTCGCGAGGTCGCCGAGGCGTCGAGCGGCTTTGTCTACTATGTTTCCCGTACTGGTGTGACCGGGGCCACCGGCGACCTGCCGCCCGAGCTGCTGCGGGACGCAAAGAAACTCCGCCGCAAGCTCGAGCAGCCGTTGGCGGTGGGGTTCGGGATCTCGACCCCCGAGCAGGCCGGGCGGTTGTCCCGGGTGGCCGACGGGGTGGTGGTCGGAAGTGCCCTGGTGCGCACGGTGGAAGAGATGGGAGATGATGCGGCGTTGGCGCCGCGTCTGGCCGAACAGGCCCGGCAGCTAGCGGAGGCGCTTGGACGATGAGCGGCGGAGACCAGACCACAGAGTCCTTTCTCGTCGAAACCCGGGTTCACGGGCGCTATCTGGTGCGCTCGGCCGCAAACGGCGAGGCCACAGACGCCGCGGGCGCACCGGTGCTGGTGGGGTTCCACGGATACGCCGAGAACGCCGAACGGCATCTGCAGGCGCTGGTTCTGATTCCGGCGATCTCCACCTGGCACGTGGTGGCGGTGCAGGCGCTCCACCCGTTCTACAACCCAAAGACCGGCGAGGTGCTGGCAAGCTGGATGACCAAGCTCGATCGCGAAGAGGCGATCGCCGACAACATCGCGTTTGTCGGGCGCGTGGTCGGCGACGCTTTGGGTCGCCTGGAGGTCGAGGGGCCGCTAGTCTTTGCGGGCTTTTCCCAGGGAACCGCCATGGCTTACCGCGCCGCGTTCGGGGCCGGCCGCGACTGCCACGCGGTGGTGGCGCTGGCTGGAGACCTACCCCCCGAGCTCCGATCCGCGGAGGACGGCCGGGTCCCACCAAAAGTGCTGATCGGGCGTGGAACCCGGGACGAGTGGTACGACGAGGCCAAGATGGAAAGCGACGTGGCGAGACTCGAGTCCATGGGGTCCGAGGTTGAGACCTGTGTCTTCGACGGTGGCCACGAGTGGGGCGCCGAGTTCCTCTCGGCCTGCGCGCGATTTCTCCGCTCGCTGACCGCGAGCTGAGCGACCGGCGGTACCGGCTCAGCCGGTCGGCCGCCGCAGGTCGGGGGTCACGACGACCTCCCGCCGCGCGCGGGTAGAAGACGTTATGGGGGGATCCCCGTCACGGGAATCTGTAAGAATGCGTTCGTCTCACTCCAAAAGAGTCGCTTTCTTAGAGCAAGGAGGTCTCCCATGACTCGATCCAGTGCAGCGAGGAATCTCGTCCTGTGCTCCGACGGCACCGGTCAACGGGGCGGAAAGACCCGTACCAACGTGTGGCGGATCTACCAGGCGATCGATCGCACCTCGACCAACCCGGAGCAGCTCGCCTTCTACGAGGACGGCGTGGGCAGCGAGGACTTCAAGCTGATCAAGCTCATCGGGAAGATCACCGGCATGGGCCTGAGCGCGAACATCCGCGGTCTCTACCGCTGGCTGATGTTGAACTACCGCGAGGGAGACCGGATCTTTCTCTTTGGTTTCAGCCGTGGCGCCTACACGGTGCGCTCGTTTGCCGGGATGCTGAAGCACTGTGGCCTGGCGCTCGGGGAAGGTCTGGACGCCTCGCAGGCCGAGGTGGTGGTCAAGGAAATCTACAGTCGCTACTACCGAGGCCGGCTCTGGCGCCGGTTGCTGTCGTGGATCCCGGGGGCTCACGCCAGCCGGCGGCCGGTTCCCGATCGCTTCCTACCCAAGACGGTGGAGCTGGACGATCCGTTGAGGGTGGCGCACCCGGAGATCTGGTTTCTGGGGGTATGGGACACCGTGGGGGCGGTTGGACTCCCGGCCTGGCTGCGCGCCGGCCGCTGGAGCCCGATGAGCCTGACCTCGAAGTTCCACGACATCAACGCCGGCAACTGGTGGAACGCGTTTCACGCGGTGGCAGTCGACGACGAGAGAAAGAGTTTCTGGCCCGAGCCGCTGCCGCAGCCCGGTGATACCGCGGGTTTCACAGTGGAAAATGGGCAAGCCAGCGTGCAGCCGAAGCCGCCGGCCAACGGCTCCGAATCCTCGTCGGCAGCCGGTCCGGTGGTCGACGTCGATCAGGTCCTGTTCGCGGGCGCCCACACCAATGTCGGCGGCGGATACCCGAAGGACGGTCTCGCGTTCAACGCTCTCGACTGGATCGCCACCAAGGCGCGCCACCGGGGTCTACAGCTCTCGAACGAGGCGCGCGCCCAGATCCGCCACCGCAAGAACGCCCACGACCGGATCTACGATCCCCGCTCGGGCCTCGCCTCGTACTATCGTTATTCGCCCCGCGATTTTGAAGAGATCAAAAAGGTCTACCGAAAGCGGTACCGGGCCGATGGGCACATGCCGCTGGGCCTGAACCGGGTCCACGAGAGTGTTTTCGACCGCATCGAAAGGGCGACGGCGGGCTATGCGCCGGCCAATCTGCCTGCGAACGCCAAGGTCACCGCCACCGGCAAGGGGAACGGAGGACAGTTGCGGCAGCGCGAGAAAAATCGCATGGCGGAATATCAGCGGCGGCTGGGATTCGTGCGCCAGGCGGGGATAAGCAGCGGAGTGAAATGGCCGGTTCGCTGGCGCAAGACTCTCTACTGGGGGTTGATCGGGTTCACGCTGGCCGCTGTCTGCTATGTGGTCTGGCTGTTGGAGCACCCGGGAGACGAGAAACGGGCGCAGGATCAGGTGGCCCAGATTCAACTGTACGCGTTGCCGCAGACGGCTCAGCCGCGGAGCGACGTCGCCGACAAGCCCGGGTCGGTTCTCAAGACCGCGCAATGGCTGGTGGGGAAGGCCGGAGCCCTATTGCTCCCCAAGGCCGCCGAGCAGGTGGGGCAACAGATTTTGGAGCAAGCGTGGACCTATCCCGAGGCGGCGGTGCCCCTGGCGCTGGCATTCGGCGGCGCGCTCATATGGCGTCAAAAGCTCAAGAAAAAGACCGGCGAGATCGGTCAGCAGGGCTGGCAGCCCTTTCGCAGGCCGCCTTCCGGCGGCGGCGCGAAGCCGCTGACCCAGGCGGCTCATTCGACCGGCAGCGGCAAGGGCTGATCGACGGGCCGAGCCCGCTAGCCTCTACTTTCCGCGCAGGATGCGGTAGAAACCGTAGGCCGCGAGCGCGGTGACCGCCGCCATGCTGACCAGCATAAAGACGAGGGCGAAGGGTTCCATCACTCAGTCTCCCGCGCCGCGGGCGAGCGGCGCATCCACGCCCGTCGGATCCCGGCCAGACAGAGTCCGAGCACAGCGAGCAGCAGCAGCCGGCTGAGCCAAAGGACAGGGACGTGATCCGGATCGGTGACGCCTTCCATCCAGAAAGTGGGCAGCGCCTCGGTGACGCCCCACCACACCAGCAGGGTGAGCAGAAACAGCGGCGTGATCCATCGGATAACGATTTTGTAGAACCGCGGGATTCGCAGATCGGCGCCGCGGTGCAGCTCTTCCCATCCGCGCTCGACGCCAAAGACCCAGGCGAAGAGCACGATCTCGATGGTGGCGAAGACCACCAGCCCAAACGTGCCCGCCCAGTAATCCCAGTCTCCCAGCACACCGCGGCGATAAAAGACGACGTGAAAGAGGCCGAGCGGTAGCGACAGCATCGCGAGGGCCCCGACGGCCTTTTTGCGGGTAAAGCCCATCTCGCGCTGGAGAAACGCGATCGTCGGGCTGGCCAGCGCCACGCTCGACGTGATGCCGGCGACAAAGAGCAGGAAAAACCACAAAAAGGCCGCCAGGCGCCCGAGCACTTCGGGTCCCGGGAGCCCCTGGAAGACCACCGCCATGGCCACGATCCCCAGGTCGTAGGAGCCGCCCTGCGCGATGGCGGTGGCGCCGGCGACGCCAAAAAAGACCACCGCCGCCGGGATGGCGATGGTGCCACCCAGGACCACCTCGACAAACTCGTTGGTGGCCGCGGTGGAGAGCCCGGTCAGGGTGATGTCGTCGTTTCGCCGCAAATAGGAGGCGTAGCAATGGATGCTACCGACTCCGACCGAGAGGGTAAAAAACATCTGACCGGCGGCGGCGAGCCATACCTTGGCGTCGCCGAGAGCCTTCCAATCGGGGCTCCAGATGAAGTTCAAGCCCTCGGCGGGGGAGGCGGCCACCGCCGGCAGGGTGAGCACCCGGACCATCAGGATCAAGGCAAAGACCAGCAGCACCGGCATCCCGATGAGGGCGAGCCGCTCGATACCGCCGCTGATCCCGCGGCCGACGACCCAGACCACGAACACCAGCGTGAAGAGAAAGAAAAAAATTGCCGGCGCCGCCCCGGTGTGGGAGCCATCGAAGAGGTTCTGGTACGAGGCCAGATAGCCGCGCATCGCGTCGACCTCGCCGAGACCAAAGTAGTCCCCGGAGAGACTGAAGAACGACAGCGCCAACATCCAGGAGACGATGAATGTGTAGTAGATGAAAATCACCAGCGGGATAAAGAGACCCAGCACCCCGAGGTATTTTGCCCATCGTGTCTTGCGGCCGGTGAGCGCGTCGAACATTCCCGGCAGCGAGCCATGGCCGTGGGCGCCGCCGTGGCGTCCGATGCCCCACTCGATCCACATCAGCGGGATCCCGAGCAGCAGAAACGAGAGAAAGTACGGGATCATAAAGGTGCCGCCACCGTTCTGGGTGGCCTGCACCGGGAAGCGCAGGAAGTTGCCGAGGCCGACGGCATTGCCGGCCATCGCCAGCACCAGGCCGACGCGCGTGCCCCAACGCTCGCGCCCGCCGCTCACGGCGCTTCGAAAAAGAAGCCGGTCGTGGGAACTTTGGCTCGCCCTTCGCTTATTCCTTGGGCATCACGACCCACAGGATGATGTAGGCCAGAATTCCGGGGAAGGCGGCCGACACCAGCGAGACGATGACATAGAGCACCCGCACCAGGGTGACGTTCCATCCCAGCCAGTCGGCCAGACCGCCACAGACTCCAGCGATCAAGTGATGACGGCGGGAGCGTCGCAGGGCGTTGGAGTTTGCGGGCATCGGGGGTTCCTCCTTCAAACACTACGGCCGATCCTTCCTGCGGTTTCAGCGTTCCGCGTCGGTTGGCGGCTCCGAGGCGGTGGGCGATAAGATATCAACCCATCGAGGCGCACAGTTTGGAGCGGCGCCCCCGAACCGACCCATGCTGTCGTATTTCACCTTCCCCAAGAAGGGGGCGATCGTCTCGCGGTTGGAGCGCATGGAGGGCGAGACCGGGGAGCGCTCGGAGCTCTTCGACAAGATCGCAGAGACGCTCGACTCGCGAACTCTGGACGCGGCCGCCTTCTCCTTTTTGTTGATCGAGCTGATGCACCGCTACGAGGACTTGGTTCGGGAGGACCTGGCGACGTTTATCCCAAAGTGCGTGGCGGCGCTGACCGGGGACCACGAGCTTTCGCAAGCGGCAAAGGCCGCTTTTGACGAGCTGGGAAGCCAGAATCGCTGACGAGTCGGCAGCGGTTTGTGAACTAGATCACAGCGTCGCGCGCCGCGGACCGCTATCTTGAGGATGCTTCTTCATCCCCCCTTTCGGCGAGAGGTTACCTCCTTACCTCTCGCCACTTTTTTTATGCGCCCACGATGCGCGCGGCGGGCGTTCTGGGTGGCAGCTCTCGCCCTCTCTCTTCTCGGCTGCGGGAACCGGGTTGGCGGTCCGTCTTCCGTCCACCCGATCTTGCTTCTGGCGGTCGACGGGCTCGAATGGCGGTTAGTGCTGCCGATGGCCCAGAGCGGAGATCTTCCCGAGTTGGGAAGGCTGATGGACGAGGGCGTCTACGGCCGACTGCGGACGACGCGGCCGACCTTTTCGCCCATCATCTGGACTTCGATCGCGACCGGCCGTCTTCCGACCGAGCACGGGATCCGCGGTTTTGTGCGACGGCGCGAAGGCAGGCGCCGGCTTTTCAACCGCTACGATCGCAAGACCAAGGCGTTCTGGAACATCCTCACGGACTACGGCCGCAAAGTCGGTGTGGTGGGGTGGTGGATGACGTTTCCGGCCGAGGAGATCGACGGCGTGATGGTGGCGCAGGTCAACACGCTCGATCAGGTCCGTTCTCGCCGTGTCGAGGGCCGCGCGATTCTCAAGGGTGGGTTGGTCAAGGAGTTGGAGGGGCAGGTACACCCCCCCGAGCGTCTGGCCGAGTTTCTGGAGATCCACGATCGGGTCTCCGCCGAGCTTCCCGAGAGGATGCTCGAGATTTTCGGTTTTGAAGAACCGCAGACGCCCCTCACGCGGCGGCTGTGGGAGAACACCGGCTGGTCCCTGCGCTCCGACGCCACCTATCTCGAGATCACCGAGCGTCTTGCCGATGAGGGGCTGGATCTGCTGGCCTGCTACCTGGGGGGTACCGACGTGGTCGCTCACCGGTTCTGGCGTTACATGGAGCCCGGCGTGTTCGAGCACCCGCCGACGGCCGATGAGGTCGAGCGCTTTGGCAACGCCATTCGCGACTACTACCGTTACATCGACTCGTGGATCGGCAGGTTGCGCGCGCGGATGCCCGCCGAGACCCGCGTCGTCGTCGTCTCCGACCACGGAATGCGGGCCAGCAACCGGTCCCAACGTTTCGATTCCCACGAGCTGCCCGAGGATCTCAACTCGGCGCACCATCACGGCGCGCCTCCCGGTGTGCTCATCGCGAGCGGTCCGGGAATTGAGGCCGGACAAGCCCGGGGCGCGTGGCGCGACCTGGAACTCGCCGACCTCGAGGAGACCGCGTCCATCTTCGACGTGCTGCCCACGTTGCTGGCGCTGCTCGAGGTTCCCCTGGGCGAGGACCTCGCCGGCCGGCCGCTGGTCGCGGTGGGCGAGCCCACAGTGGCCACGGTCGCCAGCCACGACGACAGCGACTGGCAACGGCTGCGGGAAGACCTGCAGGCGGATCGGTTGGGGCGCGACGAAGAGGGCAGGATGGAGCAGTTGAAAGCGCTCGGCTACATTGAGTAGCTGGCGCCGGCTCACGCGCTCGGTCAGACGTCCCTCCGAGCCTTCAACCGCGCCGAGTCCTGGTGCGTGTCGACTTGTTCAGCCGGATCCCGCTAGCCGTTTGGAGATCTCGGCCTGGAGGTCGTACTCGAGTACCTGTTCCGCGACGTCGAGCTGGCGGAGGGAAGCGCGGGCCTGGCGCTGGCAGGCCGAGGCCGGCAACTGCGCGAGATCCGGCAGGTTCCAGCATGTCCCCTTGGCCGGGTCGACCTGGCTGGCCAGATAGAAGCGGTCGTCGGTGACCGACCAGCCCCGCGAGTGCACGGTCGGACTGTTGCCCGGGGCGCCCAGCAGGTTTCTGCCCTGATAGGCCAGCGGCGCGGGGTCGATACCCAGCAGGGCCAGGAGCGTGGGCGCGATGTCGGTCTGGCCGGCGTGACGGTCGAAGGCCGCGCCTTCGGCACCGGGGACCCAGATCAGCAGCGGGACGCGGCTGAAAAGATGACGCTTTGGCGCCGGGCGGGCGAGATCGAACGTGTCGACAAATTGGGAGTTGCGAACGAGACCGGCGTCGTGGTCGCCCCAGAGCGCGATGACCGAGCGCGCTGTCAGGCCGTTTTCTTCGAGACCGGCGAAAAACTCGCCCACCGCCCGGTCGAAGAGGTGCATGGCCTGTAGATAGTTCCCCAGCGGGGTGCGCTCGAGGTCGCCAAAACGCACCTTTTTGAGCGCCGCCGGAAACCGCTCGTACGGATAGTGAAGGGACAGGGTGGTGAGCCAGGCGGCAAAGGGCTCCTGGAGCGTCTCGAGCTTGGGGACCATCTGGCGTAGAAACTCGATGTCGTTGATTCCCCAGCCGATGCGGATTCCCAGGCGCTGGAAGTCGTCCCGAAAGAGGTTGGTCCCGAACCCATAGGCCGGATGGGTGAGGTGCCGGTTCCAGAAGGAGCCCTTGTAGGGGATCGCGGAAACGGTGTCGTAGCCCTCGGCGGCGAGCGCTGCGCCCAGCGCCCGGTAGTCGTTCTGCCAGAACTCGTAGGCGACCGATTCGGCCACCGGCAGGATCGAGGTCATGGCGACAAAGTCGCCGGCCGAGGAGCGGCCGCGGCTGGTCTGGTCGTACACCGCGCCAAAGCGCAGCGCCTGTTCGGAAAGCCGATTCAGGTTTGGGGTGACTTCGTGCCCGGCGACTTCGAGACCGAGCACGAACTGCTGCATCGACTCGACCTGGATGGCGATCAGGTTGGTCCCGCGCGCAATGCCGGCCCATTCGCCGGTGGCGGCGCGGTCGCCGGTTGTCTCCCGGAACCAGGCGACCAGTTCGTCGACCTGTTCGGGATCGGCCGGGCGGCGGGTCATCGAGGCGCCGGCGCGGGCGGTGGCGTCGAGCATCTGGTAGCCAAAAAGACCGTGTTTGCTGACCGTCCCCAGCGTTTTGAGATTGCGCCGGGTGCTGGTCTCGCGGCTCGAAAAGGCGGAGCCGAGAAGAAACAAAAAGGGCAGGGCGGCGGCCGCCAGGATCGCTACCGTCAGGACGCGAGACCGCACCGCGCGCCGGCTGAGCGCACGCACGAGCGGCAGGGCGACGATCAGGTCGACGGCCAACAGCCAATCCCGTGGGTCGGCCAGCGCGGCGATCGACTCACCGAGCGCACCGGTCTGCCCGGCGGCAAAAAAGGTCGCAGTGGCCGCGACGTCGTCAAAGAAACGGAAGTAGAGGGCCTGGCCCCAGACGTAGACAGTGCCGAAGAGCACCAGGCACCATGCGGCCCAGGGCCGCCAGCGGATCGCAAACAGGGCGACCGGCGCCAGCAACAACGCTATCGCCGCCAAAGCGGTCCAGGAGTGGTGGTGGAGAAAGCGGCTTGGCAGCTCGGCATAGAGAAGAAACGGCTTGCCATAGAGGGCCAGCGCTGCCCAGATCAGATCGGCGGCCGCAAGCCAGGCTCGTGCCGCTGGACCGCCGCGTCCTTTGCGCTCGCGTCGAAGCAGTAACCAAGTCGCCGCCAGCGTAGCGACCGGGAAGAAAAAGATAAAGAAGAACTCGACGCTCGGCAGCACGAGGGCGAGCGGAGCGGGCGGTGGCCGTTCGGGGGACAGCTCGGCGAACCAGGTCTCGTCCTCTTCGAGCATGTCCCACTCCAACCGATAGAGTCCGGCGCGCGGAGGTGGCTTGACCCGGGCCGTGAGTCCGATGCTCCCGCCGGGCCCCACTTCGCCCGGCAGGTCGTTGCGATGCCCCTCTTCGACCCGGTGGCCGGTCAGCGCGGTGAGCCAGTGGTAGGAGAGATACACCTTGCGGTCTCTCTCCCAGACCAGATAGCCGTCGTTGCGGATCTTGACGGGGAGCTCGCGATTGCGGCCGACAAAGAACAGACGCGGGGTGTGCCCCTCGACAAAGGAGAAGGCGTGCGTGGTCGTCGGCTGGTGTGTCGCGCTCTGTGCGGCGACGCCCGCCGACAGCCCCAGCCAGCCGCCAACGGCGCACGCCAGGGCGATGCGGGTGGTCTTGCCTGTATGGCTAACCGACATGACTACTGGACATAGCCCAGCGCCCGCAGCGTCTCGAGATCGGTCTCGGACGCGGCCGGCCCGGCCGGCGTCTCGGCCCCGAAGCGAGTCAAGTAGTCCTCCGCGAGCAGACGCCGATGCTCGCGGACACAGCCGTCAAAAGCCGCGATCCCGGCGGCGGTTCCCGCGAGGTCATTCTGCTCGGTCGGATCGGCCTCGAGGTCAAACCAGGAGAGTTTGCCGTCGGCGGCGATCTTGAGCTTGTACCGTCCACAGTAGACGACGTGCTGGTCGACGACCCGCTCGGCGAGGCGCGGATATTTGGCAGCCATCTTGAGGTTGGTCCGCCGGCCTTCCTCGCGGAAATAGCTGCGGTAGTCCGCGACCACCGGTTGATCGGTCCGGTCCAGCCCGGGAGCGGCGGCCAGATGCTCGGGTCTCGCGACGCCCAGCCAGTCGAGAAGAGTCGGTGTTACCGCGACCAGGCTGCGGCGGCCCGGCAGGCGCCGGCCGGCCCGCTCGTCACCCGGCCGGCGCACCAGAAGCGGTACCGCGAGCTGTTCCTCCCACATACTGATCGAATGACCGATCTCCGGGTGGTCGCCCAGCCCCTCGCCGTGGTCCGAGGTCATCACCAGCAGGGTCTCGTCGGCCATCCCGTGCTCGTTCAACTGCGAAACGAGCTCCCGGGCGGCGTCGTCGAGCGCGCGGACGGCCGCGTCGTAGGCGGCTCGGTGGCGAGCTTCGAGCTCGGCATCAAACGCCCTGCGGCCGTCGTTGATCTCCCACTTGATCCGCGCGTTGCGGACCGGCGCGAGACCCTCGGCGCCGAAGGCTTCGCCGTGCCGGGAGGTGTTGAAGGGGATGTGGGCGTCCATCAGATTGACAAAGGCAAAGAGACGGCAGCCCCGGTTCTTGGCCTGGGCCAGAACGTCGCGCAGCTCACCGAGGATCTTGGGCGTTTTCTCCGGCCAGTCGCCCGGGATGACCCGGAAGTCGTCGAACCCCTGGTCGAGACCCGTCTTGGGGCCCGCCAGGGGATTGGCGGAGAGCGCGTGTGTACAGAAGCCCTCGGCCGAGAGCATCTCGGCCAGAGTCTCGAACTCGTCGCGCAGCCGCATACTGCCCCATTGGGCGCGATGATCGGCTGGGAGCAGGCCGGTAAAAAGGGATGCGTGGCTCGGCACGGTCCACGAGCCGGGGGCCTTGGCGTCCAGAAAAACGATCGACTCCGCCGCCAGCTCCTCCAAAAAGGGAGTGGTGGGTTTGTCGTAGCCGTAGAGCGAGGTGCGGTCCGCCCGCAGCGTGTCAAAGACCACCAGCACGAGGTGGCGCGGGCCGGAGGAGCCCGCGCAGCTCGCCAGAACCGGCAGCGCGATCAGGGCGACCGCTAAAAGCGTTTGCGGGATCGACGGGCCGCGGCCATGGGCTCGGCAGGCCCGTTGTTTCCGGATGGAGCGCATCCGCGGTCGGACTCTACTGGAGGTAGCCGAGCGCCTTGAGGTCGTCGAGCGTCTTTCCGGTCGGCGCGACCTGCGGCGCCGTGATTCTCTCCCGAGCCGCGATCGCATCTTCGAGCGCCGTCCGGAGCCGGACGACTTCGTCGTGATGATTCATCGCGGTATCCCATTGCTCGCCCGCGTCGCTCTCGAGATCGAAGAGACGGCCGCGGTAGAGCTTCCATTTCGGAGTTCGCACCGAGGCGATGTCGCGGGCCGCCCTGCGGTCCATGCGGCTGATCGCGACGAGGTCGGGCGTATCTTCCCGCCGAGCGGCGAGGGGCGTGAGGTCGACGCCCAGAAACTGCTCGGGCGCCTCGATGCCGGCGACCGCCAGCAGGGTCGGCGCGATGTCGATGCTGCGGGTCTGGACGGCGACCGTCGAGCCGGCGAGCCGGTTCTTCGGGTACTTGACGATGAGCGGCACGTGCAGCAGCTCGTCAAAGAGCGAGTGTGAATGCCAACCGACCCGGCCGTGCTCGCCAAATTCCTCGCCGTGGTCCGAGGTGAGCACGATCAGGGTGTCGTCGTAAAGCGCGTGCTCCTCGAGATAGCCGACCAACTCCGCAAAGCCGTCGTCCATCGAGCGAATCTCGGCATCGTAGGTGGCGATGATGTGCGCCAGGTCCGAAGAATCGATCTCCCGGTCTTTCTGGTTGATCTCCCGCAGGATGTCGACCGAGATCTCGTCCGGCAGCGGGCCGTTGTACTCGGGGTCGTCAAACAGCTCGAGATAGCCGGCATCGGGCGCGTAGGGATGATGGGTTTCGTACGTGTGGAGAAAAAGAAAAAAGGGTCCGGACTCCGTCTGCCGGTTGTGCTCGGCAAGCCACTGGGTGGCTTTGGTGGTCACGTCGGCAAAGCTCTGCGTTCCCGGCTGCTCGTAGGAGCCAAAGCCCTGGTCGAGACCAAAGAGTTTGTCCATTTGCCCACCCCCGGTGATTGCGGCTGTGGCGTAACCGTGGTTCTCCAGCACTTCGGTCACGCTGATCACCTCGTCGGGCATCCGCGTGCGCGCGTCCCAGGAGGCCTGATGGTGAAAGGGCAGCAGCGAGCTCAAGATCGATGCGTGCGAGTGGAGAGTGGACGGCGCGTGAGCGATCGCCTTCTCGAAAAGCACGGCGTCTCCCCGAAACGTGTCGATGGCCGGCGATGTTGGACGGGGGTAGCCGTAGCACCCCAGGTGGTCGGCCCGCAGCGTGTCGATCGAGATCAGGATGATGTTGACGTCCGGCGCGCTTCCGGGTCCGCCTGCGGTGCCACAGGCTAAGAGGCCACCGGCGCAGACCACGGACGCGACCGTCTTGGAAAACCGCATGAGCAAGAAATTGCCGTTGTCGATCGAGCCGCGACGGCGGGAGACTAGCACAGCGTCCGGGTTGTTAGTGCACGCTGGACGCGCGCTGCGACGAAGAGTCGGCGGGGCCGCTGATCAGCCCGCATCCGAGCAGCCGGCGGCTGAGAGCGGCCAGGCAGCGCTCGGTCGCCTTGTAGATGCTGCCCTGGCGGTAGCCGAGGCGCCGCGCGGTTTCTTTGGGTTTGCAGCCCACGTGGTAGCGAAGACGCAGAATCGAGCGGCAACGCCCCGGCAGTTGGCTGAGCAGCGCGTCGAGATCGCGGGCCAGGTCGGCTTTCTCCTGGGCCGGGTTTTCGGGCTCGGCCAGCGATTCGAGCAGCGCCGTATCGACCGACTCGTAGAGCGCCGTCCGGCGTTTCCGCCAGTAGAGAAGGCAGAGGTTGCGGAGCGTACCAGCGGCCCAAGCGTGGGGGTTGCGAACCGATTTTCGCTTGTGCAAAAAGGTAATCAGGGCTTGCTGCATCAGATCCTCGCTGTCCTGAACCGGGATGCGGTAGCGGGCGAAGATCTGGCTGGCTGTCGGCTTGAGCTCGGCGTACAGCTGCTCAACGGAAGGCTTGGGAGATGGGCCGTTGACAGTTGCCATGCAAGGACCCTTGAAGCCATATTACGGTAGCACAAACGACTATCGGCAAAGCCCATCGACCTCTCGGAAGGCTGCTGTTTGACCGGGCGGGCGTCCGTAGGGCCGGTGCTATCATCGCCGCGGTTTTCGGACCTTACGAGACAAGATTGGGGATCGGACGGTGTTTGTGTCCAGCTATCGGAACAGGTTGACCGCTGCAGTCGCCCTATGGTTTGCCGCCGCGCTGCCGTTTTCGGTCCCGTCCGGCGCGCAGCCGGCCCCGGTCGAGATCGAGGAGGTGGCCCTCCAGAGTGATGCCGCCACGGCACGAATCGACGTGCGCGCCACCGGCGAGGTCGGGTGGCGCAGCAATGTCGACGAAGACGGACGCTTGATTGTCGAGCTCCCCCGGACCGTGCCGGGACCGCGCGCGGTCAGCACCGCTTCGGCGACCGGTCTGGTGGAGACGGTGGACGTCGGCTTCGCGGTTCCCGGTGGTGTTCCCACGACCCGGTTGGTGGTGGCCGCAAGAGAGCCGTTTGCTTTCGACGTCGAGCGTGTCGGTGGCCGGCTGAGCCTGCTTCTCCAGTCGGGAACGGCTGGCGAGTCGGTCTCCGGAGCCAGAGCGGCCATCGCCGTGGCGTCCGGCGACGCCACCCCCACGGCCCCGCGTGAGGACGTTGCGTCCGAGTCTCGAGTCGAAGAGTTGAGCGAGAGCTTGGCCCAGAGTCGGGCGCGCGAGGAAGAGCTGGGGCGACGGCTCGAAGAGGCGCAGGGAGAGATTTCGCGCTTTCGCGAGCGAGCCGCCGAGCTGCATTCCGACCGGCTCGAGCTGGTGGCCGAGCTTCGCCAGGCCCAGGAAGAGCTGGCACGAAGGCCGGAGTCGTCAGTAGCAGGGGCCGACGCGGACGAGGCGAGATCCGGTGAGCTTGAGGTCGAGCTGGCCCGGGCGCGGAGCGAGATTGAGGCTGCCGGACGGGCTCGGCAGCAAGCCGACGCCCGGATTACCGAGCTCGAGAGCCTGCTCGCTGCGGAAGGTGGGTCGGAGGAACGCCTGACCGAGCTCGAGCGACGTTTGGCGGCGGCGCAAACGGAGGCTCAGCGGGCCTCGGCCGAGCTCGAGCGCGTCTCCCGGCTGCTGGCCGACGAGCGGGCCGCGTCGTCCGAGGTGGTGGCCCGTCTGCAGCAACTGGAGGTGGAGCGGCGGCAAGGCGCCCAAGAGATCGAGAGTCGCCGCGCGGCGCTGGCGTCAAGCGAGACCGAGACATCCAGGCTGTCGAGGCTTCTCGAACAGGCGCCGCGGCTTCTCGCTGCGGAGCGTTTCACGGTGCGTTCGGAAGTCGAGCCCTGTTTGAACTTGCGCGCCGGCCCCGGACCGGACGAGGTCTCGCTGGACTGTCTGAGCCCGGCTACCGAGGTCGTGGTGAAGGACGTCCGCGCCGAGTGGTTCAGGGTCCAACTGGCCGACAGCCGCGAGGGCTGGTTGGCGCGCCGGTTTCTCGAGCCGGCCCACCAGAGCCGGCTGGCGGCAACCGAAAGAGAACAGGCCGACACCGACGCGGTGTTGGAAGCCCTGCGAAAAGACAAGGCGGCACTGGAGTCCGATTTGACGAGCGCGCGCGAGCGGATCGGCTCGCTCGAGCGGGATCGGAGCGAGCTTGCGGAGCTGCGGTCCGCCGGTTCGGCCGAGGCGGATGAGCTGCGCCGGGATCTCGCAGAAGTTCGCAGCCGTCTGGAGAACGAGACCCGGGCCGTGGCCGCTTTGCGCGGGGAATTGGAGCGGGCCCGCGAAGAAAAGCAACAACAGCTCGATGAACAGCGGGCGAGGCGGGCCCAAGCGGTCGCCCTGGCCGGTCCGGTCGCCGTTGCGTCATCGGCCGAGCCCTGTCTGAGCCTGCGTCCGGCGCCATCGACCGCGGATCAACCCGTGGACTGTCTTCCGCCCGGGACCCGTGTCACACCGGTCGACACGCTTCCCGACTGGGTCTCCGTCCGTCTCGACGACGGACGGCAGGGGTGGCTGGCGGCCGCCTATCTGGAGGGCGGATCGGCGCGCGAGCTGAGAGAGGCGCGGGCGGCGGCCGGCCGAGCGGAAACGGCTGCCGCCGATGCCGACCGCCGCTCGGCCGGGGCAACCGCGGCGCGGCAGCGCGCCGACGCGGAAGCACAGCGGCTGGCCGATGCCCTGGGAACGGCACGCGCGGAGACCGAGACGATGAGGACTCAGTTTGGCGAGCG